>NZ_JBITJM010000003.1:0-565771 GCF_044460025.1 Streptomyces sp. NPDC050161 | reverse complement strand
CGCCACCCCCCCGGGCGCCCCCCCGCCCCCCCCCCCCCCGGCCCGGCGGCCCCCCCCCGGGGGGGGCCCCGCCCCCCCCCGCCCCCCCCCGGGGGGGCCCCCCCCCCCCGGCGTCCAGGGCGCTTCTGACGGATCTCCGCGGAGGGGGAGCGCCCTGGGGCCTGTCGGCGAACTCCCTCCCCCAGGCCCCGTCCGGGAGGTGCCCCGACCCTGCGGGCGGACGGCGGGAGTTCGACGACAGGCCCCGGCTCCACCCCGGCGCAACGGATTCCGTCGTGTTGCACGGGCCGGTCGGCAAACCCTTGACGCCGCATGTCCTGGCGCTATTGGATCCCCCCTATTGAGCACACAGCCAATAGTGCTGGGGCCCGGCAGGCTCCGCTGCTTCCCGGGAGGACGCGATGGCGACCGAAGACCTGACGGACACCGCGGGCATCGGTGCGGGCGTGGCCGCTGACCAGGCCGGTCAGCTGGAGGCCCACGGCATCGACCACATCCCCGACGATGAGCGTCACGGCCGGCCCCGGCAGCTCTTCCCGGTGTGGGCGGCGCCCAACGTGAGCTATCTGAGCCTGGTGGTGGGCGGCGCCCTGATCCTCATGGGGCTCACGCTCGGTCAGGCCCTGGCGGTCATCGTGGCCGGCAACCTGCTGTGGGGGCTGACCGGTGTCCTGGCCGTCAGCGGACCGGCCGCCGGCACGACGGGCTCGGTCATCTCCCGTGCGATGTACGGGATCGTCGGGAACAAGGCCGTCATCGCGCTCACCGGGTGGCTGATCTCCGCAGCGTATCTGGCGCTCAACTGGTCCGCCGCCTCGGTCGCCGGGATCGGCCTGGCCGGGCGCATCGGAGCACCGGAGAGCCCGCTGCTCGATGCCGTGATCATCTGCGGGATCGCCGCGGCCACCCTCGTGGTCAGCGTGTACGGGCACGCCACGATCGTGCGGCTCTACGCCGTGCTGAGCGTCGCGCTCACCGTCGTGTTCGTGGTGGTCGGCGGATACGTGCTGGGGCACACCGACTGGTCGTACCACCCCGCTGAGCCGCTGCACGGCGGCCCGCTCCGGGTGGCGCTGGCCGGCGGCTTCGCGCTGATCGCCTCCACCCCGCTCTCGTACAGCAACAGCCCTGATCTCGCACGCTACTTGCCGCGCGGCAGCAAGCCGTTGGCGGTGGCAGGATGGACCGCGCTCGGGGCCTTCCTGCCGAGCGTGCTCTTCACCGGCATCGGTGCACTCGCCGCCACCACCCTCGACATGAGCGACCCGCAGGCGGCGCTGGAGAAGATCCTGCCGGGCTGGTTCGTCCCGGTGTTCGTCATCGCGGTCGTCCTCAACACCGTGGCCAACAACGGGCTGACCGCGTACAGCGCGGGCCTCACCCTCCAGTCGATCGGCGTGCGCCTGGGCCGGGTCACCGCCGTACTCGTCATCGGCGTGCTGGCCACCACGATGACGCTCTACGCCCTCCTCGTGTTCGACTTCCTGACCAGCGTGAACACCATGCTGGAGCTCGTCGTGGTGGTGACCGGGCCGTCCGTCGGCGTCTACGTCGCCGACATCTGCATCTGCCGCAACCGCTACGACGGCAGGCAACTGCTCGACGCGCGGCGCGGCGGCCCGTTCTGGTACGACGCGGGAGTGAACCGGGCCGGTGTGGCGGCGTTCCTCGCCGGTGCCGCCGCCGGGGTGCTGTGTGTCAGCACGAGCTTCTGGACGGGGCCGGTCTCCTCGCTGTTCGGTGGCGCGAACCTGTCCCTCGTCGGAGGTCTGGTGGTCTCCGCGGCTGTCTACTGGATGCTGGGCCGCACCCGGCGCCGCTCGGTGATCACCGCGCCGGGCACCTGACCACACTCACCGACTCCCTGTCCCTACGAGACCCTTACGAGAAGAAGGCCGTTCATGCATGCCGATGCCCTTGTCCGCGTGGCGCACGTCGAGACCCTCGACGACGCCCCCGGCCCCGCGCATTCCGCGTCGCAGGTCGTTGCGGTGCGCGACGGGCGCATCATCGCCGTCTGCGGCGAAGAGGTGGCCGTGTCCCTGCGCGGGCCCGCGACCGCACTGCACGACTTCCCGGGCGGCGTGCTGCTGCCCGGCCTGACCGACGCGCACGCGCACCCGGTGTGGGGGTCGATCGAGGTCGGCAGCGGCATCGACCTGTCCGGCGCCGGCAGCCTGGAGGCGGTGCTCGCCACCGTGGCGGACGCGCTGCAAGGCCGCCCGGACGACGCCTGGGTCACGGGATACGACCTCGACCTGAACCATTTCCCCGGCCCGCCGAGCGGCGCGGTGCTCGGGGAACGCTTTCCCGGACGCGCCGTCTCCTTGATGACCCGGGACGCGCACGCCCTCGTGGTGAGCCCGCGGGTCGTGGAACTCGCCGGTCTGACCGGGCGCGAGACGTTCGGCGACACGTCATCCGTCGAGGTCGGCGCGGACGGCAGGCCCACCGGCTACGTCGTCGAACTCCAGGCGATGGACCTGGTCTTCGCGCACTACCCCGAGGTCCCGGTCGCCACCGCCGCCGGATACGTCCTGCGGCAGTTGGAGACCCTGGCGGGCTGCGGCCTCACCGGGCTGCACGCGATGGACTTCACCGACCCCAGCGAACAGGTGTACCGCGCGATCGAGGCGGACGGCGAACTGCCGCTGCGCATCCGCTGTTCGCCGCTCGTCCCCGCCGACTCGGGCCCCGACGTCTGGCAGGCGGTCGCCGAACTCCAGGGGACGCACGGCAGGCGCTGGCGGGTCGAGGGTGTCAAGTTCATGCTCGACGGCACCGCGGACAACGGGACGGCCTGGTTCGACCGGCCCGACAGCCACGGCGAGAACGACACCTCGCTGTGGCACGACGTGGACGCGTACCGGAACGCCGTGCGCTATTTCGCGCGGCGCGGCATCACAAGCGCCACCCACGCCATCGGCGACCAGGCCGTCCGGGTCGCCCTCGACGTCATCGCCGCAGCGGGACCGGTCGCCCAGGGCCCGCACCGCATCGAGCACGTCGAGTCGCTGCCCGACGACCTCGTCGGCCGCTTCGCCGAACTCGGCGTCGTCGCAAGCCTCCAGCCCGTGCACGGCACCCGGCACACCCGCGCGGACGGCAACGACAACTGGTCGCAGCGCATCGGCCCCGAGCGGGCCGCCCACGGCTGGCGCACCCGCGACCTGCTCCGCCACGGCGCGGTCGTCGCGCTCGGCTCGGACTGGCCCATCGGCCCCGGCGACCCGCGCATCGCGCTGGCCGACTGCCAGTTGCGCCGCCCCGTCGAAGCCCCCGGGACGCCGCCCGTGCAACCGGAGCAGGCCCTCACCGCGCGGGAGGCGTACGCGGGGATGACCCGGGCCACAGCCGAAGCCGCCGGCCGGCCGGGCGAGCTCGGCCGCGTCGAGCCCGGATACCTCGCGGACTTCACCGTCTTCGCCGCGAACCCCCTGCACCTGAGCCCCGAAGCGCAAGCCGCCAACACCGTCCTCGCCACGTCCGTCGGGGGCGCCCTGTACCGCCACACCACCACCGGAGGACGCTCGTGAGCACCCGGATCGACCGCCCCGCCGACCGCCTCCACATCGCGGTCGCCTCGCCCGACCCCTTCGCCCGCGGGGTCGCCCGCGGGGAACAGCTGCGCGACGTACTCGCCGGAGGAATCGCCGGGTACGACCGTTTCTTCCGGATCGGTGGCATCAGTCCGCAGCAGGTGCGCGACGACGCCGAGCGCACCCTCGACACGATCGGCGGGTTCCGGCCGCACGCGCGGGCCCAGATCGAAGGCATCGCCCACGGCGCCGGTGTCGACGTGCTGCGGATCGCCGCGCTCAACGCCCGCACCGAAATCCTCGCCCGCAGCGCCACCGTCCCGCCCGGCGAGTGCTCGACGCTCGTCCGCAGGACCGAGGACGCCGCCGACGGCGCCCCGCGCACCTTCGGCATCCAGACCTGGGACTGGCACGTCGAACTCAGCCCGTTCTGGCACACCCTGGAATCCCGCGGCGGCACCCACGACGTCGTCGGCCTCACCGAGCACGGCATCCTCGCCAAGATCGGCGTCAACAGCGCAGGTCTGGCACTGCACTTCAACATCCTCGGCCACCGCGAGGACGGCGCCGGCGGCATCCCCGTGCACGTCCTCGCCGCCGTCGTCCTCGAAGAGGCCGGCAGCGTGGCGGAGGCCGTCGAGATCGTCCGCAGCGCCCCGATCGCCTCTTCGGGCTCGTTCACGCTCTTCGACACCACCGACGCCGTGCTCCTCGACCTGAGCCCCGACGGCGTCTTCGCGCTCGAACCCGACAACGGCACGCTCGTGCGCACCAACCACTTCCTCACCCCGGTCCCGGCGGCCAACGAGAAGACCTGGCTCTACCAGCCGGACTCCGGCAACCGCTACACGCTCCTCCGCAAGCGCCTCACGGACACCGCCCCGCCCCGGTCCGCCGACGAACTCGTCCCCTTCCTCGTGTCGGGTGCGGACGAGGCCGCCCTCACCTGCCTCCCCGACATGAGCCTCCCCGAAGGGCAGCGGTGGGCGAGCCTCGCCACGGTCGTCCTCGAACCCGCTTCCCGCACCGCCCGCATCCTGGACGGCACCCCGGCGGACGCCGGCACCCGCCCCTGGCGGTACCTTCACGCCCAGGACAACGGCGGTCACGGGACCGCCACTTGACCAGAGGAAACCTGGAGGCAGCAGTGGCGAACGTCGTGTTGGTGCACGGGGCCTGGGGCGACGAGTCGGTCTGGGACGGAGTGACGGCCGCCCTCCAGGACCAGGGGCACCGGGTACTGGCCGTGCGGCTGCCGATGACCTCTCTGGAAGCGGACCTCGCGTGGACCAGGCAGCAGTTGGCGACCGTCGACGGGCCGGTGACGCTGGTCGGGCACTCCTACGGCGGCGTGGTGATATCCGCGGTCGCGCATCGGAGCGCCCAGGTCACCGCGCTGGTCTTCGTCGCGGCCTACGCGCCCGACGCGGCCGAGAGCAGCGTCACGCTCAACAGCCACGGCGGGGAGCGCCGTGGCCGCGCCGCGATCCGGTTCGGCGAGGACGGCTGGACGACCCTCGACCCCGGCCTCTGCGGGGAAGCGTTCGGCCCCGACCTCCCGGAGGCGACGGTCAAGGCGCTGGCAGCGTCCCAGCGGCCGACCCACCTCACGTGCTTCGCCACCCCCTCGGGGCCCGGCGCCTGGCACGACCTGCCGTGTGCCTACGTGATCTCCGCCGACGACCAGATCTTCGACCCCGGGCTCCAGCGGTGGCTGGCCGAACGGACGCACTCCACGGTCACCGAGCTGAACGCCGGCCACTTCTCCCAGATCTCGCGCCCCGACGAGGTGGCCGCCGCCATCTGCGCGATGCTGGGAGACGCGGACCCGGCCGGGGTCTCGACGGTGTGACGGGAGGTCAACTCACGTCTGTCGAAAGCCCTTTCCCGACCATGGAGCGCAGGTCGGCGATGCGGTATCCCCGGGCGTGGACGGCGTCGATGAGGCGCGGCAGCGCCAGCACGTCCAGGGCGGGCCCGTGTCCGTCGGGCGTCCCGACGTGCATCTGGATGATCTCGCCGGGTGTCAGGCCGTCCATGGCCCGGTCGACCGCCTTCCGGACGGTCATGCCGCGGGCCGTCCCGAGATAGCCGTTGGTGTCGGCGGTGAACTCGATGTCGGCGAAGCCCAGCGCGTTGACGTCGGCGATGCCCCGCGGCGTGGTGGCGCTGTAGGGGAAGCGGAAGAACGGCAGCGGCGTCGCCCCGCTCGCCCGGCGGATCGCCCGGTCCGCCCGCAGCACCTCCTCCGAGACCTCCCGTGTGGTGAGAGCGCCGAACCGGGGGTGGCCGTACGAGTGGTTGGCGACGCCGTGCTCGGCGGCCATCGCCCGCGCCGCCGCCGGATGGTGTGCGGCGAACCTGCCGGTGAGGAAGAAGGTGGCCGGTTCCCCCCGCTCGCGCAGCACGGCCAGCGCCGCGGCCACGCCGGTCTCGTCCCACGCCGCGTTGAACGTCAGCGCGACCACCCGCCGGGTGGTGGGCATCCGCCGGATCTCGGAGCCGAAGAGTTCTTCCACCGGCCCCGGAGCCCCGTGCGTGGGCGGCAGGGCGGCAGGCCGGGCCGCTGCCGGGGAGTCCGTCACCGCGGCGCTCGGTGCGGTCCGCGCGGGGCCGCCGGCCGGTACGGCTGCGGTCCCCGCGACGGTAAGCGCGACGGCGACCAGGCAGCGGAGGATGCATCGGTTCATACCTGGCCAACGCGCCGGTTCACGGAATGACACGGCCTCGGCGGCCGGGCGAACACCCCGCCGCCGCACCGGGGTTCACGGGCGTGGTTGCCGGGCCGGTGGCCCGAGGGGCCGCAGGCGTCACGTACTCCAGGGCGGTCGGCCGCCCGAGACCCAGCGGCCGAGAGCGCGGCCGTCGACCAGGCGCAGGGGGTGGTCGAGTTCGGCGTTGGCGCGCTGGGCGTCCTGGGTGAAGGCGCTGGTGGTGACGATGAGGGCGTGATCGCAGCGGTGGTAGGCGCGGTAGGTGCCGTTCACGGCATAGATGACGGGCGCTCCGACACGGTGCGACGGGGCGTAGCGCTTGCACTGGACGGCGATGCGGCGGCCGTCGGCGAGCTGGACGAGGACGTCCAGGGCACGGTCGTTGGCGCCGCCGGCGACGGTGGCGGAGCGGACGGCGGGGTCGCGACGGGCGAGGTCGGCGATGGCGTGCTCGAACTGCGTACCGGTCATGTGCTGGTAGGCGGCGATGCTGTGGGTGAAGTCCGCGCGGCCGGTGGTACGGAGCAGCGGCAGGCGGATGCGGCCGGTGCGGACGCGGCGGACGAGGACGGCGGCGGCCAGGGCCAGGGCCGCCACGATGCCGGTGGTGACGGGGAATTCGCGGATCGCGGCGAGGACGGTCACCAGGATGAGGACGGCGCCGATGGCGCGCTGGCCGGCGGCCTCACGCGTACGGCGGCGGGCGGTGCGGCGCCGGGGCCCGGTGGCGGGGCGGCGGGTGCCGCCGGTGCGGCGGCGTCGTGCCGGTGTGGCCATGCGTCGCCCGGGTGCGGTGCCCGGTCCGCGCGGCGGCCTCACTGGCCGGCGCCCGAGATGCCGTGCGCGAGCTGCGTCAGGAAGTCCAGGATTCCGTGCCCCACCGCCGTCGGGGCGATCAGCACCCCGAGTGCCAGCACGATGACGACGGTCAGCTTCTCGTCCCGCCGGCTCCTGGACTGCGTGCGGCGGCGCAGCCGCAGGAACACGATGACGGCGAGCAGTACCGCCAAGTTGATCGTCAGCAAGCGTCCTGACCTCCCGTCGGACCACGGGCGTCCGCGCCCGCACGGCGGGGACGCCCCTTCGGCCCTCTTGTGTAGCCGGAGCCGGGCGGCGCCGCGGCGGAGTTGCCGGTGATTGGCAGAAAGCCTGCCGGTGGCCGGATTCCGCAGGTGAACGGGTATGCGACGGCAGTCCGGACGGCCGCACGAAAGCAGCCAAGGGCCGCGGCGGTCCGTCCGGCGCCGCGTGCCCGACTCCCTTCCGGGCAGCGGGATTTCTCAGCTGTCTCAGATGTAGACGACGCGGACGACGGTGACGGTCAGCACCGTGGCGCTGACGTAGTAGCGGACGACGACGCCTCGGACGGTGGCCTCGCGGCGGTCGTCGTCGGCCTTGACCGGGGCGGATTCATGGCCGTACGGATCGGACGCCAGGCTCTGCATCCCGGTGTCGAAGGCGTTCTTCAGGGTGCGGGGCATCGCGTGGCGTGCCTGGTCGGCGGGCGGGGCGTACTGGACGCGGCAGCGGCTCACATCGGCTCCGGGCGGGAGCCGCCGGTGCCGGTGGCGCCGATGTCCTCGTCGCGTGCCAGGCGCTCGAAGAGTTCCTCGTCCTCGTCGTCGGCGCCGGTGGCGGCCAGGGCCCAGCGCACGAGGGCGGTGGGGAGTTCGGGTGCGGGGACGTGCGCGATGTCGCGGTCGAACTCGGCGGCGCGGCCGGCGTCCATGGTGTCGCGGATGGCCGCGATGGTGCCGGGAAGCTCCACGAGCCGGCCGCCGATGACGGTCTTGAGGGTGGCGTCCATGATGACCTCCTTGCCTCCGTACGCTACGCCCGCATCGCGCCGCCGTGCCCGGGAGTTGACGGGGCGGGCGCGCGGCTACGGACGGCCCCTGCCCGCCGCGTCGCCGGCCGTCGCCGACCGGTGGCCGAGCAGCCATATCGCCGCCGCTCCCCCGGCCAGTGCGAGGGCCGCGGCGAGCAGGAAGACCGCGTGCAGGGCCGTGGCGTACCGGGCGTGCGAGGTGCCTGCGCCCGTGCCCGGGACGTACTGGTGGAAGACGGTGCCGAGCAGGGCGATGCCCAGGGCGAGGCCGAGTTGGCGGGCGCTGTTGGCCGCGGCTGCGGCGACACCGCTGTGGGCCGGTGGCGCGCAGGACATGGCGACCGCGGGCAGGACCGGTGAGACCAGGCCGGCCCCCACCCCGGTGACGACGAGTCCTGGGAGCAGGGCCGGCCAGGAGGAGCCGGGGCCCACCGCGAGCAGGGCCAGGTTGCCGAGGCCGACGACGACCGTGCCGCCGCCGATGGTCCAGCGGGCAGGCATGCGGTGCAGGGTGCGGCCGGCGAGGGCGGAGGTGGCGAAGAAGGCGGCCGGTTGCACGGTGAGGACCAGGGCGGTGCCGAGGGAGCTGAGTCCGGCGCCGTTCTGGAGCCACAGGGAGAGCACCGGGAGGAAGCCGAAGGCGGCCAGGTAGTAGCCGCAGGAGGCGATGAGCATGCCGTCGAAGGCGGGCTTGCGGAACAGTGCCGGCGGGATCATCGGGGTGTCCGTGGTCCGCTCGATGAGGACGAAGGCGGCCAGCAGCGCGCCGCCGACGGCGAAGCCCAGCAGCGTCGAGGGGTCCGACCAGCCCTTTTCACCGCCGCGGAGGAAGCCGAAGGTGAGGCCGACGGCGGCCAGGGTGAAGGCGGAGATGCCCGGCCAGTCGATGCGGGCGGGCCTCCCGGCGTCGTGGGCCAGCACCTTGACGGACAGGGCGAGGGTGGCGGCGCAGACCGGGACCGCGCCGTAGAAGATCCACTGCCAGGACAGGAACTGGGTGAGCATGCCGCCGGCGACGTTTCCCACTCCGGCCGCCGCGCCCGCCACCGCGCCCCAGACGGCGAACGCCTTGGCCCGGTCGTCGCCGCTGTAGGTGAGGCCGATCAGCGGCAGCAGGGTGGCGAACATCGCGGCGCCCGCGAGCCCTTGGACGGCGCGGGCGACGATGAGCACCTGGACGTTCGGGGCCAGGCCGCAGGCGAGGGTGGCGGGTGTGAAGACGCTCAGCCCGATGACGTAGAGCCGCTTGCGGCCCAGGCTGTCGCCGAGCGAGCCCATGCCCAGCAGGAGGCCGGCCAGCGCGAGGGTGTAGACGTCGACGATCCACTGGAGCGCGCCGAAGTCGGCGTGCAGGTCCGTGGCCATCCGGGGCAGGGCCACGGTCGCGATCGTCGCGTAGACGAGCAGCAGGAAGGTGCCGAGGCAGGTGGCCACCAGCGGCAGCCACTTTCCGCGGTCCCGCCGGGGGCCGGGGGGCCGTCCCGGCAGGGGGTGTTCGACGGTGCCGGGGCGCGGGCCGGCCAGTGGGGAGTCCATGCGCTCACCCTGCTGTAATGGTCTTATGCAGTTGAACCCTTACGGGCAGGACCCGGTCCGGTTTGTGGCCCAGCTCACCAACACCCCGCCGCGCAGCGCCGCCGAGCTGGCCGATCGCTGCGTCGCCGCGGGCTTCGCCATCGACCGGCCGGTCGATGACCACGACCTCGCCGAGGTGCTGGACTACCTGCCCCGCTGGGCCGAGGTCGTCGACGCCGACACCGACGAGCACCGCGCCGCGCTGCTCAACGCGCTGCTCGCCGACGCCTCGACGCACCCCCGGCTGACCGACCACGCCGACGGCGGCTGGCACATCCACTACCGCGAGGACGGCATCGGCATCGGCGGCGTGCTGCGCGCCGTCGCATCGGTCGGTACCGCCCTGCACCTGACCGGCCTCGGCATGCACCGCCTCGGCCGCTGCGCGCTGGCCGAATGCACCCACGCCTACGCCGACTTCACCCGCGCCGGGCGGCAGCGCTACTGCTCGCACGGCTGCGCCAACCGCGACGCGGTACGCCGCCACCGGGCCCGGAAGGCGGGCTGAACCGCCCGCGGGCGGACCGGTCCCCGAGCGGCGGGATGCGCCCGGGGTGGCCGGGATCAGCCGTTCCGGGCGATCGTCCTCCGGATCCAGCCGGCGTAGGCGGGCACGCTGCTGTAGAGTCCCGGCCCGTCCGCGCAGGCCAGGTCAGGGGCGCCGGGGCCCGATGTGGTCCCGATCAGTTCCCACCGCCCGCCGTGGCCCCGCCGGATCTGCGGCCCGCCGGAGTCCCCGTAGCAGGCCATGGCGTGCGGCACCCGGCTGACCGTGCACAGCCGGGTCCTGCCCGCGTAGCCGGGGGCGCACTCGGCGTCGGATCCCCGGCGGGTGTCGAGTTGCCTGAGCCGGTCAGGGAATACCGCCTTGGTGAGGTCCTCCGTGTCGACGACGGTGCCGAAGCCCAGCAGCCGGGTCGGTGTGCCGGGCCGTCCGGGCCGTGCGGCGATCCGGATGGGCCGCTCGCTCACCGGACGGTCCAGGCGGATCAGCGCGACGTCGTTCCGGTTGGGCCCGCCCAGCGCATAGCCCGGGTGCGTGAAGGTCGCGTCGATGGCCCGGACCGTGCCCCCTGACGTCCGCCGCGCGCTGCCGATACGGACGATGCCGTCCGGCTTCACCAGCTTCGGATCGACGCAGTGGGCCGCCGTCAGCACCCACCGCGGATCGATCAGCGACGCCCCGCAGACACCGTCGTCCCGCACGTGCGGAACCGACACGGGGACCGTCGCCATGAACGGGTAACGCTGCGGGGAATTCCCCCCGTTGACGATCGCCCCGGCGCTGCCGGTCATCGTGGTGGCGCACACCGCGCCGACCAGCACGACGACGCCGACGGCACGCGCCGCACGGCGGTGCACCCAGGTCAGGCTGAACACAGAGCTGTCCCTTCGATCGGGATTCCGGACCCGCTCAGCCTGCGCGGCCACGATCCGCCGATCCATCCGGGCAACAGGCCGGTGCACCATGGGGAAAGCCCCCGATGCCGCGTTCCGTGGGCGGCGGCTCGGCGCGTACGCGCGGACGCAGCGAAGCCAGCTGTGTGCCGAGCCGATGGCTCGCCGCCGAACCGGCTCAGGGATCATGATGCGCGGATACCACCGCCAGCAGCGAAGGAGCCCGCCCATGCCCGGATCCGGTGAGAAGAGCAGCATCCCCGAGCCGGCACTGTCCGACGCCGGTCCTGAGCAGGCACGGAGCGGCGGGCGGATCATCTTCCTGAACGGGACGTCCAGTTCGGGGAAGTCCAGTATCGCGAGGGAGTTGCTGCACACCCTGGACGAGCCGTACTTCCACCTGCCCGTCGACGCCTTCCACGCGATGCGGTCCCGCCGCGAGGTCTCCCCCGACGAGCTGCCGCTTCTCCTGCGACGCACCTGGATGGGCTTCCACCGCGCCGTCGCCGGGATGGCCGCGGCCGGCAACAACGTGGTGGTGGATCACGTACTGAGCGAACCGTGGCGGCTGCTCGACTGCCTCGGGCTCTTCACGGCCAGGGATGTGGTCCTGGTCGGCGTCCGGTGCCCGTTGGAGGAACTGGAGCGGCGGGAACGCGAGCGCGGCGACCGCCCGGCGGGCCTGGCGGCCCGGCAGTTCGAGCAGGTGCATGCGCATGGCGTGTACGACATCGAATGCGATACGGCCACGGCCACCGCGGTGGACTGCGCCCGGCAGATCAGCGCCTTCCTGCCGCGGCAACCGGCGCCCACCGCGTTCGAGCGGCTCGCGGTGACGTTGCGCGCCGAACCGCCGGCGCCGGGGGACAACTCCCGGGAGCCGCGCCCCGTTTGACGGCGCCGAGCGTCCTCACCCTGCGGCCGTCCCTTCGGAGCGGCGCGTGGCGGTGCCCACCGCGACGGCGTTGGCGGTGACGATCACGGCGACGGCCAGCCATGACGCCATGGGGAGGCGCTGGCCGAGCACGAACAGGCCGACCAGCGACGCGAACACCGGGTTCACGCTCATGAAGACCCCGAAGAAGCGGGCGGGAACCCGGCGCAGCGCGAGCAGATCGGCGAGGAAGGGCACCGCGGACGACAGCACACCCGCGGCGAGCGCGCACCCCAGGGCACCGACGGTGGGCTGGTGGAGCCGGAGGACGACGGCGCCGACCGGCAGATAGAGCAGGCCGGAGACGAACGCGGCGGCGGCCGACCCCTGAAGCCCGGGAAGGCGCTCGCCCACGGTGCGGTTGAGCAGGATGTAGCAGCCCCAGCAGACGGCGGCGAGCAGGGCCAGGCCGATGCCGAGGTAATCCGTGCTGGGCCGGGGCCGGGTGAGGACCACCACACCAGCGGCGCCGGCCAGCGCACAGGCCAGGTCGATGCGGCGGCGGGAACTCACCAGCGCCACCGTGAGCGGGCCCAGGAATTCCAGGGTGACCGCCAGGCCGAGCCCGATCCGGTCGATCGCCGTGTACAGCGTCAGGTTCATGGTCGCGAACACCGCGGCCAGCCCCAGCACCGGCCGCCACTGCGCAGCGGTGAAGGAACGCAGCTTCGGCCGGCCGATGCCCAACAGCACCGCCGCGGCCACCCATTGACGCACCGCCACCACACCCACAGGCCCGATGACCGGGAAGGCGAGCGCCCCGAGCGACGCCCCGACCTGGTTGGACAGGCCACTGCCCACCATCAGGGCCATCCCGGACCACCGGTGTGACGTCGTCTGCGGCACGACGGCCACGGTCACGTCTGCGCGAGCTTCGAGTGTCATGGCCAGACCATCCGCCGCTCCGGCACATGCGCAAAATGCATCCGACGCGCCATCTATACCCTGAACGCATGGATGGTCATCGGGAGTTGGAACTGCGGCACCTGCGCTGCCTGGTCACGATCGTCGACACGGGCAGCTTCACCGACGCCGCGATCGAGCTGGGCGTCTCCCAGGCCGCGGTCTCCCGCACCCTGCTCGCCCTGGAGCGGATCCTCGGCGTACGGCTGCTGCACCGCACCAGCCGCGCCCTCACCCCCACCACCGCAGGTGTGCAGGTACTCGCCCGCGCCCGCCATCTGCTCACCGACGCCGAGGAACTGGTCCGCCAGGCCACCACCGGACACACCCGGCTGCGGATCGGCCACGCCTGGTCCTCGATGGGGCGCCACACCGCCGAGTTCCAGCGCCGCTGGCACGACCGCTACCCCGACGTCGCACTCCATCTCATCCGCCACAACACCCCCACCGCCGGTCTCGCCGAGGGCCTGTGCGACCTGGCCGTCCTGCGCACCGCCGTCGACACCCGCCGCTACGCCCACGCCCTCGTCGGCCACGAGCACCGCTGTCTGGCCCTCGCGTCCGACGACCCGTGGACCAGGCGCCGCAGCATCCGCCTGGAGGAGATCCGCGAGCGCACCCTGGTGGTGGACCGCCGCACCGGCACCACCACCTTGGACCTGTGGCCCGAAGGCGCCCGGCCCGCCGTCGAGTACACCCACGACATCGACGACTGGCTCGCCGCCATCGCCACCGGCCGCTGCGTCGGCGTCACCCCGCGGGCCACCGCCGCCCAGTACCGCCGGGACGGCATCGCCTACCGCCCGGTGCGCGACGCCGATCCCGTCCCCGTCCGCCTCATCTGGCGCCGGCACGATCCGCACCCGGCCACCCACGCCGCCGTGGCCCTGCTCGCCGACCTCTACCGCGAGGACGCCTGACACCGGCACCCTTTGCATGATCAAAAAAGGGTGCGGCTACCATATGAGCACCGCCTAGCTCGAAAGTTAAATCTGTGACTGTCAATGACGACTCGTTCACCAACTGGAAGACCCGCGAGGAGATCGCGGAGTCGATGATCCCGACCATCGGGAAGCTGCACCGGGAGAGGGACGTCACCGTCCTGCTGCACAGCCGCTCCTTGGTGAACAAGTCGGTGGTCAGCATCCTCAAGAGCCACCGATTCGCCCGCCAGATAGCCGGTGAGGAACTCTCGGTCACCGAGACCCTGCCCTTCCTCCAGGCCCTCACCGCGCTCGACCTCGGCCCTTCCCAGATCGACATCGGGATGCTCGCCGCGACCCACAGGTCCGACGACCGCGGCCTGTCGGTGGCGGAGTTCACCGCCGAGGCCGTCGCCGGCGCCACCGGCGCCAACAAGATCGAGTGCCGCGAGGGGCGCGACGTCGTCCTCTACGGCTTCGGCCGCATCGGCCGGCTCGTCGCCCGCCTGCTCATCGAGAAGGCCGGATCGGGCAACGGGCTGCGGCTGCGCGCCGTCGTCGTCCGTCAGGGCGGCGAGCAGGACATCGTCAAGCGCGCCTCGCTGCTGCGCCGGGACTCCATCCACGGCCAGTTCCAGGGAACGATCACCGTCGACGAGGCGAACAGCACGATCGTCGCCAACGGCAACGAGATCAAGGTGATCTACGCCAACGACCCCTCCGAGGTCGACTACACGGCGTACGGCATCAAGGACGCCATCCTCATCGACAACACCGGCAAGTGGCGCGACCGGGAAGGGCTGTCGAAGCACCTGCGCCCCGGCATCGACAAGGTCGTGCTGACCGCGCCTGGCAAGGGTGACGTCCCGAACATCGTGCACGGCGTCAACCACGACATGATCAAGCCGGACGAGCAGATCCTGTCCTGCGCGTCCTGCACCACCAACGCGATCGTCCCGCCGCTGAAGGCGATGGCGGACGAGTACGGCGTCCTGCGCGGCCACGTGGAGACCGTCCACTCGTTCACCAACGACCAGAACCTGCTGGACAATTACCACAAGGCCGACCGTCGTGGCCGCTCGGCGCCGCTCAACATGGTCATCACCGAGACCGGTGCCGCATCGGCCGTCGCCAAGGCACTGCCCGACCTCGACGCGCCGATCACCGGCAGCTCCATCCGCGTCCCGGTGCCCGACGTCTCGATCGCCATCCTCAGCCTGCGACTCGGGCGCGAGACCACCCGCGACGAGGTGCTCGACCACCTCCGCAACGTGTCGCTGACCTCGCCGCTCAAGCGCCAGATCGACTTCACCACCGCCCCCGACGCGGTGTCGAGCGACTTCATCGGCTCGCGGCACGCCTCGATCGTCGACGCAGGACCCACCATGGTCGACGGCGACAACGCGATCCTCTACCTCTGGTACGACAACGAGTTCGGCTACTCCTGCCAGGTCATCCGCGTCGTCCAGCACGTCTCCGGGGTGGAGTACCCGACCTACCCGGCTCCGGCGGTCTGACCCCGGCGGACACGGCGATCCGGCGTCCCGGAGGGGCGGCGGTGGGGAGCAACCGGTCCCGGACGGCATCCGGGACCGGTCGCGTTCCCGCCGCCGCCCCTCTGCCTGCCCGGTCCGCGGCGGCTTGGGGGAGCGGGCGCGCGGATGCGCCGCGTCGGTGGCCGTCCGACGATTGAGGACCGGGCAGCGGGTGGTCCGTGCCCGCCTCAGGAGGTCGACGTGCAGGCCGATGCGAACGCCGCCAGCCCGCTGCCGTGCGACAGATCCGTCCTCGCCACCCTCTTCGACGGTGCGCCGCACGGCGTCGCCCTCTTCGACACCGCTCTGCGCTACCAGTACGTCAACCCGGCGCAGGCTCTCATCAACGGCCTGCCGGCCGCCGAGCACCTCGGCCGGAGCATCATCGCCGTCCTGCCGGAGTTCGACGAGCGCCAGACCGTGCTCCGTGCCGTGCTCCGCGACGGCCGGCCCCGCGACACGACATTCAGCGGTCTGACGCGTCACCTGACGGGCAAGGACCGACGGCACTGGCGCGGTAGCTACTACCGGATCGAGGCGGACGGCAGCTGCCTGGGCCTGATCGGGGTGGTCCTGGAGGTCAGCTCGGCCGCTCACCAGTGGGAAGACCTGGAGCGCACCAGGCGCTACCTGACCATGCTGGACACCGCCGCCACCAGCATCGGCACCACCCTGGACATGGACACCACCTGCCGGGAGCTGGCGGATTTCGTGGTGCCCACCCTGGCCGATGTCGCGTCCGTCGAGGTCTTCCCACCGGACATCGGCCACGCCGTGCGCCGTCCGCCGCCCGGCGTGCTCCGGATGCGCCGCGCCGCCCTGGCCATCGCCCCGGCCATCCGCGACGCCGTCACCGGGAACTTCCAGGAGCCGGGCGAGTACATCGACTACCAGGAGGACTCGGTCGTACAGCGCTCCCTGGCCACCAACCAGCCGGTGCTGGCGAACCCCACCGACGAACAGCTCAGCCGGTCGGGCCCGGCACCCGAGCGGGCCGCCGCCTACCGCGCCATGGGGCTGCACTCGATGATCGTCGTCCCGCTCACGGCACGCGGGAACCCGCAGGGCATACTCGGGCTCGGCCGCACGGGCGGCTCCCCCGCCTTCACCGAGGAGGAGGACCTGGTCGTCGCCCGCGAGTTGGCCGGCCGCACGGCCGTCGACCTCGAACACGCCCGCCGGTACGCGCACGAGCACGGCATCGCCCTGGAGCTTCAACGCGCGCTCCTCTCCGAGCCGCGCGGCCAGCACCCGCACATCGAGATCGCCACCCGCTACCTGCCGGCCGAGCGCGATGTGCTCGTCGGCGGTGACTGGTTCGACGTCATCCCGCTGAAGGACGGCCGCCACCTCAAGGCCATGGGCGACGTGATGGGCCACGGCGTCGAGGCCGCCGTCGCCATGAGCCACTACCGCTCCCTGCTGCGCCTGCTCGCCGAGGACGAACTGCCGCCGCACCGCATCCTGGAACAGCTCGACACCATGGTGGAACGCTCCGGGCTCGACCGCGCCGCCACCTGCCTGATCGCGGTCGTCGACCGGCTCGCCGGGGTGTGCGAGGTGGCCAGCGCAGGACATCTGCCCCCCGTCTTCATCGATCCGGACCGCGCCCGCGCCCGCATCGCCCAGCTCCCCGTCGGCCCGCCGCTGGGCACCGGCTACGGCACGTACGAGAGCCAGGTACTGCCGTGCGGGCCCGGAACCGTGCTGTTCATGTACACCGACGGCCTGGTGGAGCGCAGGGACGAGGCGATCGACGTGTCCGTCGAACGGCTGGCGTCGCTGCGGGTACCCGCGAGCGGACGCCTGGACGACCTGCTGGACGAGGTACTGAACCGCTTCGGTGAGGACGCGGAGGACGACATCGCGGTACTCGCCTCCCGCATCCGTACGGACGACCGACCGGAGCGACAGACGGGCGGGGCGGGCTGAGGGGGCCTGGGCAGGGGCGGAGCAGGGGGATGCCGGAGTTCCACCCGGATCACGGTCGTTCCGCCCTCCTGCCTCCGACCGACGCACGGCCGTTCCGGCTCCGCCGTCGCCGCGAGGCGCTGCCGGCTCATCGCCCCGCTGCTCCAGTCCTTCCGCGCCGAGCGCGCCGAGCCCCTGCCGCCGGCCGCCCCGCTCGGCCTGTACCGATACCACGTGCCCCGGCCCGCCACGACCTGACGCTTCCGCCCGCCGTGCAGTCCGTGGCCACGGGACGCCCTCCGGCCGCCCGGCAGCTGCGCCCGCGTGCGGAGCGCCGTCGTGGCCCTGATCCTGAAGCAGTGGAGGGCGTACGCCGGACCTGCGCGGCGCGGGCAGCCGGAAGCGCCGTGGAGCGGTACGGATGTGTGTCCGGGCTCCACCCGGGCACCCACGAGGGCAGCAGCGCAAGGCACCCGACACGCAGCATGTCGCGGCACCGTGACAGCGGAACGGACACACATGAGCAACGGATTCATGGGTCCGGAGGGCTACGACCCGGACCCGTTCGGCGACTTCCTCGGACGATTCTTCGGCCGCTCCGACGGGGCGAGCCGCACGCCACGGCAGGCGGACATCGCCCGTCTGATGAGCGAGAGCGCCCGGGATCTGGTCACCACCGCAGCCACCTACGCCGCGGATCACGGCAGCCCCGAGCTGGGCACCGAGCACCTGCTGCGAGCGGCGCTCTCCGCCGAACCGACGCGCAGCCTGATGCGGCAGTCCGGCGCGGATCCCGACGCGCTGGCGAACGACATCGACCGCAGCGCCGGGACGGGGCCGCAGCAGTCCCGCGTCTCCGTCACCCCGGCCGTGAAGCGGGCCCTGCTGGGCGCCCACGACCTGGCGCTGGGCAGCGGCGCCTCCTACATCGGCCCCGAGCACGTGCTCGAAGCGCTCGCGGCCAATCCGGACTCGGCGGCGGGCCGCATCCTGAACGTCTTCCACTTCGACCCGCAGGCCACCCCGCAGAGCGGCCATCAAGGGGGACTCAGCCACCAGGCCGCCGCCCCCGAGCAGAGCCCCACCGCGCGGCACGAGACGCCGACCCTCGACAAATACAGCCGCGATCTGACGGACATGGCGCGGTCGGGCCGTATCGACCCGGTCATCGGCCGCGAGGAGCAGATCGAGCAGACGATCGAGGTGCTCTCCCGGCGCGGCAAGAACAATCCGGTCCTGGTCGGCGATGCCGGCGTCGGGAAGACCGCGATCGTCGAGGGCCTGGCGCAGCGCCTCGCCGACGGGGACGTCCCCGACGTTCTGGCCGGGCGGCGGGTCGTCTCGCTGGATCTGACAGGTGTCGTCGCCGGTACCCGCTACCGCGGAGACTTCGAGGAGCGGCTCAACAACATCATCGAGGAGGTCCGCGCGCATGCGGACTCCCTGATCGTCTTCATCGACGAGCTGCACACCGTGGTCGGGGCCGGGGGCAGCGGCTCGGAAGGCGGCTCCCTGGAGGCCAGCAACATGCTCAAACCCGCCCTGGCCCGCGGGGAGTTGCACGTCATCGGCGCCACCACCCTGGAGGAATACCGGCGCCACATCGAGAAGGACGCCGCGCTCGCCCGTCGCTTCCAGCCCATCCTCGTGCCCGAGCCCTCGGTCCCCGACACCGTGGAGATCCTGCGGGGGCTGCAGGACAGGTACGAGGCCCACCACCAGGTCAGGTACACGAACGAGGCGCTGCTCGCGGCGGTGGAACTGTCGGACCGCTACCTCACCGACCGCTTCCTGCCGGACAAGGCGATCGACCTGATCGACCAGGCGGGCGCCCGGATCCGGCTGCGGTCCGGCACCACGGCCACCGACGTGCAAGACCTCAAACGCGAGGCGGAACAGCTGGTCAGGGACAAGGACCAGGCCGTCGCAGCGGAGCAGTACGAACGTGCCACCGAGCTGCGTGACCGCATCGCGGAACTCACCGCTCGGATCGGCGCGGGCGAAGGCGCGGGCGAGGCACCGGGAGACGGCCGGATCGTGGAGGTCACCGCCGATGACATCGCGGACATCGTGTCGCGGCAGACGGGCATCCCGGTCAGCAACCTGACGGAGGAGGAACGGAGCCGGCTGCTGGGCCTCGACGAGCGTCTGCACTCTCGGGTCATCGGGCAGGACGACGCGGTGGCCGCCGTCTCCGAGGCGATCCTGCGTTCCCGCGCCGGGCTCGCCGACCCGCAGCGCCCGATCGGCAGCTTCCTCTTCCTCGGCCCGACGGGTGTGGGGAAGACGGAGCTGGCCCGCGCGCTGGCCGAGGTGATGTTCGGCAGCGAGGAGCGCATGGTGCGGCTCGACATGAGCGAGTACCAGGAGCGGCACACCGTGAGCCGGCTGGTCGGCGCGCCTCCCGGGTACATCGGCCACGAGGACGCGGGGCAGCTGACCGAGGCCGTACGCCGTCACCCGTACTCGCTGGTGCTGCTCGACGAGGTGGAGAAGGCCCACCCCGACGTCTTCAACATGCTTCTTCAGGTACTCGACGACGGCCATCTGACCGACTCGCAGGGCCGCACGGTCGACTTCAAGAACACGGTCATCGTGATGACCAGCAACCTCGGCTCGGACGCGCTCAGCGGCGGTCTCGGGGTCGTCGGCTTCGGCCCCGGCGACGGCGCGGCCGGTACGGGTGACGCGGCGCGCGACCGTGCGCTGAGCACCCTGCGCGGGCACTTCCGCCCGGAATTCCTCAACCGGCTCGACGAGATCATCGTCTTCCGACGCCTCACGGACGACCAGCTGCGCCAGATCACGAGCCTGCTGCTGGAATCGACGCGCCGCCGGCTCCATGCCCAGGACATCGCGATCGAGTTCACGCCGGAGGCCGTCGACTGGCTCACCCAACGGGGCCACCAGCCGGAATACGGAGCCCGACCACTGCGGCGCACCATCCAACGCGAGATCGACATCTCGCTCTCCCGGCTGCTGCTCGACGGAACCCTGTCCCCCGGCGACCGGGTACGCGTCGAGATCGAAAACGACAAGCCGTCCTTCCGCACCAGCCGCACCACTCCGGACGAAGAAGGCGGCCACGACCGGCAGAGCGGAGATGGCCGGGGTGACCAAGGGCCCGGGGACACGTCGGGAAGCTCCTGATCGGCGTCGAGGTCTCTGCCCGGCGTCGGCATGCCTGCCCGGCACCGGCAAAGGTCCCCGATCCGAGGCATCGCCTTTCGCGGCATCGTCGTTCACCAGGATCCTTTGGAGCCGTTCCCCGCCGCTGCCACCCCCGGTGCTCCGGCCCGCCGCCCCGGCCGCCTCCTGTACATGGGGCGCGGCCACGGTGCGGGCCACCCCGTTCGCCTGGCCCGACGAGTGCTGAGGCCGTAGGGAAGCCCGAGGCCGCACCGGTCCGCACCAGGCAGCCTGCCGCGCGCTCGTCGGCGACGACCTTCGCCCCCTTTCTGCCGTTTCGCCGGCGACCGGCCGCTCCTCCCGATTCACGGGGAGCGGCAATTCGGCATCCGGATATTCCCCTGCCGCGCGGACGCCTCGCGCAGGGCCGAGGGCCGGTCCGGCGCCCGGTGCGCCACGACGCCCGCACCCGCCATGGGGTGGGCGCCCTACCGGACATGGCCCTCCGCTCCCCCGCCGTCCGAGGCCGTCCGATGCCCCGGACCGTGCCTCCCATAAGCGGCGAATTTGCCCCAGCCCAGGGGCGGTGTGCAACAGTGGGCAGTCCGGTCGGCCGGGCGCGCCTTGTGCGCAGCCGCCGCCGGGCCCCCAATACCTCAGACGGTTCCGGTCGCGCCCTGCGCGCGCCCGGACTGTCGCCTTCCCGTGACGCCCTTCCCCCAGAGAACGATGCACGCAACGACTCTTCTCCCCCCGACGGCAGACCTGTTCACCCAGGGCCTGGAGTTCCAGACCGGTTCCGCCCTGCTGCGTTTCGGCGCCGCACGGCCGCGCCCTGCGGGCCGGATCAGCTGGTCCGGCGATGGCGCCGTGGCCTGGCTGGACGCCGATCGCGGGCACGTGTGGAGCGTCGGGCAGCCGGACGTCTGCGCCGGCCTCATCCTGCGCGCCGCACATGAACTCCCCGATGGTGTAAGGGAGTTCACCGGTCCTCGTGGCACCGACGCGCTGACCGCCCGGCACCTTCCGGTGACCTCCGCCGTCGAATGGGTCTTCCGTTGGACCTTGGAAGCACCGCCGGTCCAACGGGCGGAGGAACGGGTGGTCGCGCTCGGCCCTGCCCACCACGGGGAGCTGCGGGACTTCCTCGGCGAGCACAGCCCCGCCCACTCGACCGGCCCCGGCTCGTCCGACGTGCGCCTGTGGGCCGGTATCCGCGACACGGACGGTCACCTGGTGGCCTGCGGCGCCCTGAGCGCCCTGCGGGACAACGGCGCCCCGCTGATGGCATCGGTTGCCACGGACGCCCGGCAGCGCGGCCAGGGCCTCGGGGCCGGACTGACCTCGTGGCTGACCCGGTACGCCGTGCACCACCACGGCTTCTGCACGCTCTGGCAGCTCGCCGACAACGCCCCCGCCGAACGCCTCTACACCCGCCTCGGCTACCGCAACGAGGACCCCTGCGTGACCGCGCACCTCGCCACCCGCTGACCAGCAGCGGGCGGCGGCCACGGCCCGCACCCGGACACGACGACCGCCCCCGCCATCATCGGCGCCGCGATCATCCGCCGACTCCGGTCCAGCGTGGCGCGGTAAAGCGCGCCACGCTCCACGTCCCGCCCGCACCATCAGCCACCCCCGCGACAGGACGGCCCACACCCCCATCCCGGCAACGGCCGAGCCGCGACTGACACCGCGGGCCGCCTCGCGTAGACGCTTGCGGCGCGGCGAGCACCGGCCATGAGCCGTGAGAACTTCCCCGAACCCGCCCTGCCCTCGGTCGGGCAGACCATTCCGTGCCACGACTGATTCCCCCCTTTCACTCCCTGCTTCCCCTATTTGGGTAGCCCCCGGGGCGTCCCCGACGGGCAAAGCCCGGCAACGCGCCGACTGCTCACCCACCACCGCCGGGACTTCGCGCCCGGCACAACGGCCTTCGGCCATGGCATCGCCGCGACGAGCAGTGCGCTCCCCGCCGAGCCCTCCTGAGGGCGCACCCCGCGGCGCCAAAGCGGTCCGACCCAAGGCCACTTCAGGACCGGTCGGCGGCGTGCTCCTTCAGAAAGACGCCGGCGTGCGCGGCAGCCTCCTCCTTCGTGCTGAAGGAAGATGCGCGCTCGGCCTCCCCGCGCATGCCGTCCGCACCGTGCCCGGACCACCGCCAGCCGCCACACGCCGGACTCCAGGACAACTCGGCGGTGCCACCGAAGAGTTCGACGGTGCTCGACTTCCGCTTCGCCTCAGTGGACGGCCTGTCGATGGCCTCGGGCCACTTCTTGCGGGCGCCCTGCCGGGTGATCCCCCAGGCAGCACCCATCTGCTCGTAGCTCGCACCGTAGGAACCGGCGGTACGGGCCGCCTGTGCTGCCAACCGTCCGACCTCCACATCCACCACCTTCCAGGCGGCGAGTATCGACAGCGCCACCTCCACAGGGTCCGCATCCCACATGCGGTCCTTGGGGAGCCCGGTCGACCGGGCACGCATGGCCGAGGCGAGCGGGTTGAGTGCGTCGTAAAGGGCTTTGTCGAGGGCTACCAGTTCCGCGTCAACGGTCTCAGACGGCTTCATGACGACAACCATAGTTTCCACAAGACTTCATGACAATAAAAGTTACCAACTGGCATATGCCAGTTCGGGCCCCGCGGTCCACCCGCAGCGGTAGCCCCCCCCCGCCGACCGCCCCACAGCCCCGCCCCCTGCCCTCTCCCCACCCCTCACCACCCACCGGATGACCCGCACCTTCGGTCGAAGGACAATGAAGAAGACCCGGTTCGTGCACGGGCACGCCGAGTCGGGAGGGGTTTATGCGGGCCCGCAGGCGCCGCGTTTGCCGCTGACGCAACAGCCCTGGCGGTCGTCGAAGAACACGGAGCGCGACCATGAACAACGTCATCACCGTTGGCTTGGACGGCACACCCGAGTCGTTGTCCGCCGCCCACTGGGCCGCGCGGGAGGCCCTTTTGCGTCATGCCCGACTGCGGCTGCTGCACGCGTGGACACTGCGGGCACACGGGGCCCCACAGCCCGGCGATGACGACGACCAGAGCCACTGGCCCCGTCGGATCGTGCACGAGGCCCGCGCCGCCATCCAGGCACGCCGCCCCGAACTCCCCATGGAAGACGAACTGGTGGTCAAGGACCCACTGGACGCACTGCTGGACGCGGCAGACCGTTCGGACCTCCTCGTCCTCGGCTCACGGGATGCGAACCCCATGGCCCGCTACGTGCTCGGTGAGGTAGGGCTCCAGACAATGTCACGCTCCGGCGTACCCACCGTCTTCGTCCGCGCCCCGCAGGACCCCGAATCGACGGCACAGAGGGGCTGCGTGGTGGTGGGCGCGAGTCTGCACGAGCCCTGCAAGGCGCTGCTCGCCTTCGCCTTCGACACCGCCGCGCGGTGGGACGTCCCCCTGCGCGCCGTGCTCGGCAGGCACCTCCCCGCGTACGCGTACAACCGCGGCGGCGGCGTGGAACCGTACGCGGTGGAAACCGCGGCGCGGGACGCGCAATGGGAGCTGACCGAGGCGCTGCGCCCTTGGCGGGACGCCTTCCCTGACGTGCCTGTGGAGCACTGCGTCATGATGGAGAGCCCGGCGCCCGCACTGCTGCACTGCTCCGACGATGCGGGCCTGCTCGTCGTGGGCCGCCGCCACAAACACCGGGCGCTGCGCCCGCCCATCGGGCACGTCGTCCACGCCGCGGCCCACCATGCCCCGTGCCCCGTGGCGGTCGTCCCCCACGAGTGAACGCCAGGTCAGGGGAAGACGCCCGGGGCCCCGGCCTTCAGGCGGAGCCCTCTCGCCTAGACGAGGCCACCGTTACTGTTCAGCAGTTGCCCGTTGATCCACTGCCCCTGTGGTGAGCACAGGAAATCCACCAGGTGGGCGGCGTCCCGCGGGGTGCCGAGGCGGCCGAGCGGCGTCCCAGCCAGGCAACTCTCCCGAACCTCCGGGGACATCCAACCCGTATCGGTCGGCCCGGGGTTGATCACGTTGGCGGTGACACCGAGGTGGGCGAATTCCTGGGCCGCGGCCAAGGTGATGCGGTCCAGGGCTCCCTTGCTCGCACCGTAGGGAAGATTGCCGACGGTGTGGTCACTGGAGAGGCTGACGATCCGGCCCGTTCCGTGGGCGCCGCGAAAGCGTAGGCCGTACTCGCGGATCAACAGCCAGACGGCACGTGCGTTGACGGCGAAGTGCCGGTCGAAGCTCTCGACGGTGGTGTCGAGCAGACCGGAATCGACCGACTCGCAGTGGCACATCACCAGGGCGGTGACACTGCCCAGCCGGCGTTCCGCCTCCTGGAAGATCCGCGCAGGGGCATCGGGATCGGCGAGGTCCGCCTCGATCGCGGCCGTGCTCGCGCCGCGCACGGTCAGCGCACTGTCGATCGCGCCCGTTGCCCCTCGTTCGATGCCCCAGACCATCCGCTGGTCGTAGGGGGTCCAGTACGTGAAGGCGATGTCCCAACCCGAGCTTGCCAGTTGGCGGGCTACACCTGCGCCGATACCGACGGTCCGGCCCACGCCGGTGACCAGCGCGAGGGGGCGGGATCCGCCGGGTGCAGCTACCTGATTCTCATCGGTGGCGTTCATGGACAGGGATGGTCCGGCGCAGACCTCGGTGCGGACAACTGATTTAACCGCGGTACGTACAAAGGGGCTGCGTTCGGTCTACGCAGTCCGGCACGGCACCGCCGCCCCACCGGCGTGCCTTACGGCGAACCGCCGGGCTCCGCCCCGTCACCAGTAGTGGCGCCGGCCTCTCACCGCGTGTCCCAGAGATCCCAGGACCCAGAGCACGGCTCCGATAACGAGGAGTACGCAGCCGATCGTCCACAGGATCGCAATACCGGCAACCAGCCCGATGACGAGGAGAATGATTCCGAGAATGATCACGGTAACCTCCTGATCCGGTAATCAACTGTACCGCTAGCTACCCCATTCGGCGATTTCAGCAACTCATTGCGCAAAAAAATGCGTCGCATGAGCTTTCCGGAGGGCGGCGGAATGCCGGCCGCTCGATGCCCTCCCGTTGCCGAATTGATCCGACAGGCGAACTACCCGACTAAGCGGCCAGTCGGATCCCGCCCCGCCGTCCTCGCGGCGTGGCGGAGCACAGGGCCGTTACGCGCCCGCCAGGATGGCGAAGCTTCCACCGTCCGGCGTCGTCCCGGCACCCGGGCCGAGGGCAGACCAGGGAGCCACGCACGGACTCAGGCCGCCACCCGATGGGGCATGGCCTGCCATTGCATCCCGGAGGCCCCATGCACGTCGCGGAGAATGAGCCGGCCGATATCGATACCGGTACCGATGTCGTATCGGAGCAGAGGGTGCGGGCCGGTCGGACAATGCTCGGCTGGCTGACGACAACCGACCACAAAGTCATCGGCAACATGTATTTGGCGACCTCTTTCTCCTTCTTTCTCTTCGCCGGCCTCCTGGCCATGGCCATGCGCGCGGAACTCGCCCGGCCCGGCTTGCAAATCGTTTCCAATGAACAGTACAACCAGTTGTTCACGATCCATGGCACCATCATGATGCTTCTGTTTGCGACACCCACCTTCACCGGGTTCGCCAACGTCATCATGCCCCTCCAGATCGGCGCCCCCGACGTAGCCTTTCCGCGCCTCAACGCTTTCACTTACTGGGTTTACCTGTTCGGCGGGCTCATGGTGGTATCGGGATTTTTGACAGCGACCGGTGCCGCATCATTCGGCTGGTTCGCCTACGCTCCGCTGAACGGCGCGGTGCGCACTCCCGGAGCCGGGGCCGACCTGTGGACCATGGGCTTGGCCGTGGCCGGCCTCAGCACGATCCTGGGATCCGTCAATTTCATCACCACGGTCGTCTGCCTGCGAGCCCCCGGCATGACGTTGTTCCGTATGCCGATTTTCACCTGGAACGTCCTCTTCACTTCCATCCTGGCCCTGCTCGCCTTCCCCGTCTTCACCGCCGCCCTGTTCGCGTTGGAGTCCGACCGCAAATTCGGTTCGCACGTATTCGATTCGGCCAACGGCGGAGCACTGCTGTGGCAGCACCTCTTCTGGTTCTTCGGCCATCCCGAGGTCTATATCGTCGCCCTGCCGTTCTTCGGGGTCGTGACGGAGATCCTTCCGGTTTTCAGCCGCGCGCCGGTATTCGGATACATTTCGCTGATCGGCGCCACGGCAGCGATCACCGGTCTTTCCGCAACCGTATGGGCCCACCACATGTTCGCCACGGGTGCCGTACTCCTCCCCTTCTTCGCACTCATGTCCTTCTTCATCGCCGTACCCACCGGCGTAAAATTCTTCAACTGGATCGGCACCATGTGGCGCGGGTCGCTGTCGTTCGAAACGCCCATGCTGTGGTCGATCGGGTTCTTGGTGACGTTTCTGCTGGGCGGTCTTTCCGGGGTGCTGATCGCCTCGCCACCTCTGGATTTTCACATGACGGACAGTTATTTCATCGTCGCCCATCTCCACTATGTACTGTTCGGCACCATCGTCTTCGCGACGTTCGCGGGATTCTATTTCTGGTGGCCCAAGATGACCGGCCGCATGCTCGATGAACGGCTGGGCAGAATTCATTTCTGGACACTCTTCGTCGGCTTTCAGTGCACCTTCCTCGTACAGCACTGGCTGGGTGAGATGGGCATGCCCCGCCGCTATGCCGACTACTTGGCGGCCGATGGCTTCACCACGCTCAATACGATTTCCTCCGCCGGCGCCTTCCTCTTGGGCTTGTCCACGCTCCCCTTCCTCTACAACGTCTGGCGAACCAGCAGGTACGGGGAAAAGGTCGCTACGGACGACCCTTGGGGGTGGGGCAGGTCCCTAGAATGGGCAACGAGCTGCCCGCCGCCGCGGCACAATTTCGTGGCGCTGCCCCGTATCCGCTCGGAAGCTCCGGCTTTTGACCTTCACCACCCCGAGGTCGAACCTGCGCCGAGAGCATCGCGCAACGGACCACCACCCTCCGGCGAAAGTGAGGTGGCCCGATGAAGGCGGAGTCATTTCTCTTCGCCGGCGTCACCCTGTTCTTCGCCATCACGGCCGCTGTGTACGGCTGGCTGGCGGAAGAACCCGCCGGGCTCGCGGCGCTCATCGTCTCCTTCTTGATGTCCGCGCTGATCTCGTTCTTCCTCTGGACCCAGCACGTACGGCGGGGGCAGCGGCTACAGGACCGCAAGCGGGTCCGGATCCAGGAAGCCGTCGGCCCGCTGGGGAATTTCTCGCCGCGCAGTTACTACCCGGTGCTCACCGCCGCGGGATCCGCGCTGCTCGGGCTCGGCATCGTCTACGGACTGTGGCTTTTTCTGATCGGGGTCGGCGTACTCGCCGCGGGAGTGGCCGGTTTCACCTTCCAGCACAACGACCTCGGATCGTGACGGCACAGCAACGTGACGGCATGGCAGGGCACGGCAACGTGACCGCGCAACAGGGCAAAGCACCGTCGTTCGGCCTGTCACCCGGTTTCCACCGGCACACAGTCACTCCGCAAACCGGCTGTTGCTCCGTTCCCTGTACGCAAGGCAGCCTCCGACTTCCCGTAAGGCAGTGATGCCGGATTCCGCACGTGGTGCGTCGATTGGAGACTAGGGATGCGTTTCACTCGACAGAAGACAAGACGGCGGAGTGCCGAACGTGACGCGTTCGCGCGTACCTTCGCGTGGCTCGACGGGCGCCTGCCGGCGGCGGAGGAAGGTAAGGGGCTGCTCAGAAAGGCATTCCCCGATCATTGGTCGTTTCTCCTCGGCGAATTGGCGCTGTACAGCTTCCTGGTACTGCTGCTGACGGGCGTGTATCTGACATTTTTCTTCGACCCTGGGATGTCGGAGAGCCCATATCACGGTCCTTACGGACCCCTTCGGGGCGTCCGGATGACCGATGCCTACTCGTCGGTCCTGCACATCAGCTTCGAGGTCCGTGGTGGCCTGCTCATCCGCCAGATCCACCACTGGGGGTCCGTCGTATTCGTCGCCGCCATCGGCGTGCACCTGTTGCGGGTGTTCTTCACGGGGGCTTTCCGACGGCCACGGGAAATCAACTGGACGGTTGGCGTCACGTTGTTCACGCTCGCCCTCTTGGAAGGGTTCTGTGGCTACTCCTTGCCCGATGATCTCCTGTCGGGGACGGGCCTGCGCATCGCCGAGGGCGTAATGCTGTCGATTCCCGTCGTCGGCAGCTATCTGACCTTCTTCGCCTTCGGTGGCGAATACCCTGGCATGGACATCATCCCCAGGCTGTACGTCATCCACATTCTCCTGGTGCCCGGCATTCTGATCGCGCTGCTGGTGGGACATCTCATCCTGGTCGTCCATCTCAAACACACGCACTGGGCGGGACGCGGAAAGACGAACAGGAACGCCGTAGGGCAGCCCATGTACCCGCAGTTCATGGCGAAGTCCACCGGACTGTTCTTCATGGTCTTCGCGGTGCTGACACTGCTCGGCGGGCTGGCACAGATCAACCCTGTTTACGACTACGGCCCTTACCGGACCGACCAAGTGTCCACAGCATCACAACCGGACTGGTACATCGGGTTCCTGGAAGGTTCCCTACGGCTGATGCCGCCCTTCGAAACGAACCTGTGGGGGCACACCATCATGTGGAACGTGCTGCTGCCTGCCGTCGTACTGCCCGGCCTGATCTTCCTTTGCCTGTACGCGTATCCCTTCTTCGAGAAATGGGTCACCGGCGACACCGGTGAACACCACCTGTGCGAGCGGCCCCGCAATCGCCCCACCCGCACGGGCCTCGGGGTTTCCGGCGTGACGTTCTACGCCGTGCTGCTCCTGGCCGGCGGGAACGACGTCATTGCGCAGACATTCGACGTCTCACTGAATGCCCTGACGTGGACGTTCAGGGTGTGTCTCGTCCTGGCTCCGCCCATTGCCTTCATCGTCACGAAACGTCTCTGTCTGGCACTTCAGGATCACGACCGGAAGCGCCTTGCCGAAGGAGACGAGACGGGGCAGATCCACCAGTTCGTCGAGGGGCGGATGGAAGACGAACACGTGGCTCTGTCGCCGTCGGTGCGCTACACCCTCCTGGTCCGCGAGCGCCCCCGCCCCTTGCGGACCTCCCCGGCGGAAGGCCCGCGGCGCCGGACGGAACGCCTGCGGACGGCGCTCAGCCGGTGGTTCTACCGGGACGCGGTGGAGATGCCGACCACGGGAGACCAGCGCGAGGAGATCGCCGCCAGGATGGCTGGACCGAGCCACGGTGACCGCTGACGAAGCCGTCGATGTGCCGTCGCGGAAGGGGCCGAACGTCAGTCGGCGAACGCCGCGCTCGTCCGCACCTCCCCCGTCCGTTGACATTGACCCTCACCGTACCGATCGGTACGGTGAGGGTCGTTCCGATAGTACCGATCGGTACGCCGTGCGATGGATGCACGCGTCCGGCGACGTCAGGGAGGCATGACGCATGGAAGTCCGGTCACCAACAGGGCAGCGTGTCTGGGGAGTTGCCTGCGATCTCTTCTACCGGGAAGGGATCCGCGCGGTCGGCGTCGCCGAGATCGCCGAGCGCTCCGGCGTCGGAAAGCCGAGCATCTACCGGAGCTTCGATTCCAAGGAGAATCTCGCCGTCACCTACGTGAAGGCGCAGGCCAAACCCCGGCACGTCTGGCTGGACGCGGCACGTGCTGCCTGCCCCGGTGATCCACTGGCCCAACTGCACCACGTGATCGGCGCCATGGCGGACCGGATCAGCGAACCGGACTTCCGCGGCTGCCCGTTGGCCAACGCCTGCGTCGAATTCCCCGACCGCGAGCACCCGGTGCACCGCGCCGCCGGAGATCTGAAGGCCGAGTACCTGGAGATGCTGGCCGAACTGGTCGCACCGCTGCCCGTCCGCGACCCCCAGGGCCTGGCCTACATGCTCCAGATGCTGGTGGAAGGCGCCAACGTCAGCACGCAGATCTTCACCGCCGAACGCTCAGCGGCGGCGCTCAAGGAAGGCGCGGACCGTCTCATCCAGTCCTTCATGGACCGATAGCCCGCAGCCCGCAGCCCGCAGCCGAACGAGGAACGACAACGCCATGACCACCGCCCCCGCATCGACCGCGCCCCTGCGCGCCCACGCGGAGCAGCTCATCCGCGGCCGTCGCGCCATCCGCGCCTTCCGCCCCGACCCCGTACCGCAGGACGTCCTCCGCGCCGTGTTCTCCCTCGCGGGTGCGGCGCCCTCCAACTCCAACACCCAGCCCTGGCACGCCGAGGTGGTCAGCGGCGCCGCCCGCGACCGGCTCAGCGCGGACCTCCTCGCCGCCCACGCCGCGGAGCACCGGACTCCGGATTTCCCCTACCGGGAGGACATGTACAGCGACCTGCACCGGAAGCGGCGCAGCGCGGCAGGCGCGGCGATGTACGACGCCCTGGGCATCCACCGCACCGATCAGGCGGCCCGTGCCGCATACGACGCCGAGAGCCTCAACTTCTACGGTGCGCCGCACGTCGCCCTGCTGTTCCTGCCGGCCACCGCCGAGGTGCGGATGGCTGCCGACATCGGCATGTACAGCCAGACACTGCTGCTGGCCCTGACGGCGTACGGCATAGCGAGCTGCCCTCAGGGGCTCCTCAGCTTCTACGCCGACACGGTGCGTGGCTCGCTGGGCGTCGCCGAGGACCGCAAGCTGCTGCTCGGTGTCTCCTTCGGCTACGCGGATCCGTCCGCTCCGGTGAACGGCATCAGCATCCCCCGTGCCGACCTCAGTGAGACGACCCGTTTCAGCGAGTAGAAGCAGGTGATATCGGGTGGTTCAGTCGTCGGCCGGTGTGGCGGGGGTGCCGCCGAAGTGCTCGCTCCGCTCCGCCCCTCGGGCCACGAATTCCCGTACGTCCCGGGCGAGTTGCTGCGCATGCTCGGGCGCTGGACCCGCTCCCGCGTACGGGCGGAAGCCGGCAACGGCCGCAACCGGCGCGATCTGCCCACGCCCTTGACGTGGATCGGCCTCTCGACCCACGTCGTACGGGGTCGAGAGGCCGACCGTGATGCCACCCGCTTCGGGCGATCCCCCGCGTCGCCCGAATCAGGTGGCTCGACCGGACCCCGTGCCTCGGGCAGACGGACATCCGGCGACGCCCCCGAGTATACTGGCTCCGAGCCAGTCAACGCAGGAGTTCCAGAATGACCCCCCGCAGTCCATCGGTCAATGAAGAACTGCGGCGGCGTTCCCGCGAGCGGCTGCTCCAGGCGACCGTCGATCTTGTCGGTGAGCGCGGATACGAGGCGACGACGCTCGGGGACATCGCGCAGCGCGCGGGCGCGGCCCGCGGTTTGATCTCGTACTACTTCCCGGGCAAGCGCCAGTTGCTGCAATCCGCGGTGCACCGGCTGATGCACCTCACGCTCCAGGAAGCACTGGAGCGGGAACCGCGACCGGACGGACCATCGGCGGGTTGTGAGCTGCTGGCGCGGGCCATCGACGCGATCCTAGGGCTGACCCGCGATCATCCCTTGCTGATGCGGACCCACATGGCGGGGATCCTGACGGCCGACGGATTCATCCAGTGCCCCGAGCAGCAGCGGCTCGCCTACTTGCTGCGCGAGACGGTCGTGGCGTACGGCTCGACCGATCCGGACGCCGATTACCCGCTACTGCGCGCGCTGCTGATGGGCTCGGTGGTTCCGCTGCTGCTGCCCGGAGCACCCACACCGTTGCCCCGCCTGCGCGCCGAGCTCTTCCAACGGTACGGGCTGGACTGGGAGTTGGGTTTCCCACCGGACGAGGGCCCGCCCGGCGGGGCGCCGCGGCGGGGCTCCGCGCCGACGGGGTAGCGGCCCGGTCGCCGTACCGGCCGTGCCGCTAGCGCTTGTTGTGACGCGGGGCCAGGAATCCCGCGTCGCGGGCGGCGGCGATCAGCTTCAGGGACCGGCGCCGGCCGCGCCTGGTCGCATCCATCACGGCAGCCACCGGATCCCGGCCCTCCCGCTGCGCCTGCTGGTAGGCGTCCGCCGCGACCTTGCACCGCTCTTTGCCTCGTACGCGGATCGCACTCTGTGCGGCCACGGACTCCGGGGCGTCTTCGACGGTCTCGGTCGCCTCGGGCGCGGCAGCGGTGCCGCTGGGGGCGGCGGTGCCGGTGGCGCTGCTGGGGTCGACGCGTTCATCGGCGTCGGGTGCGGCGTCGGCGGGTTCTGCGGTGGGTACGGATCGTTGTTCGCCCGTGCCGTACGTCACGGCTTCCGCGGGAGCCTCGGTTCCACCGGGCGGCGCGGCTTCCCCCGGCGCCTCGCACTCCGGGGCCGGCTCGCGCTGCGGTTCCGGCGCCGCCGTCGGGTCCGGGGCGTGGTCCGGCGTCCGTTCGCTCTCCGGCAGGGACGCGGCCTCCGCCTGTGCCAGGGTCTCGCCCCATGGTGTTGCCGGGGGCGCCGGTACGGGGCGCGGCCTGCGGGGGCGGCCGGTGGCGAGGCGGCAGGCGTCGTCGAGCGGGCCCTCCATCCAGTGGGCGAGTGCGGTGAAGCCGTCGAGGGCGAGCGGCGGGTCGGCGCGCAGGTCCTCCACCGTGATGGCGTCGTCCGAGACCGTGACCAGCACGTCGATGCGAGCGCCGTCGGCGAAGGTGAGGCGGGCGCTCACCCAAGGCGCCAGGGGGTCGAGCCGGGGCGACGACGGAGTGCCGAGGCCGGGGGCAGTGTCCGGATCGTCGGAAGCGGGCGCGGCCGAGCCGTACCCCCGCACCTCCCAGGCGGGCCACTCCGAAGCGTCACCGTGAGATTTATATCGGTCATTAACGGTATAAAAGTCGCTTTCCGACACCAGGGAAACGTAGCGCCCCGCCCGCCCGGCCCAGTCCCGCGGCACGCTCATCGCACCGGGACAACCCCGATAGCTCACCACACGCGAGGCGCGGCGGTGCGATGCTGGGGGTACTTCGCGAGAGGGGCCTCCCGTGCTTCGTGTCGCAGTGATCGGTTCCGGGCCGAGCGGTGTCTACACCGCCCAGTCCCTGATCGAGCAGCAGGTCGTGCCGGACGTCGAGGTATACGTCCTCGACCGCCTGCCGTGCCCGTACGGGCTGGTCCGGTACGGCGTCGCTCCGGACCACGAGAAGATCAAGTCGTTGCAGGGCACGCTGCGGAGCGTGCTGGAACATCCCCGGGTGCGTTTCCTGGGGAATGTGGAGGTGGGCGCCGGAGGCGTGACTCCGGAGCGGCTGCGGGAGATTTTCCATGCGGTGGTCTTCTGCGTGGGCGCCGCTACCGACCGGCGGCTCGGCATTCCCGGTGAGGGCCTGCCGGGCAGCCACGCGGCGACCGATTTCGTCTCCTGGTACAGCGCCCATCCGGACGCCGCCGGCACCCGCTTCGCGCTGGCCGCGCGGTCGGCGGTGGTCATCGGCGTGGGGAATGTGGCGGTCGACGTGGCGCGGATCCTGGCGCGCGGTGCCAACGATCTCGCCGGGACGGACATGCCGCAGGACGCCTTGCGGACGCTCGCCGGCAGCCGTGTGACGGACATCTGGATGGTCGGCCGCCGCGGGCCGTCCCAGGCCAAGTTCACCACCAAGGAGCTGCGGGAACTGGGCGCGCTGCCGGGCGCCGATGTCCGCGTGGACGGCGCCGAGCTGGCGCGGGATCCCGGGTTCCGTGATCCCGGTGCGCTGCCGGCCGTGGTCCGCCGCAATGTGGAGGTGCTGCGCGGCTGGTCGCAGGGGGCCGGGCCGGCCGATGACGTGGCGCCAGGACCCCACGCACCGCGGCGGCGGATCCATCTGCGGTTCTTCCTGCGCCCTGTCGAGATGCTGGGCGACGCCGCCTCGGGGGTGCGCGCCGTCCGCTTCGAGCGGACCGCGCCGGACGGGCACGGCGGGGTGACCGGCACCGGCACGTACGAGGACATCGCCGCGCAGGTGGTGCTGCGTTCGGTCGGGTACCGGGGGATGCCACAGCCGGGGCTGCCGTTCGACGAGGCGAGCGGGACCGTGCCGCACCAGGAGGGCAGGGTGCTGCGCGACGGCGTGCCGTGCCCCGGTCTGTATGTGGCGGGCTGGATCAAGCGGGGCCCGACCGGGGTCATCGGGTCCAACCGGCCGTGCGCGAAGCAGACCGCGGCGGCGCTGCTGGAGGACGCGGGGGTGCTCGCCGCTCGTACGGTGGCGGATGATCCGGTGGCCGCGCTGCGGCGGGCGGGCCAGGACCCGGTCCCCTGGTCCGGCTGGCTGCGCATCGAGGCGGCCGAAGCCGCACTCGGCCGCCGGCTGGGGCGCGGCAGCGTCAAACTGGCGGACTGGCAGGGCCTGCTGGCGGCGGCGCACACGGACGACGGAGGGGCCGCGGTGCGGTGAGGCCCGCGGGCCGGGCGTCCCGTGGGTCAGGCGTCGCCCAGCCGTTCGGCCTGGAGGTCGGCGGCCCGGAGGATGCCGTCGATCAGTCCGGGGAAGAGGTCGTCGAGGTCCTGGCGGCGCAGCGCGTTCATCTTGGCGGTGCCGCGGTAGATCTGCTGGATGACGCCGTGTTCACGCAGCACGCGGAAGTGGTGGGTGCAGGTGGACTTGCTCACCGGGAGTTCGATGTCCGCGCAGTTCAGCTCCCCTTCGGCCGCGGCCAACCGGCAGACGATGCGCAGTCGCATCGGGTCGGCGAGCGCGTGCAGCACATCGGCGAGCCGGATCGCCTCGCGGCGTGGGTGCTCCAGCACCCGCGAGCCGGTCGGCGTGCCGCTCGGGGCGTCGGCAGGCGTCGTATCGGTCTGCATGGCGGCTCCTGACGTGCGGCTACGAGGTTCTGGCGGGATGGAAGGCCCGCACCCCATTGTACGAGGAGTGTCGTAGTTCGGGGCCCGCCGCCCCGCGGGGCCGGAGAAACCGCTGCTCGCGGCGGTGTGCGCCCGGCCTTCGGCTGAGGCGCCGACTGCTTCGCCGATGATCCGCGAGGCCCCTCCTCGTGGCGCTTCGCCGACGCGCGCGAGCAGGGCGGGCTGTGAGACAACGGAAGCGGGACACCCGCGAAGGCGGCGGACGTACGCGAACGAGGGGTGATGACGTGGTGATCGGCTCGCGCAGTGGACGGCCGGCGGACGGGCCCGAGCGCCGGGTCTCGGCGGCCGGCGGGGTGGTGCGATCGTCCGGGGGCGCGCCGTGAGCCCGGCCGGGCACCGGGCCGTGGCCCGCGTCCTCATGGACCGGCACGGCAGGACGTACGCGGCGGAGACGGGCATCCGCATGCGGGACACTCCGCAGCCGCTGTACCAACTGCTGGTGCTGTCGTCCTTGCTCAGCGCCCGGATCCGGGCGTCGGTGGCGGTGGCGGCGGCGCGGGAGCTGTTCGCCGCGGGGATGCGGGCGCCGCGGTCGATGGCGTCGGCCACCTGGCAGCAGCGCGTCGACGCACTCGGCGAGGGCGGCTATCGGCGCTACGACGAACGCACCGCGACCCAACTCGGCACCGCGGCCGAGCTGTTGAGGGACGAGTACCGGGGCGACCTGCGGCGGATGCGGGAGGCGTCGGACGGCGACCGAGCGGCGCTGCGCGGGGCGCTTCAGGACGTGCCGGGGATCGGTCCCGCGGGGTCCGCCATCTTCGTACGTGAAGTGCAGGGCGTGTGGGAGGAGTTCGCACCGTTCCTCGACGGCAAGGCCCTTCAGGGGGCCGGGCGGCTGGGGCTGCCGGATGACGCGGCGAAGCTGGCCCGGCTGGTCGGCGCCGAGGAGATCGCGGGATTCGCGGCCGGGCTCGTCCGGGCGGCGCTCGACCAGCATGTGGTGGATGACGTGCGGGAGGCGAGCGGTTGAGGCGTGGGCGGGCCGCGTAGGGGCGCGTCCGTGCCGGGGCGCGCCCGCGTTCCCGTCAGGCGTCCCAGGTCCACTCGGCGACCTCCGGCAGGTCCGTACCGTGCTCACGTATCCAGGCGTGGTGCCGGGTGCGGGCATCGGCCATGGCCTGGCGGACGGCGATCGCGCGGCCACCGAGGCCCGGCACCCGGTCGACGGCGTCCATCGCCAGCCGGTACCTGTCGAGGTCGTTGCGGACCACCATGTCGAAGGGTGTGGTCGTCGTGCCCTCCTCCTTGTAGCCCCGCACGTGCAGCTGCTCGTGCCCGGAGCGCCGGTAGGTGAGGCGGTGGATCAGCCAGGGATAGCCGTGGTAAGCGAAGATGACCGGCTTGTCCCGGGTGAAGAGGGCGTCGTACTCGAAGTCCGGCATGCCGTGCGGGTGTTCCTCGTGCGGGAGGAGGCGTGCCAGGTCCACGACGTTGACAACCCGGACCGCAAGGTCCGGAAGGTGCCGGCGCAGCAGGGAAGCGGCGGCGAGGGTTTCCTGGGTGGGCACGTCGCCGGCGCAGGCCAGCACGACGTCGGGGTCACGGCTGCCGTCCTCCGTGCCCGCCCATTCCCAGACGCCGGCGCCGCGGGCACAGTGCGCACGGGCCTCCTCCAGGGTCAGCCAGTCGAAGCCCGGCTGCTTGCCCGCCACGATCACGTTGACGTAGTCGCGGGAGCGCAGCGCGTGGTCGGCCACCGAGAGCAGGGTGTTGGCGTCCGGCGGCAGGTAGACGCGGACGACCTCGGGGCTCTTGTTGAGGACGTGGTCGACGAAGCCGGGGTCCTGGTGGGAGAAGCCGTTGTGGTCCTGGCGCCACACGTGCGAGGTGAGCAGGTAGTTGAGGGAGGCGATGGGACGGCGCCAGGGCAGGCGACGGGCGGTCCTGAGCCACTTGATGTGCTGATTGACCATCGAGTCGACGATGTGCGCGAACGCCTCGTAACTGGCGAAGAGCCCGTGCCTGCCGGTCAGGAGGTAGCCCTCCAGCCACCCTTGGCACAGGTGCTCGGACAGCACCTCCATGACCCGCCCGTCGCGGGCCAGGTGCTCGTCGGACGCGACGGTTTCGGCCTGCCATGCCTTGCCGGTGGCTGCGTACAGCGCCTCCAGGCGGTTCGACGCGGTCTCGTCCGGGCCCACGACGCGGAAGTCGCGCCGCGCGGCGGTCGCCGCCATCACGCTCTCCAGGAGGCCGCCGAGCACCCGGGTCGGTTCGTGCAGCTCCTTGCCGGGGGTTTCAACGCGCACGGCATGGCGTTCCAGCGGCGGGATCGGCAGGTCGCGTACGAGCAGGCCGCCGTTGGCGTGCGGGGACGCGCCGAGGCGCCGGTTGCCGTCCGGCACGCAGGCGAGCACCCCGGGCCGCGGACGGCCCTCGGCGTCGAAGAGTTCCTCGGGCCGGTAGGAACGCAGCCATGCCTCCAGCTGCCGCAGATGACCGGCATCCTCGCGGACATCGGGCAGCGGGACCTGGTGGGCGCGCCAGGTGCCTTCGACGGGCTTCCCGTCGACCTCGCGAGGGCCGGTCCACCCCTTGGGCGTACGGAGCACGATCATGGGCCAGCGGGGGCGTTCGGTGGCCCCTTCCGTACGGGCGCGGCGCTGCGCGCGGGCGATGCGGTCCAGCGCCAGGTCCATGGCGGCGGCCATCGCGCGGTGGACCGTCTCGGGGTCGTCGCCGGTGACGTGAACCGGCTCGTGGCCCAAGCCGCGCAGCAGCGCGTCGAGTTCGCCTTCGGGGATGCGGGCGAGGACCGTGGGATTGGCGATCTTGTAGCCGTTGAGGTGCAGGACCGGCAGTACGGCGCCGTCGTGCACCGGGTCGAGGAACTTGTTGGCGTGCCAGGATGCCGCGAGTGGTCCCGTCTCGGCCTCGCCGTCACCGATCACGCAGGCCACGAGCAGGCCGGGGTTGTCGCACGCCGCACCGTACGCATGGGCGAGGGAATAGCCGAGTTCGCCGCCTTCGTGGATCGACCCGGGGGTCTCGGGGGCGACGTGGCTCGGCACCCCGCCGGGGAACGAGAACTGCCGGAACAGCTCCGCCATGCCCGCCCCGTCCCGGCTCACGTCCGGGTAGGTGTCCGAGTAGGTCCCGTCCAGCCAGGAGTTCGCCAGGACGGCCGGGCCGCCGTGTCCCGGCCCCCAGATGCACAGGGCGTCCAGGTCACGGGCCTTGATGACGCGGTTGAGGTGCGTGTACACGAGGTTGAGGCCGGGCGATGTGCCCCAGTGGCCGAGCAGGCGCGGCTTGATGTGGTCAGGGCGCAGCGGCTCCTGGAGGAGCGGGTTGGCCATCAGATAGATCTGCCCGGCAGCCAGGTAGTTGGCCGCGCGCCAATGCGCCAGCAACTCCCCCAGCTCCGCAGGGCCGAGGGCGCTCGCCACGGTGGCCGTCTCCTGTGCGGTGGGCATGGGGGTCATCTCCTGGGGGCCGGTTGGCCGGCCGCGTTGTGGGGGTGTGCGCGGGGGGGAGCGTCGGGGCGATATCGCTTCGTCGGACAGATACACGTACGTCATCAGCGGAATGTGTGGTGCGGGCTGCGCCGGTGCGCCCATGACGCTCCAGGTGTACGGCGCGTGTCCCTGCTCTGCGAGCACAGGAAGTACGGGCACAGGAAGTACGAGCACGGGAAGTAGTGGTCAGAGGTAGCCGAGAAGTCGCAACCGACCTGCTCGGTCCGGACCACGTGGTCGACGGGCGCCCGCACCAGGGCCCACGCCCGGCCATCCGGCCGTCGGTCCATCCGTTCCACCCTGTGCCAGGTGGGTCGCGGCCACAACTCGGACGGAGTCGCGCCTCTGCTCGTCCAGCGGGGGCGGCGAGACCGGGTCCGGGTGAGGAGCGAGGGCCTGCCCGGCTCCGGAGGAGGGCCTGCCCGGCTCCGGAGGCCCGTCCGCCCAGTCCGGCCGGTCCGGCTGGCTCGGCCGGTCCGGCTGGTTCGGCCGGTACGCCCCATCCGGCCCGTCCAGGTCATCCGCCCCATCCGGTTCAGTCAGGAGGCTCCGGCACGCCGTCCGGCTCCGGCTCCGGTTCGCGGTCCGGGTTGGGGTCCGGTCGGGGGGCGGGATCCCTGCCGGGCTGCTGGTCCGGATCAGGGGGCTGTGGTCCCCGGGGCTGGGGTTCGCGGGGTATGGGGCTCGGGCCGCTGGGCACGGGGGCCGGCCCTCCGGGAGACGGTTCGGTGTTCATCGTTCTTCCTTCCTCCCTGCGATACCTCGCGGCTTCGCGGCCTTCGACCCCTATCACGGAGCCACTCGCCACGCCGCTCACACGTACCGGAAGCGGTCCAGCACGCAGGGTGTCTAGCGGGCCGTCCCTCCCGGTTTCCCGGTGCCCGGCGATCCACACGTACACGGGGCGCCTCGACTCCGCCGCCTCAGCTCCGGCCCTCAGCCCCTCCTCTCGCGAGCCCTCCTCTTCAGGTCTTCAGACCGGCCGCGCTGGTCGGCTCTCTTGGCCCGGACCGCACGGCGCCTCCCCCGTCACAGCTCGTACCGCGCCCCCTCGCCCGTGGGCTTAGGATCCCGCCGAACGGGTACCCCGGCCCGCATGAACGACACGGAGAAGGTGCGGGCGGGCCGCCGCACAGTGAAGATCCATCGGCCGGAGAAGGTGCTGTTCCCCGACGACGGCTTCACCAAGGCGGATCTCGTCGGCTATTACCGGCAGGTGGCGACATACCTGCTCCCCCACCTGCGGGGCAGGCCGCTGATGCTGGAGCGTCTTCCCGAGGGGCTGGGCGGCCCTCACTTCATGCAGAAGGACACCCCCGATCACTACCCGGACTGGATCCGGCGGGCCGAGGTCGGCAAGGAAGGCGGTACGGTCACCCACACCGTCTGCGACGACACGGCCACCCTGATATTCCTCGCCGATCAGGCATGCATCACCCTGCACCGCTGGCCCGCTCGTGCCGACCGCCCCGGACACCCGGACCGGCTGATCTTCGACCTGGATCCGCCGGGTACCGACTTCGAACCGGTCCGGCGCGCCGCCCGGCAGGTCCACGGTCTCCTGGATGAACTCGGCCTGCCGGCCACTCTGATGACGACCGGGTCCAAAGGACTGCACATCACGATCCTGCTCACCGGCAACGCGGACTTCGACACCTCCCGTCTCCTCGCGAAGGACATGGCCGACGTGCTCGAACAGCGTCATCCCGAGCACCTCACCACCGCGGTACGCAAGGACGCCCGCGGTGGCCGCCTCTATCTCGACGTGCAGCGCAACGGCTACGCGCAGACCGCCGTCGCTCCCTGGTCCGTGCGGGCGAAGCCGGGCGGGCCCATCGCCACCCCGATCGCCTGGGACCTGCTCGACGATCCCGAACTCACCCCCCGGAGCTGGTCGTTGCGCGACGTGGAAGCGGTGCTGACGCAGGCCAGGTCCGACCCCTGGGCGGGTGTGCTCCGCCACGGGCACTCCCTGCGCACCGCCCGCAAGCGGCTCGACGCGTTGCGCTGACGACGCCTCTCCGGCCCGTCCTCACACCCCGCAGTCCACGCCCGAACCGTCCGTTTCGGGAGCGGGCAGGCCCATCGGGTTGGGGAACGGCAGGGTTCCGGCAGCCAGGACGCGATGGGCCATGGGTCTCAACTCCCGCAAGAGTTGGTCGATTTCCGCCTCCGGGAGGGGGCGGAGCAGCCTCGCCGCGAGCCGGTCCGTCGAGTCCTCGATCCGCGCCCGCTCCGCCACGCCACGTTCCGTCGCGCCGCCCCACGCGTCCACCAGACCACGGGAGCGCAGTCGTTCCTGCGCTGCCGCCCACTCCTCCTCGCTCCACCCGCGATCCTGCCGCATGGTGTCCCCGGGCACCCTGCCGCAGGCGACGGCGAGCACCAGCGCCTCGCATCCGTCCAAGCCGTGGTCGGCGAGTACGGCCAGATGGGCGTCCCCTCGGAACTCGCGTAGTGCGGTGGCCAGTTGCCAGAGAGCTTCCACCGGGTCGGCGCGGTCGCACAGCGGCCGGTTCGCCGCGAACAGCGGGCGGGCGATGGCCGGCGCGTCCTCCACTATCACCCGGAGTGCCGGCGTCACCCGGGCCGCGGACGCCTCCACCGCGGGGTCTATCGCGCGCAGGGCGCCGGCCGCGCTACGGGCCCGCGCGTCCAGGACGCGCGCCGGGGCGGCCGTCTCCCAGGCAGCGGGCAGGGAACCGGCGAGCATTCCGGGGGCGAAGACTCCGAGCATCGCTGTGGCGAGCGTGGCGTCCACGGCGCCCAGCGGAGCCGTGCGGGCGGCGAAGTACCCCATCCAGAAGCCCTTGAGGCCGATGGCCTTGCCCAGACCCCGGCAACCCTCGTCGAAGTAACTGACCGCGTGCAGCGGCTCGGTCAGCAACCAGAGCGCCCGTGCCGCCTGCCGCGACACCTGCGCGTAACCGTCCTCTTGCCTCTGCGCTTGCCCTTGCACGACTCCCCGCCCCCCTGCTCGTGTGCGTCTCCGCAGTTCCATCGCCTTGCACGCTACCGCCGCGTACGTCGCGCCGGAACGGGTATCGGCGAAGGTCAGGGAAGGCTCGGGGATCACCCTGAGACGGCGGGAGTTCGGGCGGGGCGCGATACCGGGAAGTTTTCCGGGTGCCTGCGGGAACTCGCCGCCCCGGCCCGTTCAGACCGTGAACCGGTCCGAATGCGGTGCGGTGCGTTGCAGACACGTCGCGACGCGTGGAAAGGCTGCTGTCCGCAAGCGAAAGCGTCAGGAGAGACGCGGGCGTCAGCGCTGCGGGGCGAGGGCCTGCTCGCGTACGTAGTCGCAGGATCTGCGGAGCAGCCGGGAGACGTGCATCTGCGAGACACCTACGCGGGAGGCGATCTCACTCTGCGTCAGTCCCATGAAGAACCGCAGGTAGAGGATGCGGCGCTCGCGCTCCGGCAGCATCCGCAGGCCGGGGGCTGCGGCCTCCCGGTCGTCGACGAGCCCCAGGGCCGGGTCCTCCTGGCCGACCAGGTCGCCGAGTGTCTGCTGGGTGCCATCACCACCGAGCGGGCGCTCCAGGGAGAGGGCGGTGAAGGTCTTCTGCGCGTCCAGGCCGATCAGCACGTCGTCGTAGGACATGCCGGTGTGGGCCGCGACGTCCTGGACGGTGATCGCTGCGTGTCCTGGGCGTACGGAGAGTTCCACCCGGGCGCGGTGCACCTGGGCGCGCAGTTCCTGAGCGCGCCTCGGGACGTGCACGGCCCACAGGTCGTCACGGAAGTGCCGCTTGATCTCGCCGATGATCGTGGGGACGGCGAAGGCTCCGAACGCGGTGCCGGCCTGCGGGTCGAAGCGGTCGATGGCCTTGAGCAGGCCGAGGGCGGCGACCTGACGCAGGTCTTCGTCGCTCTCGCCGCGACCGCTGTACCGCCTGGCCAGGCGGTGGGCCATCGGCAGCCATGCGCAGACGATCTCTTCCCGCAGCCGCTTCCGGTGGGGGCCGTCCGGCAAGGTGGCGAGTTCGTCGAAGGCCGCACCGGTGTCCGGATCCAGTTGTGGATGCCGACCGGGTCGGGCAGACGCCGGATTCCGGCCGGGCGTGGTAGGAGAAGTCATCCTGCACACCGCCTTCCGATCGGTGGTCCCGCAGCTGCGGCAGCCCGTCCGGTCTGCCCGTTCCTTCGCCTGATTCCCGTTTTGTGCCTTCTACTCTGCAACAGTCGGGCAGCGTGCGCGACAAGGGTCGTGACCGGGGGCGGACGGCGACGGCGGAATGGCCTCTGAGCAGGGAATTCGCCGCTGCGGGACGAGGATGGGAGCGGGCTGGGACGGCGGGATGCGACCCTCGGGTCGTCCGGAACGGGGCTACACAGGGTGACCGGGACGGCCGGAGCGTTTTCGAGGTGCCGAAGCGGGTGTGCCCTGGTTCGCTGAAGGGTGCCACCCCATCCATCCGAGGAGTGATCATGAGCGGCGACGAAACGCGCGGCCGGCTCCGGCAGATGCGCGAGAAGGCGCAGCAGCTGGAAGACGCTGCACAGCGCACCAACGATCCCGACGAGCGCAAGCGGCTCAAGGAGAAGGCCCGGAAGCTGCAGAGCAGGAGCGAGCAGGAAAGCGGCATGGGCAGTGGGGACATCCACCCCTCGCTCTGATCGCTTCCACCGCTCCGGCCCCGCCGTGAGCACGCGCACCATCCGGCGGCCTCCGTCCCAGCGGACCTGGGAACGGAGGCCGCCGGTCACGTGTGGTGCGTGAGGCGAACGGGGAGCGTGAGCGTGGCGTGGCGTACGGAGAGTTCAGCGCCCTTGTTCCGCGAGGTCACCGGCCCCCGCCGTCGGCCACCGACGCCTGCTCATGCACCTGTTCCTGCGCCGCGTCGGTCACCGTGAACAGCGCACCCTCGTGGTCGCAGATCACCGCCCGGCGGCCGGAACCCCCAGCCACCGGGGCCGTCGACCGCACCGCGCCACCGGCCGCCACCGCCGCGGACATCACCGCTTCGACGTCCCTGACCCGGAAGTGCACGTGCCATCGGGGCCGCATGTGCGGGTCGGGCGCCTCCTCCACGCCGCCGCCCCGCACGGCGGCCACCAGGTGGCGCTCCTGCCGGACGATGACCTGGTCGTGCTCGTAGGTGACATCGCAGCCGCCCGGCTCCGTGGTGGCCCAGTCGAAGATCTCCGCGTAGAAGATGGCGGCGGCGAACGCGTCGCGGGTGCGGAGTTCCAGGAAGACCGGGGCGCTGCCGTGGCCGACCGACCAGCGGAGCGTCTGGCCCTCCCAGACGCCGAAGACGGCCCCGTCGCGGTCGGCCGCCAGCGCCGCCCGCCCGGTGCCGAATTGGAGCGGGCCGACGGCGACCGTGGCGCCGCGTTCCCTGACCCGCGCGGCGACGTCGTCGGCGCTGTCGACCGCGAAGTACGGGGTCCATGCCACGGCGCCCCGGAGCCTGTCGGAGAGCTGTGCCATCCCGGCGACCGGCCGTCCACCGTCCAGCGCGACGCAGAATTCGTCGCCCAGGCTCCCCTGGCGGAAGCGCCAGCCGAGGACGTCGGCGTAGAAGTCCTGGGCCGCCTGGAGGTTGCGGGACATCAGGTGCACCCAACAGGGCGCGCCGTGCACGGGGACGAGGTGCCCGCCGCCGACAGGTGAGCGATGTTCTGCGGTCGTCATGGTGAGCGTCTCCCTTCCCGGACGGGGCCGTGAGGGCTGGTGCCGGTGGGCCTCTGCTGTGGTGCGGCGGGTGCCGTCGCGGGGAGCGTCCCAGTGGCACGGGATGCCATGTCTGTATCTGGACGCGCCGTCTGCGCACGCCGCCCGGTAGGAGCGCGGGCCCGTCTTCGACGGTACGCCCCCGGCCTGCGCGCGGCCCGCTCGCGCGAGCGGGCCGTCCGCCCAGTCGTGTCCGCCCCGATTCCCGCTACCCGGTGACCGTTCACGACGGGCTCCCCGTCGCCCGACTGGCGGAAGCTCCGTCCTCGTCGGCGGTCGCCTCACCCCCGGGATCCCCTGCTGCTCCCGGGCGAGCAGGAACCCCTGCGCGCCGCCGCCCGTTCCCAGGAACGGGCCCGCACCGGGGCGCTCTTGGGCCCGGTGCCGGTACGCCGCTCAGGCCCGCTGGGCGGCGGTTGCTCCGAGCCGCCCGGTGGCCTGCCGGCCCCGCCGGTTCGTGCCGTGTGCCGGGATGCGATCTCGCCGTATCCGGAGTCCGATGGATGCATTCGGGCAAGGGCGCAGAGTCTCGGGGGCGAACTCAGGAACCGTCGAGCAGCTCGTCGGGACGCTGGGCCCGGAAGAGATATCGGCGGCGATTATCGCGATTCCTCTCAGTTCGGGGTGACGTGCGTCGGTCGGCCGAAGGGCAGAGCAGGCGCGTGCCGTCGGAAATGGCCGGGATGCGTGACGGAAATCGACTGTCCGAGGTGCGCCTGGGGCGGTCCGGTGTGCGCCCGGAGGGAATGTCGCGGGATGCGGTGGGAATGCGGCCCTGAGTGGACGGAATGATGGACCACCGAGAGGACGGACAGCATGCAGATCGCGTTTCTGGTGGCCCCTGAAGGGGTTGAGCAGGTCGAATTGACCGAACCGTGGCAGGCCGTTGTCGACGCCGGTGTCGTACCGCACCTGGTATCCACCGCTCCCGGGTCCGTACAAGCCTTCCACCACCTGGACAAGGCGGACACCTTTACGGTGAACCGGACGCTGGACAAGGCACGGGTCGATGATTACGACGGCCTGGTGCTGCCCGGCGGCGTGGCCAATCCGGACGAGCTGCGCACCGATGAGCGGGCGGTCGCCTTCGCCCGTGGATTCTTCGAGGCGGGAAAGCCGGTCGCGGCCATCTGCCATGCCCCCTGGACGCTGGTGGAGGCCGATGTGGTGCGCGGCCGTACGCTCACCTCGTGGCCCAGTCTGGCGACCGATATCCGGAACGCCGGCGGTACCTGGGTCGATGAGCGGGTGAAGGTCTGCACCGACGGACCCAACACCCTTGTCACCAGCCGAAAGCCAGGCGATCTGAAGGCTTTCTGCACCACGCTCGTGAACGAGCTGGGCGCCGGACGACGGTGAAGCGGAACCTGCGGTGTGCGGATGGCACGCCGCCTTGGGGCCCGCCCAACAACGGCGCCGGAACACGGCGTTAGCGAGAAAGAATAACGGGCACCCGGTGAAAGGGACGACGCACCGGCCGTGGACACCGCACCACGGAGATGCCGGGCCGCGGAGCTGTGAGGCAGTCCCCCGGCCCCTGGATCCGGAGTGCGCGTGACACGTCCTGCGTCGGCCCGTGAGGCAAACGGAATGTCCCCGCCCGTAACAGCGGGACAGCACTCGACGGCAGCAATTCAATTCAGTTCTGGTGAATCCGGAGGAAACCATGGTCATGGAACACGGTGCGGACAAGACCGGGCCCGCCCGGGACGACGTGATGAAGAAGCAATTGCGGGCGGAATTGACGGCGGACCGGTCACTGCGGGCGGTGGAGGAACGGGAACTCCAGCCCGCGGGTGAGGACCAGCCGGATGTGGCCCGCGCCCCCGACACCGTATTCCGGGGCGGAACTCCGCTCGGCATGACGGAAGAGGACGTAGGCATACGTTCGGAACTCGCCCAGCACCTCGGCCGCAGCATTTACCCGGCCGACAAACCCACCGTCGTCGACAAACTCCGTCGGGACCATGCGCCGGACCGGCTGGTCGCGCTCGCGGAGCGGCTGCCGGCGGGCGAGCTGTACCCGAATGTGCAGACCATCGCCGAATCCCTCGGACTCGCGACGGAACACCGCCGGAGCTGACACGGCGGCCGGTTCCGCTCGCCGGTCGGCCGCCCGTACACGGAGGCGGAGAGAGTGAGGTGCGGCGCGCCATGCGGTATTTCGACCGTCGGCATGCCGGGCAGGCACTCGCCACCCGGTGTCTCGCGCTGATGCGGACCGGCGGGTACACCGCCCCTCTGGTGCTGGCGCTGCCGCGCGGCGGCGTCCCGGTGGCGGCGGAGGTCGCGCGGGCGCTCGGGGCCCCGCTCGATGTGCTCGTGGCCCGCAAGATCGGCGTTCCCGGCATGCCCGAGGTCGGCGTCGGAGCCCTCGCCGACGACGAACCGCCCGTCTTCGACGCGGCGGCGCTGACCGTACTCGGGCTGACCGAGGAGCGGCTCGCCGCCGACGTCGCACGGGAACGGGCCGAGCTGCACCGGCGCGAGGCGGCCTACCGGGCGGACCGGCCTCCGCTGGACGTCACGGGCGCCGTGGTCCTGCTGGTCGACGACGGGCTCGCCACGGGGGCCACGGCCCGCGCGGCGCTGCGTCATCTGCGGCGGCTGCGGCCCGCCCGCCTGATCCTCGCCGTTCCGGTGGGTGACGCGGCTGCGGCTGCGGCGCTGCGCGAGGAGGCGGACGATGTTGTCTGTGTGCACCAGCCGCAGCATTTCCACGCGGTGGGCGAGTGGTATCTCGATTTCGACCAGGTGCAGGACACGGAAGTCATCAGCATTCTGCGTGGGACCGGCACCGCAGCGTGAGGCCACCGGCGTACCCGGAGAAGGAGGGCGGCATGTCCGACAACGCGATGGGCGACGAGGTGTATCAGCCCTCCGCGTCCGATCCCCAGGACAATCCTGACGATCTGGATATGGAGGATGCCCTCGACGAGCCGGGGCTCGACGAGATGCTCGACGAGGGCTATTCGCCGCCCGAGCACCCGCTCGCGGTGAACCGCGGGACGACGGCGCAGGAGCAGCACGACGGCGAAACCCTCGACCAGCGGCTGGCCGAGGAGACGCCTGACGTCACCGTGCCCGACGGCGACGGCATCGGTGACCTGCTGGAAAGCGACGGCGAGGCGTTCGACGACCAGGTCGGCAACGAGCGGGCCGGGCGGCTGGTCGGCGCGGACGAGGGCTACCCGCGGCACACCAACGACATCGTCGCCCACGACGTCGGTATCGACGGCGGTGCCGCGTCGGCCGAAGAGGCCGCGGTCCACGTCTGCCCGGACACCACCGTCGGGGGCGCGGACGACAGATGAGCCGCCCCGGGGCGTGCGTCCTCGTGGCGTGCCTCCAGGAGCAGCAGACGCAACAGGATCAGCAGGCACGCCGACCGGCTGACCCGCTGTGGCTCACCGGGTCGCTCACCTGCCGTCCTCGCGCCCTTCGGAGGCGTCGGTCACCACTTGGTGGAGCGTCCGGCCGCTGCGTACGGAGCGGGCGCGTTTCGGATCGGGTGCCCCGTGGTGGGCGGCGTGGGTGTCGTTCTCCTTGACCAGCAGCCAGGATTCCCGGTCGCCCGGTTCCTCACCGGTGCGGAACCGGGTGAGCGCGTAGCCGCCGTGCAGCTTCGTCCCGTCGAGCCAGAAGGCGGCGTGTCCCCGCTCCAGGGCCTCGGCGAAGCTGCCCGCCCGGTCCTTGCGCTTGCCGGGGAGTGGCCGGTAGGTGCCCTGGTCCCAGACGATCACCGGGCCCGCGCCGTACTCCCCGGGGGCGATGACGCCCTCGAACTCCCGGTAGTCCAGCGGGTGGTCCTCGGTGGGCACGGCGAGGCGCTTGTCGTGCGGGTCGGCGGACGGGCCCTTCGGCACCGACCAGGACTTCAGGACGCCGTCGACCTCAAGGCGGAAGTCGAAGTGCATCCGGCGCGCGTCGTGGATCTGCACGACGAAGCAGGGCTGACCGCCGGACGGCGCCCGTCGGCCGCGCGGTTCACGCGTCCGGTCGAAGTGCCGTTTGCGGTGGTAGGCCGCCAGGCTGTCGGCGGCGCCGTCGTCCCCCGTGCCGGCCTTCTCGCCCACGTCCGTCCCCTTTCCGCGCCCGTTCCGGGACCGAGGCGTCCGTTCGTTCCTCGCCTCACGGCCATGTTTGCGCTTGTGCACGGGCGCGGCTACCGCAGGACGGGGAGAGCGCACGGGGCACGGTCCCGCTGTCGCGCCGACCGGGGGCTTCCGGCGTGACGGCGCGGCTCGTACGAGAAGCATCGTAGTTTGACACCTGACGTAGTACGGCGCTTATCGTATGAGGGCGGGCTCGATCGGAGTCCGCACGTCGTGAGGTACAGGAGCCAGCCGTGAGCGCACTGTTCGAGCCCATCCGTCTTCGGTCGCTGACCATCCCGAACCGCATCTGGATGGCTCCCATGTGCCAGTACTCGGCGGCCCCCGACGGCCCCATGGAGGGGGTGCCGGGTGACTGGCACTTCCAGCACCTGGCGGCCCGCGCGGCAGGCGGCATCGGACTCATCCTCACCGAGGCGACCGCGGTCAGCCCCGAGGGCCGCATCAGCCCGTACGACCTGGGACTGTGGAACGACACCCAGACCGAGGCGTTCCGGCGGATCACGGCCTTCCTGAAGTCGCAGGGAACCGTCCCCGGCATCCAGATCGCGCACGCCGGCCGCAAGGCGTCGACCGAGCGGATGTGGGTCGACCGCGGCGCCCCGATCGGCTCCGACGAGCCGTACGGCTGGACGCCCGTCGCCCCGAGCCCGGTGCCGTTCGACGACGGTTCGCAGACCCCGGATGAGCTGTCCACCGCGCAGATCGACGAGATCGTCGGGCAGTTCGCCGCCACCGCCCGCAGGGCCCGCGCGGCCGGCTTCGACGTCGTCGAGGTGCACGGCGCGCACGGCTACCTGATCAACCAGTTCCTCTCGCCCTTCACCAACCGGCGCACCGACGAGTACGGCGGGTCCTACGAGAACCGGACGCGCTTCGCGCTGCGGGTCGTGGACGCCGTACGGGAGGTGTGGCCCGACGAACTGCCGGTCTTCTTCCGGATTTCGGCCACCGACTGGCTCTCCGAGAACGAGGACGACGCCCGCGAGGGCTGGACGGCGGACGACACCGTCCGTTTCGCGGCCGACCTGAAGGCGCACGGCGTCGACCTGTTGGACACCTCCACGGGCGGCAACGCGCCGGACGCCAGGATCGAGGCGGTGCCGGGCTACCAGGTGCCGTTCGCCGAGCGGGTCAAGAAGGAGGCCGGGCTGCCGGTGGGGGCCGTGGGCCTGATCACCGAGGCGCAGCAGGCCGAGAAGATCATCGCGGACGGGCAGGCCGACGCCGTACTCCTCGGCCGGGAACTGCTGCGGTCGCCGAGCTTCGCGCTTCAGGCGGCCCGTGAGCTGGGGATCGGCATCCGCGTGCCGGAGCAGTACCAGCGGGCCGTCTGAGGCGGTGGGCGCGCGTCGCACCGGCGGTCGGTGCGGCGCGCGCCCGCCGCATGAAGGCGGGCCTCACCGCCGCCGTTCGCCCGGACCGGAACCGCGCGTGCCCGGCGCGCGCGGCAGGCCGGGCATGGCCGTGTGACCTGCGCCGATGCCGTTCCGGGACGCCGTTGTCAGTGGTCGGGTGCAGACTGACGGCATCTGAGACAACGGCGTCCCGGAGGTGTAGGGGCATGACTGACGTACTACTCGCGGTGGGCACCCGCAAAGGGCTCTTCGTCGGCCGACGGCGGCGCGGCGACTGGGAATTGAGCGGCCCGCATTTCCCCGCGCAGGCGGTGTACTCCCTGGGGATCGACACCCGCCGCGCGGCGCCCCGGCTGCTGGCCGGGGCCGACAGCCCGCACTGGGGCCCGTCCGTCTTCCACTCCGACGACCTCGGCGAAAGCTGGCAGGAACCGACCAGACCCGCGGTCAAGTACCCGGAATACACCGGGACTTCACTGGAGCGGGTGTGGCAACTGCACCCGGCGGGGCCCGCGGCCCCCGATGTGGTCTACGCCGGTACGGAGCCCGGCGGCCTGTTCCGGTCCGACGACGGCGGCGAGACTTTCACCATGGTCAGGTCGCTGTGGGACCACCCGAGCCGGAAGCACTGGATGCCGGGCGGCGGCGGACTCGCCGTGCACACCGTCATCACGGACCCGCGGGACGCGGACGCGGTGACGGTCGCGGCGTCGGCGGCCGGTGTCTTCCGCAGCACGGACGGCGGGGCCAGCTGGGAGCCGTCGAACAACGGCGTGAAGGCGGTCTTCCTGCCGGACCAGCACCCGGAGTTCGGCCAGTGCGTGCACAAGATCGCCCAGGACCCGGTGGACCGCGACCGGCTGTACCTCCAGAACCACTGGGGCGTCTACCGCAGCGACGACGCCGGCGTCCGGTGGACGGACATCGGCGCGGGGCTGCCGTCCGACTTCGGCTTCGCCGTGGCCTCCCATCCACACGCCGCGAACACCGCCTACCTCTTCCCCATCACCGCCGACATCGACCGGGTGCCCGCCGGCCACCGGTGCCGGGTGTACCGCACGACAAACGCCGGGGCCGGCTGGGAACCGCTCACCCACGGCCTGCCGGACGAGGACCACTACGGCACGGTGCTCCGGGACGCCCTGTGCGTCGACGACACCGACCCCGCAGGGGTGTACTTCGGCAACCGCAACGGCGAGGTCTACGCCAGCGCGGACGACGGCGAGAGCTGGCGGCAGCTCGCCTCGCACCTGCCCGATGTGCTGTGCGTACGGGCGGCGGCGGTGACGTGAGCGAGCGGCGGGGAGAAGCGGCGGCGCAAGGGCCGGAGCGGGCCGGGGAGCGGGAGGGACGTCATGGATTGATACGGGAGGGCGCTGGGCCAGTAGGGTGATCCCGTGGCTGCACGACCTCTACAAGACATTGTCGAACCGGGCTGGGCCAAGGCACTTGAGCCCGTCGCCGGACGGATCGCCGCGATGGGCGACTTCCTGCGGGCGGAGATCGCCGCGGGACGCACCTATCTCCCGGCAGGCAGCAATGTGCTGCGCGCCTTTCAGCAACCGTTCGACGACGTACGGGTGCTGATCGTCGGACAGGACCCGTATCCGACTCCGGGACACGCGGTGGGGCTCAGCTTCTCCGTCGCGCCGGACGTCAGACCGCTGCCCGGGAGTCTGGAGAACATCTTCCGCGAGATGCACTCCGACCTCGGCCTTCCCCGGCCGTCCAACGGCGACCTGACCCCCTGGACCAGACAGGGCGTACTCCTGCTGAACAGAGCGCTGACGACCGCGCCCCGCAAACCGGCGGCGCATCGGGGCAAGGGCTGGGAAGAGGTCACCGAGCAGGCGATCCGCGCGCTGGTCGGCCGCAACCGCCCGCTCGTCGCGGTCCTGTGGGGCCGTGACGCGCGCAACCTGCGTCCGCTGCTCGGCAATCTGCCGTCCGTCGAGTCCGCGCACCCCTCCCCCATGTCCGCCGACCGCGGGTTCTTCGGATCCCGTCCCTTCAGCCGCGTCAACGACCTCCTGGCGCAGCAGGGAGCCCAGCCGGTGGACTGGCAGCTGCCCTGAGGCCGGGCGGTACTGTTCCGGCATGACGAACGCGAACATCCCTGCGGGCTGGTATGCCGACCCGCAGGGCACCCCCCACCAACTGCGCTGGTGGGACGGCGCCCGATGGACCGAGCACACACACGCCGAGCCTCAACGGGCCCAGCCGCAGCAGCCCCAGCCGGCCGCTCAGCAGGTCCCCCAGCAGCAGCCCGCCCCCGCCCAGCCGGTCCAGGCCGCCCCGCAGGCCGCGGGGCCCGCGCCCCAGCAGGCCCCCCACCAGCAGGGACAGGCGCCGTACGGGCAGCAGCAGGCACCGTACGGACAGCCTGCCGGTGCGCCGCACGCACAGCCGGGTTACGCGCAGGGGCAGCCAGCGCAGCAGGCGCCAGGACAGCCGATGCCGCAGCCGTACCCGCCCCAGCACGCGCCGGGAGCGCCCGGCGGCCGGCCGGAGGCTGTGCAGCGTCAGGTCCAGCAGCAGGCAGGGGTGGCGCCGGGCGGTCCCGGCGGCGGCAGCCTGTTCACCGAGCCGGTCCTGGTGGTGAACCAGAAGGCCAAGCTCATCGAGGTCACCAACGAGTACAGCGTCTTCGACCAGCACGGGAACACGCTCGGCACGGTCGTCCAGGTCGGTCAGAGCACGGCCAAGAAGGTGCTGCGGGTCGTCTCCAGCCTGGACCAGTACATGACCCACAAGTTGGAGATCCGGGACGCGTACGGGCAGCCGCAGTTGGTGCTGACCCGGCCCGCGAAGATCCTCAAGTCCAAGGTGATCGTGCAGCGCCCCGACGGCCAGCCGGTCGGCGAGATCGTGCAGCAGAACGCCATCGGCAAGATCAACTTCGGGATGATGGTCAACGGCCAGCAGATCGGCGCCATAAAGGCGGAGAACTGGCGCGCCTGGAACTTCGCGATCGTCGACCACACCGAAACCGAGGTCGCCCGGATCACCAAGACCTGGGAAGGTCTCGCCAAGACGATGTTCACCACGGCGGACAACTACGTGCTCCAGATCCACCGGCAGCTCCCCGACCCGCTGCTCAGCCTGGTCGTCGCCACGGCGCTGACCGTCGACACCGCGCTCAAGCAGGACGCCCGCGGCCTTGGCTGAGCCGCCGGGCACCGCGGAGCGCAGATCCGCCGTACCCGGCCGCCATGTTCTCGGCGTCGATTCGGGCGGCTCGGGGCTGCGGATCGCCGTCGCACCCGCGGCCGACCCGCGTGCCGGGACGTCGGCCACGTACACGTCGGACGAGCCGGTGCGCACCGGCCCGCGCGGCATCGACGCACAGCAGATGCTGTCCCAACTCCTGCCCGCCGCCGAGCAGTTGCGGCTCACCGCCGGAGCGGACGGCTTCGCCGCCGTCTGCGTCGGCGCCGCCGGGATGAGCGCGCTCGGGCAGGACCTGCGAGCCGTACTCCCCGCGGCGCTGGCCGCCGCCTTCGGCACCCGGCATCTGGTGCTGGCCGCCGACGCGGTGACCGCGTACGCCGGCGCGCTCGGCCAGCGGCCCGGTGCCGTCATCGCCGCCGGCACCGGCCTGATCGCGCTCGGCTCGGACGCGGCGGAAAGCTGGTGGCGGGCCGACGGCTGGGGGCATCTGCTGGGCGACTGCGGCAGCGGCGCCTGGATCGGCCGGGCCGGTCTGGAGGCCGCGCTGCGCGCCCATGACGGACGCACGGGCGGCTCGCGGGCGCTACTGGCGTGCGCCGAGGCGGAGTTCGGGCCGATAGGCGGGCTGCCGGGAAAGCTCTACCCACGGCCCGACAGGCCCGCCGTCCTGGCGTCGTTCGCCCCGCTGGTCGCGCGCTGCGCGGACGGCGACGCGGTCGCGGCGGGCATCCTGCGGGACGCCGCACGGCACATCGCCGATGCGGCAGCCGCGGTCTGCCCGGCGGGCGGCGCACGGACGGTGGCGTGGACCGGCGGGCTGTTCCGCATGGGCGAGCCGCTGCTCGGCCCGCTGCGCACCGCACTCGCCGCGCGGCTTCCCGGGGTCGCCTTCACCCCGGCCGCGGGGAGTCCGCTCGACGGTGCGCTGACCCTCGCCGCCGCGCTGGCCCGCGAGGAGCTGACGCTGCCGGCCGACGGCGAGTTGTTGCAGATCACGCGGCCTGTGGCGGACTGAAGCCACCAAGACGCGCGGGATAAATCGGGACGGATGCCCCCTGACCGAACCCTCCCTCGGCACCGGGGTACTCCGAGGCGTTAGCATGCGGCGCCATGAGTTCCCCCACTGGGCCCGCACCTGGCTCGCCCCGCTTTGACGACGATTCCCTGAGCCCGGCACCCGGCCTGCCTGTACGTATGCCGCGCCCGCGGCAGTCCGGCCGCCACCGCAAGCCGGAGCCGCTCGCCGCACCCGAGGACGCACCCGTCCTGGTCCTGGCCGTGCCCGGCACCCCCACGTCCGCCGCCCGCAGCCTGGCGGACGAGGTCTCCAGCATCGCCCGCTCCGAACTGCCCGGCCTCGACGCCCGGATCGGGTACGTCGACGGGGGCGACGCGGAGTTCCCCGCGCTGGAGGCGGTGCTGGCGCAGGCCGGTGCCGAGCACAAGGCGCGGACCGGCGCCACCGGCCAGACCGGGCCCGCCGCGGTGGTCGTGCCGCTGCTGGCAGGGCCGGACAGTTCGCTGCTGCGACGCATACGCCAGGCCATCATGAACAGCGGTTCCGGCGCCGAACTGACCGACGTGCTCGGCCCGCACCCGCTGCTCGCCGAGGCGCTGCACGTCCGGCTGTCCGAGGCGGGTCTGGCACGCGCCGACCGCGCGCGGCTGTTCACGGTCGCCACCGCGGCCGACGGCATCATCCTGGCCACCGTGGGAGGCGAGGAGGCCGTGCAGGCCGCCGGGATCACCGGCATGCTGCTCTCGGCCCGTCTTGCGGTGCCGGTGCTGGCCGCCGCGCTGGACGAGGACGGCGCGATCTCGCGTACGGCTGAGCAGCTGCGCGGGTCCGGCTCGCGGCAGCTGGCGCTCGCGCCGTACCTGATCGGCCCTGAGATCTCCGACGGGCTGCTGGGGGCGGCTGCCGCGGAGGCCGGCTGTGCGTCGGCCGAGGCCCTGGGGGCGTACGGCGCCGTGGGCCGGCTGGTGCTGTCGAACTACGCGGCTTCGGTGGGCATCACCCTCCGGCCGGCGGGCCAGAGCACACCGGCTCGCTAGGGCGTGTCGTCGAGTCGGGGTCGGGGCCCGGCACGGGGACACCTGTAGCGCTCGCAGCGCTTCGCAGGGCCGCTTCGCGCAGGGCGCGGGGCGGCCCTCGCGCGTTCCCGGGCCCGGCCCGTCGGCCGAGGTCGCCAGGCGCCCGTCAGACGGCTTACGGCAGGCGGGTGGGTCGGCGGGAGCGGTCCGCCGGGCGGGCGCCCGCGAGGAGGGCCGTCAGGGCCTCTCGGGGCGGCCCTGGGATGCCCGCGGCGACCGGCGGACGGCGATTCGGGCCGGTCAGGCCGGTCGGGCCGCCGCACCGGGTGGTGGCCGTCCCGGGGCCGCACCACGTTCGTCGGGCGGCGGGCCGGGTCAGGCGAAGACCACGCAGGAGACGGCGGGGGCGGCGAGTGATCCGGCACGGACCGGCAGGCCGGTGTGCGGGTCGAGGGTGAACCACGTGACGTCGCCGGAGCGCTCGTTGGCGGCGTAGATGTGCCGGCCATCGGGGTGCAGCGCCAGATCGCGGGGCCAGTGACCGCCGCAGGGAACCGTGCCGACCAGGGTGGCGTGCCCGTCCGACGGGTCGATGGCCAGCACGGAGATGCTGTCGTGCCCGCGGTTGGCGGCCCAGGCGAACCGGCCGTCCCGGGAGAGGACCAGCGCGGAGGCGAAGGTCTCGGGTGTCCCGGGGGCGTCCGGGAGGAGCCGGGTCTCGCCCAGCGGCGTCAGGGTGCCGGCCGCCGCGTCCCAGCGGCAGACGGTGACCGTCGGCACCAACTCGTTGATGACGTAGGCGAAGGCGCCACCGGGGTGGAAGGCGAGATGGCGCGGTCCGCTGCCGGGGCGCAGCCGGATCTCGGCGTGGACGGCCAGTGTTCCGCTCGTGGGGTCGAGGGTGCAGCAGCGGACCGAGTCGGTGCCGAGGTCGACGCTGAGCAGCCAGCGGCCGGAGGGGTCGGCACGTACGGCGTGCGCGTGCGGGCCCTCCTGGCGGTCGGCCCGCGGGCCGCTGCCCTGGTGCCGCAGGACGGCGGCGGGTCCGCCGAGCGTGCCGTCGGCGCGTACGGGGAGGGCGCTGATGCTGCCGGATGTGTAGTGGGCGGTCGCCAAGTGACGGGAGGTCAGGGTGAGATGGGTGGGGTCGGCGCCGCCGACGGGGACGGGCGGGCCCAGGGGTGCGGGGCCTTCGGGGGTGAGGGTGAAGGCGGCGGCCGTGCCGTCGGTGGTCTCGCTGACCGCGTAGAGGTGACGGCCGTCGGGGCTCGGGGCGAGGAAGGAGGGGTTGGGCAGCACGTCCGTGGTGTGGAGCGCGGTGAGGGCGCCGGTGCCCGGGGCGACGGCGGCGGTGGTGAGGCCCGCGCCGCCCGCCGTGGTGAACGATCCGATGTACGCCCGCAGTCCGCGCTCCGTGGTCCCCACTGCTCCGCCCTTCGTCACCGGCCGCCGCTCGTCCCCGTACGGGCCGGCTGCCCGGCCGCCCGTAGGAGGCCGGCAGGTGTCCGCCCGCACGGATACGGCGACGCTAACAGCCGGGGCCAGGGGGCATCGGGCGGACGGCGGACTTCGCTCCCGGCTCAGGCTCCCAGCGGTTCCCGGGTCCGGCTGCGCAGCGGCGCGGCCAGTTCGGCGAGTGCGCGTTCCAGGCCGTGCAGATGCGCGAGCGCGGGCTCCGCCGCACCGTGCTGCGCTGCCGGAACGGCCTGGTGGCCGGGGGAATCGCCGGGCGTGAAGAGCGCCTCGACCGTGAGTTCCACGCGGCGGCAGGCGGCGGTCAGGCGCGCGTCGTGCGAGGCGTCCGGGTCGGCCGCCACGGCGGCGAGTCCACGGACCTCGCGGGCGCAGTCGTCGAGCAGCCGCAGCACCTGGGCGGCGCGCGCCTTGCGGGCGCGCAACGGGTTGACGGGGTGCGTCAGCGGGGCCAGCGTCTGCCTGACCTTGCCGAGCAGCGACTCCAGTTCGGCGACCCGCGGGGCGGGGTCGGCGGTCGGCGATCCGGCCAGCCGCGCGGCGCTCTCGGCGGCGCAGGCGTGGACGCAGCGCAGCGCGTGCCGGATCCACGCGTCGGTGGTGACGTGCGTGGTCACCGGCAGTACGAGCAGCACGGCCAGGGCCGCGCCCACGGCTCCGGCGCCGGTCTCGGCGACCCGCAGCAGGAGCAGCCCGCCGTCGAGGACGCCCAGCGTTCCGTAGAGCAGCCCGGCGAGAACCGTCACGAAGAAGACCATCCAGCTGTAGGACACCGCGGCGGTGTAGAAGATCCCGAAGACGCAGACCGCGAGGAGCACGGCGGTGGGGATCGCGGCGCCGTGCAGCGGGACCGCGACGAACAGTCCGACGACGATGCCGAGGACCGTACCGAGGACCCTTCGGAAGCCTCTGACCAGCGTCTCCCCGCGCGAGGCGGTGTTCACGAAGATCCACCACGCGGCGCCGACCGCCCAGTACCAACGGTCGGCGGACAGCAGCTGCCCCGCCACGAGGGCGAACCCGCCCGCGACGGTTGCCTGGAGCGCCTGGCGCGTCGTCGCGCGGGCCAGCCCCCTGCCGGTCGGCGGTGCCGTCACGGTGGGCGGTGTCAGGCGCCGCTCGTAGCACCACAGCCCGAAGCGGACCGTCGAGGAGACGAGGAGGGCGAGGGCGATGGCGGCGTACAGCATCGGCAGCTGCCCGGGGACGGTGTGCAGGAACTGTGCCGCGAACATCGTCATGAAGGCGAAGGTGCCCAGCGCATGGCCGCGCGGGCCCCAGCGCCTGGCGTAGACGCCGGCGAAGACGGTGGCCAGGAACGTGAGGTCCCGCAGCAGCGGAAAGTCGTGCAGGACGGCGGCCAGCGCCAGTACGGGGAGACCTACGGCGGGCAGCAGCGCGGTCGTGACGGCCTGCCCCTTGACGGTGGTGTCCATGACCGTGAAGAGCGCGAGCAGCGCGGCGAGCCCGCCGACGACAGCGGCCTCCAGCGAGCCGCCCGCAAGACCCGAGAGCGCCGCGGCCGGGCCGATGCCGAGCACGGCCCGAGTGGCGCTCCGCAGGCGCATCCGCCCCGGATCCGGAGCGACGATCACTCTCTTCAGCACGCTTGCCAACCCGACCTCCGCTACGGCATGAAAAAGGCGCCGCGGGATCCGCAGCGCCATCGACAGAGCCATCAGACCATCCTGGGCGCCCCTGGCTCAACAGAAGCCGATGTCACTGGGCCATTGGCCCAGTGATGTGCGGTCGCGGGCCGCCGGAGGAGGGCCATCGGACGACCGTCCGCCGTGCTGAGCGCGGTGAGCGGGGACCGGACGGTCGGATTCAGGCGACCCAGTGGGGGCGCCGGCTGCCGGACGAGGGGGTGGGCTCGTCGTCCAGCGACCTGGCCATGCGGCGTACCGCCTCGCGCAGGGTGTCGGGGGCGGTGGTGTACGGGATGCGGAGCCTTTGCTCGAAGATGCCGGGGTCGGTGGCGAAGTAGGTGCCGCCCTCGATCCGCACGCCGTAGTCCAGTGCGCGGTCGGCCAGCGCCGAGGCGATGGGCTTGCCCAGGTCGACCCAGAGCGACAGGCCGCCGGGCGGCAGCTGCCAGCTCCACTGCGGGATGTGCTCGGCCAGGGCAGCGGCCAGGGCAGCGCGCTGGGTGCGCAGCTGTTCCAGGCGGGGCGGCAGCAGTTCGTCGGCGCGGGCCAGCAGGGCGAGTGCCAGGAGCTGGTCGATGACCGAGCCACCCATGTCGGTGGCGACCCGCTGTCCGGCGATTTCCGTGACGAGCCTGGCCGGGGCGCGCAGCCAGCCGATGCGCAGGCCCGCCCAGTGGGTCTTGCTCATCGAGCCGATGGTGATGATCTGTCCTGCGCCGCCCGGTGTGGCGTGCGAGGCGAAGGGCGGTGGGGCGGGGACGTCGAGGGCGAGGTCGGTGAGGGTCTCGTCGATGACGAGCCAGGTGCCGGAGCGCTGGGTGGCCCGCAGGAGGCGGATCCGTTCGTGCTCGGGCATCAGGCAGCCGGTCGGGTTGTGGAAGTCGGGGATCAGGTAGGCGAGTCGGGGCACTGCCTGACGCAGCGTCGACTCGGCGATCTCGATGTCCCAGCCGACGTCGGTCATGGGTGTCGACACGGTGCGCAGCCGGGCTCTGCGCACCGCGTCCAGGGCGTTGGGGTAGGACGGGTTCTCGACCATTATCCGGTCGCCGGTGGCGCACAGCAGGCCCAGGACCAGGGTGAAGGCGTGCTGGGCGCCGGAGGTCACCAGGATCTGCTCGGGCACGGTGGCGAGCCCCCGCCGGGTGAAGCGTTCGGCGATGGCGGCGCGCAGTTCCGGCAGGCCGTAGGGGTGGTAGCCGGGGGTGTGGGCGTGCGCGGCGAGGTGCGGGGTGACGTGGGCGAGCGCCTCGACGAGCGCCTGCTCGGGCAGTCCGGGGGCGGCGCGGGCGAGGTCGATCGCGGTGTCCTCGGGGCCCAGGAGCCGGGTGACGCCCTTGGGTTTGCGGCCTTCGGGCAGGTCCGTCCAGGTGCCGGAGCCCTGGCGGCTGTGGGCGAACCCGCGCTCGCGCAGCAGGTCGTAGACGGCGGTGATGGTGGCCCTGCTGGTGTGCAGGGCGGTGGCGAGTTCCCGTTCGGCGGGGAGCCTGACGTGCAGGGCGACCCGCCCCTCCAGGATCAGTTCGCCGATCGCATCGGCCAGCCGGCGGTAGGCGGGCCGAAGCCCCGTCAGATCCGGGAGCATCGCGGCGAGCTGACGGCTGCCCAGGGTGCGGTCGCTGCGCTCTATGCCGTCCACGGGATGCAGCGGGGTCGGATCAGCCATACCAACCATTCCTCTCCGATTGGCCATGTCAACTGGGCCAATCAGTCTACAGACTCGCCTTATTGGCCTGATGGACGGACCTGACGGACGGACAACTTCCTTGTGGAGGCGAGTGTGGAGCAGAAGATTTCCGATGGCGGCGAAGGTGGGCTCAAGCAACGTCGGGTGGCACGTCTGAGGGGCCGTCCGGCCCCGCAGCTGCCCCCGCTCACCTACGTCCGCGTCAGCGAGCGTCCGCTGCGGCGCCTCCCCCAGCTGTTCATCGGCCTGGCCCTCTACGGCTTCAGCCTCTCGGTGATGGTCAGGGCCGCGCTGGGCGTCAACCCGTGGAGCGTCCTGTACGAGGGGCTTGAGCAGCACACCTCGCTGAGTTTCGGGGCGATCAGCGCGGTCGTCGGCGTTCTCGTGCTGCTGCTGTGGATCCCGCTCAAACAGGCGCCGAAGCTCGGCACCTTCGCGAACATCGTCGTCCTGGCGTGCTTCTCCGACCTCGGTCTCTTCCTCATCCCGCCGCACCTGGGGATCCCCGCCCGTGCCTGCCTGCTCGTCGGCGGGATCCTGCTCAACGGGCTGTCCGTCGCCGTGTACGTCGGCGCGCGCTTCGGACCCGGGCCGCGGGACGGCCTGATGACCGGCGCGTCCGCGGTCACCGGGCGCTCCATGCGGCTCGTCCGCACCGTGATCGAGATCAGCGTGCTCGTCGTGGGCTGGCTGCTCGGCGGGACCGCGGGCATCGGCACGGTGCTATACGCGCTCACCGTCGGCCCCATCACCCAGTTCTTCGTGCCCTGGTTCGCCTACCGCGGCGCGGTCGGATGCGGGGGCGAGGCGGTGCGTTCCCGGGTGGGTGCGGCCAACGAGGGGCGGGGTCAAGGGGGTTGAGGAAGCTGCGGCAGAATGCCCCTATGGATCTTGGACTGAAGGACCGTACCTACCTCGTCACAGGAGCGACCCGCGGGCTCGGTCACGCCACCGCCCGCCAGTTGGTCGCCGAGGGCGCGAACGTCGTGGTCACCGGCCGTACGCCCGAGTCCGCCGAGGCCGCGGCCACCGCGCTCGGCCCGCGCGCCCTGGGGGTGGGTGCCGACAACGCCGACCCGGCGGCGGCCGAGCGCCTGGTCGCCGCGGCGCGTGACCGCTTCGGCGCCTTGCACGGCGTCTTCATCAGCGTCGGCGGGCCGCCTCCCGGCAGCGGCGCATCCGGGGAGAGCGCCAACACCGACGAGCAGTGGCAGGCGGCCTTCTCGGCCGTCTTCCTCGGCGCGGTCCGGCTCGCCCGCACGGCCGCCGGCGCCCTGCCCGAGGGAGGCGTGATCGGCTTCGTCCTCTCCCGCTCCGTCCACGAGCCGATCCCCGGCCTCACGCTCTCCAACGGTCTGCGCCCGGGACTGGCCGGTTTCGCCAAGTCGCTCGCGGGCGAACTCGGCCCGCGCGGCATCCGCGTACTCGGCCTCATCCCCGGCCGCATCGACACGGACCGGACCAGGCAGCTGGACGAGCTGTCCGGCGACGCGGAAGCCGTCAGGGCCCGCAGCTCGGCGACCATCCCGCTGGGCCGCTACGGCACACCCGACGAGTTCGGGCGCGCCGCAGCCTTCTTCCTGTCCCCCGCCGCCTCCTACGTCACCGGCGTCATGCTTCCGGTGGACGGCGGCGCGCGCCACGGTTTCTGACGCTGTCGAGGGCGAACTCGCCTGGTGTGCCGCCGGGTTACTGGGCCTGGGCCATGAACTCCCGCTCGCGCGCGATCTCGGTCTCGGTCTTGGCCATGCGCCGAGTGGTACGGCGCAGGATCGGCGGCGCCATGACCGAGGTGACCACCGCGACCAGAACGACGATGGTGTACGAGGCGGTGGTCAGCACACCGAGTTGCAGACCGACGGAGGCGAGGATGATCTCCACCACGCCGCGGGCGTTGAGACCGGCACCGATGGCGACGGACTCGGTGTGCGTCAACCGGCCGGCGCGGGCCCCCAGATAGCCGCCCGCGAACTTCGCCCCGATGGCGACGGCGAGCGTGACCAGAGCGGCGATGAGCACCTGGGGCTCCCCCAGAGCGGTCAGGTCCACCTGGAGGCCGGCCGTCGCGAGGAACAGGGGAGCGAGCGTCGCCATGACGAACGCCCGCATGGAGTCCAGTGACCTCCGGCTCTCCGTGCCCAGGGAGCCGACCACGATGCCGCAGAGGAAGGCGCCCAGGACGGGTTCCATGCCCAGCGCGTGGGTGCCGGCCGCGGCCAGCACGATCAGCACCGCGATGGCGGAAAGGCTGACCTCGCGCCCTGACGACCGCTCGACGGTGCGCAGCAGCCGCCCGATCAGGGGCCTGGCCACGTACGCCGTAATGAGCAGCACGAGAATGAGATAGCCGACGGATTCCATCAGCACGCCGATACGGAATCCGAACGACGCCATGGCGGAGACCACCGACAGCAGCAGCCAGCCGATGATGTCGCTCACCGCGGCGGCCCCGATGATGATCTGGCCGACATTGCGGTGCAGAAGACCCATGTCCAGCAGTGTTTTGGCGATGACCGGGAGCGCGCTCACGGCTACCGCCACGCCCATGAAAAGGCCGAAGGTCAGGCGGTCGCTCGCCTTTCCCATCAGCGCGTCGGGAAGCAGCAGGCTGAGTACGAATCCGATGATGAGCGGCAGCAATACGCTTCCGGCGCTCACCCAGCTGATGGCCCGTCGTTTGCGCTTGAGCAGTCCCAGATCGATGTGGGCTCCCGTGATGGCCACGAGGAAAATGACGCCCAACTGTCCGACCGCGCCGAGCAGATGCAATTGCTCGGGATTTCTGGGCAGCAGCCACTGCGAGGCTCCCGGCGCGAGATTCCCCAGCAGGGAAGGGCCGAGAACGACTCCGGCGGTGAGTTCGCCCACCACTGAGGGCAGGCCCACGCGTGCCGCGAGCCGGCCGAGCCCCACGGCGACAGCCAGGAGCAGACCTATCTGTATGAGAAACACGAGCATCTGATGATGACTGATAGCGGGCACGGGCCCCATGGCCAGTGTCATCGGGTTCCTTTCACAGCTGATCCATCGGCCTCAGCCCTCCCCCTGACATAACCGGCGGCCCTGAGACATCGATTGTTGAGTGAGCGGAAGGTGGCGGGTGCGGGCCGCGTGGTGTGTGCCGGGGAGGCGATGAGCCGGCCCCGGCCGACCGCCGCCGGGATTCACCGCGCGAGCGGCTCGGCCCGGCGGGCGGTTGTCTCAGGTGGCGGCCTTCAGGCGTGCCGCGCGGCGGAGCCGGTACGGACCCGGCCGGTGTAAAGGCCCTCTTCCTCCATGTCCCGCAGCGCGCGGTAATCACGCTCGATGTCCTGCGGGTCCTCGGCGGCCAGGTACACGTATCCGGGCGAATTGATCAGATCGGTGGTGGCCGCCAGCTGTTCCCCGGCAGTGACGCCATGGGTGAGCGTGACCAGCGTCGGCAGTGCCTCGATCCGCTCCGTCCAGTCCAGTGAACTCACCTTTCCGGCAACGGGATTGATGAGGGCGACGTTCCGTACCGTGCGGGACCACGTGGTGGCCGCGTCATCGAATTCTTCGAGACGCTTCGGGTCGATCAGGGTGTCGGCGAAGAGGCTGGTCTGGGAGGTTCCGGAGAATTTCTCCACGACGGCCGGTGCGGTTCCGCCGCCCAGCCGTGCGCCGCTTTCGATGAGTACCGGGCCGCGGGCCGTCATCATCACCTCGGTGTGGGCGGCGCCGGACACCACGCCCAGGGCGTCCAGGGTCGCGGCGACGAATTCCCGCAGCGGTGCCGCCTCGGCCGAGGCGACCGGTACCGGCTCTTCGTAGTCGTATATCGGGTATCCCGAGCTGCCCACCCGCTTGGTGTACCGCCACAGCTCCGCCATGCGGTGCACACCCTCGTGGGAGACGGTGTTCGCGTAGTACTCGACGCCGCGTACGCGTTCCTGGACCAGCGCCACGGTATTGGGCTGCCCGTACAGATTGGCCGAGTTGAGCACCGCATCGCAGGCGCTGTGAATGTCGGCCGGTGTACGGCAGAACCGTACGTTGTCGGTGCCCGCGCTGCTGGTCGGCTTGACGACCCCTTCTTCCAGGCCGTGCGAGGCGAACCATTCCGCCGCCTCGGCCGCGTCGGCGAATGCCCCGCCGAGAGGGGTGGCCACGCCGGCGGCGGCTGCCGTATCGCCCATCAGAACCTTGTCGCGGCGGGCCGCGATGGTGTCGTACCGGTTGCCCGGCAGCCCCATGAGATGCGTGAGGGTGTCGGCGAGAATGACGCCCGATTCCGTTCCGGCCACGACGCGCTGCACACCCAACCGGGAGAGTTCGGCGGCGAGTTCGGTGGGTTCACCGGCGCCCAGTACGGCTTCGTAGTCGTCCGCGTGGAATCCCCGGGTGAAGTAGTCCGACATGTCCGGGGAACTCTGCACATGGATACAGGCGCTTCCGCGGTTGCGGAGTGCGCTGACGAGTGTGCGTCCGGTCGAATATCCGTCGACAACTGCGATCTTCATGTGTACGGCGTCCTCGATATCCCGCCGGCTGTTCAGGCCGGCTCGCTGGTTTCATGGAAGGCGCAGGCCACCCGGGCGCCACCCGACATGCTGACGACGCCGACCTGGGGATCGGTGCTTCCCCGTACCAGACACCCGTTGTATCCGTCCTCTCCCGTGACCGTGGGATCGGTGAGGAAGACACCCCAGTTGAGGAAGAGTTCCTGAGTTCCGCTGCCCTCGTCGGCGGGGAATGTCTCGGGCAGTGGGCGAATGCGCTCCTGAACCACGTAGGGGCCGTCCATCGCCTCGGTGAGGCGGGCCTTCCATTCGTCCGCGGTGACCGTCCAGCCGGGGACGATGCCATTGCCGCCGTGCAGCAGCGTCGGCTTGAGAATCAGGTCCTGCTGCTGGGCGACGGCGTGCTCCACGAGGTCGATCTCCTGCCCCTGGAGGTCGGTCGCGGTGCTCCGCACATACCGGGTCCACGGCAGGAACCGGTCGATGCAGGCGCGTTCCTCCGCCGAGAATGCCGACCTGTTGCGGTCGTCGGACAGCATGGCGAGTGCGCCCTTGTTGCCGTACAGCTCGGCGTCGAGCCGGCTGAAGAGCCCGACCGTGCCCTTTTCGAATGCGCGCAGAATGGGCTCGACGAGCGCGGCGTCGGCGGGATTGACGATCTCTTCGACGAGGAAGAAGCGGTACACCACGTCGATGCGGCGTCCGTCCACCTCAAGATGCCCGTCGTTCTCCCGGATATGGCCCACGTGGCAGGGAATGGCGTCGATGCCCATTCCGTCGAACAGCGCGGCCATGACCTTCAGGCGGGGCTCGTACGACAGGAAGCTCTCGGGCCAGTCGACCAGCGCGACGACGGGGCGGCGGCCCTCTTCGATGTTCGCCGCGCACTCGGCGAAGAGGGTGTCGACAATGCCGCGCAGCGTGTCGACGTAACCGAGCCGGTGTTCCGCGGCGAATGCGGACAGCGCCGGGTGCGTCAGCATGGCCCGGTTGATTCCGGCGTTCTCGAAACCACCGAGGGCGCTGGTGATGTTGAGTTCGAGAAGCTTGAAGCCGTCGGCGCCGCGGTAGAGGTCGGAACGCGCCAGCGGGAGCAGCTGCGGGCCCGCCTTCGCCGCGCGCTCGACCACGGAAGCCTGCGTTTCCGTCATGCCGACGGCGCGGGCCAGGGCAGCGATGTCACCGTCGAAAAGGCGCTCGGGAAGTTCGGTCAGCAGAGTGTGGACCATCAGCAGGTCGGCGGCGAGCCTGCGGCGTTCCGCGGTCGAGAGGAATACCGGCGAGGCGAGGAAACGGCCCTGGTAGGCCACCGTCACCAGTTCGTCCTCGACGACCTTGCGGGTCAGGTCGGCTGGGTCGGTGCCCTGCCGGGAAAGGGACTTGAGATATTCCGCGCCGAGTTCCGACCTGGGAACGTGCGGGGTGGTCAGGGGCTGCGTCATGGAGGGGTTCTCATTTCGTTCGGCTCGGGCGGGCACGGCGGGCCGGCCGGCGGCTTGAACAGGGGGTGTGAAAGGGATCGATGACCGGCGATTCGACCTCCTCATGCGGGGGTGCACGCCGGATGACGGACGGCCGCACGGCAGGCCGTCCCGTTCGCTGAACGGCCCTTTCCGGTACGGCATTTCATGACTGCTGCGCCTGTGCGTCGGCAAACCAGTGCCGGCGGGCGCCGAGTACGAGGCGCACGGCGACGACGGCCATGACGGCGGCGCCGAGTCCGTACACGGCGGTCGCGCCCAGCCCTTTGGAAACCACTCCGGCCAGCCCGGCGCCCACCGGCATCGCGCCCCAGGCGAAGAGCCGGTAAATGCTGTTGACGCGGCCCTGCAACGGCTTGGGAATGACCGTCTGGCGCAGGACGACCACGACGACATCCCAGGTGATGCTGGCACAGGCGCCGAGGGCCAGCGCGCATCCCACGACCCACACCGTGGATGTCTGCCAGATCACCGCGTCGCCGACCGCCATGGTCGTCACCACGCATACGAGGGTCCATTCGCCGCCGATGCGCCGGACCAGAAGCGGCGACAATTTCGCCGCGGCGACGGCGCCGATGGCTTGGCAGGCCAACAGCACGCCGTACCCGAGATCGCCGAGTCCCAGCACTTTGTGTGCGTAAACGACGAGCACCGCGAGGGAACCGGTGTACACGAGATTGATAGCGCCCGCGGTCAGCGACAGATTCCGCAGCAGCCGATGGCGCATCAGCCACCGGGCGCCGGTGGTCATATCGGCCAGCAGCCCTGGGCGCTTCGCCGGGGTGACATGGTCGTGCGGGGTGGTGGTCCGCAGCCGGGTGAGCAGTACGGCGGAGACGAAGAAGGTGACCGCGTCGAGCCCGAACGGTACGGCGGGCGCCAGCACGAAGAGCGCCGATCCCACCAGCGGCCCGACGAATTGGTTGGCGGCGGTCTGTGCTCCCAGAAGCCGGCCGTTGGCGTCGACCAATTGCTCTTCGGCGACGACGGACGGCACAAGAATCTGTGAGGCGTTCCGGAAGAACGTCTCACAGGTGCCGATCAGGAAGAAACACCCGTACATCACGCCGAGACTGGCCCAGTCGAAGGCGACCGACAGGGCGAACACCAGGACCATGGTGCCGCGGAAGAAGTCGATGCGGGCCATGGAACGCCGCAGGTCGACCCGGTCGGCGAGGACTCCCGCCGGAATGCCGAACAGGGCGTACGGCAGGGTCAGGGCCATGGTGACACCGGCGATGAGCCGCGGGTCGTCCGTCAGCGTGCTGGCTATGAGCGGGGCGGCGGTGAGTGATATCCCGTCGCCGATGGCCGAGGTGGAAGAGGCGGTCCACAGCTTCCCGAATTCCCGGCCGAGACGGCGCGACGCTGCGACGCCGACGGTCGCGCCGGAGGCGGACACCCCACCACTGACGGTCTTCGTGTCAGGACCGCGAGGGCTGTCACAGGTCAACAGTTCTCCTTATCGAAAGGGGACGCGCAGCGGGTTGGCCGCTGGTCCGTATCCCCTGGGGGCCGGCCGGATGTGACCGGCCGTACCGGCGATTCCCTTTGAGCGCTTCCCTTTCAGGTGAGCGGCAGTTGCTGAAGCTGCGACAGGCACAGCTTGAGCTGGTCCAGCGGAACGGCTTCGTCGGCCGTGTGGGCTTCGCTGATGAATCCCGGTCCGCACACGACGGCCGGCACTCCGGCCTTGCCCCAGATGAGTCCGGCTTCCGTCCCGAAGGGCACGTATTCCGGGGGCTCTTCCTCGCCGAAGGCCGACCTGACCAGCTCGACGAACGCGTGCGTGTCGTCGATGGCGAACGAGGGCGTGTCGGAGAGCTGTTCCACGGAGATATCGGCCAGTTGAGACTTCTTCGCCATCTTCGGCAGGAGGTTTTCCTCGGCGAAGCGCTTCAGTTCATTGGCGATACCGTCGCAGTCATGGCCCGGTACGGCCCGGATCTCCAGCTCCATGAGGCAGTTGTCCGGGACGATGTTGGGCTTGACGCCGCCGTCGATCCTGCCGACGTTGATCCATGAGTGGTCGATGGTGAACCGCTCGTCGTGCGGGCCGTCCGACTGGAACTGCTCGTTCAACGTCTGGGCGAAAGCGGCGAGTTCGGATGCGGACACGATGGGGTTGGGCATCTGCGGCGCGAGCGCGGCGTGCTTCGGCTCGCCGGTGAACCGGATCCGGTAGTTCTGCTTTCCCTTGTGCCCGATGACCACCTTCATGCCCGTGGGCTCGCCGATGACGCAGCCGATGCTGTCGTCGACCCACGTCTGCAATTCCGGCACGAGGCGGCGGGCACCCACGCAGCCCACTTCCTCCTCGTAGGTGAGGAGGAGGGTGACGGGAACGGTCAGCGCCGCCTGGTCGACCTGGGTGAGCAGGGCCAGGCAACAGGCGATGAAGCCCTTCATGTCCGCGGTGCCACGGCCGATGGCCTGGTCATCCGTCACGCGCAGCGTGAAAGGGTCCGCCGTCCACTTCTGTCCGTCCACGGGAACCACGTCCGTATGGCCCGACCAGATGATTCCGCGCTGTCCGCCGCTGCGCGGCCCCGCGGTCGCCACCAGGTTGGCCTTACTGCGTTCGTCGTTCCAGTGGAGAGTGGTGTCGATGTCGTTGCTGGAAAGGAGCCCCTGGACGTAACTGATCAGCTCCAGATTGGACTTGTGGCTCGTGGTGTCGAAGCCGACCAATCGCTCAAGAATGCCGAGCATGTGGGAGTACAGCTCGCTGTCCGAGCACCGGACCGGAAACCTGGCAGACATGATGGCTCGCTAACGTCGAGTGGGGCCTGGGTATCGAGGGTGTGCGGGCGCCCCGGCGGGTGAGACACGGGGCGCCCACAACAGCGCACGTTTCTCTTCGCCGGATGTTCCTGAGGCGGTGAAACGAGTGGCTTCGCCGTTCAGGTCATCCGCTGCGGATTCAGCTCACGGGCGACAGCCGGCTGTGGCCCACTTCCGGCAGGGACGGCGTGACCGGCTGGCCGTGCGTGGTCAGCCGCAGCAGCCGCCGCACGTGCTTCTCGTCGAGGTCCTTCGTCGTCGCCGAGTGCAGCACGCACCGGTTGTCCCAGACCACCACGTCGAGCGGGCTCCACTTGTGCCGGTAAACGAAGCGCTCGCTCGTGATGTGCGCGATCAACTCCTCGATCAGCGCCGTGCTTTCCTTCTCTTCCATGTCGTCGATCGCCACCACGCTGCCGATGATGCGCGGCTGGATGAACAGCGTCTCGCGGCCCGTGTCCGGGTGCCGGCGGACGAGCGGGTGGGTGATTTCCGGGGTCTTCTTCCGCTCTTCCGGGCCGATGTACTTCCAGCGCGCCCAGGGGTCCTCGCGGTCCGGCGACCAGCGGTACTGATGGCGGACCCGCAGCGTCCTGAGGTACGCCTTCCGGTCTTCGGGGAGAGCCGCGAAGGCCGATTCGGCGTCGGCGAAGAGCGTGTCCCCGCCCTCGCCCGGAATGCTGGTGCCGTGCAGCATCGTCGCGCTGCCGGGCACCAGTTTGTAGGAGTAGTCGGAGTGCCATCCCTGGCCCGACGTCTTCATCTCCTTGTTCCTGCCGGGCTCGTCCTGGTTGGACAGGAGCGTGAGCGTCGGCTCTTCCGGGTGGCGCAGCTTGATGACGTGGTGCTCTTCAGGACGCCCGAAGATGGTGCCGAACTCGGCGAAGGTGCGGGCCGAGATGTCCTGGGAGCGGAAAACCAGGACCTTGTGGTCGAGGTACGTCTCGTAGATCGACCGGCCCATTTCCCGGATCATGTCCTGGGTGATGGCCGGCTCCTTCACCTCCGCGGCGAAAGTCTCGGCGATTCGATTCGCAATCGGCGTGGACTGAGGGGTAACCACTGTGCGCTCCCATTCACGTGCTGGTCGAGTTACTTCGAGCTGTTGCGCGGTATCCGCGTCACCCGAGCTCTTTGCAGAAGAAGACCCGGTTGGCCTCGGCCGTCTGCTCGGAGTGAGTGATGGCGTAATGAAGCCGCTCGTAAAATGCGATATTATCGATCATTTCGGCACGGGTCCAAAGCCGGACGCCTTTCAGATCGGCCACCTGCGCCATATTCTCCACAAGTGAAACCAGCTTTTTCCCGATGCCTTTTCCCTGGCAGGAAGGACGCACCGCGAGGTTTCTCAGGATCAGGTGGGGATCGCTCGGTTCCACCGTGACCATGCCCACGATTTCACCCGCGTCCACCGCGACGTGTGTGCGGCCGGCGGCGGCGACGACTTCGTAGTCGAGCAGCGTGGGTGCCGGCGGTTCATCCACCAAATCGACGTATTTCCCGTACGCTTCTTGCGCCAGTGACGCCATTTGCCGGCTGTCCTCGGGCCTGGCCGGCCGCAGCACAACGTCAGTGTCATTCACGATGCCTACCATGATTTTCCCGTTCCTGAGACGCACCATCCAGCGGCCGATCGCAGATCAACCGCCCGGATTTGTTGCTTCGCCATCTGCTGGGGTTTCCCGTCGCATCCGGTGCGGGCACGGTGCGGGCCGGCCAAGCCGGCGGCGACGGGTGCAGACATGCAGCGCAACGGTCCTGCCAGGCACCGGTTTCTCTCCTGGCGAGAAAAGCCGGTGCCCGGCGAGGAGCCGTCGCGACCACACGTGAACAAAACGCGTCGTACTAGACGTGCTGCGGCACATCGTCCGCGTCGAGCGTGCGGGCCTCGCGGGTGCCGTCGAAGTGCGGGCTGCTGTAGACGGTGTCGCCGTCGTGGGTGCCGACATTGTCGTTGAAGTGGCTGCCGACGTCGTAGTTGAAGGTGACCCGCGGGAATGCCAGCGCGTCCACCCGGCGCTTGTCGTAGCGCGCGTCGATCGACGAGAAGCGCAGCGCGTAGGCCAGGCGGGACGGAATGGGGCCCTCGGCGAGCGGTACGCTCCGGTGGAGTACGTACTTGTCGAAGATCAGGGCGTCGCCGGGCTCGAAGGAGTCCTCGACCGCGAAGTGGTCGAGCAGCTTCGCCATTTCGGGCGAGTTCAGCAGGTTGTTCTTGAGCCGGCTGAAGTCGTCGAAGCTGAGTTCCTTGCCGGCGGCTATCTCGTCCTTCATGAAGTCCGGCAGCAGGTTGATGTGCTGGTAGACGAATTCACCGGACAGCACCTGCTTGGACAGGTACTTCATGCCGCCGCGCTGCCCCTCCGGGTCGATGGAGCACAGCGGCGTCCAGATCGTGAAGCCCTGGTCCTGCCGCCGCTGGAAGCCGAAGCTCTGCGTTCCCACGTGCCAGGGGAAGCCCGTGCTCTTGTTCTTCTCCAGCTCGAAACCGAGGCCCTGCGTGAAGAACAGGGACGTCTCGGTGAGCCGGGTCATCGCCTTCGAAAACGCGGGGTCACCCATGAGCGCGAGAATCTTTGGGTCGTCGTTCCCGACGTCGTACTTGAGCTTGCTGAAGCCCGACCCGTAGTTGTCTCCGGGGGGAGCCACCTGCGAGGTGCTGATGCTCCTCATGTGCTCGGTGAACTCTTCCGAGAAGATGTTCCGCAGCTTCAGGAAGCCGTGCTCCTTGAAGAACTCGACGTCGTCCTTGCTGATGGAGAAGGTGGGGTTGATCATGTCAGTTCCTGTCTTCTGATTGATGTGCGATTCAGCTTGAATCTGCGATATGAACGCCGCGCTGAAGGCATGGGTATGCCCTACGCAGCCACGGCCCGCGGCTCGTCGATATCAGCGTATTGTTCGCTTGGAAAAGGACACCTTCTGCACCGTATTCGGGAGCGATAAACACGCACCCTTGCGCGCTTGCGAACCGGATGACAGAACCAGTAATCGCCCAGAAGAATGTCAGGCTGCCTGCCTGAATGCAACGGCGAAAGACTAACACGACATCGAAATGTTTGTGATCTTGGTGGATGCCTCGTTCGTCAGCAGCGGTTACCGCCCGACGACATACTCAATGGCCCTTTTTACCCGATGGGCGGCCACGTGGGGCACTCATCCCATCAACACCATGGCAACACAGACAGCGGATCACCGGACTTCATTCGCGCTACAGGCGGCGTGGGGTTCGCTGCTGAGGGCCATAAGGGGCACTCCTGGCATTGTCGTCAGTGCTCGCTTGTGTGTCGGTGAACAAGGAACACAACTGATGATGCTGGTGTGCCGCGATGCGAGCAAGGGGGGCCATGAGGTCCGGTCAGTCTCTGGCCGGTTTCAGACTGTCGTGGCGGCGTCCCTGCAATGACTTGGCCTCGGCATCACTCCATTCCACCGACGTTTGCGGCGTTTTTGATGTTTCCGGTGCCGTCCAGCCATGGGCCGGAACAGTGGCTTGAATGAGTAGCACCTCCAGGCTTGCGACCACGCCGGACGCGGGCTGCGCCGACGCCGTGGAATCTGATGAGCTTTTTCACGTTTGAAGCGCGAGCGCATAGGCCAAGGCGGCTTCCCGCCGAGGCCGTGTTCATACCGGTGTTACGCGGCCGGAGTCACATTGCCCGTTCGCGCGCCACAGGACGGCGAGGGAAACCCGAACTCTTGGTGAACGCGACGGACAGCCCTGTTACGCAGCCGTTTCACGGGCCGCACACCCCGGCGCCCGACGAGCGGCCGGCCCTTCGCCCGCTCCGCTCCCCCGGGTATCGCCATCGTCATATCGGGAGAAGGTTTGCCGCGTCTCCCGGTGAGGCAAGCAGTTCACGGATGATTCCCCTGGCCCTCTCCGGAGACGTATCGGCGGCACACCTGCTGAGTTAGTCTGCAACTGCCCGATAGATGACCAAGGGCGCGCCATCCGCGTCCGTGACCGTGGCAATCCCGGTAGCGGACCGGCGACAACACCGCACACCCGAACCACGCTGTATACGGCGGCTGTTGGCGGACCGTGGCGCCCCGCGCAATTCCCTGCCCGCAAGGAGTAAATCCCCATGACGGTGCGAGATATATCGCATGTCGAGTTGTACACGAGAGACAAAGTCGCGGCTGTCGAGCACTTCGTGTCGGCCATGGGCTTCACACGCGTCGCCGACTCCGTCGAAGTCGACCGAAGCTCCGTGCTGCTCCGGCTGGCCGGTCTCCACCTTGTCGTCACCTCGGGCTGGGCGACGTGGAAGTTCGTCTCCGAAAACGGAGCGGGGGTGGCCGACGTCGCGGTGCGGTGTGCGGACGTCGCCGCGACCCGCGATGCCGCGCTGGCGGCCGGCGCGACGGTGGAGTACTCGCCTCAGGGAAACCCTGTCGTGTCGGGATTCGGCGGCTCCTCGCACACCCTCCTGCCGGCCGGCGGGCACGAAGGCCACGCGCGGCCCGCGGGCCGCCGGTGGGCCGCCGGCCGTCAGTGGGCCGCCACCCCGGGGGCCCCGTCGGAGCCGCTGGCGTCGGCCAGGATGCCTGGCCCCCTCGCCTTCCGGCTCCCCGCGGACGACCTCAACGGTTACACGGCCTTCTGCGAGAACGTCCTCGGCTTCGCGCGCCTCGCCGCCGCGCCCGTCCCCTTCGGCAGCGGCCCGGCCGGGTCCGTCGCCGTACGCCACGCATCGCCGCAGGTCGCCCTGGCGCTCCCGCAGGTCCCGCACCACGATGCCGGGGAGCACGGCGCGCACCGGGACGGGAGCGGCGGGGCGGACGCCGGCCGCCTGGTGTTCCTGGTGGACGACACCCCGCCCGCGGAGCGGGAGTTCGACGATCTGGGGGTGCGGTTCCTCGACCCGCTCGACGCCGGGCACGCCGGGCACGCCGGATGACGGAAGAGGGGCAGGGCGCCCGCGCCGACGGCCCATGAGGGCCGGTGCACAGGCGAAGACCTCCGTGTGGGGGCGGTGTTCACGCCGTGTCACACGGAGGTCTCTTGCGCGGGCGGGCCCGCGCGGGACTCAGGCGGTGCTCATCCCGCGACGTCCGTCATGAAAGCCATCAGCTCCTGCGGACGCATGCCGTAGCGGATCTTGAAGTGTCCGTTGCGGCGTCCGCCTTCCAGCGTGGGGACGCCGATGCGCAGGCCGAGCTTGATGATGGCCGACATCAGCACGTAGTACGAGCTGAAGGGCCGGCCGCTCGCCTCGTCGGCGTGCCGGTCGTAGCCGCCCGCCCAGGCGTGGATCTTCTTGGACTCGATGAAGACGACGGCCTTGGCGATCAGTTCACCGTCCTGGGTGACTTCGATGATGCGGGCGCCCTTGCGCGTGTACCGGAGGAAGGCCGCGATCCGTTCCTTGCTGTAGTACCCGGCGGAGCCCACGTTCGCCATCAGCGCTTCGAAGATGCGGAGCGTCTCGGGGTCCTCGTTCTCCTGCGGCTCGCGTTCGCTCACCAGCACCCCGCAGTCGTCGGCGCGGCGGAGCTGACGTGCGTACTCCCTGCGGGCGTTGTACCGCAGGGAGGCCAGATAGCCGTCCCAGTTGCCGACGGCCGCCAGGTCAACGGTGTAGCGGGTGTCCAGATCCGTGCCCGCCAGACCGGCGGCCTCCAGGGCGACGGCGGTCGGTGAGCCGGTCGCGACGTTGATGAAGCCGCAGCGCGCCAGGCCCTCGTCGGCGGCGATCCGGCGCATTTCGGCCACCACGGCCCGCGCGACCTCGGGGCCGGTGTGCGTGCTGGCGAGCTGGGTGTCGGAGCAGTGCCACACGTGGCTGAGGAGGGCCTTCTCGTCGGCGGCCAGGCCCAGCGCGCGCAGCGGGTCGCCCTGGACGTAGCAGGGGGTCAGGCCGATGACCCGGTCGTCGTGGTCCAGCACCTCGATGTAGTACACCGCGTGCACGGGCTGGATGGGCTCCCTCTCGTACGCCCGCAGGAATTCGTGTCCGTAGTAGAACTCCGACGCTCCCGCTGCCGAGGCCAACTCCCCGGTCTCCGGGGCGAGGTCCTCGACGGTGCGTACCACACGCGTCCGGTAGGTCTCAGTACGTGGCAAAGAACTCACGGTGCTCCCATTCAGATACAGCTCGGTCGTCCGTCCGCCCGGCAGTGGCGCACCACTGCTCGTAGCGCCGCAGCTCACTGCTCTTGAGCTGCCGTAGGCACTCCGCCAGGGGGTTGCCCAGCACCTCGCGGTAGAACCGGCTTCCGGTGAAGGCCCCCAGGGCCTCGCCCAGGCTGCCGGGCAGCGCCGGCAGGTGGGTGGCGTGCGGGTCGTCCGCAGACGGTCCCGGTGCCTTGCCCTGGCGCATCCCGTCAAGTCCTGCGGCGAGTTGGGCGGACATGTAGAGGTACGGATTGGCGCAGGGCTCGCCCAGACGGTTCTCGATGTGTGCCGCCGGGTCGCCGTGGGCGCCGAGCACCCGCAGGAGCGCGCCCCGGTTCTCGACCGACCAGGCCACACGGCTCGGGGCGAGCGAGAACCCGCCGCCGATGCGGCGGTATCCGTTCAGCGTGGGGACGCACAACAGGGCTCCGGCGGGGGCGTGTTCGATGAGGCCGGCCAGGAATGCCTCGCCCGTCGGGGACAGTACCGCGTCGCCGTCCGGTGCGCTGAAGAGGTTGCGGCCGGTGGACGCCTGGGCCAGGGACTGGTGCAGGTGCCAGCCGCTGGCGTCGAAGCCGGGCAGCGCGGGGAGGGCCATGAAGGACGCATGGTAGCCCTGCCGGGCACAGATCTGCTTGGTCACGGTCCGGAACAGCAGCATGCTGTCGGCGGCGTCCAGGGCGCTCTGCGGGGCGAAGGTGAACTCCAGCTGCCCCGGACCCGATTCGTGCTCCACGGAGCGCAGCGGCATGCCCAGCTGCTGGAGCACGTCGGCGAGCGGGGTGGTCACGGGTTCCAGTGCGTCGGTGAGCGCGTCCAGGTTGAACTGGAAGCCTCCGTTGACCGGGGTGACGGCGGGCGGTTCGCCCTGTTCGCCGAAGCCGCCGACCGTGCCGGTGAAGTGGCCGTCCACGAGGCGCGTCAGGTACCACTCGACCTCAAGGCCCACGACGTAGTCGAGGTCGCGGGGCCGCAGTCCTGCCAGGAGCCGGCGCAGTACGGCGCGGGCGGACAGCGGGTGCGGGCGTCCTGAGCGCAGGTACTCGTCGCCGATCACCCAGCCCGTGCGGGCCCGGGTGTACGGGAGCCGTCGGAAGGTGGTCGGGTCGGGCACGAGGACGAAGTCGCCGGCGCCCTGGAGTTCGTCCACGCCGACGCCGCCGTCGCTGCGGGTGTAGTCGACCGCGACGGCGTGTCCGGTGTCGAAGACGAACGGTCCCGGGCTGTAGTCCATGCCGTTGCGCAGCACCGTGCGGAAGGCGTCGGCGGTGAGCGTCTTGGACCGGGCCAGGCCGTGCGGGTCGGCGAAGACCACGCGCACGTGGTCCAGGGTGTCCAGGGCCGCTTCCAGGTCGCGGGCAGCCGCCTGCTGCCGGTCGTCCCACAGCTCGTGCCGTGCGATGAAGTCGCGGCTTCCGGTGCTCAGTTGGTGATACGCGGCGCTGCCTGGCCGGTCGGCACTTGGGGTCACGTCTGTCGACGGTCCTCTCCGGGATAGGTGGGTGGCGCGGGAAGCGAGCGCTCGATTTCCCGGGCGACGTGCAGGACCAGCGCGTCGTGTCCCGGGGCGGCCGTCAGCTGGAGGCCGACCGGCAGCCCGCGGGCGCTGAGGCCGACGGGCAGGGAGACGGCCGGCATGCCGGCCAGGTTGAAGGGGTGGGCGGCGGGCGCCCAGGCCAGCCACGACAGCGGGTCGTGGTCGCCGTCCGCGGGGCGCCAGGCGTCCACGGGGAACGGCTCGACGGTGAGGGTCGGCATGGCCAGCACGTCGAACCGGCGCATGCACGCGGCGAGTTGGGTGCGCAGTACGCCCCGGGCGGCCTCCGCGTGGACGAGGTCGGCGGCGCCGAGCCGCCTGCCGTGCTCGACGATGCGCAGCCGCTCGGGGTCGGCCCACGCGTCGTGTTCCGGGGGCGATCCGGCCGCTTCGGCGGCGGCCAGGATCGTCACCAGGGCGGGGTAGGGGTCGTCGAAGGGCAGCGGGATCTGCTCCACCTGGTGGCCCTGGTCCGCGAGCGTCCGGACGGCCGTCCGCTGCGGGGCCGTGAGGTGATCGGCCGCGGCGCGCCCCGGCGCCTCGATCCAGCCGATGCGCAGCGGCCGTGCGGGCACCGGGAGTCGGCCGCCCTGCCATGGGGAGCAGGAGTCGGGGTCGCGGGGATCGGCGCCGGTCATGACGTCCGTCAGCAGGCCGGCGTCGGCGACCGTGCGGGTCAGCGGGCCGAGGTGGGAGAGGCGGTCGGGGCAGTGGGGCACGTACGGGATGCGGCCGTGGGTCGGTTTGAATCCCACGACGCCGCAGAAGGCCGCGGGGATCCTGATCGAGCCCGCCCCGTCGGTTCCGGTCGCGGCGACGCCGAGTCCCGCGGCCACCGCCGCCGCCGCGCCGCCGCTGGAGCCGCCGGCGCTGAGGGAGGTGTCCCACGGGTTGGCCGCCGCGGGGCCCAGCCGGTTGACGGTGGCGGCGCTCCAGCCGCCTTCCGATGTGGTGGTCTTGCCCAGGATGACGGCGCCGGCCCGGCGCAGCCGTGCGACGGCGGGCGCGTCCTCGTCGGGTGTCGCGTCGCGCAGCCGCAGGGAGCCGCGGGTGGTCCGCAGCCCTTTGGTGGCGGTCAGGTCCTTGATGCTGACCGGGACGCCGAGCAGCGGCCGTTCGTCCCAGGCGGCGGCGCCGAGTGCACGGATGCGTGCCTCGGCTTCGGCCGCCGCCCGCATCGCCTGCTCGGTGGCGACGGTGACGAACGCGCCGAGCGCCGGCTGCTGCGCCTCGATGAGGTCCAGGGTGTCCTGGAGGAAGGCGGTGGGTGAGAGTGCGCCGGTCTCGTACAGCCTGCGCAGGCCGGTGGTGTCGAGGTGGCGGAGGCTGTCATCCATAGAAGGTGCGGAACCATCCGTTGTCGAAGTCGCGTACGGCCGGCCCGTAGGGGCTCATCGCCTGGTGGAGGGCGGCGAGGAGCCGGCCGGCGGCGACGGTGGCCCGCAGGTCGGCCACCGTGTACTGCTCGCCGTGCGCACGCATCAGACGGAGGTCGTACAGGCCCGGCAGGTAGCGGCCCGCGTACTCGATGCCGAGCGGCACCCGGATGGCGAAGCGGACGCCGAAGGTGACGTGTCCGGTGTGGTGCTGGTCGGACCAGTGCGTCAGGTCGGGCATGGACGGCGCGAAGAACCAGTCGTCGCGGCCGGGTTCGCGCTCGTGCACACCCAGGGTGTGCGGGAGGTAGTGCCAGGTGTTGAAGCGCATCCGCGCGCTGTAGGCGCTGAGGGTCTTCACCAGCGCGGCGCGGTCGTCGGCGAAGTGGTCGGCGAAGCCTTCGCCGGGTGCCACGCAGCAGAAGAAGTCGTTGGTCCGCAGCTCCAGCGGGTCGCCGTTCTCGACGTTGTCGGGGTGCAGCGGTGCCAGCGAGCGGGGGCCGCGACCCATGGCCACGTCCGATCCCGACGCCTCGGCCAGCGTGGTCATGAAGCGGGTCAGCAGGGCTTCGTAGGCCGAGTGGAAGCCTGCGGGGGCGGGGCTCGTGTGGAGTTCGCCGGCCAGCCGGTCCAGGGCGGGGCGGGTGTCGTCGAACGCGGAGGTGTCCGCCGGGATGCCGGCCGTCTGCGCGAAGAGCGTGCGGACCGCCGGGGGGACGTCGGCGTACGTGACGGCCTGCGGCAGCAGGTGCTCGGCCTTGTTGAGGTTGACGCCGTGGATGAGGCGGTAGAAGACCGCGCCGTCCGCGAGTCGGTCGCGGCGTTCCTGTGCGCAGGTGTCCGCGAGGGATTCGAGGTGCGCGGCGGTTATCGGGTTCTGTGGTGAACAGGGCGGCCTGGCACCGTAGTTGCGTATGCGGTCGGTGAGGAAATCCACGACGGCGGCGGGTGAGAGCTGGGTGCCGTTGACCTCTTCCAGGCGGGCCTGCATTCCACTGCGCAGCAGGAAGTGGGTGAGGGCTACGAAACAGGCGTCTTCGGTGGGCCACTCGGTGACGGGGGTGGCGGCGAGCCGGTTCAGCAGATTGCGATCATCATCGGCGTTGAGTGATCTTCCCGGGAGATTGCTGAACTGCCCGAAGTTGGAGTAGTGCCGGTCTCCCACATAGAGCAGGACCGGGGCCATGTGCCGCACCACATAGGTGAGTTGATCGAGGAGGGTCCGTACGCCGTCCCGCGGTAATTCCTGCAGCCAGCGGCGCATCTCGGCGCCCGCGCTCTCGTCGGCGGCGCGTGCCGACGCGTATCGCCCGGAGATCTTGTGGATCAGTTCGGGGTCGGCCACGAGTGAGCCGACGAGCAGGGAGCCCGCGGGGGTCTCGGCGCCTTCCAGGATGAACCGCGCCCGGCCGGTGGCGTCGAGTATCAGCACGTCAGGGGTGGTGCCGGCGGGGTCGATGAGCGGGCGGTGCCCGGCCGGAGTGTCCGCGACGGAGCGGTCGGCGGAGCTGAGTGCGGCGCGTCCGATGGTTTCGGGGATATGGCCGTCGAGGGTGAGGAGCGTCTTTAACGCCTGATCCATATCCGTGGTCTGCCGGGCCGCCTTTACCACCGACTCAAGTAAAGACGCGAACCCGCCAGATCTCAGTGAAGTTTTTTCTGCCACGCCCACGAGTCCGTTCCCTTCGACGCCCTGGCACTTCAAGTCGGCACCGTAAACGGGAAGTTACCAACAGCCATACGCCTTTATGCTGTGACCATGATCACCACGACGCGGGGCTCGCCCGGTCCCGCCTCTCGTGTGAGCATGGTCCGCGGCGCTGAGCGGGCAGGTTTGCTCGGTATTTCCCGGGTGTCAACGGGTGCGTCAGGTAGCCGCATTCCGGACATTGCCCATCAATACTCTCGAAACGCAAGAAGAGGTACCTCAGACGTGCGTGAATACCTCGTGGATTTAGCCAGACCCGCCACCTTCAGCGAGCTGGCCAACCTCTATTCAATTCTCAACGAAGAGAACGTCTTAACGGACGCCGTCGCCCCTTCGGTGATCGTTACGGAATACCCGTCAGTAGAAAACGCGGTAAGCACCGTGCCCGCTCTGACGGAACGTTTGAAGCCTTATGGTGTTCGTGTGGCTGCTGTTGCCGATCGCACGCTGGCGACGGAAAGCACCGGGGACGACACCGCCGAACGGCCACCGCGCAGAACGTTCCTGCTCGGCGGCGGACTGCACGGCTGGTGCCTGGACTCCACCGCCGTGCCGCCCGCAGCACCCGGCGGGCAGCCCACCGCGGACGACGAAACCGAGCTGATCAGCGCAGCCGTCATCGCCTCAAGGCTGCGGACCTGGGCGGCACTTGCCGGCCCCGCCCCCGCCTTCAGCACCGCGCACCGCCCCGGCTCGGACTCCACCGGCGTCGTCCAGTTCCGCACCGGGGGCGAGGACGGCAAGGAAATCGTCGCGAAGATCGGCGACGCGGCCATGATCCGCTCCGAGACCGGGTTCATCGCCAGGACGAACCGCGAGGTCACCGCGATCGGCCGCGACCCGCTCTTCCCCGAACTGCACGGCGTCCACATCGAAGGCCACCAGGGCGTGAGCCTCATGGAAGCGGGACACCCCGCGGAGCTGGACGCGCAGCTCTTCCAGGACGACGCCCGCACCGCGCTGCGCCCCGACGCCGCCGACACGCTCGGTCCCTACCTCGACCAACTCGGCAGCTGGTACCGGCTGACCGCCGCCGACCACACCCCCACCAGCGGCGACTACCTCTACCGCGAGCGCTTCCACGCACTGCGCGAACAGCCCGCCTTCCTGAGCACCTTCCGCGCCTTCTTCGGCGATCTCGACCTCGACGCGCTGCTCGGCACCGAACTGCTGCTCCCCGGCGGCGCGCGCATCCCCGGATACACCGAAGCCGCCGCCTGGCTGGACACGCACGCGCCCGGTCTGCTGCCGCGGACCGGCAGCCAGGTCCACGGGGACATCTTCCCGACGAACATGCTGCGCCGCGACGGCGGCGGCCCGATGTTCATCGACCCGCGCACCGTCTGGGAGAAGCGGCAACGGCCCGACGTCGGCTACGGAGACCCCGTCTTCGACCTGGCCACCCTGCTGCACGGCCTGCTCCCGATGACCGCGATCCTCCAGGCGTCGAAGCAGGACCGGCCGCAGAACCTGTTCGGGGATCTCGACCTCACGCGCCCGCACGACCTGACCTCGCTGCGGCTGCCACTGCACTTCTCACCCGAACTGCGCGCCATGGAAAGCCGCTTGGCCGCGGCGGCGCCCGGCGGTGAACCGGTCGACGCCATCCGGTGCCGGCTCTACATCGGCGCCGCCTGCTCGCTGGCCGGCTGGCTGAAGTACGAGCATTCCCTGCGCTCCCCGCACGCCTGGCTGGCGACGTACGCGTACACCGCGTGGTACCTCCAGCAGGCCAGGAGCGTCCACGAGAACCACTCGTCGTAAAGGAATCCTGTTGAACAGCTTGGACTACAACCAGCTCGCCGCGGAGTACGCCCGGCACCGGCGCCCCTACCCTCAACTGGTGGAGTTCCTCGCCGAGTCGGCGGGCATCGGCACCTCCTCCAGGGCGATGGAAATGGGCTGCGGCACCGCCAACCACCTCGCCAGGCTCCAGCAGCTCACCGGCTGCGGCGCGCTCGGCGTCGACCCCTTCGACGACATGCTCAAGGTCGCCGCTACCCACGAGGCGGAGCTTGAACTGCGCGTCGGCCGCGCCGAGGAGATCGCCGCGCTCGACCTCCCCGAGGCGTCGCTCGACCTCATCTTCTCCGTCGACATGATCCATTACGTACGGGAGCCCGCCCGGTACTTCGCGGGCGCTTTCAAGGCGCTCAAGCCGGGCGGCGTGCTGTGCACGGCGACGGACTCGGAGTGGATCATCCGCAACCGCATCCCGGTGGCCCAGCACTTCCCCGCCACCATCGAGGTGGAACTGGAGCGGCACCACCCGATCGACGCCCTGCTCACCGCCCTTGACGACGCCGGATTCGTCGAAGGGCAGCAGCGGCTGTTCGAGAGCGCCTACGAGCTGACCGACGCCACCAAGTACCGCGAGAAGGCGTTCTCCTCGCTCCACCTCATCTCCGACGAGGAGTTCGAGACCGGACTCGCCTCCCTCACCGCCGAGCTGGCCCGCGGCCCGATCGCGGCGAACAACCGCACCTGCGCGGTGCTGGCCAGGAGGCCCGCGTGATCCCGCGGTACTCCCTGCCCGAGATGGCGGAGCTGTGGACCGACGAGGCCAAGTACGCCTCCTGGGTCCACGTCGAGGTACTCGCCTGCGAGGCCCAGGCACGGCTCGGGAAGGTGACGGACGCCGACCTCGCCACGATCAGGGCCGGCCGGGTGCCCACCCCCGACGAGGTACGCGAGCAGGAGCGGACCCGGGACCACGAGATCCTGGCCTTCCTCGCCGCCTACACCGCCACCATCCCCGACGACGCCGCACGCTGGGTCCACTACGGGATGACCAGCTACGACCTGGTGGACACGGCCCTGGGCCACACCCTGGCCCGGTCCTGCGACGTGCTGCTGGCCGCCGCGGTCCGGCTGCGCACCGCGCTGGCCGCCAAGGCGACCGAGCACTGGGACACGGTGTGCGTGGCCAGGACCCACGGCATCCACGCCGAACCCACCACGTTCGGGCAGAAGATGGCCGGCTTCGCCCTCGGCGTGGACCGCTCGGTCCGGCGGCTGCGGGCGGCGCGCACCGCGGTGGCCGTCGGCACGATCTCGGGTCCTGTGGGCACCTACGCGCGCATCGACCCGTTCGTCGAGAGCTACGTCTGCGAGACGCTGGGCCTCGGTGTCGAGCCGGTCCCCACCCAGGTGGTGGCGCGCGACCGGCACGCCGAACTGCTGTCGGCCGTGGCGGTGCTGGGCGCCGTCATCGAGCAGATCGCCCTGGAACTGCGGCTGTTGCAACGCACCGAGGTCAGGGAGGTGGAGGAACCGCGGTCCAGTGCCTACCAGGGCTCCAGCGCGATGCCGCACAAACGCAACCCCACGTCGAGTGAGCGGCTGTGCGGCCTGGCCCGCATCCTGCGCGCCAACCTCGGCGCGGTGCTGGAGGACGTGGCGCTGTGGCACGAGCGGGACCTCGCCCACTCGTCCGTCGAACGGATCGCCCTGCCCGACAGCATGATCGCCGCCCACTACCAGGCGACCGGTGCGGCGGAGGTCATCGAGGGCCTGCGGGTCTTCCCCGACCGCATGCGGGCCAATCTGGAACAGACCGACGGGCTGATCCACAGCTCCACGGTCATGCTGGACCTCGTGGCCGGTGGCACCGAACGGGAGCAGGCGTACCGCTCGGTGCAGGACGCGGCGACCGAGACCTGGGAAACGGGCCGTCACCTCCGCGAGACACTGCGGGAGCGGGGCATCGAGACCCACCCCGAGCAGTACGACCCGGCGCGCTTCCTGCGCTCCAGGGCCGTCATACGAGAGAGAATGGAGACCTTGCTCGATGTGGAAAACTGACGTGGTCGACGCGGCCGGCCTGGACGTGGCCGAGGTCGCGGCCCTGTACCGCGCCTCGGGTCTTGCCGAACGCCGCCCCGTGGAGGACGAGCGCCGGTTCACCGCCATGGTCAAGAACGCCAACCTCGTCGTGGTCGCACGGATCGACGGCAAGCTGGCGGGCATCGCCAGGTGCCTGACGGACGGCGCCTACGTGACGTACCTGTCCGACCTGGCCGTCGACCGCGAGTTCCAGAAGCGCGGCATCGGCGTGGACCTGATCCGCAGGATCCAGCAGGAGGCACCGGACGCGAAGATCGTGCTGCTGTCCGCGCCGGCGGCGGCCGACTACTACCCGCACATCGGGTTCACCCAGCACGGTTCCGCGTGGGTGCTGGACGCGACGAAGTGACCGCAGCCGAGGGGGCCGTCATCAGCAAGCCGACCGTGGGCATCACCACCTACCAGGAGGACGCCTCCTGGCGCGGGTGGCACCGGCACGCCTCGCTGGTGCCGACCGACTTCCTGGCCGCCGTCGCCGACGCCGGCGGCGTCCCCGTCCTGCTGCCCCCGTACGGCGGCGACCAGGAGGCGGCCTCCGTCATGGGCGGCATCGACGGGCTGCTGCTGGTCGGCGGCGCCGACATCGACCCGGCCCTGTACGGCGGGACGGCGGGCCCGCACACCTCCGGGTTCGCGCCGGACCGCGACGTCTGGGAGAGCGCGCTGCTGCGGCTCGCGCTGGCCGAGGGGCGCGCGGTGCTCGGCGTGTGCCGTGGCATGCAGATGATCAATGTGCTGCGGGGCGGCACGCTCACCCAGCACCTGCCCACCGCGCTCGGTTCGGACGACCACCAGCCGCCCGAGCCGGTGTTCAAGAACGCCGCGATCACCCTGAGCCCCGACCAGCTGCCCGGCAGCGCGGTCGGCGGCCACTGGGACATCCCGTGCTTCCACCACCAGGCGGTGGACACGCTCGGGGACGGCGTCCTCGCCACCGGGTGGAGCGCCGACGGCGTGATCGAGGCGGTGTCGATGCCGGATCAGCGCTTCGTGGTCGGGGTCCAGGGGCATCCTGAAGCGGCGCCGGTAGGGGCGCTGTTCGCGGCCTTCGTCGCCGCGGCCCGGGAGATACGCACCGCACGGGAGACCACGGTGGCCAACGACGACGCGCGGGACGGTGTAAGGGCGGCATGACGTCACACGAGGTTGCAAAGCTGCTGCGCGAGCACCACTTCGCGCAGCGCGTCGAGTACGCCAGGCGGCGCGCGGCGCAGTCCTACGAGCCGTGGCCGTCGACCGGTTCCGCGGGCCCTGAGCACGACCTGGGCGCGGACCTGTGGAACCTGCTGCACTTAGGGTCTCCGGCACGGTCCTCCTTCGATCCCGCCCTGGCCGGCCGGCTGGCCGACCTCGGCCTGACGGACCGTCATGGTCGGCCGGGTACCTGGGAACTGACCGCGTTCCGCGGGGTGTTGGCGGCCCGCGACCGCGCCGAGCAGCCGGGCACCGGCGACGTCTACATCGGCGAGGACTCCCTCCGGTTCGTCGACACGATCCTCGACGCCCTGCCCACCGGCCGGGCCCTGGACGTGGGCTGCGGATCCGGCATCACCAGCAGCGCCCTGGCCCGCACCTGCCAGGAGGTGACGGCCGTCGACCTCCAGGAGGTGTGCCTGGAAGCGACCCGGCTGACCGGCGCACTCAACGGCGTCGGCGAACGGATCCGCACCCGGCACGGCGACTTCTTCCGGGATTTCACCACCGACACCCCGCTCAACTGCATCTGCGCCAACCTGCCCTACGTCCCCGTGCCGCCGGACCTCGCCTACTCCGCCGCGGGCAACGGAGGACCGGACGGCCTGGACCTCAACCGCCGGCTGCTGCGGGCCGCGAGGAGCCTCCTCGACCCCGGCGACGGCATGCTGGTGATGCGGTTCCAGTCGCTGGGTGACGCGTCGGGGCCGATGCTGCTGCGCGAGATCGGCGAGTTCGCGAAGGCCGCGGGACACGACGTGTCCGTGGTGGCGGACGGACGCACGGTGCCCGAGGTCCGCGCCGCCCTGACCGCGCTGCACGCCCAGCGGCACAATCCCGCCCTGTCCCCCGACGCCGTCCTCGCCGCCGTCGACGCACACCTGAACCGCTACGAGCAGCCCGTCTACTTCGCCTGCTCCCTCGTCAGCCGCTCCGGCGGGACGGGCCAGGTGACCTTCACCGACCTGTCGGGAGGCGTCGGCATGGACGCCGGGCTGACCGCCGCTCAGGCTCCGGCGGGAGCGGTCCGTACCGCCGAGCGGCTCTACCGCGGGCGGGCCGCCGACCTGCCCGACGGCTTCTGGGAACTCGGCGGCACATCGGACGTGGCGGCCCCCCTGACCAGGCTGCCCGAGCTGGTCAGCGCCATCGGGGACGCCCCGTCGGACGGCGTCACGGGCCGCGCGCTGGCCGAGACGGTCTTCGCGGAGTGCTTCGCCGCCGACGCCACACGGGCCCGCGCCCTGTACGTCACCACCGAGCTGATGCTCAACTGCCTGGCGGACGCCGGACTCGTACGGGTACGGGAGGCCGGGTGACGGACGGCAACACCGGGGCCCGCATGCCCCACCGGCTCGGCGTCATCCTGCTGGCCTTCGGCGCGTTCGCGGTCGGTACGGACGGCTACGTCATCAGCGGCATCCTGCCGTCCATCGCCGCCGACCTCCACGTGTCCGAGGGGCTGACGGGCCAGCTGGTCACCGTCTTCGCCCTCAGCTACGCGGTCAGCGCGCCGGTGATGATGACGCTGACGGCGAACCTGGAGCGGTGGGTGGTCCTCCAGGCGTCACTCGGCGTGTTCCTCGTCGCCAACCTGCTGGGCGCGCTCGCCCCCGGCTACGGGGCGCTCATGGTGGCGCGGGTGCTCGCCGGGGTGGGCGCCGCGGTCTACATGAACAGCGCGGTGGCGGTGGCGACTTCCGTGGCAGGTGACCGCCATCAGGGCCGGGCGGTGTCCCTGGTCGTCGGCGGGCTGACCGTGGCCACCGCCTTCGGCGTGCCCATCGGCTCCCTGGTCGGTGCGCTGGGGAGCTGGCGGCTGACGCTGGTCCTGATCACCGTGCTGGCGGCGCTGAGCATGGGCGGCCTCGCGCTGGCCCTGCCGGCCACGCCCAGGCCGCCGGCCATCACCATGGCCAGCCGGCTCCGGGTGGCGGCGCAACCCGCCGTCCTGGTCGCGGTGTTCATCAACATGTGCGCGGTGGCCGGCAGTTTCGTCGTCTACACCTACCTGGCCGTGCTCACGCACCGGGTCACGCCGCTCAGCGAGGCGGGGGTGAGCGCGGTCCTGCTGGTCTGGGGTGTCGCGGCGGCGGTGGGCAGCACCCTCGGGGGCAGGCTGAGCGACCGCCACTCCCCCGACCGCACCTTCCTCAGCGGGCTGACCGGTGTGCTGGTGGCCTTCGCCGCGATGGGCCTGGTCGCCGCCGCCGCTCCGTTCGGAGCGGTGCCCACGACGGCGGCTTTCCTGCTGGCCACCCTCGTCTGGAGCGCGCTGTACTGGCTGATCCCGGGGGCACAGATCCAGCGCGTCATGGGCCGGGCCCCCGACGCCCCGACGATCGCCGTCTCCATCAGCAGCGCGTCCTCGTACCTGGGTGTGGCACTCGGCGGTGCGGTGGGCGGCCTGACCCTGACGGCGTCGTCGTCCGCCGCGCTGCCCTGGGTGGGCGGCGCCCTGGTGGGCTGCGCGCTCCTGATCACCGTGTGGGACCGCCGCGTCACCGCACCGCCGCCGTCCGCGCAGCCCGTCGGCGCACTGGACGGCTCGGAGAGCTGACGTTCCGGCAGGTGGGCAGGGGCCGCCCGGCACCCCTGCCCACCTGCCGGAACACCTCCACCCAAGCCGACCACTCTCCCCGAATTGGCCATGTTTTCCAGGCCAATTGGCGTACAGGATCGCCTCCAGTGGCGTGGGAGCCACGACACGAGCACACCGGAGGCGACGCGCACCGGCCCGCCGCGCTGACCGTCGCCTTCACCACCGCGTCCGCGCACGCCCTGCCGGCCGCGGCGTCGCCCTGCGCCGAAGACCGACCGCCGCACGCTCCCGCCGCCGCGCACTGAGGACCGACCCGTGAACGGGCCCTCAGGGACAAGCACTTCCCGAAGAAGGAGAGCGGCGTGACCGCGACACAACAGCACGTACTGGATTCCTTACGGGCCCTGCAACGGGGCGAGGCGCCGCCGATATCCCCGGGGGCGGGCGACGTCCGGGCCGTTCGCGAGTTACGCACCTGGTGGCATTTCCGTGCCGTGGTGGGTGGCCTGGTGGAGCAGCGGCGGACGTCGCCGGGCCACGCACTGCGGCGGGTGTTCCTGCGCGGCAGATCCTGGATCGCCGGCCGGCTGCTCCGGCAGCCGGGGCGCGGCGGCCACCGGCCGTGAGCGCCTGACGGAGCCGGGGGAAGGCCGCTTCCGGCGGGGTGAGGCGCGGCCCCGAAGCGGGCCCACGAGCGTGACGAACCCGCCACGAACTTGTTCGCTACGAACATGTTCGTTACCTTCGTGGCATGGCAGCCTCCCCCTCCGCACCACGCAGCCGCCGGGAACGACCGGCCAAGCCCGCCCTGACCCAGGACGGGATCATCGCGGCAGCGGTCCGCATCATGCGGGCCGACGGCCTGCCACGCGTGACCATGCGCCGCCTGGCCCAGGAACTCGACACCGGACCCGCCTCGCTGTACGTGTACGTCCGCAACACCACGGAACTGCACGCGGCGATCCTGGAAGAGCTGCTGGGCGAGGTCGATCTGACCCCGGTGACCGCCGCCGGGCCGTGGCGCGAGCGGCTGGCCGGCGTCCTCACGTCGTACACGCGGGTGCTCTTCGCGCACCCCAGCCTCGCCCACTCGGCCCTGGTGGCCCACCCGTCGGGCAAGAACTATCTGGCCCTGGTCGAGGGCCTGTTGGCGCTGCTCGCCGAGGGCGGCGTGCCGGACCGGCAGGCGGCGTGGGGGATCGACGCGCTGCTCCAGGTCGCCACCGCGACCGCGGCCGAACAGTCCGCCCGCGACCACGCCGAACACGCCAGGGCCGAGCACCGCGCGCTCGCCGCCGCGGTGGAGGGCGCGTCCGCCGAGACCCACCCGCGCATCGCGGCGCTCGGCGCCGACCTGATGTCCGGCACCCCCGAGACGCGTCTGGCGTGGATCTTCCAGATGCTCATCAACGGCGCCCTGCACACCCCCAGGCCGACGGACTGACCCCCGTGCCCCACCACACGAAGGAGGCACCCATGCCCCCGCACCACCCTCTCGCGATCATCGGCGCCGGTCTCGGCGGGCTGACCCTGGCCCGTGTGCTGCACGTCCACGGCATCGAGGCCGCCGTTTACGACCTCGACGCCTCCCGCCACGCCCGCCCCCAGGGCGGCATGCTCGACATCCACGAGGAGTCGGGGCAGGCCGCCCTGCGCGCCGCCGGTCTCCACGACGCCTTCCGCCGGCTCGTCCTGCCAGGCGGCGAGGCCACCCGCATCGTCGACAAGCACGCCACGGTCCACCTCGATGAGCCCGACAAGGGCGACGGCGGCCGTCCGGAGGCCGACCGCGGCCACCTGCGCGACCTGCTCCTGGACTCGCTGCCGGAAGGAACGGTCCGCTGGGGCGCCAGAGTCACCGCGGCCGAATCCATCGGCGACGGACGCCACCGGGTGTCCCTCGCCGACGGCAGCTCCTTCACCACCGACCTGCTCGTCGGGGCCGACGGCGCCTGGTCCAAGGTGCGTCCACTGCTCTCCGACGCCCGTCCCTCCTACACCGGCGTCATCTTCGTCGAAGGTGACCTGCTGGACGCCGACCGGCGTCACCCCCGGGCCGCGGCCGTCGTCGGCGGCGGCTCACTGTTCGCCCTGGGTGACGGCAAGGGCCTCCTCGCGCACCGCGAGCACGACGCCGTCCTGCACGTCTACAGCGCCCTGCGGATCGCCGAGGACCGGGCCGCCGCGGTCGACTTCGGCGACACCGCGACGGCCAAGGCCGCCGTCCTGGAACACTTCGCCGACTGGGACGCCGACCTGCGGTCCCTGATCGCCGACGCGGACGGCCCCCTCATCCCCCGCCCGATCCACGCCCTGCCCGTCGAGCACCGCTGGGAGCGCGTCCCCGGTGTCACCCTGCTCGGCGACGCCGCCCACGTCATGTCCCCGTTCGCCGGCGAGGGCGCCAACCTCGCCATGATCGACGGCGCCGACCTCGGCCGGGCCATAGCCGCGCACCCCGGCGACACCGAAGCCGCACTCGCCGCCTACGAACAGCGGCTCTTCCCTCGCGCCCGCGCCGCCGCCGAGGATTCCGCGACCGGCCTCTCCGTCTGCCTCGGCGAGGACGCGCCCCGGCGCCTGCGGGCCATGATCTCCGGTCCCCGCGAAGACTCCTGACGCATCGTCAAAACCCTTGCTATAAGCCGCCCTTTAGGAAATCCAAAGTCCTGTCATGAGGGCAAATCACGTCGCATGCAGGGCTCTTGGCGGCACGGGGCGAAGCACCGGGGAGCGACGGCGCTTCGCCCCCGTGGCGGCGACACGCAAGGTGGCGGCGGTACGACAATAGGTAGTCGCACATGGGTACGAAACTGCGCATTCAGTGCAGCGCAGCTTTCCGGCCGCACCTCCGGGTCCGGCCGGTTGCGGGCCACGGGATCACGAACCGACGATCAGCCCCGATTGCCGATCGGTCACCCGGACCGGCCGGCACGTCCCCGGCAAGGAGATCCTGTGAGCGACCGGACAAGTCTCGCCCCCGATGCGGCACGGCAACTCGCGACGGCCACCAAGACCACCCCGCAGATGCGCGGCATCACCCCGCGCTACCTCCTGCGCGCCCTGCCCTGGGTGGACGTCGAATCCGGTGTCTTCCGCGTCAACCGCCGCCGGACCTACGTCCTGGGTGACGACCGCATCAGCACCCACAACGACGGCGGTTCGCCCCGCGTCATCCCGGGAGACCTGCGGGAGGTGCCCTACCTCCGGGAGGCCGACGACGCCCTGCTCACCGAGCTGGCGAACGCCTTCACCGAAGTCACCTTCGAGGCCGGGCAGATGCTGGCCCAGGACGGCGACGCGCACGACCGGCTGTGGGTGATCTCCCAGGGCCGCGCCGAGAAGCGGGTGAGCGGTCGCTACGGCGAGGACGCCGTGCTCGAAGTGATCGGCGACGGCCAGTTCTTCGACCTCGACGCCTGGACCCGCTCCGCGCCCCTGCCGTACCGCGTCAAGGCGCTCACCCCCGGTGTGGCGCTGTGCGTCGACCGCAGCGTGCTCGCCGGGCTGTGCGACCGCGACGCGACGGTACGGGGAGCGCTGGACGCCTACCTCGCGGCGGACGGCGTCCTGCCGGGCTCCGAGGTGCCGGTCGACCTCAGCGCCGGGCACATCGGTGAGCCCGAACTCCCCGCGACGTACGTCGACTACGAGGACGCTCCCCGCGAGTACCACATGACCCTCGCGCAGACCGTGCTGCGCGTGCACACCCGGGTCTCCGACCTCTACAACGGGCCCATCGACCAGACCCGCGCGCAGGCCAACCTCACCGTGCACGCGCTGCGCGAACGGCAGGAAGCCTCGCTGCTCAACCACCCGGAATTCGGCCTCTTCAACAACGTGGCCCCCGGGCAGCGGGTGCAGGCGCGCACCGGTTCCCCGACCCCTGACGACCTGGACGAGCTGCTGACCCGGGTCTGGAAGCAGCCCGGCTACTTCCTGGCGCACCCCCGCGCCATCGCCGCGTTCGGCCGGGAATGTACCCGCCGGGGTGTGCCCCCGATCATCGACAACCGGTTCGGCAGCCCGCTGCTGACCTGGCGCGGCGTGCCGCTGCTGCCCTCCGACAAGGTGCGGTTCTCCGGCGGCGCGGGCATCGGCACCACCGAGATCCTGCTGATGCGCACCGGCGAGGCCGAGCAGGGCGTGGTGGGGCTGCGTCCCGCGAAGGTCGAGGACGAGGTGGAGCCCGGTCTGGCGATGCGGAACATGGGCGTCGACCAGAAGGGCATCACGTCGTACCTGATGACGGCGTACTTCAACTCCGCGGTGCTGGTGGAGGACGCCCTCGCGGTGCTCCAGAACGTCGAGGTCTCCAACTACCATGACTACTCCTGACGTCACCCGGAGCGGGTGGCCCGGCACACCGCCCGCTCCGGACCCGCTGACCGGCGGCGCGCCGTCGGCCGGAGCCGTCACCACCCCGTCCGCCGCGACCGCGCAGCCCTCCGGTCTCCCCGGCCAACGCGCCGCCTTCTCACCCGAGTTGGTGCGTGCGGACTTCCCGATCCTGCACCGTACGGTGAACGGGCATCCGCTGGTCTGGCTGGACAACGGAGCCACCACGCAGAAGCCGCGCCAGGTGATCGAGACGCTGGCCGCCTTCTACGGATCCGCCAACTCCAACATCCACCGCGGCGCGCACACCATGGCCAGGGAGGCCACCGAGGCGTACGAGGGCGGCCGGGCGGCGGTCGCCGATTTCCTGGGCGCGCCGTCGCCCGACAGCATCGTCTTCGCACGCGGCACGACCGAGGCGATCAACCTCGTCGCGCAGAGCTGGGGACGCGCCAACCTCGGGCCAGGCGACGACATCCTGGTGCCGGTCCTTGAGCACCACTCGAACATCGTGCCCTGGCAGATGGTCGCCAAGGAGACCAGGGCCCGGGTGGTGCCGGTGCCGCTGCGGCCCGACGGGCAGATCGACCTGGACGCGTACGCCGATCTGCTGTCCATGCGCACCCGACTCGTCGCGATCAGCCATGCGTCGAACGTGCTGGGCACCGTACCGCCGGTCCGTGAGATGACCGCGCTCGCCCACCGCTACGGCGCCAAGGTGCTGGTGGACGGCGCGCAGGCGGTGGCGCACTTCCCCGTCGACGTGCAGGACCTGGACGCCGACTTCTACGTGTTCTCCGGGCACAAGCTGTTCGCCCCCACGGGCATCGGCGCGCTCTACGCGAAGCCGGACGTCCTGGCGGGCATGGCGCCGTGGCAGGGCGGCGGCAACATGATCGAGTCGGTCGGCTTCAACGGGACCACCTTCGCACCCGTGCCCCACCTCCTGGAGGCCGGAACCGGGCACATCTCCGGTGTGGTCGGCCTGCTGTCGGCGCTGAACTGGCTGACCTCCTTCGACCGGGACGCCATCGCCGCCTACGAGACGTCGCTGATGGAGTACGCGCAGCAAGCCCTGGCCGGTGTGCCAGGACTTGAGCTGCTGGGCTCGGCGCCGGACCGGATCGCCGTGCTGACCTTCACCCTCGCGGGACACGACCCGTCGGACATCGCGGCCTGGCTGGACCGCGACGGCATCGCCGTACGGGCCGGCCACCACTGCGCCCAACCGGCCCTGGGCCACTACGGCGTACAGAGCGCGGCCCGCGCTTCGCTCGCGCTCTACAACACGGCCGAGGAGGTGGACAAGCTGGTGGCCTCGCTGCACCGGCTGCACGAGTCCGCCTGACGCCCCTTCCCCAGGCCCGCCGCCCACCGGCATCCGGTGGGCGGCGTCGCCCTGTCGGTCAGTCGTCCGCCCACTCGGCCAGCCGGAACGGGCCCGCGGCGCCGGGGCCGAACATCACCGGCAGGCTGTTGCCCAGCGGCACCACGACGAGCGGCTGGTCACCGTACTCCCGGAGAAAGTTCTCCAGCGGCTCCCAGATCATCTCCCGGTACCCCGATGCGGAGTGCTGGCGCTCGAAGGAGAGGGTCAGCGCTGAGCCCATCACCGTGACGCTGACCGCGTCGACCTCCAGCCATTCCGCACCGATCCAGGCTTCGAGCCGCACGTAGGACATGGCGCCAGAGTGCCCTCTTTCCCGGCCGGTCCGCAATGCTTCCCTGCCCCCGTCCGGCCCGGGAGCGGCGCGGGTCCATCCGTGGTGTCATCGAAGGGAGGGATCCACACTCCGTAGGCGGGAGGAATCATGACCGGCAACATGGCCGGCGCGCTGCGGGCACGGGACATCATGTCCGCCGGGGTGCAGTGTGTCGGCGCCCACGAATCGCTGCTCCAAGCGGCCCGGATGATGCGCGATCTGAAGGTCGGCTGCCTGCCGATCTGCGGCGACAACAACAAGCTCAGCGGCGTGATCACGGACCGCGACATCGTCGTCAAGTGCTGCGCCGAAGGCATCGACCCGGCGACCGTGCAGGCCGGAACCCTGGACGGGCCGCTGTACTGGATCGACGCCGCGGCGGACGCGTCCGAGGTGCTGGCCACGATGGAAGCGCACCAGATCAAGCGGCTGCCGGTGATCGACGTGGCCGGCGGTCACCGTCTGGTCGGCATGATCACGGAAGCCAACCTCGCGAAGAACCTCAGCGATGAGCAGATCGCGGAGTTCGCGGGGCGGGTGTACGCGACGGCACGGTAGGGAGCGCAACGGCGCTGCACTCACGGGCCAACAGCGTTTCCTGCCATGGCAGTTGCGGCAGGAGTCGGCGCGGTGCGGGCCAGGCGCCCGGCGGCGAGTTCGCTGAGCAGGGCCGCCTGGCGGGGCAGTACCGCGTCGTCGAAGACCGCGTGCGGGGAGTGGTTCATCGGCGCGCCCGCCGGGTCGCTGCCCTCGGGTGCCGCGCCGAGCAACAGCATGGCGCCCGGCACCCGTTGCAGGACGAACGAGAAATCCTCGGAGCCGCCCGCCGGCTGCGGGGAGAGCCACACCGCCTGGTCGCCGAGGAGTTCCCTGGCGGTGTCGAGCACGAAGGCGGTCTCCCCCGGCTCGTTGACGGTGACCGGGTAGAGCACCTCGTAGTCGACCTCGGCGTGCAGTCCGTGGGCCGCGGCGATGGACCTGACCAGGCGGGGCAGACCATCGGCGAGCCGTTCGTGGTGGGCCTCCGAGTAGCTGCGGACGGTCGCTTCGAAGGTGGCGGTCTCGGGGATGACGTTGTGCTGTGAGCCGGCCGTGAAGCGGCCCACGGAGACCACGACGGGGTCGAAGATGTCGAAGGTGCGGCTGGTCCAGCTGTGGATCGCCGTCACCATCTCGCAGGCGGCGGGCACCGGGTCGGCCGCGGTGTGCGGCTCCGATCCGTGGCCGCCCCGGCCCCTGACGGTCACCCGCAGCACGTCGGACGCGGTCATCACGGTGCCGGGGCGGCTGACGACCAGGCCCTGCGGCACGCGGTTGGCCGACACGTGGATCGCGTAGGCGGCGTCCAGGGGCTTGCCCGCCGCCTCCAGCACCCCCTCCTCGATCATCCGGCCGGCGCCGTTGTGGCCTTCCTCGCCGGGCTGGAACATGAACACCACGTCGCCGTGGAGTCTCGCGCGCCGTGCGCTCAACAGCCGGGCGGCGCCGACGAGTCCGGCCGTGTGCAGGTCGTGGCCGCAGGCGTGCATCCGCCCGTCGATGCGGGACGCGTAGTCGACGCCGGATGCTTCCTGCACCGGCAGGGCGTCCATGTCCCCCCGGAGCAGCACCGCGCCTCCGGGCCTGCCGCCCCGCAGCACGGCCGTCACGGAGCCGATGTCCTTGCCCGGGGTGATCTCCAGGGGCAGGCCCTCCAGGGCGGCCAGCACTTTTTCCTGTGTGCGGGGCAGTTCCAGACCGAGTTCGGGTTCCCGGTGCAGGGACCGCCGCAATGCGACGAGGTCGTCCCGCAGTTCCTCGGCGTCCGTCAGTACCGACACCTCATGCCGCCTTCCGTTCGTTGTGGCCGCCCTGTCGTGCGGCGGCCCTGCCCCAGCGTGAAGTCGCCGCCTCAGCGGCGGCCAGAAACCGCAGGAAACTCGCATTAGGGTTCTTCTCATGCAGGATTTCGACCGGCTGGACGCCACGGACTCGGCTCTCGTCCACGCCCTCCAGATCAGCCCACGGGCGGGCTGGGCCAAGATCGCCGAGGTGCTCGGCCTGGACGCGGTCACCCTGGCCCGCCGCTGGAAGCGGCTGAGCACCCGGGGCGCGGCCTGGATCAGCTGCTATCCGGGCCCGGCCCTGGCGGCGGCCGGCGAGGGCTGCCTGGCGTTCATCGAGGTGGACTGCGCCAACGGTCAACTCCTCGACGTCGCCGACCGGTTGGCGCGGCAGCCGATGGTGTCCACCGTCGAGCACGTCAGCGGCGACCGGGACCTGCTCCTGACGGTCATGACCACCGACCTGGGCGCCCTGTCCCGGTGGGTCACCCAGGCACTCGGTTCGCTTCCGGGTGTCACGTCGGCGCGTACCCAGCTGGCCGGAGCCATCTACACGGAGGGCAGCCGGTGGCGACTGCGTGTGCTCGCCCCTGCCCAGGTGGCGCGGTTGTCGGAGGGGCGGCAGGCACGGGAGCGGGCGGCGGGCCCGGCGCTGTCGGAGCTGGACCGGAGGCTGATCGTGGCGCTGTCGGCGGACGGGCGGGCCTCGTACACCGCGCTCGCCGACGCGTGCGGCACCAGCGTGGACACCGTACGGCGGCGCACCAAGCGGCTGCTCGACTCCGGGGCGGTGCAGATCCGGTGCGAGATCGCCCGTCCGCTGTCCGAGCGGCCGGTCGCGGCGGTGCTGTGGGCGCAGGTGCCGTCGGACACCGTCGAGCACACCGCGCGGGTGATCGCCGGGATGCGGGACATCCGGCTGTGCGCGGGGATCACCGGGCGGCACAATCTGCTGGTCATCGCCTGGGTGCGGTCCGTTGACGACGTCCAGCGCCTGGAAACCCGGGTCACCGGGAAGGCGCCGGGACTCGTCATCGGCGACCGGGCGGTGGCGCTGTGGCCGGTGAAGCTGAGCGGGCACCTGCTGGACGAGGACGGTTACCGTCGTGGAACGGTGCCCATCGACGGCTGGCGGGCAGCGGCGGCGGGCCGGGGCGGATGAGGCGGCGTCAGCGGTCGCCGCGATCGGTCAACGCCCTTGCCCCGGCGGGGATTTCGCACCCCGGCGAACGTCCAGGACCGGCCGGCCGCCTTGACGTCATGTCCTCACACCATGAACATGCATGAGGCAAGAGAGCGCTCTCATGGACGTCAATCGTTCACTACCTGAAGCAGGAGAGCTTCCATGTCTCGACCCCCCACACCTGCCGACGCCACTTCAGCAGCCGCATCGGGCCCCTCGCGCCGACGCGTCGTCGCCTCGCTGGCCGCCGCCCTCCCCGCCACCGGCCTGCTGACCATGGACTCGTCGGCCACGGCCGCCGCCGCACCCTCCAGGACCGGTGCCCCCGCCGCGGGTCAACTGCCGGGCGGCGGCGACCTCGGCCCGAACGTCCTCGTCTTCGACCCGTCAACTCCCGGCATACAGGCGAAACTTGACGAGATATTCCAGAAGCAGGAGACCGCGCAGTTCGGCACCGGACGGTATGCGCTCCTGTTCAAGCCGGGCACCTACGACGGGCTCAACGCCCAGCTCGGCTTCTACACCTCGATCGCGGGCCTGGGCCTGTCGCCTGACGACACAACCATCAACGGCGATGTCACCGTGGACGCGGGCTGGTTCGACGGCAACGCGACGCAGAACTTCTGGCGCTCGGCGGAGAACCTCGCCCTCAAGCCGGTCAGCGGCACCAACCGGTGGGCGGTCGCCCAGGCGGCGCCGTTCCGGCGGATGCACGTCAAGGGCGGGCTGAACCTGGCACCCGACGGCTACGGCTGGGCCAGCGGCGGCTACATCGCCGACAGCCGCATCGACGGCACCGTCGGCCCGTACTCGCAGCAGCAGTGGTACACCCGCGACAGCGCGGTGGGCGGCTGGGAGAACGCCGTGTGGAACATGGTGTTCTCCGGTGTCGAGGGAGCGCCCGCGCAGGGCTTCCCCGACCCGCCCTACACCACCCTCGACACCACCCCGGTCTCCCGCGAGAAGCCGTTCCTCCACCTGGACGGCGACACCTACAAGGTCTTCGTCCCCGAGAAGCGCACCGACGCGCGCGGGACGAGCTGGGGCGGCGGCACACCGCGCGGCGAGTCCCTGCCGCTGGACCGCTTCTACGTGGTCAAGCCCGGCACCGATGCGGCGACCCTGAACGCCGCGCTGGAGCAGGGCCTGAACCTGCTGCTCACCCCCGGCATCCACCACGTCGACCGGACCGTCGAGGTGCGGCGCGCGAACACCGTCGTCCTCGGCCTGGGGTACGCCACGATCGTCCCGGACAACGGCGTGACCGCGCTGAGGGTCGCGGACGTCGACGGGGTGCGGCTCGCCGGATTCCTGATCGACGCCGGCCCCGTCAACTCCGCCACCCTGCTCGAAGTCGGCCCCGACGGCGCCTCGTCCGACCACTCAGGCAACCCGACCACCGTGCAGGACGTGTTCGTACGGATCGGCGGCGCGGGCCCCGGCAAGGCGACGACCAGCATGGTGATCAACAGCAACGACACCGTCATCGACCACACCTGGATCTGGCGCGCCGACCACGGCGACGGCGTGGGCTGGGAGACCAACAGGGCCGACTACGGCATCCGCGTCAACGGCGACCGGGTGCTGGCGACCGGCCTGTTCGTCGAGCACTTCAACAAGTACGACGTGGAGTGGCACGGCGAGCAGGGCCGCACCATCTTCTTCCAGAACGAGAAGGCGTACGACGCGCCCGATCAGGCCGCCATCCAGAACGGCGACACCAAGGGCTTCGCCGCGTACGCCATCGCCGACAAGGTCAGCACCCACGAGGGGTGGGGCCTGGGCAGCTACTGCTTCTACAACGTGGACCCGTCGATCCGCCAGGGCCACGGCTTCAAGGCGCCCGACAAGCCCGGCATCAAGCTCCACGACCTGCTGGTCGTCTCGCTGGGCGGCAAGGGGCAGTACGAGCACGTGATCAACGACATCGGCGCCCCCACGTCAGGCGAATCGACGGTGCCTTCCACCGTCGTCTCCTACCCCTGACCCGCCCGGCCCGCCGCCCCGTTCCGTGCCGGCGGGCCTTCGTGTCCGTCCGGCGCGGCGGGCGGCGGGGCGGCGGGGCGGCGGCACCGTGCCCGCCGGGCTGAGCAGCGGCAGCATCAGGACGTCGTCCGTCGCGCCGATCCGGTCGTCGAGCGCCGCGACTTCGGGGGACGCCACCCGCAGCAGGTTCCACGAGGGCGGTAGCAGGCGGAGTGACTCCGGGCCGCGGCAGGGCCGTACGCACCGCGGTCCGGAGAAATCCGTGAACAGGGGGCCATTGGTACAGTCACCTGGACGCTTTCCGGCCCGACCGGCCGGCCGTGAAGACCGTGAGGAGGCCGTGGGGCCATGGCCGTTGACGCTCTCGACGCGAGAATCCTCGGGCTGCTGCTGGAACAGCCGCGCACCAGCGTGCGGGAGTACGCCCGGCTGCTCGGCGTCGCCCGCGGCACGGTGCAGGCGCGGCTCGACCGGCTGGAGCGGGACGGGGTCATCACGGCCTACGGCCCGCGGCTCTCGCCCGCCGCGCTGGAGCATCCGGTGCTGGCCTTCGTCCACATCGAGGTGACGCAGGGGCACCTGGAGGAGGTCGCGGACGCACTGGCCGAGGTGCCGCAAATCATCGAGGCGTTCTCGACGACCGGCGGCGGTGACCTGCTGGCGCGGGTGGTCGCGCGGGACGCGGAGCACCTGGAGGACGTGATCCAGCGGCTGATCAACCTGCCTGGCGTGGTGCGCACCCGTACCGAAGTGGCGCTGCGCGAGCGGGTGCCGCACCGGATGCTGCCGCTGGTGGAGGCGGTCGGGGACGCCGCGGGGCCGCGCTGATCCGGCCAGGGCGCGGACCCGGGCGCCGGCCGTCCTTGGCATGCTGGAGGGCATGACTAGCCTCTCCGTGTCCCGCGCCCCGTCCGCCCGCGCCGTCCCGGTGATCTTCGATCTGGACGGGACGCTGGTGGACAGCGAGCCGAACTACTTCGAAGCCGCGCGGCGGGTGCTCGCCGGGTACGGCGTGACGGACTTCAGTTGGGATGACCACACCCGCTTCATCGGCATCAGCACCCGCGAGACGCTGCTGACGCTGAAGCGGGAGCACCGCATCGACGCGCCGATCGAGGAGCTGCTGGCCGCGAAGAACCATGCGTATCTGGAGCTGGCGCGGGCGCACACCCGGGTCTTTCCGCAGATGCGCGTGTTCGTGGAGCGGCTGCACGGCGCAGGGCACCCGATGGCGGTGGCGTCCGGCTCCTCACGGACCGCCATCGAGACGGTCCTCGCGGGCACCGGCCTCGACGCTCAACTGACCACCCTGGTCTCGGCGGAAGAGGTGGCGCACGGCAAGCCGGAACCCGACGTGTTCCTGGAGGCCGCGCGCCGCATCGGTGCCGAGCCGGGCGACTGCGTGGTGCTGGAGGACGCGCCGCCCGGCGCACAGGCCGCGCACCGGGCGGGCATGCGGTGCATCGCCGTCCCGTACGTCGCGGGCTCCGCGGACGACCCGGCGTTCGCGACGGCCGGGCTGCGCTTCGACGGCGGCCAGGACCAGTTCACCGCACAGGCCGCGTACGACTGGCTCGGGCAGCCCGACCGGTCTGCCTGACCGTACGGCGGTGTGGCACGGGCGCCTCGGGGGCAACAGCGGCCGGGGCGGCCCGGGTTACTTCTTGGCGCGGCTCGGCTGGACCCGCTTCGGCTCGCCCTTCACCTTCGGGTGCTCCGGCGGATAGGGCAGGTCACCCAGGCCGTGGTCGCGTTCGTCGCGGTCGGCCAGTTCGAGCGCCGCGTCCAGCCGGAAGGCGTGCGCGTCCATGTCGGCGTGCACGTCGCCGGCCTCCGCGAACCTGGCCGGCATCGTGGCCAGGTCGAAGTCCTCGGGTACGGCGCGGGTCAGCTCGTCCCAGCGCAGCGGCGCGGAGACCGGGGCGCGCGCGGAGGGACGTACGGAGTAGGCGCTGGCGATGGTGCGGTCCCGCGCGGTCTGGTTGTAGTCCACGAAGATCTTGGCGCCGCGCTCCTCCTTCCACCACGCGGTGGTGATCCGCTCCGGTGCCCGCCGCTCCAGCTCCCTGGCGACGGCGATCGCCGCACGCCGCACCTGCGTGAAGACCCAGTCGGGGGCGATCGGCACGAAAACGTGCAGGCCACGGCCGCCGGAGGTCTTGGGCCAGCCGGTCAGGCCCAGTCCGGCGAGTACCTCCCGGAGTTCGACGGCGGCCCGCACCGCGTCGGCGTACGCCGTGCCAGGCTGCGGATCGAGGTCGATGCGCAGTTCGTCCGGGTGGTCGGTGTCGCCGCGGCGTACCGGCCAGGGGTGGAACGTCAGGCACCCGAGGTTCGCCGCCCACAGCACGGCCGCCGGTTCGGTGGGGCAGATCTCGTCGGCGTAGCGGCCACTGGGGAACGCGATGCGGCCGGTGGGGATCCAGTCGGGGAGGTTCTTGGGGGCCCGCTTCTGGAAGAAGGACTCGCCGTCCACGCCGTCGGGGTGCCGCTGGAGCGTCGTGGGGCGGTCCCGGAGCGCGCGCAGGATGCCGTCACCGACGCTCAGGTAGTAGCGGGCCACGTCCCCCTTGGTGAAGCCGCGCTCGGGGAAGTAGACCTTGTCCGGGTGGGACACCCGCACCGTCCGGCCGCCCGCGGTCAGCTCCAGCGTCTCTGCCATGCACTTCACGCTAGGCCGCCCGCGCGGGCAGCGCCCGTCGGCGGCCGTCCGTGCGGCGGCGGCTCGGCGGGCGTGGCCGGGCCCGCCCGCGCACAATCACGACCATGGACCTTCCGGTGATGCCCCCCGTGCACCCGATGCTGGCGAAGACCGCCGCGGCCATCCCGCCCGGTATGCAGTACGAGGCCAAGTGGGACGGCTTCCGGGCGATCGTCTTCCGTGACGGGGACGAGATCGAGCTGGGCAGCCGTTCGGCGAAGCCGCTGACCCGCTACTTTCCCGAGCTGGTCGCGGCGCTGCGCGAGCGGATCCCGCCGCGCTGCGTACTCGACGGCGAGATCGTGATCGCCCGCGCGGGCCGGCTGGACTTCGACGCGCTCCTGGAACGCATCCACCCGGCCGACTCACGGGTCCGTCATCTGGCGGAGGTGACCCCGGCGAGCTTCGTGGCGTTCGACCTGCTCGCCCTGGGCGACGCATCGCTGATGCCGCAGCCGCAGCAGGCCCGCCGCCGCGAGCTGACCGCGGCGCTGCGCGACGCCACCGCGCCCGTCTTCCCCGCACCCGCAACCGACGATCTCGACCTGGCCCGCAGCTGGTTCGACCGCTTCGAGGGCGCGGGGCTCGACGGCGTCGTCGCCAAGCCTCCCGGCATGGCGTACCGGCCGGGTGAGCGCGTCATGACCAAGGTCAAGCACGAGCGGACCGCCGACTGCGTCGTGGCCGGCATCCGCCACCACAAGAGCGGCCCCGTGGTCGGCTCCCTGCTCCTGGGGCTCTACGACGACACGGGCCGGCTCCAGCACGTCGGCGTCTGCGCCTCCTTCCCCATGCGGCGGCGCCAGGAGCTGATGACGGAACTCGAACCGCTGCTGATGGCCTCCGTCGAAGGGCATCCGTGGGAGCGGTGGACCAGCGAAGAGGCCCAGGCCACGGGCCGGTTGCCGGGCGGGCCGAGCCGATGGACGGGCAAGAAGGACCTGTCCTGGCTGCCACTGCGCCCCGAGCGGGTCGTCGAGGTCGCCTACGACCACATGCAGGGCGACCGCTTCCGGCACACCGCCCAGTTCCGCCGCTGGCGCCCGGACCGCGAACCCGCCCAGTGCACGTACGCGCAACTGACCGAGCCGGTGCGCTACGACCTGACGGAGGTGCTGGGCGGGTAGGGCCGGTCTCCGGTTGTGATCACTGGGCTTGCAGGAGGCTGCGGAGCCAGATGGTCGCTGCGCCTCAAGCGCGGCCACGATCTCCTCGCTGGCCCGTATGCCTGCCGAGCCGTGATGAGCCCGCGCCGTTCCCGCCGGTCGGTCAGGAACGGCCCGATGAACTCCCCGTCGCAGTGCGTGAGTTGCGCACGTGTCACACCAACTGTCCCACCTGACCGATGTCCCAGCCGGGGCGTGGTCACGGCCGAAGACAGTCCCTAGTCAGCGGTGATTCGATTCCAGAGGTGGTGCACAAGGCCGCTTGCCGAGGTCGCCGACTCGATGGTGAAGCGGTCCTGAACTTCGGCCAGCCCGTCCCACATCGAGACTCCGGCGCCGAGGGTGATGGGCACGGTGACCAGGTGCATGAAGTCGATGAGGTCGGCCGTCAGGAACTGCCGGACGGTGGAGGGGCCACCGCCGATGCGAACGTCCCGGCCGTCCGCGAGGTCCTGGGCGTATGCGAGTGCGTCCTCGGGCGTGGCGTCGAGGAAGTGGAAACTCGTCCCGTTGCCGAAGTGGATGGGGTCACGCCGGTGGTGAGTGAGCACGACCACGGGCGTACGGAAGGGAGGCTCGTCGCCCCACCAGCCTCGCCAGTCGTCGTCGGTCCACTCGCCGGCCTGCGGACCGAACTTGCCCCGGCCCATGATCTCGGCCCCGACGCCCTGGCCCCAGGTGCTCGTGAGAGCGCGATCGAGGGTGATCGGGTCATCCACGGCGTCCACACCGTGGATGACCCGCCCGTCGAAGCGCGCGAACAGCCTCTCGGCGCCCCCGATAGGTGCGTCGATCGTGATCGTCTCGCCTGCGCTGTAGCCGTCGAGGGAGACATGAAAGTTCTGCACGCGGACCTTGGCCATGTGATGCACCTTCAGCGAGTGATTGCGATCTGCAACTGGTTGACGAACCCTACAATGGAGGAGTTGCGAGTCGCAATCAGTCAGGAGGTGCGCGATGCGCGAGAAGCCGCGTTCGGGTTGCGCGATCAACGCCGCGGTGGAGGTCCTGGGAGACCCGTGGACTCTGATCGTGCTTCGTGACGTGATCTTCGGCGGACGTCGTCACTTCCGCGATCTTCTGACCCGGAACGACGAAGGCATCGCGTCCAACATCCTCGCCAGCCGCCTGCGCAAGCTCGTCGAGGCACGCCTGCTCAGCCGCGACGATGCCACGCGCGGCCAGAAAGCGACCTACACCCTCACCGAAGCCGGCATCCAGACCCTCCCCGTGATGGTCGCCCTCGGCGCGTGGGGGCTACAGCACCGGCCCACCACCCCGGAGCTTGCGGTGCGCGCCCGCATCCTCGCGGAGGGTTCCCCGCACCTCGTCGGTGAGCTCATGGACGAACTGCGCGAGATCCACCTCGGCGCCACCCGCGAAGCCCCCAACAGCCCCACCGCTTCCGAGCGGTTGCAACAAGCGTACGAAGCTGCTCGGTCACAGACTCCCTGACGGGCCGAGGCCGGGCTCCAGGGCGCCCCCTTCCGCCGCTCGCCCCTGCCCTTCCCCGCTCCCGCAGGTCCGGCACCCGTATGCTGAGCCGCCATGTTCACCCGTGAAGGTCCCACGCTCCGCGAACTGGCCGTGCAGGCGCTGTCGTCGGTGGAGCGCGGCTACGACCTGCTCGCCCCGAAGTTCGACCACACGCCCTTCCGTACGCCGGACGCCGTGCTCGACGCCACGGCCGCCGCCCTCCGTGAACTGGGGCCGTTCGACAGCGGTCTGGACGTCTGCTGCGGGACCGACGCCGGGACGGGCGTACTGCGGCAGGTGTGCCGGACGCGGGCCGTGGGTGCGGACCTCAGCGCCGGGATGCTGGCGGTGGCGCGGCGTACGCGGCCGGTGGCCGGTGACGGGCCGCGGGTGGACTGGGTGCGCGGCGATGCGCGGGCCCTGCCGTTCGGTCCCGTCTTCGATCTGGCGGTCAGCTTCGGGGCGTTCGGGCACTTCCTGCCGCGCGAGTGGCCCGGCATGTTCGCCCAGGTGCGCTCGGTGCTGCGGCCCGGCGGAAGGTTCGTCTTCCCGCTCGCGGCGCCCGCCCGCCCGGGAAGCTCGCTCTACTGGGCCGTGGCCGCCTTCGACGCGGCGATGCGGGTGCGCAATCTGCTGTGGCGGCCGGCCTTCGTCATGTACTACCGGCCGTTCCGGCTGACGGAGGTCCGGGCGGAGCTGGGGCTGCGGGCGGACGGCAGCCCGCGCTGCCGCCTGGTGGTGGCCACCCGGGTCTGACCCGTGCCGTGGGCACGCCGACGGCGCCTCACCTCAACTTCGGTTTGGTACAGACCTCTTGACGACAGGTCTGGACCAACTTACGGTGTGGCGCGCCACCGCGTCACCTCACGTACGCCTCCAGGCCACCCCCTCCCCCGCTCTCCCCTCACCGCTCCACCGCCGGCCGGCCGACCGGCATGCGACGCGGCACGACAACCGGTGGCTGCTACCCACCCACCCCGCGCCATGCCCCCACGGGTACCGCAACGGATGCGCTGCGGGCCCGCCATGGCAAGAAGGGAGCACAGCATGAAACGTCGGACGTCACACCTGCTGGGAATCGGCCTGGCAACGGCCTTCGTCACGCACCTGCTGGTCGCCGCGGCACCGAGCGCCCCGCAAGTCCCGCCCGCCCCCGCCGCGTACGCCCAGAGCGCCTCGGCACCGCGTGCACCGCACGCGGCGAAGGACGACCCCTGCGCGGTCAAGTCCAAGCCCACCGGGAAGGTCGTCCAGGGCTACTGGGAGAACTGGGACGGCGCGTCGAACGGCGTGCACCCGCCGCTGGGCTGGATCCCGATCACCGACAAGCGGATCCGCGACCACGGATACAACGTCATCAACGCCGCCTTCCCCGTGGTCCGTTCGGACGGCACCGCGCTGTGGGAGGACGGGATGGACTCCACGGTGAAGGTCGCGACGCCGGAGGAGATGTGCCAGGCGAAGAGTGACGGCCTGACCCTCCTGATGTCCATCGGCGGTGCGACGGCGGGCATCGACCTCAGCTCCAGCACCGTCGCCGACCGGTTCGTCGAGACGCTCGTGCCGATCCTGAAGAAGTATCACTTCGACGGCATCGACATCGACATCGAGACGGCGCTCAGCGGCAGCGGCGACATCAACAAGCTGTCCCCCTCGCAGTCCAACCTCATCCGCATCATCGACGGCATCCTCGGCAAGATGCCGTCGAACTTCGGCCTGACGATGGCGCCCGAGACGGCGTACGTCACCGGCGGCAGCGTGACCTACGGCTCGATCTGGGGCGCGTACCTGCCCATCGTGAAGAAGTACGCGGACAACGGCCGGCTGTGGTGGCTCAACATGCAGTACTACAACGGCAGCATGTACGGGTGCTCGGGCGACTCGTACTCCGCCGGCACCGTCGAGGGGTTCACCGCCCAGACCGACTGCCTCAACAAGGGACTGGTCGTCCAGGGCACCACGATCAAGGTCCCGTACGACAAGCAGGTCCCGGGACTTCCGGCCCAGCCCGGCGCCGGGGGCGGCTACATGTCACCGGACCTGGTGTCGAAGGCGTGGAGCACGTACGGGAACGGGCTGAAGGGGCTGATGGCCTGGTCGATCAATTGGGACGGTTCCAAGGGATGGACGTTCGGCGACAACGCCAAGTCATTGCAGGGGCGTTGAGGAATTCACGAGCGGCGGTACGCCGGAATTCCCCCCGGATTCCCTGTCTTCCACAAGTGAACTGCCGTCCGGGAAAAGGAAGATGACGCGCAGGCAATTTCCTGTGGTTCGGACCGGCAGGCATCATCCCGCAAAGGGTGCGGGCCGGCACCCTCGCGAAGAGGGTGCCGGCCCGCAGCCGTAAAAGGGATCAGGCAGTCGGCAGCTTCGCCGACCAGGCGGTGACGGACAGCGTGCCGTTGTCCACTTCCTGGTCGAAGGAGATGACGCTGTGCGAGTTGCTGCCGGTCGGGGAGACCTGCAGGTACTTGGCGTGGGCGGTGGAGGCGCCGGTGTGGGTCCACACCAGGTCGGCGTAGGCGGCCTGGCCCGGCTTCAGGGTGACCTTGTGGACTCCGGGGTCCTTGGCGAAGTAGGTGTCACCGTGCCGCGCCGTGGTCTTGAGGGCCGTGTGGCCCTTGCCCTCCAGGGCGAGACCCGGGTAGCCGCTGAACGAGCAGGCGGTCTTGCCGGTGTTCTTGACCTTCAGGTAGGTCCCTGCATGGTTCATGCCCGACTGGCTGCCGTCCCCGGGGGTGGTCGACACCTTCAGCGTCCCCGGCTGGCAGGCACCGGCGGCGGACGCGCCGGTGGTCGCGGCGGACGCGACACCCGCGGTCATCCCACCGGCAAGCGCGACGGCAGCGGTGGCGATAAGGGCGGTACGCAGACCACGCATGGTCATCATCTCCTCGAATCCGTATCAGGACGGGGGAAGCGACCGACGCCACGGCTTCGGGGGCCCGTTCCGTGCCGTGCCGTGCCTGGCTCGCGCAGCGCGCGACGGCCGCGGACGGCGGAACCGGACACAGATCCGGCCGGTGACGTCCCGTTCGTTTCCCCCCACACACCACACTGCCGGGTGGCGCTGCCGAACGGCTAACAGATCACTAACGTACGGATGTTGGTGCCGGAGCGGCCTCGCACGGCGCAGGGGCCCGCCCGCCACCCGGAGGTCGCGGACGGGCCCCTGCCGGGTACCTGCTGTGTTACTTCTTGAAGCCGTAGTCCATCAGCTTCTTCGCGTCCGCCGTACGGTTGGCGACCGAGGAGGAGGTGAGGACGGTGCCGATGACCGTCTTGCCACCACGGGTGGCGGCGAAGACCAGGCAGTACTTGGCCTCGGGGCCCGATCCCGTCTTCAGACCGATGGCGCCCTTGTAGCTGCCGAGCAGGGTGTTCGTGTTGGTCCACGACATGTTGCGGTAGCCACCGCTCTTCATCGTGACCTTCTGCGTCGTCGACTTCGTCTTCACGACGTTGCGGAAGGTGGAGTACTTCATCGCGCTGCTGGCGAGCTTGGTCAGGTCGCGCGGCGTCGAGTAGTTCGCGCCGTGACCGATGCCGTCGAACGAGTCGAAGTGCGTGTTCTTCAGGCCCAGGCTCTTGGCGGTGGCGTTCATCTTGCCGATGAACGACTTCACCCGGGCGGCCCGGGTGGAGCCGCTGCCGAACTTGTCGGCCAGCGCGTACGCGGCGTCGCAGCCGGACGGGAGCATCAGCCCGTACAGCAGCTGGCCGACGGTGACCTTGTCGCCGACGATGAGGCGCGCCGATGACGCGCCCTTCGAGACGATGTAGTCGCTGTACGCCTTCTGGATCGTGACCTTGGATTTCAGGTTGAGGTTCTTCTGGGCGAGCACCACCCGAGCGGTCATGATCTTGGTGGTGGAGCCGGTCGAACGCCGGGTGTCGGCGGCCTTGGTGAAGAGGGTCTTCCCCGAGCCGTTGTTCATGACGAAGCCGCCCTTGGCGGCGATCGACGGCGCCTTGACGGTGGCGGCCTGCGCCGGAGCGGCGAACGCTCCGGCGGACAGGACAGCGCCCGCGGTGACGACGACCGCGGAGGTGCGCTTCATGCCCCTATTTGCGATTTTCAAGATAAATGCTCCAAATACCCTTTACAGGACGGGCACATGAGGATGCCCGCTTACCCATGAGACGCATGAGACGGGCGTATGGATGCACACCCGCGGCATGATTATCCTCCGCTTCGCGCCGCCGAAGCGTCGTCCTATGGGTGGCACTTCCTCAAATCCTGGTATCCCCGGTGGAATTCCGTCACCGGCAGTGCGTCACGACGGGAACTCGACCACCGCTTTGGTGACCTTTCCGTGATGTGCCGCGTCGATCGCCTCGTTGATCTCTTCGAAGGGGAATACCTCGACGAGCCGGTCGAACGGGAACCTGCCTTCGCGGTGGAGCGAGATCAGCCGCGGGATGAAGGTGTGCGGGTCGGCATCGCCCTCGACGACGCCGACCAGCGAACGGCCGAGGAGCAAATGGCCCTGGTCGATGGTGATGTCATTGGCGGCGCCCTGGAATCCGACCGTGGCGCAGACGCCGGGCACGGTCAGGGACTCCAGCGCCTGGCGTACGACCGCGGGGATGCCGATGCACTCGACCGCGTGGTCCGCCCCGCCGCCGGTGATCCGCACCACGGCAGCGGCGGGGTCCTCGTCCGTGGGGTCGATGACGTGCGTGGCGCCCAGTTCCGCGGCCAGCGCGCGGCGGCTCTCCAGCGGGTCGACGGCGATGACGGTCGCACAGCCCGCCACCTTCGCCGCCATGACGGCCGAGAGGCCGACCGAGCCCGCGCCGAAGACGGCGAGCGAGCTGCCGGGCGCCGGGTCCAGGGTGTTGAGCACCGCTCCGGCGCCGGTCTGGATCCCGCACCCCAGCGGGCCCAGCAGTTCGAGCGGCAGGTCGCGGTCCACCTTCACGACGTTGCGCGGCGTGGTCACCACGTGCGCCGCCCACGACGACTGGCCGAAGAAGTGGCCGTGCACCGGCTCGCCTTCGGCGCGGTACGCGGTGGTGCCGTCGGCGCGGGCGCCGCCGAAGTTCAGCCTCGCCATCTCGGGGCAGTGGACGAACCGTCCCGCCTTGCAGCGGTCGCACGCGCCGCAGTAGGCGTAGCTGAGCACGACGTGGTCACCGACCGCCACCTCGGTGACGGACGCGCCGACCTGCTCCACCACGCCGGCTCCTTCGTGCCCCAGGATCAGCGGCAGCTGATCCGGCTCGGCGGTCGCCATCACCCCGAGGTCGGTGTGGCAGATGCCGGACGCGGTCACCTTGACCAGCACCTCGTCGTCGCGCGGCGCCTCCACGTCGACGGACTCGACGGACAGGGGTGTGCGGGCGGCGCGCAGTACGGCGGCGAGGGACCTGGGCATCGGGCGGCTCCTTCTTGACGAATGGTGACGCGACGTCAAGAAGGGTATGCGGCTTGGCTGTTGGGCGGGTTCCCAGTGGCGCGGCGGGGGTCAGATGGCGGCGCGGATGGCCCGCTCGAAGCCGTCGACGTGACTGTCGGCGAGTTCGGCCGCCTTGTCCGCGTCACCGGCGATGACGGCGCGCAGCAGCGGGCCGTGCTCGCCGATGTGTCCCGCCATGCCCGGCAGCCGGTCGACGAAGAGGCACCACACCCGGGTCGCCAGGTTGTCGTAGTGCACGAGGGTGTCTTCGAGGTACGGGTTGCGGGTCGCGGCGTACACGGCGCGGTGGACCTGGAGGTCGAGGCGCATCAGCGTGTCGGCGCTGCGCTGCTGTGCGGTGCCGTCCTCCAGCTCGTCGAGGAGGGCGGTGAGGGCGGCCCGGTGGCCGTCCGTGGCGCGTCGGGCGGCCTGAGCTGCGGCCATCGGCTCCAACTGGCGGCGCACCTCGGATATATGGGCCAGGTCCGTGATGTTGACCTCGGTGGCGAAGGTGCCGCGCCGCGGGTAGGTGGCGATCAGCCGTTCGTACTGGAGGCGCTTGAGCGCCTCGCGGACCGGGGTGCGGCCGAGCCCGAGGGACTGTGCCAGCTGGTCCTCGCTGATCGGGGCTCCCGGGCGGATCTCCAGCATCACGAGCCGGTCGCGAATGGCGCGGTAGGCACGCTCGGCGAGCGAGATCTCCTCAACTCCGGGCTCCGTGCGCTTCATCCGGCCCCCTTGACCTGTTCCGTTGGCTCCCATACGTTACCGCAAGCTTCTGATATATCAGTTGCTCGCCAGACGCATTTTAGGACGGTGCGCAGATGCCAGCGAACTCTTCGGTCACCACGGACGCCTCCCACCTCTCCCTCCCGCTGAGCACCCTCGACCCCGAGGTCGCCGCGGCGATCGACGCCGAACTGGACCGCCAGCAGTCGACCCTCGAAATGATCGCGTCGGAGAACTTCGCTCCGGCGGCGGTGATGCAGGCCCAGGGGTCGCCCCTCACCAACAAGTACGCCGAGGGCTACCCGGGCCGCCGCTACTACGGCGGCTGCGAGCACGTCGACGTCATCGAACGCCTCGCCATCGCCCGCGCCAAGGAACTCTTCGGCGCCGAGGCGGTCAACGTGCAGCCGCACTCCGGCGCGCAGGCCAACGCCGCCGCCATGGCCGCGCTCCTCGAACCCGGCGACACCCTCATCGGCCTGGACCTGGCGCACGGCGGACACCTCACGCACGGGATGCGCCTCAACTTCTCCGGCCGGCTCTACGACGTCGTCCCGTACCACGTCCGCGCATCCGATCTGCGGGTCGACATGGAGGAGGTGGAGAAGCTCGCCAGGCAGCACCGGCCGAAGATGATCGTCGCGGGCTGGTCGGCCTATCCCCGGCAGCTGGACTTCGCCGCCTTCCGCCGGATCGCGGACGAGGTCGGCGCGTATCTGCTGGTGGACATGGCCCACTTCGCGGGTCTGGTCGCCGCCGGTCTGCACCCCAGTCCCGTGCCGTACGCGGACGTGGTCACCACCACCACGCACAAGACGCTGGGCGGACCGCGCGGCGGGCTGATCCTGAGCCGGGCCGCGCTCGCCAAGAAGATCAACAGCGCGGTGTTCCCCGGCCAGCAGGGCGGGCCCCTGGAGCACGTGATCGCGGCGAAGGCGGTCGCCCTGCGCATCGCCGCGACACCGGCCTTCCGCGAGCGCCAGCAGCGCACGCTGGACGGCGCGCGGGCACTGGCGGGACGGCTGCTGGCCGACGACACCGCCGAGGCGGGCCTCTCCGTGCTCACCGGCGGCACCGAGGTCCATCTCGTCCTCGTCGACCTGCGCAACTCCACGCTGGACGGCCAACAGGCCGAGGACCGGCTGCACCGCATCGGCATCACCGTCAACCGCAACGCGGTGCCCTTCGACCCGCGGCCCCCGATGGTGTCGTCGGGGCTGCGCATCGGCACCCCCGCGCTGGCGGCCAGGGGCTTTCGCGCCGAGGAGTTCCGCGAGGTGTCCGACATCATCGCGCAGGCCCTGATGGGTGATCAGGACGCGCACCACCGGGAGTTGAGCCGGGCGCGTGCCGCCACGCTGCGCGACCGCGTCGCGGCGCTCGCCGAGGCGTTCCCGCTCTACGACCACCTCTCCGCCCCCGCGCACGGCCTGAAGGGATCCGCCGGATGAGCACCGAGCCACTCCCCGAGCACCCCGAGCACCTCTGGCGCAATCCCGGGCCCCGCTCCTCCTACGACGTCGTCATCGTCGGCGGCGGCGGGCACGGACTCGCCACCGCCTATTACCTCGCGTCGGTGCACGGCATCACGAACGTCGCCGTCCTGGAGAAGGGCTGGCTGGCGGGCGGCAACATGGCCCGCAACACCACGATCATCCGCTCCAACTACCTCTGGGACGAGAGCGCGGCGCTCTACGAGCACGCCTTGAAGCTGTGGGAGGGGCTGCCCGACGAGCTGGACTACGACTTCCTCTTCAGCCAGCGCGGCGTCCTCAACCTCGCGCACACCCTCCAGGACGTACGGGAGGGCACCCGCAGGGCCAACGCCAACCGGCTCAACGGCATCGACTCCGTGTGGCTCGGCCCCGACGAGATCGCCGAGATCTGCCCGATCCTCAACACCTCACCCGACACCCGCTATCCCGTGCTCGGCGGCACCTACCAGCCGCGGGCCGGCATCGCCAAGCACGACCACGTCGCCTGGGCGCTGGCCCGGCGCGCCGACGAGCTGGGGGTCGACCTCATCCAGGGCTGCGAGGTCACCGGCTTCCTGAAGGACGGGAACCGGGTCACCGGCGTCGAGACCACCCGGGGCCGCATCCACGCCGGGCGGGTCGGGCTTGCCGCCGCCGGACACAGCAGCGTGCTGGCCGAACTGGCCGGGTTCCGGCTGCCGGTGCAGTCCCACCCGCTCCAGGCGCTGGTCTCCGAACTGCACGAGCCGGTCCATCCGACCGTGGTCATGTCCAACCACGTGCACGTGTACGTCTCGCAGGCGCACAAGGGCGAGCTGGTGATGGGCGCGGGGGTCGACGCATACAACGGGTACGGGCAGCGCGGCGCGTTCCACGTCATCGAGCAGCAGATGGCGGCGGCCGTCGAGCTGTTCCCGGTCTTCGCCCGCGCGCACGTGCTGCGCACCTGGGGCGGGATCGTGGACGTCACCCCGGACGCCTCGCCGGTCATCGGCGCCACCCCCGTCGACGGTCTGTTCGTCAACTGCGGCTGGGGCACCGGGGGTTTCAAGGCCACCCCGGCGGCCGGCTGGACCTTCGCGCACACCCTCGCCACCGGCACCCCGCACCCGCTCAACGCGCCCTTCGCCCTCGAACGGTTCACCACGGGAGCGCTCATCGACGAACACGGCGCCGCGGCCGTGGCCCACTGAGAGAAGGTCACCGTGCTCCTCCTGACATGCCCCTGGTGCGGTCCGCGCGACGAGACCGAGTTCCACTACGGGGGCCAGGCCCATGTCCCCCACCCCGCCGACCCCGCGGCCCTCGACGACCGGCAGTGGGCCGATTACGTCTTCTACCGCGACAACCCCAAGGGGCCCTTCGCCGAGCGGTGGATGCACGCCACCGGCTGCCGCCGCTGGTTCAACACCCTCAGGGACACCGCGAGTTACCGGATTCTGGCCACCTACCGGCTGAACGAACCACGGCCCGCCGCGCCGCCCGGCGACCGGCCGCAGGCCGCACCGCCATCCGCCGCAGCACCGTCCCCGGGCGACACCCCGGCGTCCGCACCCTCCGGAGGGAACCGATGACCGAGCAGCACCACCGGCTGCCGCACGGCGGCCTGATCGACCGGAGCACCACGCTGCGCTTCACCCTCGACGGGCGCGAGCTGACCGGCCACCCGGGCGACACCGTCGCCTCCGCGATGCTCGCGGGCGGCGTCATCGAGGTGGCGCCCTCCCTCTACCGCGGGCGCCCGCGCGGCATCGTCGCCGCGGGTGTGGAAGAGCCCAACGCCCTTCTCCAGCTGGCCGGTCCCTGCTCGGAGGGGATGCTGCCCGCCACCACCGTCGAGCTGCACGACGGCCTTGCCGCCACCACGCTCTCCGGCCGCGGCAGGCTGGACCCGACGCCGGACACCGCGGTCTACGACAAGAAGTACGTGCACACCGACGTCCTGGTCATCGGCGCGGGACCGGCGGGACTCGCGGCGGCCACAGCGGCGACCGGAGCCGGTGCCCGGGTCGTCCTCATCGACGAACAGCCGGAGACCGGCGGGTCGTTGCTCTCCGAAGGCGCGGGCTCCGGCGAGTCCGCCCGCGCCTGGGCCGCCGCGACCCGCGCCGCGCTGGACACCGCACCGGAGACCCGGGTGCTCACCCGCACCAGCGCCTTCGGCTCGTACGACGGCAACTACGTGCTGGCCGTGCAGCGGCGCACCGACCACCTCGGCGCGGACGCGCCGGCCGGGGTCTCGCGGCAGCGGCTGTGGCACATCAGGGCCCGTCAGGTGGTCCTGGCGACCGGCGCCCACGAGCGGCCACTGGTGTGCGCGGGCAACGACCGGCCCGGCGTGATGCTGGCGTCGGCGGTGCGCACCTACGTCAACCGCTACGCGGTGGCGCCCGGCTCGCGGGCCGTGGTCGCCACCACCAACGACAGCGCCTACGACACGGCCGCCGACCTGCACACGGTCGGTGTCACCGTCGCGGCCGTCATCGACGCGCGACCCCAACTCTCCGCCAGGGCAGCCGAGTTCGCCGCGTCGACCGGCGTTCCGGTGCATGCCGCGAGCGCCGTGACCGGTACCGCGGGCGCGCCCCGGCTCACCGGCGTCACCGTCCGCGCACTGGACGACGACGGCGGGACCACCGGGCCCGGCCGGTCCTACGACTGCGATCTGCTGGCGGTGTCCGGCGGCTGGAGCCCCGCGGTGCACCTGCACAGCCAGCGGCAGGGCGCGCTGCGCTGGGACGCGGACCGCGCCGCCTTCGTCCCCGGCGAACCGGTCGATGACCAGCGGTCGGCCGGTGCCGCCCGTGGCATCCACGACCTCGCCGGCTGCCTGGCCGACGGCGCGCGGGCGGGCGCCCACGCGGCGGCGGCAGCCGGTCACCCCGAGGCACCGGCCCCGGACGCTCCGCCCGCGTGGGCGGCCGGACCCGCCGGGCCGTGGACCGTACGGCCCCTGTGGCTGATCCCCGGCGACGACGGTGACGAGGACACCCACTTCGTCGACCTCCAACGCGACGTCACCGTCGCCGACCTGCGGCGCTCCACCGGCGCCGGTATGCGCGACGCCGAGCACGTCAAGCGCTACACCTCGCTCGGCACAGCCAACGACCAGGGCAAGACCTCCGGTGTCAACGCGATCGGGGTCATCGGGACGCTGCTCGGCGGGAGTTCGCCCGGGGCGCTCGGCACCACCACCTACCGCGCGCCCTACACACCCGTGGCCTTCGCGGCGCTGGCGGGCCGCGAGCGGGGCGCGCTCTTCGACCCGGAGCGCAGGACGGCGGTGCACGACTGGCACGTCGGGCAGGGCGCGGTGTTCGAGGACGTCGGCCGGTGGAAGCGGCCCCGCTACTACCCGCGGCCGGGCGAGGACATGGACCGCGCGGTGATCCGCGAGTGCCGGGCGGCCCGGGAGGGGGTGGCGTTCATGGACGCGTCCACCCTCGGCAAGATCGAGATACGGGGCGCGGACGCCGGGGAATTCCTCAACCGCATCTACACCAACGGCTTCAAGAAGCTGAAGCCCGGCCTCGCCCGCTACGGCGTGATGTGCACACCGGACGGCATGATCTTCGACGACGGCGTCACCCTCCGCCTCGCCGACGACCGCTACTTCATGACCACCACGACCGGCAACGCCGCGGCCGTACTCGACTGGCTGGAGGAGTGGCTGCAGACCGAATGGCCGGAGCTGGACGTGGTGTGCACCTCGGTCACCGAGCAGTGGACCACCGTCGCCGTGGTCGGCCCCCGCTCCCGCGACGTCATCGCCCGCCTCGCCCCCGCACTGGACGTCTCGAACGACGCCTTCCCCTTCATGGCCTTCCGCGAGACCACCCTGGCGTCCGGTGTGCCCGCCCGTGTCTGCCGGATCTCCTTCTCCGGTGAACTCGCCTACGAGATCAACGTCTCGGCCTGGTACGGCCACGCCGTCTGGGAACAGGTCGCCGAGGCGGGGCGCCCCTTCGGCATCACCCCGTACGGCACGGAGGCCATGCACGTGCTCCGCGCCGAGAAGGGCTTCATCATCGTCGGCCAGGACACCGACGGCACGGTCACCCCGCAGGACGCCGGCATGCCCTGGGTCGTCTCCCGGCTCAAGGACTTCGTCGGCAAGCGGTCCTTCTCCCGGCCCGACACCGCACGCGGGGACCGCAAGCACCTGGTCGGGCTGCTGCCGGCCGACGGCCGCACCCGGCTGCCCGAAGGCACCCAGATCATCGACCGGGGCGTGCCCGTCACACCGGATGACGGGCCCGTGCCGATGCTCGGCCACGTCACCTCCAGCTACTACAGCCCGGCGCTCGGCCGGCCGTTCGCCCTGGCGCTGGTCGCCGCGGGACGCGACCGGATCGGCAGCACCCTCGTCGCCGTGCACGGTGACGAGCTGGTGCCCGTCGAGGTGTCATCGCCCGTGCTCTACGACCCCGAAGGGACCAAGCGTGACGGCTGACCTCTCCACCACCGGACCTGCCGCGCTGTGCCGCAGCCCGCTGGCCCACCTCACCGCAGCCCTGCGCGCCGCGACGGTCACCGGGCCGCGCGCGGTGGCACTGGCCGAGTGGCCCTGTGCCGTGATGGTGAACCTGCGCGTCGACCCCGCATCGCCCGCCGCGGCCCGGATCGAGAAGGTGCTGGGCGCCGCCCTGCCGGTCCGCTGCGGCCGTACGGCGTCCGCCGGATCCGGCACCACCCTGTGGCTGGGGCCCGACGAATGGCTGGTCGTCGCGCCGCCGGGAGCGCCCGCCCGCACCGCGGAGCTGGCCGCCGCGCTCGCCGGGGAGCCGGGGTCCGTGGTGGACGTCTCGGCGAACCGCACCGTCCTGGAACTGCGCGGCCCCGCCGCACGGCAGGTGCTGGAGAAGGGCTGTCCCCTCGATCTGCATCCACGGGCCTTCGGCCGGGGGCAGGCGGTCAGCACCCAGGTCGGGCCGGTACCCGTCATCCTCTGGCAGACCGGCGGCGACAGCTACCGCCTGCTGCCCCGTTCCTCGTTCGCCGACCATCTGGCGCGCTGGCTGATGGACGCGATGAGCGAGTACGCGCTGCCCGAGGTGGACTGAGGTCCGGGGCACGGCCGGACCGGCGCACGGCGTCCGCCTGCGGCGCTCAGAACAGCCGGGCCAGTGCGGCGTCGAGACCGGACAGGCCCGTCAGGTCCAGCAGGAAGTGTTCCTCCAGGACCCGGCGCACCCCGGACGGGCCGTCCAGGGTGCGCCGTTCGGTCGGCCCGTCCAGGTGGTGCACGGCGAAGGCGGCGCCGTTGAGCGCGTAGCGGCGGTCGGCGGCGGGCCGGGCCGCCATCAGTCCCGAGGTGAACGGCGAGGCCGGGTGGTGGGAGAGGTAGTAGTTGCTCACCTGGTAGTCGGCCAGGAGCTGCTCGCCGAGGTCGAAGGTGTACACCGGCCGCCAGGTGTCACGGACCCTGGCCTGCATCACATAGCCGTGCGGCCCGTCGGGCATCAGGCGGAACGGCTCGTGCGGGGTGGGCTGTTCGGTCCCGGTCTCCAGGGCGAGCACGCCGGTCAGCGTCACACCGCCGAATCCCACGTCGACGAGGTGCGGGCCCTGCGGAAGCTCGACGCGCAGCAGCATGTGCGTACGGGCCCCGGGCGCGGCCCCGTCCGGGCGGCCCCACACCACGCGCGCCCCGAGTCCTGTGGTGCGCAGGCCCAGCGCGTCCAGGACACCCTTGAGCAGCAGGTTCTGCTCGAAGCAGTAGCCGCCCCTGCCGCCGTGCACCAGTTTCGCCGTCAGCGCTCCCTGATCGAGCGGGACCTCCCGGCCGGTGAACGGGCTGAGGTTCTCGAACGCGATCGCCCGCGCGTGCGCGGCCACGATGCGCCGCAGTGAGCCGAGGTCGGGGCCCTGGTCCCGGTCGACACCGATCCGGTCGAAATAGGCGGGCAGGTCGAGGCCGGCGGGCGGCTCGGGTGTCGTAGTCATGGCCCCATCCTCCGTCCTCGGGTGCCCGTGGGGCCCACCCGGGGGAGGCCGCCCGTACCGGACACCCTGCCCCGGGCGGCCTGGACGGCGCTCCGGCCGCCGTGCTGTCATGCCCACCGCAGCTCCTCCCCGGCGCACCGGCGACGTACCGGCGGACGCCGTCCGTGCCGGTGACGAGCCGCCCTTTCGGTACCGAGGAGGACCCGTGCGCACCCGACGAACCGGACGACACCTGGCGCTGCTGCTCGGCGCCGCGCTGGGCCTGGCCGGCCTCGGCGCGTGCGGCGCGCCCGCTGCGCCCGCCGCGTCCGCCGTGCCTGCCGCGGCCACGGCGGCCGGCACGGACGGGCCCCACGGGCTGAAGGGCGAGTACTACACCCAGTCCGCGCCGGGCGCCTTCGACCTCCACACGCTCAAGGCCACCGGCTTCGACCCGGACATCGACTTCGGCAGCCTGGACTCCCGGCTCCGGTACGCCACCGGCCAGGACGACGACACCGGCGTCCGCTGGACCGGCAAGGTCGTACCGGAGAAGTCGGGGCCCACCACCTTCTCGATGAGCGGCGACAACGGCTTCCGGCTGTGGGTGGACGGCCAGCTCACCATCGACCACTGGGTCGACGACTGGGACAAGGAACAGACCTCCCGGCCCGTGGAGTTGACCGCGGGCACCGCCCACGACCTCAAGATCGAGTACTTCGAGCACTTCGGCGGCTCCAACCTGCACCTGCGCTGGACCGAACCCGGCGAGGCCAAGAAGGCCGTCCCGTCGTCGGCGTTCCGCCTCCCGGACGGCTACGACTACGACGGCGCCGTGGCCGCGACCGTGCTCCGGGACGGCCGCCGGCTCAAGCTCGACTTCGCGCGGCCCGTCGCGGCGCCCCCGGCCGGTCTCGCCGGTCATCTGAAGGCCGTCATCGGCGGCGCCGCCTGGCCGCTGGGCGAGGTCACGGCCGACCCGAAGGACCCGCGCGTCCTGCTCGTCGGACTGAAGGAACCCGTCGTCGGCAAGAAGGGCGGCGGCGCCGCGGGCACCGCCGAGCTGCGCTACGACGGCAAGGGCGGCCTGACCGGCGGCGACGGCAAGGCCATCGGGTCCTTCTGGGCGAGCGGCCGCAACACGTCGGAGCACGAACTGCGGACGCGCTGGGCCGACAAGGTCGGGCCTGACAACGCACACCCCGAGTATCCGCGCCCGCAGCTCACCCGCGACGCCTGGCAGAACCTCAACGGCAGCTGGCAGTTCGCCGCCGCCAAGGCGGGCGAGGCACCGCCGGTCGGCAAGCGGCTCGGCGAGAAGATCCTGGTGCCCTACCCCGTCGAGTCCCAGCTCTCCGGCATCGAGCGGCACGAGGACCGCATGTGGTACCGCCGCACCTTCACCGTCCCCGACGGCTGGCACGTCGGCGGCGGCACCCGGCTGCGCCTCAACTTCGATGCCGTCGACTGGCAGTCCACCGTGTACGTCAACGGCACGAAGGTCGCCGCCCACCGGGGCGGGTACGACAGGTTCGGCGCCGACGTCACCGACGCGCTCAAGCCCGGCCGCACCCAGGAGTTGATCGTCGGCGTCCACGACCCGACCGACGCGCCGGACGGCCCCAACCCGCCGGTCGGCAAGCAGCGCAAGGATCCCAGCGGCATCTGGTACACCCCGTCGTCCGGCATCTGGCAGACCGTGTGGATGGAGCCGGTGGCCGCCGACCACGCCGACTCCCTCACCCTCACCCCCGACGTCGCGCACCGCACACTGACCGTCGAGGCGCGCGGCGTACGCGCCGGGGTGCCGTTCACCGCCACCGCCTACGACGGGAAGAAGAAGGTCGCCACGGCGCACGGACGCACCGGCGAACCACTGCGGCTGAAGATCCCCGGCCCCCATCTGTGGTCGCCCGACGACCCGTTCCTCTACGGACTCAAGGCCGGCATCGGACACGACCGGGTCGGCAGCTACTTCGGGATGCGCTCGGTGGCCGTCGAGAAGGTCAACGGCACCCCGCGCACCCTCGTCAACGGGCGGCCCACCTTCCTGATGGCCACCCTCGACCAGGGCTTCTGGCCCGACGGGCTGCACACAGCGCCGACCGACGACGCCCTCGCGTACGACCTGACGATGCACAAGAAGATGGGCTTCAACTCCGTCCGCAAGCACATCAAGGCCGAGCCCGACCGCTGGTACTACTGGGCCGACAAGCTGGGCCTGCTGGTCTGGCAGGACATGCCCGCGATGAGCCGCACCCCGGACACCGCCGCACGCGCCGAGTACGAGCACGAGCTGAAGGCCATGATCGACCAGCACCGCAGCAGCCCCTCGATCGCCCTGTGGGTCACCTTCAACGAAGGCTGGGGCCAGTACGACCCGGCCCGCGTCGCCGGCCTGGCCAAGAGCTGGGATCCGACCCGCCCGGTCGACAACATGAGCGGCATCAACTGCTGCGGCGCCGTCGACGGCGGCAACGGCGACATCGCCGACGCCCACGCCTACCCGGGCGCCCAACTGCCCGCGTCCGACGGCAAACGGGCCCGGGTCAGCGGCGAGTACGGCGGCCTCGGCCTCGCGGTGCCCGGACACGCCTGGGCCGTCCAGCAGTCGTACGTCGACGTGGATCCGGCGACGTACACGGACGACTACCTGGAGCGGCTCGGCGAGGTCCGCAAACTGGCCTGCCAGGGCGGCAACGGCGCCGTCTACACGCAGATCACGGATGTCGAGGGCGAGTTGAACGGCCTGCTGACGTACGACAGGAGAGTGGTCAAACCCGACGTGAAACGGCTGAAGGCGGCGAACGAGGCGCTGATCCGGGACGCGTCACGCCCCGCACCGGCCCACTGCCCCGCTCCCTGACCCCCCGTCGGGCCCCGCCGCCCCGCGCACACCGGTCCGCCACCCGAACACACTCGCCCCGCGGGGAGTGCTCATGGGATGCTGAGGCGTCCGAGGATCATGGCGCGATCAGGAGAGTCCGGCAGCGTGAAGGCAGTGACACGGCGGGTCTGGACCGGCACGTGGGATCGCTTCTCGGCGTCCGACCCCGGTCTGCTGCGGCTGATGGCAGGGCTGCGGACGGTGTCCGCGATCGGTCTCACCCTCGTCGCCCTCGCCCTGCTCGGCACCGACGTCAAGCTGATGGTCGCGGGCGCGATGGCGGCCATGGTGTCGACCTTCGCCATCAAGGAGAAGGACGTACGCGGCCAGGCGGTGACCCTCGGGCTCGGCCTGCCGGTGGCGCTGGCCGCGATGTCCCTGGGGTCGCTGCTGAACCACCGGGTCATCGCGGGCGACGCGTTCTTCGTGGCGTTGATCTTCGGCGCCGTCTACAGCCGCAGGTTCGGCGACCGCGGCACCGCGCTGGGCCTGATCGGCTTCCAGATCTACTTCATCTCCCTGTTCGTGGGCGCCTCGGTGTCCGCGCTGCCCGTGCTGTACCTGACGCTCGCCCTCGCCTTCGCGTGCAGCGCCGTCGTCCGGTTCGCCGTCATACCGGAGACCCCGCAACGCATCCTGAAGCGGCTGCGCGACGCGTTCAGGGCCCGGCTCGCGCAGCTCGTGGCGGGCCAGATAGAGCTGCTGGACGCCGAACCCGAGCAGATGGACAAGGTCCTCGACGACCTGCGGCGGCGCACCGCCCGGCTGCACGAGGCGGCGCTGATGATCCAGAGCCGCCTGGAGGACGGCACCCGCGACGAGGCCACCGCCGCGCTGCTGCAACGACGCGTCGCGGACGCCGAGATCGCCACGGAACGGCTCGGCATGCTGCTGCTGAACGCCCGCAGCGCCGAGCGCGCCGACACCCTCACCCTCCATCTGCCGCACGCGCCGGTACCCGCCACCGGAGACCTGTTCACGGTCGAGGACGACACGACCGTCACGCTCCGCCGCGACCTCAACGCCCTGCACCTGCTGGTGTCCCGCCCGGCATCCGCGGGACAGGGCTCCGGCGTGGCCCACGTCCGCAACAGGCTGCTGGGCTACCGCGACGAGGAGCAGCTGCCGCGTGCCTCGACCGCCGTCCAGGACGTCTTCCGCGGGCTCGGCGAAGCGGCCCGCTCCGTCCTGGGTCTGCGGCTCGCGCTGGACGGGCCGCAGGACGAATCCGATGACACCCCGGCAACCACCCTCTCCCGCGAGGAGTTCGACGCGGAGGACGTCGCGCTGGCCGCTCCCGACGAGCCCGGTGAGGACGACCGCACCGGGCTGCAACGCCTCACCACCCGGGCCGCGTTCCAGGTCTCGGTGGGCTCGGTGCTGGCCATCATCGGCGGCGAGTTCCTCTCCGAGCAGCGCTGGTACTGGGCGGTGCTGACCTGCTGGGTGGTCTTCCTCAACACCGCGTCCACCGGCGAGATCCTGGTCAAGGGCTACCGCAGGCTGATCGGCACGGTGGTCGGGGTGGTCGCGGGTGTCGGGCTCGCGGGTCTGGTCGGCAACCACACCTGGGTCGCGTTCGCCCTCGTCCTGCTGTTCATCTTCGCGATGTTCTTCACCGCGCCCCTGTCGTACGCGCTGATGTCCTTCTTCGTCACGGCGATGCTGGGGCTGCTCTACACGCTGCTGAACACCTACAGCCTCGACGTGCTGGTGCTGCGCATCGAGGAGACCGCCCTGGGCGCCGTCTGCGGGATCATCGCGGCGGTGCTGGTGCTGCCGGTGCACACCGACCGGCGCACCGACGAGCTGCTCGGCACCGTACTCGACCGGCTGGGCGACGTGGTGTCGGCGGCGGTGGAGCAGCTGTGCGGCGGGCCCGCTTCCGATCTGCTGGGCAGGGCACGGGACCTGGACACCGCGCTGGACGAACTGCGCGCCTCCACCAAGCCGTTGACGCATCCGATCACCCCGCTGCGCGGCCGACGGCAGACCGCCCGCTACCTGGTGGCGCTGCTGGAGACCTGCGCGTACCACGCCAGGTCCCTGGCGGCGACGGCCGAGTTGGTGCCGTACAGCAAGAACATCGCGGCCGACCCGCGCCTGGAGCGGGCCGGACTGCGCATCGCCCACAACATCGAGGTGATCGCCGCGCACGTGAAGGAGGAGGCGACCGGCGGCAAGGTCGAGTCCGGCGCCAGCATCGCCTCGATGCTCAAGGGCGACGGCGCCGCGACACCGCCGTCCGGCTCGGTGGCCTTCCGCGTGCTGCGTCATCTCCAGCGCCTGGACGAGGGCGTGGCGGGTCTGGCCCGCCCCCTAGACGTGCCGGTCACCGACGGCAGCGAGACCAAGGCCGCACGGAGCTGACTCCGGGCGGCGTCCAGGACATACCGACCGACGACAGGGAATCGAGGCGCACGTGTCCACTCCCCCGCCCGCGGCGTTACGCACCCCGTTCTGCGCACTGGCCGACATCACGGTCCCCGTGGTCCAGGCCCCGATCGGCGGCCCCTGTGTGCCGGCCCTGGCGGCGGCCGTCAGCGAGGCGGGCGGTCTGGGCACCCTCGCGGCCAGTTGGGACGACCGCGCCGCGCTACGGGAACGGATCCGCCGCACCAGGGAACTGACCTCGCGTCCTTTCGCCGCCAACCTGATCCTCCAGTGGCCGCAGCGGGAACGGCTCGCGCAGTGTCTGGACGAGGGCGTCCGGATCATCTCGACGTTCTGGGGCGACCCCGCGCCGATGACCGCGCGCATCCACCGGGCGGGCGCGCTCCACGTGCACACGGTGGCGTCCGCCGCGGAGGCGAGGCGGGCCGTCGACGCGGGGGTGGACGCCGTCGTGGCCCAGGGCTGGGAGGCCGGCGGGCACGTCCGGGGCGAGGTCGCCACGCTGCCGCTGATTCCCGCGGTGGTCGACGAGGTGGCGCCGGTTCCGGTCATCGCCGCCGGCGGGATCGCGGACGGCCGCGGCCTGGCCGCCGTGCTGGCGCTCGGCGCCGACGCCGCCTGGATCGGCACCCGTTTCCTGCTCGCGGAAGAGGCGTCCAGCGCGGACGTCTACCGGGAAGAGGTGGCGGCTGCCCGGGAGACCGGCACCGTCCACGGCATCGTCTTCGACAAGGGGTGGCCGGACGCCCCGCACCGCGCGCTGCGCAACAGCACCGTGCGCGACTGGGAGGCGGCGGGCCGGCCTGCGCCCGGGGCACGGCCGGGAGAGCGGGACGTCCTGGCGCACCTCGCCGACGGCGGGAGCGTGGCGCGGTACGCCGACGTGGCGCCCACCCGGGACATGACGGGGCGGGCGGAGGCCCTGGCGCTCTACGCCGGGCAGAGCGCGGGTCTTGTCCACGAGGTGCGGCCGGCGGCGGAGATCGTACGTACCCTCGTCGCCGACGCCCACCGGGCCTTGAACCGTCACCGGGCCGCTCCAGAGAACGCGCCGGGCTGACCCGGGACTTGCACCGGTCCGGGCGAATCCGGCACCGCCCGCAACGCCCTGACCTGCGGCTCCACCCGGCATCACGCATGCCGGGGCCCGGCATATGACGTAGAATCGACGGATGATTTTTATTGTCGTGAAATTCCCCGTAAAGCCCGAGTACGTCGAGGAATGGCGTACCCACGTCGACGCGTTCACCGAGGCCACCCGCGCCGAGCCTGGCAACCTCTGGTTCGAGTGGTCCCGCAGCCTGGAGGACCCGAACACCTTCGTCCTGGTGGAGGCGTTCCAGGACGACGCGGCCGAGGCGCACGTGAACTCCGACCACTTCCGTGCCGGCCTGGAGACGATGCGTCCGATGCTGCGGCACACGCCGGAGATCGTGAGCACCGTGATCGAGGGTGCGACCGGCTGGAGCGCGATGGGCGAGCTGAACCTCGACTGACCTCGCGCCGAACTGCCGCGCCGGGGGCTCCCCTTGTGGAGAGCCCCCGGCGGTCGGGTGGTTACCTGTTCGGGGCGAGCGCCGCGTCGGGGTCCGCCACGGGCTGCGGAGCGTCCGCCGGCGCCGTGACCTCGCGGTCGTCACCCTCCCGCCAGGACGCCAGGCCCGCGGCGAAGCGGGGCCAGACGAGGAGAACGACGGGGTAGATGAGGTAGCCGATGCGGGTGGCCGGGGACAGCACGATGGCCAGGATCAGCCCCATCGACAGCCGGTTGGCAGCCGCGACGGTGGTGCGCGGCGGGCGGACCAGCAGCGAGATGCCCACGCCGAGCGCGCTCAGCGCGATGAGTACGACGGTGACCGCCTTGCCGTTCGGCACCAGCGACACGATCAGGCTGCCGAGCAGCGGGCTCTGGGCGGACGACGCCGCGGAGCCGAGGCCCAGCGGGTAGAGCACGACGTTCTGGTAGAACGCGCCGCCGTCCACGAGGGCCACGGGTATCGCGGAGATGACCGCGAGTCCTATGGAGCCCAGTGCGCACTTGACCGCGGCGCGCTTGCCGCGGGTGACCGCGAACATGATGACGAGGACCGGAATGGCGGGCCAGGCCGTCCACTTCAGTGCCGCCGCCGCTCCCAGGGCCAGGCCCGCACGGCCCGCGTCGCCCCGGTGTGCGAAGGCGAGGGCCAGGCACAGCAGCCCGATGACCGGCGGGTCCACGCCGCCGATGGCGAGGGGCAGCGAGACCAGCGGGCAGGCGATCAGCCACAGGAGACCGAGGCCCCCGGTCATGCCGCCGCCCACGTTCTCGTTCAGGCCGAGCGAGCCGCTCTTGGAGCCCTTCGCCAGTACCCGCACGGCGCAGATCGCCGCCGCGAGGAAGCCGAGCAGGAACCACAGCCGTGCGCTGCCGAGCGGGGTGTCGCCGAACAGCATGTGCGGGATCCCGAAGAGGGTCATCCCGGGCAGGTAGGGGTTGAAGTCGGCGACGATGTGCGGCGTGGCGTTGTACGGGGTTCCGGAGGAGAAGAGCAGGTCCGCACCCCGCTCGACGACTCCGACCTCCATCTGTTCCTTGCTGATCACCGTGAGGTACAGCAGGGGCATGACAGCCGCACCGATGAGGGAGATCACTGCGGGGATGCGCGCCCACGGCTTCGCCGACTTCAGGGCGACCAGGGCGGCGACGAGGTAGCCGGCCGCCGCGCAGATGCCCCATGCCTGCTGCGAGGTGTCGGGCGGGGAGGAGAGCCCCACCGCGAGCGACGAGACCGCGCAGACCAGCAGCACCGGCCAGTCCCACCGCCGGCCACCGCCGGCGGGCTTCGCGGACGGGTCGGCGTCCGAGCGCCGCTTCTGAGCAGGAATCAGCATCAGGCGTCGACCCCTTGGCGGGTCAGGTGCCTGTCGGTGTGGGGGGTACGATCGCCGGAGCGCGTGAGGCCGCGACCGTGAGGTGAACCGGGTGCGGTGTGGGAGGGATGGCGCTGGATCATAGTATGACTATACACGTCGTGTATAGAGCCGCCGCCCTGTGCCCCTTGCGCTGCCCGCACACCCCCCGAAGACCGGCCCGGCACCCCTTCTCACCCGGCCCGACGCGGCAGCCACTCACCCCAACTCCCGCTCCCCGCCAAGCAGTTGAGCCTACGGACGACCATGCCGCCCGGCCCCCTGTGGCGTTCGTCTCACCACCGCCATGACCGCCCACCGGACCTCCCCCACCGCCGCCCCGAGAGGCAGTACCCCCGATCGGCCCCTAGCGTGAGGAGTGGATCGGCTACTTCCCTCGATGCCGCCATGAGGTGATCGGTATGAACGGGACCGGAGGACGGAGCGAGCAGGGTGCAGCCGGGGCACGCGGCCGTACGACCATCGCGGGCACGGTCGTCGAGAAGATCGCGTACTTCACCGCACGGGACGTCGACGGCGTGCACGCACTCGGCAGCGGTCTTTCGCGTTCGGTCGGTGCCCTGCGCCAGCGCGTTCCCGGGGGCGCCACACCCACCCACGGCGTGAAGGTCGACGTGGGCGAGAAGCAGACGGCGATCGATCTGGATCTCGTCGTCGCGTACGGCGAGCCCATCACCGAGGTGGCGGTGGCCGTACGGAAGAGCGTCATTTCCGCCGTCGAGCGGATGACCGGCCTTGAGGTCGTGGAGGTCAACATCGCCGTCAGCGATGTGAAGCTCCCCGAGGAGGAGGAAGCGCCCGAGGAGGAACGGGGCTCCGGGCAGCGGGTGGCCTAGAACCCGACCGTCGGGGTGCTACGACCTGCGGCGGGGCTTGCCGCGTTTGCCGCCCTTGGGGCCGCCGGAGCCGCCGCGGGGGTTCCGGGCAGCCGGCTTGCCCGCGGGCTTCGCGCGGGTGCCGCCGGACTCGGGACGCTTGTGCTTGGGCTGCTGGGCCTGGGCTTGCGTACGGCCGCGTGAGCTGTTGACGGTCCGGCCGCGGACGATCCCGATGAAGTCCTCCACCAGGTCGGTGGTCTCGGCCTCCGGCCAGGACAGCGCGACGCGGGACTCTGGCACACCGGAGACCGGCCGGTAGGTGAGGTCCTTGCGGTGGTGCAGGCGGGCGAGCGACTGCGGGACGACGAGGAGGCCCACGCCGGCCGCCACCAGTTCGATGGCGTCCGCCGTCGTCGCCGGGCGCTCGGCGGCGGGCCGACCCGGCGGGTGTTCCCAGTCGAGGGTGTCGTCGAGGGGGTGCAGCACCAGCTCGTCGGCCAGGTCGTCCGCGGTGATCTCGTCGACCGCCGCGACGATGTGGTCCTTCGGGACCACGACCACCGTCGTCTCGGTGTAGAGGGGGATCGCGCTGAGGTCGGTCCTGTCGATCGGCAGCCGGACGAAGCCCGCGTCGGCGGCGCCGGACCGCAGTACCTCGCCCGCGTCGGCGGCGGGCACCGCGGTCAGGGTCAGCGGGATGCCGGGCAGTCGCTCGTTCCAGATCCGCACCCACTTGGTGGGCGTCACTCCCGGGACATACGCCAGCCGGAACGAAGGGGATGCTTCCGAGCCTGTCACCCCGCCAGGTTACCGGTCGTGGTCAGCGGTAGCGCACACGCTCGATACCCTTGACAGCATGACGTCGCACCAGAGCACCCAAACCATGAAGCCCGCCACCGCGGCGAAGAAGCTGGGTGTGTACCTCCAAGCCACCCCCGCCGAGTTCCAGGAGGGTGTGGTCTCGCGCACCGAGCTGAACGCGCTGCAGACCGATCCGCCCGAGTGGCTGCGGGAGCTGCGACGCAACGGGCCGCATCCCCGGCCGGTGGTCGCGGCGAAGCTCGGTGTCTCCATCGCGGGCCTCGCCCGTGGCGGGGTCACCGAAGCCCTCACCACGGAGCAGATCGACGCGCTCAAGCAGGAAGGCCCCGAGTGGCTCCAGCGGGAGCGCGCCACCCAGGCCGAGGTCCGCAAGGAAACGCAGCGGATCAAGGAGAAGCAGGAAGAGAAGAAGGCGAAGGACGCGGCGCGCGGCGAGTAACCGCCGCACCACGTTCCCGGTCTGTTTTCTCTCGGCGTCGGCCGTGTCCCTGGCGGGGCACGGCCGACGCCGTTCTCAGGCGCTCTTCCAGCGGATCCGGGTGCCGCACAGCGCCACGACGACGGCCGATGCGGCGACGGCGGCCAGCCCCCACACCAGACCGGCGGCGTTCGCGAGGAAGCCGATGAGCGGTGGCCCCGCCAGCAGGCCCGTCGTTCCCATGGCGGCGACCAGTGTCAGCGCGTCGGAGCCCTGTCCCGCCGCGGCCACGTAGACACACGGGGTGACGGCCGCGATGCCCAGGCCGACGCAGGCGAACCCGATCAGGGCGGGGACCACGCCGCCGGACAGCAGGGCGAGCGCGAGACCGGCGCCGGCCAGGGTGCTGCCGACCCGCACGACGCGTCCGTCGCCCCACCGGCTGCGCCAGCCGTCGGCGAACAGACGGGCCAGGACCATCATTCCGGAGACCACGGCGATGCCCATGGGCGCCAGTTCCGCCGATGCCTTGGCGACGTCCTTCAGGTAGAGCGCCGACCAGTCGTTCATGGCGCCTTCGGTGATGGTGCCGAAGGCCATGGCGCAGCACATCCACAGCGTCATACGGGACGGCAGGGTCAGGCCGCCGCGGCTCCTGCGTTCCTTTTCCGTGCCGGGCCGGTCGTCGGCGGGCCGGTCATCGGTCAGCAGTCCAGGTCCCGCGCAGACGGCGAGGAGCAGCAGGATGACGGCGGCGACGCCGAAGTGCGCGGTCACGGCCGAGGTGACCGTGTTCATTCCGGAGGCGAGGAGGGCGGCGCACAGTGACCCACCGCTGAACGCCGCGTGCAGTTTGGCCATGGCGTTGCGCTGGTGGGCGGCTTCGAGCGCGGCGCCCTGGGCGTTCATCGCGACGTTCAGGCAGCCGACCAGGATGCCGTCGGCGCACATGATCGCCAGGGCGGTCGGGTAGTTCGGCGCGAGGGCCAGCGCGAGGAGCAGTACGGCGAGGCCGAGCGCCGACAGGAGGGCGAGGCGGCGTGAGCCGAGCCGGCGCATCAGCACCGCGACCAGGGGGAAGGACACCGCGGCGCCCACACCCGCGGCCATCAGGAACAGGCCCACATCCGCTGCGGTCAGGCCGAGGTGTGCCTTGAGCGCGGGGAGCCTCGATGCCCAGGTGGCGTACTGGAATCCGAGGGAACAGAACAGTGCGGTGATCGCCACCTGCGCGCGGCGGAAGGGATCGTCGAGGCGGAGCATGAGTGCCGTCAGCCCATTTCGTCTTGCGATGACGAGCCGCGCGGCGCGACGCCGGCCGGCTTCGGTTTCGCGGCTCGGTATGCCGGTATCGCCCGGCACATGTAGACGGCGTCGGTGCCGTAACTCTTCGGTGGTGCGGTGTCGTTCCGGGGCAGGAATCCGTTCGCCGACCAGAAGGGCGCGCTGCCTGCCACGGCGACCAGGGACATCTGCCGGTATCCGTGTGCCATGGCCGTCGCGGTGAGGTGGCGCAGCAGGTGCTGTGCCAGGCCCCGGCCGCGGAAGTCCTCCGCGATGACGAGATCGTGCAGATGCAGATTGCGCGAAGCGAAGGTGAGGTCCTCGGTCCTGGTCAGGTCCGGGTACCGGAACATCGGGTACGGCAGCGCCAACAGGTAGCCCGCCGGGCGCTTTTCGCGGTGCAGCACGAAACAGGTGTCAGGGGAGGCGCGGGCCCTGGATTCCAGCGCGGCGCGGTCCTCCGACAGTCCGATGGCGCCGTAGGCACGGGATTCCATGGCCACGATGGCGTCCCAGTCGTCCGGGGATATGTGCCGTATCCGCACGTCCTGGCTCATTTACCGGATGCCTTTCGTGGGAGTGCCGGGCCGTGGGTGCTGGTGGGGCGGGCCGTTGTGTGCGCCGTCCCTTCCGCGGATGCAGTGGACCGGGAGGGGACGGAATCCGTTGAAGCCCTGTGTCGTGTAGCTGGTGGCGTAGGCGCCGCAGGACAGCACCCATACGGGATCGCCGGACGCGAGCGCTTCGGGTACCTGGACCAGGCCGTGCTCGTGTGCGTACGCGTCGTCGCTGTCGCAGGTGGGGCCCGCGACGACGGCGGGGACGGTGGCGCTGTCCTGGTGTGAGGGGAACACCAGGCGGTACTGCAACGCGTCCATTTCGTAGAGGCCGTTGAACTTTCCGCAGCTGAGGTAGAGCCAGTGCCTGCGTTCACCGTTCCGTTGCTGTCGCGCGGTCAGCCGGGACACGTGTGCCCGGATGAAGCCGTGGTCGGCGACGAGGTAGCGGCCGGGTTCCACCAGGAATTGCAGGTCGTGTCCCGGTATTTCCCCGAGGTACTGCATTCCCTCCCTGATCACCGCGAATATCTTGTCGATCGGCGGGTCCAGCGGCCTGCCGTGTTTGTCGAGGTATCCGATGGCGGGCAGACCGCCGCCCAGATTGACGTGGTCGAGGGATATTCCCCGCCGGTGCAGTTCCGTGAGGACGTCGGCGAGCCGCTCGAAGGCGTGCCGCCAGGCTTCGGCCGTCATCTGCTGGGAGCCGACGTGGACGGAGAGTCCCGACGGTGTGAGTCCTGTGTCGCGGGCCGTTTCCAGGACGCGTACCGCGTCGGCGGCCGAGCATCCGTATTTGTTGCTGAGGCCCCAGAGCGCGCCGTCGCCGTCGGTTGCCAGTCGGCAGAACACCCGGGCGCCGGGCGCGTGAACGGACAGTGCCGTGACGTCTTCCCGGCTGTCGGTGGCGAAATCCCGGATGCCGAGGCGGTGGGCGTCGGCGATGTTCCGGTCGGATTTGATGGTGTTGCCGTAGTGGATACGGTCGGCCGGCACTCCGGTCTTCAGAGCCTGGGCGATCTCGTCGGGTCCTGCCGCGTCGAATCCGGAGCCGATCCGTGCCAGGCGGTCCATCACCTCGTCGACGGGGCAGGCTTTCATCGCGAACCGGACGGATACGCCGGGCAGTTCGCGCCGCAGGGTCGCGTAGCTTTCCTCGATTCCGGTGAGGTCGAAGAGGATCCGGTCGTCGGTGGCGGCTGCCAGGGCCGCGTGCATGCGCGGGTTGCCCGGCCTCATCGACGGTCTCGGCCGTGCTGCCGTGCGGCGGGGCGGGGGTCGGTGACCTTGCTCGCGGCCATCAGCGGTTCCCATGCCTCGATCAGCAGGGCGAAGTCCTCCATGTCGTGCCTGGCTTCGTCGAGGAGTCGCGCGCGGCGGGCCGGCAGGGTTCCGGCGAATGCGGCGTATCTTCCGCCGAGTTTCCGGTAGGACCGTTCGAGGCTTTCCAGTCGCCTGACGTTCTCCGCCGGGTCCAACAGGGCGCTTTCCCTGACCATTTCGGCGATGGCCAGGGGGCGTACCCGGTGCCGGTCGTCGAGGAGGGACGCGCGGGCCTCCGCCATCCTGTCGTAGACGTGATGGAAATAGAGCATGGACAGGACGAATTTCGCGTACCGCAGGTGGTAGGCGAGGAATCCCTGATCGGTCCGGCGTTCCCGGGTGTAGAAATTCACGATGTTGCGGTTGTGCAGCACGCCGGGCAGCGTGGCGTCCTGGACGAGGTGCATGAGGAAGTAGTCGCTGCCGATGGTGTCGGTCGCGGGCGGCAGCGGTATCTGTTCGTGCACCTGCTGGAAACTGATGTTGCACATGTCCACCCGCATCGGGTCGACGAGAGCCAGGGTCGTGTGGTCGTCGGTGAACGTTTCCGAGCCGGCTCCGCGGAAGGACTCGTCGACGAGTTCCCGCTTCGCCTCGTCGGTCCAGTTCTCGGGGGCCCACAGGCTGACCACGTCGTGGTAGACGTCGCGGTCGAGCCGGTACATCTCGCCGATGTCCACGGAGAGTTCGCCCACGAAGGAACTCCCCACCATGGCCACCGGTTTGTCCGCGTGTTCCGGGGCGAGCGCGTTCTCGGTGACGCCGTGCGCCGCTTCGGCCGCGCGCTTTCCGATGGAGGTGAGTTCCTGGTGGACGGGGAAGACGGGTGCGCCGTTCACGACCTGGTAGCGGCTGTCCGAATCCCTGCGGTGCAGGGACCGGCACCCCAGCGCGGCTCCGATCAGGAATGCGCGATTGGTGCAGGCGCCGTAGGACACCCCGTCCGGGAGCATGAGGTCGAGTATCAGCTCGGGTTTCGGGAGGCCGGCGTGGCGGATGACCCGCTGGAGGAAGTCCCGCTGGTCCGCCTCGCCGAGGTGGTGCACGTGCACCCGCGGCACCGCGGGAATGCCGCGTGCGGCCTGCGCGTGCTCCGCGAATACGGGCCCTTCGGTGGAGTCGAGTATCAGCAGGTGGACCTCGACGCCGAAGTGTCCGGCCGCGTAGGCCGCCTCTTCGCCGATGGCCGATATCGTCGCGGCGCAGGCCCTGTTGGTGGGAAGGGTCAGACAGATTCGGCGCATGCCCCAGCTCCGGTTGCCTCTTCGGGTTCCGTACCGTTCCAGGATTCGAGGCCCAGCAGCCTGGCCCCGAGGTCGTTCAGCTCGGCGGTGCCGTAACGCAGCGATTCGGGTTTCTCGGCGTCGCCGAGCAGCGTCGCGTTCCATTCCGGCGTGAGGAGATGGCGCCAGGAATCGACCCGGGAGCGCCGCAGTTCCTCGTGGGTCTCCAGCGCCGGCATCATCGAGAGGTACTGGACCGCGCGCACGCCGTCCCGTGAGGTGTTGGGGGCCACTCCGTGCGCCAGCAGGCCGTTCCAGATCAGCAGATCGCCGGCCTCCAATTCGGGCTGCACCACGGGCATTTCCGTCCGGTCGAAGCGGGGTCTTATCGGATCCCGGCCGTCCGGCTGGAGTGCTTTCCAGCGGTCGAATTGGCGGAAGAGTTCGGGTGCGCACTGGAATCCGCCGTGGTCCGGTGCGGTGTCGTTGAGGGCGATGATGCCCTGAACGCGCTGCGGCAGTATGCCGAGTGTGGTGTCGATGTCCCAGTGCAGTGCGATGTCGAAGCCCCGCTCCGTCGCCGGGATCAGCGCGCGGTCACGGTTCTTGACATTGGGCGGGTTCAGATTGAGCCGGTCCAGGGTGACCCAGAGCTGCTCGCAATCCCACACATCGACGAATGCGTCGTAGACCCGCCGGGTCTGGCGGCTGTCCCACAGGAGTTGGTGGTGGTACGCCTCGACGAAGCCGTAGATGTGGAGTTCCCTGTCGAGGTCCGACCGGAAGGGACGGTCCTGGTACCAGGTGTCGGGGCGCCCCGGGTCGAGTTGCTGGAATTCCCAGGTGAATTCCAGGAGTCGCGCCGCGGCGGAAGGCGTTATCGCCCGCTTCACCACGACGTAGCCGTAGGTCTGCCAGAAGGCGAAATCCTCGTCGGACAGCACGCGTAGCGGCCGGGTTTTCCGGAGGTCGCGCAGGGGTGTCCGTGCCAGGTAGGTGTCGCCGTCCGAGCTGAAATACGGGATGTCCGATGGACTTCGGTGCAGGTAGCTGTCGGGTGCCGGCATGCGTGCGCTCCATGGCTCGAAGTGACCTGTGGCTGGTCGGATCGCCCCGTGCCGCCGCCGTGCGGGAGCGCGTCAGCGGGGTGGGGGTCATACGGGACCGGCGCGGAGAAGGCTGTGGTGCGCCGGCCGGTGCCCATGCCGTCGCAGGCATGGCGCAGTCACAGGTGGCCGTTGGTGAGGGAGTGGTTTCGGGCAGCGGTAAGAGTCGTGCCGGAGTAGGAGGGCTGGTACGCCGCATCCGCCCCTTGCGTCACTCGCGTCCCACCAAAATGGACTAGACCAACTTCCGCTGTCAACACCGGATTCGGCGGCCACGGACGACCGGGGCGCGATCCCGGGCCACCACGCCCCGCGGGCACCCGCACCGCCCTCAAGGCGTCTTGACACCACTGATTGGCCTAGGCCAATATCCCTTGGTCTGTACCAATCCGCCCCTGTGATCGATGTGTCGGCACTATCCGGAAGGCCAGTCGATGTCCTCCAGCAAGCACAGCAAGGTGTTGCGACGGCTCGCCCTCTCCGTCCTGCAGCCGGGATTCGTGGGCACACAGGCGCCGGACTGGGTACTGCGGGCCATCGGTGACGGCCTGTCATCCGTCGCGTTGTTCACCCGCAACATCAGCAACCCCGAGCAGGTCGCCCGGCTGACCGCGCAACTCCGGGCGGCGAACCCGGCGTTGATCGTCGCCATCGACGAGGAGGCCGGGGACGTCACCCGGATGGAATCCGCCACCGGCTCGTCCCGGCCGGGCAACTTCGCCCTCGGCGCCGTCGACGACACCGAGCTGACCGAGGCCGTCGCCCACGACCTGGGGCGTCAGCTGCACGCCGCCGGGGTGAGCCTCGACTACGCGCCCAGCGTGGACGTCAACTCCAACCCCGACAACCCCGTCATCGGCGTCCGGTCCTTCGGCGTGGACACCACCGTGGTCTCCCGGCACACCACCGCATGGATACGGGGCCTGCAGTCCGCCGGTGTCGGCGCCTGCGCCAAGCACTTTCCCGGCCACGGCGACGTCGCCGTCGACTCCCACCACGGGCTGCCCAGCTACGACGCCGGAATCGACGAGATCATCGCGCAGGCGCTGCCCCCGTTCCGGGCCGCCCTGGACGCCGGGGTGCGCGCGGTCATGAGCGGCCACCTCCTCGTGCCCGCCTACGACCCGGACCTGCCCGCCACCCTCAGCCCCCGCATCCTCAACGACCTGCTCCGCAAGGAACTCGGGTTCGACGGGCTGATCGTCACCGACGCCATCGAGATGGGCGCCGTCGCCGACCGGTACGGCATCGGCGGCGCCGCGGTGAAGGCCATCGCCGCCGGCGCCGACGCCATCTGCGTCGGCGGGGAGAACGCCGATGAGGCGACCGCCGAACTCCTCGTCGGCGCGCTCGTCGACGCCGTGACCTCCGGGGACCTCGCCGAAGGGCGCCTCGCCGAAGCGGCCGACCGGGTCCGGGACTTCGCCGGCTGGTCGACCCACCTGGCGCAGGCCGTACCGGCCGACCCGGTCAGCGGCGACATCGGCTTCGTCGCCGCCCGGCGCGCCATCCGGCTGAGCGGCTCGGTGCGCGAATCCCTCCCGCTGGCCGCCCCGCCGCACGTGGTGGAGCTGGTGCCCGCCACCAACCTCGCCATCGGCAAGGAGACTCCGTGGGGTGTCGGTGCCCCCCTGCGCGAGCGGCTGCCAGGAACGACCTTCGTCCGGGTGCATCACGAGGACTGGACGACCCGGCCCGCCGTCCTGGAGGAGCACGCACTGGCGCCCGCTTCGGGCCGTCCGGTGGTGGTCGTCGTCCGGGACGCCGCCCGGCACGCGTGGATGGGCCGCGCCCTCGCCGACCTCACCACGGCACGTCCCGACGCGATCGTGGTGGAGATGGGCCTGCCCGGCGCCGCCGCTCCCGGCGCGGTCCAGATCTTCACGCACGGCGCCACCGCGGCCTCCGGCGTCGCGGCGGCCGAGGTGCTGGCCGGCCCTCGGTAACACGAGGGGCCGGTCCCCTCACCGGCCCCGATCCCCGCCCCTTCCGCCGGAGTTGGAGCCGCCGCGGCTGATGCGCCCCGGGTGCGCCCTGCACCCGGCGTCCGACATCCGGCGTCCGGCGTCCGGCGTCGGCAGGTTTTTCGTACCGCCCGGTGGAAGGGCGCGCCACGGCACCGTCAGGATGCGGGTCGTCCGCGCGCGCCCGGCGCTCAGCACCGTCCGCCGGGCCGTGGGCCGGTCCCGCCGTACTCCGGCGGCCGTGCGGGCGTGCCCCGCGCCGCTCCCCCGGCTCCCCCATGGCCGCTCCGCCGCCCTCCCCGTGGCAGGGAATCCCTATCAGGGCGTAGCCATTACCGTCTCGACGCCCGCGCGGGCGGCTGCTTCAATCACAGGTATGGATGCAGTGCGACACCCCCTCACGCGGCGACGTCACGTCGACCTCGCGCGGGTGTGCAGCGCCTCCTGTCGACCCTGCCGCTGAGCCCTTCCGGGTGCGCTCGCCCCGCCTCGTACGCAGGTACCCGCCGGTGTCCGGCGCCCTGTGACGCCTCCGTGGCGCCCTGCCGAGCCGCCCCGCACGCGCCGCGTCATCCGTGACGCCGGCCCGCCGTGCCACCGGGCGCCGCACCGCATCCGCGGAACTGCCGCCCGCCTCCTTCACGTCTCCGCTCACCGGCCCTCTGGCCGCGTACGCAAAGGATTTCCGCCATGGCCACCGTCCTGACCCTGACCGGCAGCGCCTCCGCCCCCGGCTCCTCCCGCACCGCGCGTCTCGTCCAGCACCTGGGCCGCGAACTGACCGCCCAGGGCCACCAGGTGCACGGCCTCGACGTCCGCACGCTGCCCGCCGACGCGCTCCTCGCCGCCGACACCTCGCACCCCGCGGTCGCCGACGCCGTCGCGCTCGTCGAGGGCGCCGACGCGCTGCTGGTCGGCACGCCCGTCTACAAGGCCGCCTACTCGGGGGTGCTCAAGACCTTCCTCGATCTGCTGCCGCAGTACGCGCTGCGCGGCAAGAGCGTCCTGCCGCTGGCCACCGGCGGCTCCCCGGCCCACGTCCTCGCCGTCGACTACGCGCTGCGGCCGGTCCTCACCTCGCTCGGCGCCGACGTCGCCCAGGGCTGGTTCGTCCTGGACCGCCACATCACGGCCGCCGACGACGGCACCGTCTCCCTCACACCCGACGCGGACGCCGGCCTGGCACCGGTCGTCGGCCGCTGGCGGGACGCGCTCGCGAAGCCGCAGCGGCTCGCCGCGGCCTGAAGGCCATCGGCTTTCCCTTCCGCGCCGGCCTCCCCCGACGCCCGTGGCGGCGGGCCAACACCCGCCGCCCGGCACGCATTTGCACCGAAAGGCACGTCCCATGCCCCGCATCCCCGCATCGGCCGCCGAGGCGATCGCGCGCGCCCGTCAGGTGGCCGAACACCTCGCCGTCGACGACGCACGCCGCGATGCCGAGCGCGCCCTCCCGTACGACGAGGTCCGCGCCCTGACCGAAGCCGGCCTGTTCACCCTCACCGTCCCCCGCGCGCACGGCGGGCCCGGGATCGGCGCCCGCAGCCTCGGGGAGGTGTTCACGGAGCTGACGGCCGGTGACGCGAGCGTCGGCCAGATCCCGCAGAACCACTACTTCTTCGTCAACGTCCTCGCCCACGCGGGCACCGATGAACAGCGCGCCTTCTTCCACGCCGAGATCCTCGCGGGCCGCCACTTCGGCAACGCGCTCTCCGAGCGCGGCACCCGCACCGCCCGCGACTTCGCCATCGGCTTCGAGCGGCAGGACGACGGCAGCCGCGTCCTGGACGGCACCAAGTTCTATGCGACCGGCACGCTGTTCGCGCACTGGATCACGGTGTACGCCAACGACGAGGAGGGCCGCACGCACGCGGCGTGGGTGCCGGCCGACCACCCCGGCGTGCACATCGAGGACGACTGGAACGGCATGGGCCAGCGCACCACCGGCAGCGGCACCGTCCGCTTCGACCGGGTACGGGTGCCCGCCGAACACCTGGTGCCGGTCCACACGATCTTCGAGAAGGACGAGGTGTTCGGCGCCTTCGGCCAGTACCTGCACGCCGCCATCGACACGGGGATCGCCGTCGCCGCGCTGCGCGACGGCAAACGGCTGATCCACTCCCTGGCCCGCCCGCGCCTGGAGACCGGCGTGGCGCGGGCCGCCGACGACGAAGCCGTCATCGACGGGTTCGGCGAGCTGGCGCTGCGGGTCCGCGCGGCGCGTGCCCTGCTGCGCGAGGCCGGTGACGCCCTGGACACCGCGCACGCCGAGCCGACCGCTGAGCACGCCGCCGAGGCGTCCGCCGCGGTGGCCGCCGCCCGCGCCCAGTCCGACACCGCCGCCCTCGCCGTCTCCAGCGGCGTCTTCGAACTCATCGGCACCCGCGCCGCCGACCGCGACCTCAACCTGCACCGGCACTGGCGCAACGCCCGCACCCACACCCTCCACGACCCCCGCCGCCTCAAGCTGCGCTACCTGGGCGCGTGGGAACTGAACGACACCCCGCCGCCGCGCAACGGCCTGGTCTGACCCCACCGCAACGGCCCGGCCCGAACCCACCGCAGAGGACACCACCACTCATGACCCTGACCTTCCACTGGTTCCTGCCCACCAACGGCGACAGCCGGCACATCGTCGGCGGCGGCCACGGCGTGCCCACCGGGTCGGCCGGCGGCGACCGGCCCGCGAGCCTCGCCTACCTCGGCCAAGTCGCCCGTACCGCCGAGCAGTTGGGGTTCGAGGGCGCACTGACCCCCACCGGCGCCTGGTGCGAGGACGCCTGGCTGACCACGGCGATGCTCGTCGAGGCCACCGAGCGGCTGAAGTTCCTGGTGGCCTTCCGGCCCGGACTCGTCGCGCCCGCGCTCGCCGCCCAGATGGCGGCCACCTACCAGCGGCACTCCGGCGGCCGGCTGCTGCTCAACGTCGTCACCGGCGGCGAGGACCACGAGCAGCGCGCCTACGGCGACTTCCTGGACAAGGACGCGCGCTACGCCCGCACCGACGAGTTCCTGCACATCACGCGTGCCCTGTGGCGCGGCGAGAGCGTCGACTTCCAGGGGCAGCACGAGCGCGTGGAGCAGGCCCGTCTGACCCGGCTGCCCGACCCGGTGCCGCCCGTCTACTTCGGCGGCTCGTCGAAGGCGGCGGGCCCGGTGGCCGCCCGGCACAGCGACGTCTACCTCACCTGGGGCGAGCCGCCCGCCCAGGTCGCCGAGAAGATCGACTGGATCAGGACGCTCGCCAAGGCCGAGGGCCGCAAGGTCCGCTTCGGGATCCGGCTGCACGTCATCGCCCGTGACACCGCCGAGGACGCCTGGGCACAGGCCCACCGGCTGCTGTCCGGCGTCGACCCGACCGTGATCGAGAACGTGCAGCAGGGCCTCGCCAGGTCAGGCTCCGAGGGGCAGAAGCGCATGCTCGCCCTGCACGGCGGCGCCACCGACCGCCTGGAGGTCTACCCGAACCTGTGGGCCGGCATCGGCCTGGTACGCGGCGGCGCCGGCACCGCCCTGGTCGGCTCGCACGCCGAGATCGCCAACCGGATCGCCGAGTACCACGCCCTGGGCATCGACGAGTTCGTACTCTCCGGCTACCCGCACGTCGAGGAGGCGTACTGGTTCGGCGAGGGCGTCCTGCCCCAACTCGCCGCCCGCGGCCTGTGGCACCACCCCGACGCGGCCTCCCGCGACGAGACGCCGGCGGCAGTGCCGTTCGCGTCGTAGAACTCCGCACGAAATGATCTTCGACAGGCTGCGCACCATACCTGTCGCGATCCCACAGAACGTCGCCCTCGTCGACGCGCACCGGAGCGTGACGGTCCGCGTGGGCCCCGACATCCAGATGACCCGGGCACACCACGCCTGCGCCGCCCATCACCAGCATCTGCCAGTGCCGGACGAGCAGGAACGAACCACCCGGACCCAGGCACGACTGGCCGCCGTTCAGGCAGCGGGAGTTGATGTCCCGGCGATGCTGCGACCACCGCTATACCAGTGCGGGTACGACCAGTGGTCGGGCACCGTGTACACGGCCCACTACCACCCTGCCGAAGGCCGAGTGCTGTACCACTGGCCCGGCGAGCACTGGGAACACACCATCGCCGGCTTCACACCGGGATCACGCACCATTGCCCTGGGGCTGCCCGGCGCCCATCGGTAGGCCCTCGGTGAATTCGCCGTGGTAGGAGAACGCGGGAACCGCCCGCCCGTAGCAGCCGTCGTGATCTTACGGGTGCGGCAAAGGCGCACCGCGCCGGCAGGTCAGGCTTCATCCGGCCCGCCGGCACTCTTGCGAACTCCGGAGACGAACATGCAGGAAGTCATCCGATACATCGAAGAGCAACGCAAGCGGTACACAGACCACGACTTCTTCATCCGGCTCCTGGCCGATGAAACGCTGTCCGGGGATAAGCGTCTGGCCTGGGCTCCGAGCGTCATACCGTTCATCATGGGTTATTCCGATCTGAACAAATACGTCTTCCGCAAGACTCACGAGGGCGCCGAACTCGATCCTCTGCAGGCTCTGCTCAACGCCCACACCTACGAGGAGGACTTCCACTGGCAGTGGATGCTCACGGACCTTGCCAAGCTCGGGGCGGACGGCCAGATGCCGCTGTCCGACGCGTCGCGGGTGTTGTGGGGAGCGGACTTCCAGCATTCCCGGCGTCTCTGCCTCGGGCTGGCCGAGATGGCCGCCAACGCTCCGACGTATGTCGTGTTCGCGATGGTCGAGTCCATCGAAGCCGTCTCTGTGACGATCTTCGAGCACTGCCAGGGAATTACGCTGCAGAACGGCCAGGAGTGCGAGTTCTTCGGTACGCCGCATTACCTTGCGGAGGCGTCGCACAGCATCAAGTCTCCGGAGATCGAGACCTCCGAGCTCCCGCTGCTCGACGCACCACAACGTGAGCAGGCGAAGCTCATCGTGGACCGCGTGTTCTCACTGTTCGACGACTGGTCCACGGCCCTGCTGAACTTCGCGCTGAAGAATGAAACGTACCCGCTCACCTTCGAGCGGATGGTCCAGGACAGCAAGGACTCATCCCCGATACCGGCGTCGCAATGAGAACTCCCCGAGGGCCGGTTCCGGCTGGGCTTCGGGGCTTTCGACGTCTGCGGCCTCACCCCCGCCGATACCGCGCCCCCGGATGGCTGGCAGGCAGCCGGTTCCCGCGGCCGAACAGTTTCTGGCGGAGGGTGCCTTCGGTGTACTCGGTCTTGAGGAGGCCGCGTTTTTGCAGCACCGGGGCCAGGTGGTCGGCGAAGTCCGTGAAGGAGCCGGGGGTGGTGACGTAGGAGAGGTTGATGCCGTCGATGCCCGCGCGGCGCCAGTCCTCCAGTTCGTCGGCGATCCGTTCCGGTACGCCGGCCACCGGGCGGGTCCAGGCGCGTGCGCGCAGGGCTTCGCCGAATGTCCAGGTCTTGTCGGGTGCGCCCTCCACCAGGGAGCGTACGAATCCCTGTACGCCGTTGGTGTCGATCTCGCCGACGGGGGCGTCGAAGTCGACCTGGGAGAGGTCGAGTTGGAGGGATCCTGAGAGGTGGGCGGCGAAGCCGTCGAGGCTGGTGTTGTCGCGGTAGGCGGCCAGCTTGCGGGCGGCTTCCTCCTCGGTGGAGCCGATGATCAGGGTCAGGCCCTGGAAGAAGAGGATGTCGCCGGCGTCCCTGCCGTGCGCCACGGCTCGCGCGCGCACGTCGTCGACCTGTGCCCGCGCGCCCTCCGGTGAGATCGCGCCGAGGAAGACGGCCTCGGCGTTGCGGGCCGCGAACTCCCTGCCCCGTTCGGATGATCCGGCCTGGAAGAGGAGCGGGGTGCGCTGCGGTGACGGCTCGGAGAGGTGGGGGCCGTTGACGCGGTAGAAGCGGCCCTCGTGGTGGATGTCGTGGATGCGGTCGGGGTCCGCGTAGATGCCGCGTGCCCGGTCGCGTACGACGGCGTCCTCTTCCCAGCTGCCTTCGAGGAGTTGGTAGAGGACGTCGGTGTATTCCTCGGCGCGGTCGTAGCGCTCGTCGTGCAGGGGCAGTCCGTCCAGGCCCAGGCCCTTGGCGGCGGATTCCAGGTAGGAGGTGACGACGTTCCAGGCGACGCGGCCCTTGGTGAGGTGGTCGAGGGTGGTCAGGCGGCGGGCGAAGTTGTAGGGGGGTTCCTGGAGGACGGACTGGGTGAAGGCGAGGCCCAGGTGTTCGGTGGCGTGGGCGATGGCCGCGACCAGCAGCGACGGGTCGTTGACGGGGATCTGGAGGCCCTCGCGTACCGCCGTTTCACGCCCGCCGCGGAACGTGTCGTAGGTGCCGATGACGTCGGCGAGGAACAGTGCGTCGAAGTGGCCGCGCTCCAGGGTGCGGGCCAGGTCCACCCAGGTGTCGAGGTCGGTGTAGGAGGTCTGGCGGGTGTCGTCGCGCACCCATTGGCCGTGGTTGATGTGCGAGACGCAGTTCATGGCGAAGGCGTTGAAGCGCAGCGGTGCGAGGTCGGTCATCGGGTGGCTCCGGAGGGGGTGAGGGGGCGTACGGCGTCCAGGAGGGCGCGGGTGTGGGGGTGGGCGGGCGCCGCGAACACGGCGGTGGCCGGGCCGGCTTCGACGATCCGGCCGCCCTGCATCACGAGTACGTCGTCGCTGACGTGCTGCACGACACCCAGGTCGTGCGAGATGAAGAGGTAGGCGAGGCCGAGGGTGTCCTGGAGTTCGGCGAGCAGGTCGAGGACCTGGGCCTGGACAGAGACGTCGAGTGCGGAGACGGGTTCGTCGAGGACGAGGAGGGAGGGGCGGGGCGCCAGTGCCCGTGCCAGGGCGGCGCGTTGGCGCTGGCCGCCGGACAGGTGCAGCGGGTGGCGGTCGAGGGTGTCGGCCGGGAGTCCGACCTGCGCGGCCAGTTCCCGGGCGCGGTCGGCGGCTTCGGCGGGGCCGGGTGCGGGGTGGCCGGGGCGGTGCAGGCGGACGGCGTCGGCCAGGGTGCGGCGTACCGTCCAGCGCGGGTCGAAGGCCGACAGGGGGTCCTGGTGGACGAGTTGGATGTGGTGGCGGCGGTGGCGGCGGGCCTTTTCGGCGGGCGCGCTCCACTCCTCGCCGTGCAGGGTGACGGTGCCGCTGTCGGGGCGGGTCAGGCCGAGGGCGATGCGGGCGGTGGTGGACTTGCCCGAGCCTGATTCGCCGACGATGCCCAGGGTGCGTCCGGCGGCGAGCGCGAAGGACACGTCCGCGACGGCCGTCCTGCCCCGGTAGGTCTTGTGCAGTCCTTCGGCGGCCAGGACCACTCCGCTCGGCCGCTCCCCTTCCGGTGCGGGCAGGGTGGGGCGCGGCGCCGCGGAGAGCCGCGCGCCCTTGGGGTGCAGGGCCGGGTCTGCGGCCAACAGGTGCCGGGTGTAGGCGTGTTGCGGGTCCTGGAGGACGTGGGCGACGGGCCCCTCCTCGACGATCTCGCCGCCCCGCATGACCGCGACCCGGTCCGCGAGGCGCCGCACCACCGCCAGGTCGTGGGTGATGAACAGCAGGCCGCGCTCCCGGCTGCGGGCGGCGGCCAGCAGGTCGAGGATCTGCGCCTGCACCGTCGCGTCGAGTGCCGTCGTCGGTTCGTCGGCGATCAGAAGCGGCGGGTCGAGGGCGAGCGCGGAGGCGATCAGGGCCCGCTGGCGCAGGCCGCCGGAGAGTTCGTGCGGGTACTGGGCGGCCCGCAGCGCGGGGTCGGGGATGGCGACCTGTTCCATCACCTCCCGCACCCGTGCGCGCCGCGCGTCGCGGTCGCCGTAGCCGTGCAGTTTCAGGGCGTCCTCGATCTCCTTGCCGACCGGCCGCAGCGGGTCGAGCGAGACCAGGGCGTCCTGGAGGACGAAGCCGATGCCACGGCCGCGGATCCGCCGCAGGCGCCGCTCGCCCCAGGTGCGGATGTCCTCGCCCTGCCACTCCAGGCGGTCGGCGCGCACCCGCGCCCCGGGTCCTGTCAGACCGACGAGGGTGCGGGCGGTGACGCTCTTGCCTGAGCCCGACTCGCCGACCAGGGCGAGGGTCTCGCCGCGGCGCACGGTGAGCGAGACGCCGCGGACGACGGTGCGGGCGCCGAAGCCGACCGTGAGGTTCTCGGCGCGGATCAGCGGTACGGGCCGCGCGGGCGTCCCGGGCGGTGCGGTGGGCTCATCCGGTGCGGGCATCAGCTGCTCCTCGCGTCCAGCCAGGCTTGCAGGCGCCGGCCGAGAACGGTGGTGGACAGGGTGGTCAGGACGATGAACAGGCCGGGGAAGAACGAGGTCCACCAGGCGTACTGCAGGAAGGTGCGGCCGTCGGCGAGCATCGCGCCCCACTCGGCTGCGGGCGGCTGGGCGCCCAGGCCCAGGAAGGACAGGGACGAGGCCCACACCACGGACTGGCCGATGCCGAGCGTGGCCAGTGCGGCGAGCGGGCGCAGCACGTTCGGCAGGACGGTGCGGCGTACCACGCGCAGCGGCGGATGGCCCAGGCCACGGGCCGCCTCGACGTAGCCGGAGCGGACCACGGTGGTGGCCTGGGCGCGGATCAGGCGGGCGTACCCCGCGGCCTCGCCGATGCCGACGGCGACGGCGGCGGTGACCGCGCCGGTGCCGAACACCGCGATGAACAGCAGCGCGAGCAGCAGTCCCGGGAAGGCGAAGAGCACTTCGAGCACCCGGCCGACGGCGAAGTCGGCGCGTCGGCCGCCGAGCGCCGCGGTCAGGCCGAGCGTGATGCCGAGGGTGAGGGAGATGGCGGTGGCGCCGAGGCCGATGAGCAGCGACTGTCCGGCGCCGTGGACGAGGCGGGTGTAGACGTCGCGGCCGTTCTGGTCGGTGCCGAACCAGTGGGCGGCGGAGGGCGGTTGGAAGAAGTCGGCCGGCCTGATGGCGTCGGGTGCGTAGGTGGTGAGCAGGCCAGGCACGAGCGCGGCCAGCACGACGAGGGCGAGGAAGACCCCGGCGGCGATGAGGCCGGGGCGTATCCGGCGCACCCGCGGCTCGGCCTGCGCGGCGGCGGTCAGGGCGGTGGTCACGTGTCACAGCTCCCGTGGCGTGCGGATGCGCGGGTCGACCACCGCGTGGAGCAGGTCGACGGCGAGGTTGACGAGGACGTACACGGCGGCGATCAGCAGCACGATCCCGGTGACGAGGGGCAGGTCACGGGCGAGTACGGCGTTGAGGAGTGCCCGGCCGATGCCCTGGCGCGCGAACACCGACTCCACCACGACCTCGCTGGAGAACAGCGCGCCGACCGCCCAGCCCGACAGCGTCAACGGGGGCAGCAGCGCGTGCCGCAGGGCGCGGCGGGCGCGCACCGCGGTGCTGCTCATGCCGCGCATCCGCGCCGAGGTGACGAACGGCTGCTCCAGCGCGGTCAGCAGGGCGCCGCGGGTGACCTGGCCGAGGTAGCCGGCGAGCGGTACGGCCAGGGTGAGGGCGGGCAGGACGAGCGCGGCGATGCCGGTGCCGCCCGCGACGGGGAACCAGCCGAGCCGGAACGCGAACCCGTACAGCAGCACCACACCGAGCCAGAAGTGCGGCAGTCCCGCGGCCACCGTCTCCAGGCCGGAGCCGAGGGCACGGGCCGGTGCGCTGCGGCCGGTCGACAGGAGGACCACGGCGCCGGCGAGCAGCCACGCGAACAGCAGGGCCAGCGCGGTCAGTTGGAGGGTGGCGGGGAGCTGCTGGGTGATCACCCCGGCGACCGGTTCCTTGAGGGAGGTGGAGACGCCGAGGTCGCCGGTGACCAGCCGCCCGATGTGGTGCAGGTACTGCGCGTACAGCGGCTGGTCGAGTCCGTAGGCGTGGCGGGTGGCGGCGATGGTCTCGGGGGTGGGGTTGGCGCCCGAGCCGCCGCCGAGCAGGACGAGTACGGGGTCGCCCGGCACCAGGTGCAGGGCGAGGAAGGTCACGGTGGCCGCCGCCCACAGGACGAGGGCGGCACCGGCGAGCCGGGCGCCGTAGCGGCGCAGGCGGGGGGCGGTGGCGGTCATCGGGTGTTCACCCACGCGTCGTAGAGGTAGGGCAGGGACAGGGCGGGTTCGAGTGCCGCGCCGCGGACGCTCGCGCGGTGCGCGGCGAGCCGGGTGGTCTGCGGGTAGAGGGTCAGCTGGTAGGCCCCCGCGGAGATCAGCCGCTGCGCCTTGCCGTACAGCCGCCGCTGCCCGGCGTCGTCGGTGGTGGCCTGCGCGGCGCGCAGCAGCCGGTCCAGGGCGGGGTCCTTGACGTAGGAGGCGTTGGAGTGGATGCCGTGGTGCACGGCGTACTCGCTGCCGAAGACGGTGTGCAGCACGTCCGGGGTGTTGGTGTTCCAGTAGCCGTCGCGCAGGTCGTAATCACCGGCGAGGTAGCGGGTGTTGACGGTGGCGGCGTCGAGCCTGAGCAGTTTCAGGTCGAAGCCGACGTCCTTGGCGGTGGCCTGGATCTGCTCCATCAGGGCCAGCTGGTTCGGGCTGATGTCGGACTTCAGCAGGACGTCGGCGGTGAGCCTGCGCCCCTTCCTGACGCGGTAGCCCGCGCCGTCCCTGTTCCCCCAACCCGCCTTGTCCAACAGCGCGTTGGCCCGCTTCACATCGTGCGGCCAGGCGTTCTCGTACCCGCTCGCGTAGTGCGGGGTGACGTAGCTGAGCGGGCCGCCGGCGCGCCGGTACTGGCCGAAGAAGACGCTCTTGAGGCCGTTGACGACGTCCGCCGAGTACAGGAACGCCTCGCGCACCCGGCGGTCGTCGAAGGGGGCGCGGGAGGTGTTCAGGGCGAGGTTCGTCGGGTTGCCGGGACGGTCGCGCACCACGACCTTCAGACGGCCGTCGCGCTCCGCGGACGCCTGGTCCTCCGGCGGCAGCGCGTCGATCACGTCGGCCTGCCCCGACTGCACGGCGGCGAAGCGGGTCGCGGGCTCCGGGATGAACCGCCACACCACCTTGGCGACGTGGGCGGGCCCGGTGTGCCGGGCGTACGGGGGCGGGGAGTTGTAGTGCGGGTTGCGGACCAGTTCGACGTCGGACTGCCGGTTCCACTTCTTGACGATGAACGGCCCGGTGCCGACCGGTGCCGCGCAGTTCGCCTCCTTGCCGCGCTTCAGCGCCTTCGGCGACTCCATCCCGAGGAACGCCTGCGCGAGCATGTTGAGGAAGGGCGAGTAGGGGCGGTCCAGGTGGATGCGGGCGGTGAAGGCGTCGACGACCTCGGTCTTCTTGTAGGGGGCGAGGTAGCCGCCCGCCGTACCCGACTGGGTGGCGGGGTTCACCATGTGGTCGAGGTTGGCCTTCACGGCCGCCGCGTCGAAGCGGGTGCCGTCGGTGAACCGCACGTCGCGGCGCAGGTGGAAGGTGTACGTGGCGGCGTCATCGGAGACGTCCCACGAGGTGGCGAGCCACGGCCTGATCCGGCCGTGCGCGTCGATGGCCACCAGCGAGTCGAGGAACTGCTGCGCCACGTACGCCTGCGGCATGTCGCCGGACACGTGGGGGTCGAGGCAGGTCGGTTCGCGGTCGGTGGCGTAGGTGAGGGTGCCGCCGGACGCGGGCCGCGCGCCGAGCGGTGCGGTGGTGACACCGCCGGCGCCGCATCCGGTGGCGAGGACGGTCAGGGCGAGGGCCACCAGCGCGGTGGCGGCTCGCCTGCGGGACGGGGGCTTCACGGGCAACTCCGGGGAGGGGGCCGGGACGAGGGGCGGAGCCTGGCGGTCAGAAGAAGCCGTTCAGCGGGGGCGGGGTGCCGTTGAGCAGCCAGTCGCCCGCCACCCTGGCCTTGTGCGCGACCGGGTTGTGCGAGGCGAGCGTGCGGGCGTTGCGCCAGTGCCGGTCGAGGTGGTGTTCGCGCAGCGTCGCCGAGGCGCCGCCGACGTCGTAGAGCCGCTCCCCCGCGTCCAACGCGGCGCGCGCGGCCACCACTTGTACCTGCGACACCTGCACCGCCGCGTCGTGCAGGGCATCGGGCAGACCCGCGACACCGTCCTCGCCGCGCACCGCCAGTGCCTCGTCGAGCGCATCCGCCGCCCGCAGCACGGCGGCCTCGGCCGCATAGCCGAGCGCGGCGATCGAGCCGACCGTGTGCTGGACCAGCGGATCGTCCACGGCCCGTGCGACCCCGGCGTGCTGCACGGGCCGCGCCTTGTCCCGCGCGTACTCCACGGCATCGGCCACGGCAGCCTTGGCGATGCCGGTGTGCACGGCGGCCAAGTAGAGCTGGTAGTACGGGCCCAGATGGGTACGGCGCTGCCGGGCCGTCGCGTCGACCGCCACCTCGTCGGCGTAGGCACGCACTCCCCGCAGCCGCGTGGTGCCGCTGGCGGTGGTCCGCTGGCCGAGCGCGTCCCAGTCGTCGGCCAGCTCCAGGCCCTCCCGGTCACGCGGCAGCACCACCCGGACCCGGCGCTCCTCGTCGTCCAGGGCGATCGCCACGACGTAGTCGGCGAAGAGCGAGCCGGTCGAGTAGAACTTGGTGCCGTCGACCCGGAAGTGCTCCCCGTCGGCCGTGATGCGGGTCCTGATCTCCCCGGGGTGTGCCGTGCCCCGCTCGGACGCCGCGTTGCCGAACAGCGCACCGCCCGCGACGAGCGGGAACCAGCGCTCCCGCTCGGTCCCGGTGCCCTGGCTGATCAGCAGCTCCACGAATCCGAAGTGCGGGCGGAGCGCCTGCGCCACGTTGGAGTCGGCCTCGGCGAGATCGACGACGGTACGGAACAACGCGGCGAGCGAACCACCGCGCCCGCCGTGCTCCACCGGCACCCGCAGCGCCCCCAGCCCACTGTCCCGCACCAACTCCACGCCCCTGTAAGGGAGTTCGCGGCGCGCTTCGAGTGCGGCGGCGTCGGCGCGAAGCCGCGCGGACAGTTCGGGAGGGAGGGCGGACGAGGGCATGCGGGGGCCTCCGGGGGCGGTGAGCGGGCACCCGGGCAGCGCCGGGCCCGGCCGCGGACGCGGTCCGTACGGCATCGGACGGCCGTCGCACGCGGGAAGGGGAGGAAGGAGGAAGAAGAGAGGAGGGGGAAGCAGATCCGGAACGGGCGGCGCGGAGGCTACCGGCTACGCGCGCTGTCCACAGTGCGCTCAGGCCCGAACGGCCGCCGGGGTACAGACGGCACTGGAAACCCGCGACAGGTCGACGTGGCGACGCCGCGTGAGTTCCTGCCGTTCCTCGGTCATACCGCCGATTGAACCAGCCCGACCGCCCCCGGTCGAGACGGCTTTGACGAAACGGCTATAGGGATTCCCTACCAGCCGCGCCCACGGCCCCGCCCACGACCTGCGGAAACGAAAACGTTGGCAGGGAATCCCGCTCGCCCTGCCCGCCGGCGCCCCGGCCGCACATGACGTCGCCCCGCCTCCCCGGCCATCTGCCGGAAAGGCGGGGCGCCCCTCTCACTCCCCGGCCGCTACTCCGGCCGAACCGCCTGAATGTCCAGATCGATCCGGATCGTCGCGCCGATCGCGGCGATGCCTCTGGCGAGCATCTTGCGCCAGTCGAGGGTGAAGTCCTCGCGGTGCAGTTCGGTGACGGCGCGGCAGGCCGTGCGGGTCTCGCCCGCCATGCCCGTGCCGATGCCCAGGTAGCGGGTGTCCAGCTGGACGTTGCGGCTGACGCCGTGCAGGTGCAGCACGCCCTGCACGGCCCACCGGCTGCCGCCCTTGTGGACGAACTTGTCACCGGCGAACTGGAGGTAGGGGAACCGGGCCACGTCCAGGAACTCCGCCGACCGCAGATGGTCGTCCCGCATCCGTACGCCGGTGTCCAGGCTCGCCGCGTCGATGGTCACCTCGACCCGGGAGTCCTGCATCCGTTCACCGATCCACAGTCCGCCCTCGAAGTTGTTGAAGCGGCCGTAGATGTCGGCGAGACCGATGTGCCGGGCGGCGAAGCGGATGGCGGAGTGGTCGGGGTCGATCCGCCACTGTCCGGGCTCGGGCAGCGGGACCGCAGGCGCCAGTTCCATCGTGACGGGGCCCTGCACGGTGCGCTCACCCGCCACCACCTCGGCCTCGCACCGGACCGGGCTGAAGCCGTCGGACGTCACCACGAGCCGGTAGCCGCCGGGCGGCAGCGTCACGGTCAGCCGTCCGTTGGGATCGGTCAGTCCGTGCGTCACTTCCTGACCCTGGGTGTCACGGACCGAGATCCCCACGCCCGCCATCGCCAGCCCGACGGGATCGTTGACGCACAGGTCCAGCGCGCCCGCGCCACGCGGCAGGGAGGGCTGGGGGCTGTGCAGCGTACGGTCGCGCAGACGGTGGAGGAAGGGGAGCGGCATAGCAGGACGGGGCCCATCGATTGTCTCGGTCCGGGGACGAACGGAGGCTGGCAGGATTGCGGATTGAAATCGCACGAAAATGGTGCGGAATCCCTTCTATCCTGTCACCGCCACGGCCTCAAAATTGACCATCCGGTGTCAAGACCTAGCTAAAGGTGATGTTTCTCGCATCGCCGCGGTCCCCTCCCCCGACGGCCCCGGTCACCCCAGAAAACTCAGCCGGACCTCGCGGTGCGGGTTGTCCTTGTTGGTGTCGACGAGGCACACGGACTGCCACGTCCCCAGGGCCATCCGCCCCGCGACGACCGGCAGGGTGGCGTGCGGCGGGACGAGCGCCGGGAGGACGTGGTCGCGGCCGTGGCCGGGGCTGCCGTGGCGGTGTTGCCAGCGGTTGTCGGCGGGCAGCAGGTCGTGCAGGGCGGACAGCAGGTCGTCGTCGCTGCCCGCGCCGGTCTCCAGGATGGCGATGCCGGCGGTGGCGTGCGGGACGAAGAGGTTGAGGAGGCCGTCGCCGCCGTGTGCGGCCTCCCGGAGGAAGGCGTCGCAATCGGCTGTCAGGTCGGCGACGGTCTCCGTCGAGCCGGTGGTGACGTCGAGGGTGCGCGTGATGAATGTGGTGCTCATGTGCCCATCTTCGTACGGCGGCTGGTGCCGGGAACGCAGTCTCGGGGCCGCGTCCGCCATACGCCCGCAACAAAGGTCCACCTGCCGAGACGGCGATTGACCCCTGTCTCGGCGCCCCGCTACGTTCGGCGGCATGTCTACGTCAGCCCAGCTCACGACGCGTGGTCACATCGACCTGCTGCGAGTGGCCTCCGCCACCTGTCGCCGCGGCTGCTGACGCTTTTCCCGCCGTAGGCGTCCTCCTCTTTCTGAGGGCTTGCGGCTCTTCTCTCCCTGCCGGGCCCACGGTCCGCGACCCGCGTTCTGCGTTCCGTAGCGCGTTGTTCCCCGTTCCCCCGTGCGTGCCCGCGCGCCTCGCCCGGCGTGCGCGTGCGGTACCGGCACCGGCCCTCCCGGTGGTCCTTCCGGTACGCGCCGGCCAACTGCGGTCCCGCGCCCGCCCCTTCCCCCTCCCTCCCCCTCCCTCCCTCCCCTCCCCTCCGTGGAGTTCCGATGAGTCTCGATCAGGCCGTGGCCGGACAGGTGCCACCCGATACGTCCGCCGGGGCCGCGGCGCTCGCCGAGGGAGGCGGGTCCGCGGGGCCGCCTCCCGAGTTGTCGCGTGTGGTGCCGGTGTCCGGGCGGCGGCGGTCCGTGCCGCGGTGGTTGCGCCGTACGGTCGGCCCCGTGGCGTTGCTGGCGCTGTGGCAGGTGCTCAGTGCGACCGGTGTGCTGCACGAGGACATCCTGGCGTCGCCCGGCACGATCGCCGCCACCGGAGCGGGGCTGGTCTCGGACGGGACGCTGCCGTCGGCGATGGTGGTGTCGCTGCAACGGGTCGCCGTGGGGCTGGTGTTGGGCGGCGTGGCAGGTGTCGCGCTGGCGTTGGCTTCCGGGCTTTCGCGGCTCGGCGAGGATCTGGTGGACGCGACCGTGCAGATGCTGCGGTCGATCCCCTGGGTGGGCATGATCCCGCTGTTCATCGTCTGGCTGGGGATCGGCGAGGCGCCGAAGATCGCGCTGATCGCGCTGGGGGTGGCCTTCCACCTTTATCTGAACGTCTATGCCGGAATCCGGGGCGTGGACGCGCAGTTGGTCGAGGCCGGCACCTCGCTCGGGCTGAGCCGCTGGGGGCTGATCCGGCACGTGGTGCTGCCGGGCGCGCTGCCCGGTGCCATGACCGGGCTGCGCTACTCGCTGGCCACCGCCTGGCTGGCGCTGGTCTTCGGAGAGCAGGTCAACGCCGATGACGGCCTCGGCTTCCTGATGAACCAGGCCAGGGAGTTCTTCCGTACCGACGTGATCGTGGTCTGCCTGGTGGTCTACGCGATTCTCGGTCTGCTCGCCGATTTCCTCGTCCGTACCCTCGAAAGGCTGCTGCTGCAATGGCGACCGACATTCACCGGACGGTGACCCCGGAGACGGCCGACGGGGCCGGTGCGGCCGTGCGGGTCGCCGGTCTGGTGCGGGCGTTCGACGGCCGGGCCGTCATCGACGACCTCGAACTGACGCTGCGGCCAGGCGAGTTCGTGGCGCTGCTCGGACGCAGCGGCTGCGGCAAGTCGACGCTGCTGCGGGTGCTGGCCGGCCTCGACCAGGAGATCGACGGCGAGGTGCTGGTGCCACGCCGTAAGGCCGTGGCCTTCCAGGCGCCTCGGCTGATGCCCTGGAAGCGGGTGTGGCGCAATGTCCTGCTGGGGCTGCCGGGGCGGCCCGAGCGGGGCACGGCGGTGGCGGCGCTGGAGGAGGTCGGGCTCGGGCACCGCGCCGACGCCTGGCCCAAGACGCTCTCCGGCGGTGAGGCCCAGCGCGCCTCGCTGGCCCGCGCACTGGTGCGGGAGCCGGATCTGCTGCTGCTCGACGAGCCGTTCGGCGCGCTGGACGCGCTGACCCGGATCAAGGCCCAGCGGCTGGTAGCCGACCTGTGGCAGCAGCGGGGCTGTGCGGTGCTGCTGGTGACGCACGACGTCGACGAGGCGCTGCTGCTGGCCGATCGCGCGCTGGTGATGGAGGACGGCCGGATCGCGTACGAGACGGCGGTGGACCTGCCGCGCCCGCGCGACATCGCCGACCCGGGGTTCACGGCACTGCGGGCCCGGCTCCTGGACCGGCTCGGCGTGGCGGGCACCGCGGAGAAGGCGCGGGAGGCGACGGCCGCTTCGGCCGGTGCGCACTGACCGCACGGCCGCGCGGCCGGTGCGCGGGGAACCCAGCATCGCGCCCGCACACCGTCGCGCCCTCACACGAGAACCGCCGCGCACCCACACGAGAAGAGAAACGGAACGTCGATGAGATCACGACCACGGCACCTCGCCCCGGCCCTGCTGCTCCCGCTTACCCTGCTGCTGGCCGCCTGCGGCGGCGCGGCGGGGGCCGGCGGCTCGGCGGGCGGTACCGGAAGCGGAACCGACGGCAAGGGGTCGCTGACCCTCAACGTCGGGGACCAGAAGGGCGGTTCGGAGGCCGTGCTGCGGGCCGCTGGGGAGCTGGACGACCTCACCTACAGGATCAAGTGGTCCACCTTCACCTCGGGGCCGCCGCTGCTGGAGGCGGTGAACGCCGGGGCCGTCGACATCGGCGCGGTGGGCAACACGCCGCCGGTGTTCGCGGCGGCGGCGAAGTCGAAGATCAAGGTGGTCGCCGGGGCGCACAGCAGGGCGGACGGCGACGCGGTCCTGGTGAAGAAGGACTCGCCGCTGCACCGCGCCGCTCAGCTCAAGGGGAAGTCGATCGCGGTGGCGCAGGGCAGTTCCGCGCACTACCAACTCCTCGCCCAGCTGAAGAAGTCCGGGCTCTCCCCCAAGGACGTCACGCTCAGCTACCTCCAGCCGGCCGACGCGCTGGCCGCGTTCACCCGCGGCAAGGTGGACGCCTGGGCGGTGTGGGATCCGTACACCTCGCAGGCGCTGGAGCAGGCCGACGCGCGGGTGCTGGCGAGCGGGCAGGGTGTGGTCAACGGGCTGGGCTTCCAGGTCGCCGCGCCCGCCGCGCTGAACGACAAGAAGAAGTCGGCGGCGGTCAAGGACTACGTCCAGCGGCTGCGCCGGGCCCAGGACTGGGTGCACGCGCACCCGGCCGCCTGGGCCGAGGTCTGGGCGAAGGAGACCGGGCTGCCGAAGGACGTGGCGCTCGCCGCGGTCAAGCGCACCCGGGGCACGGCGGTGCAGGTGGCCGTGGACAAGGACGCGATCGCCTCGGAACAGAAGATCGTCGACACCTTCGCCGCGTTCCGCCTCATCCCCCGCTCCTTCGACTTCGGCGCGTTCGTCGACCCGCGCTTCAACGGTGGCCTGCCGCCGTCAGGCACCGAGCCGCGCACCTATGGAAAGGCCCACTGACATGTCCGTACACCTGCACTGGTTCCTGCCGACCGGCGGCGACGGGCGCACCCTCGTCGACCGGCACGCCTACACCGACGGAGGTGTGCGGCGCGACCGCATCACCCCGGTGCGCGGGGTGCGCGGCCCCGACATCGAGTATCTGGCCCAAATCGCCAAGGCTGCCGAGCAGTTGGGTTTCGAGGCGGTGCTCACGCCGACCGGGACGTGGTGCGAGGACGCCTGGCTGACGACGACGGCGCTGACCCAGGTCACCGAGCGGCTGAAGTTCCTGGTGGCCTTCAGGCCCGGGGTGATCTCACCGGTGCTGGCCGCGCAGATGGCCGCGACGTACCAGCGTCTCTCGCGCGGGCGGCTGCTGCTGAACGTGGTCACCGGCGGCGACTCGACCGAGCAGAAGCGGTTCGGCGATCACCTCGACCACGACCGGCGGTACGCCCGTACCGATGAGTTCCTCCAGGTCGTGCGGGGCGTGTGGGGCGGTGCGCCGTTCGACTTCCAGGGGGAGCACTATCAGGTCGAGGGCGGCCTGACGGCGCTGCCGCCCGATCCGCTGCCGCAGATCTTCTTCGGCGGCTCGTCGGCGGCTGCCGGGCCGGTCGCCGCCCGGAACGTGGATGTGTACCTGACCTGGGGCGAGCCGCCCGAGCAGGTCAAGCAGAAGATCGACTGGATTCGCGGTCTCGCGGAGCGGGAAGGGCGCACGGTCCGGTTCGGCATCCGGCTGCACACCATCTCGCGGGACACGTCGAAGGAGGCGTGGGCGAGTGCCGATCGGCTGCTCGGCGATCTCGACCCGGACACCGTCGCGGCGGCCCAACAGGCCCTGGGCAAGAGCGAGTCGGTGGGCCAGCAGCGGATGCTGGCGCTGCACGGCGGGTCGCGCGACAAGCTGGAGATCTCGCCCAACCTGTGGGCCGGGGTGGGCCTGGTGCGCGGCGGCGCGGGCACCGCGCTGGTCGGCAGCCACGCGGAGGTCGCGGACCGGATCGAGGAGTACCACGACCTGGGCATCGAGCACTTCGTACTGTCCGGCTATCCGCACCTGGAGGAGGCGTACTGGTTCGGCGAGGGCGTACGGCCCGAGCTGGCGGCGCGCGGCCTGCTCGGCGGCGGCCCGGACGGCGCGCAGGGCGGCAGCCGGCCCGCGTCCGCGTCCGGCGGGGCTCCGCTGCTGGTGGCAGGCGGGCGCTGAGACGCAGGCTCCCTCCCGCGGGAAGACCTGACCGCCCTCCCGAGTTAGTAGAAACATGAACTACAGCGGAGGGCGCCCCGACGGCGCGGCGCGCGAGATCGAGGTCGCGGTGATCGGCGCCGGGCAGGCCGGTCTGGCCGCCGCCTACCACCTGCGGCGGGCCGGCTACGTACCGGACCGCGATGCCGTGGTGCTCGACCACGCGCCGCGCCCCGGCGGCGCCTGGCAGTTCCGCTGGCCCACCCTGACCTACGACAAGGTCCACGGGATGCACGCGCTGCCGGGCATGGAGCTGACCGGAGCGGATCCCGCGCGGCCCTCGTCGGAGGTGATCGGCGCGTACTTCGACCGCTACGAGCGGGCATTCGGACTGCGGGTGCACCGGCCGGTGGACGTCGCGGCGGTGCGCGAGGGGACAGGCGGCCGGCTGCGCGTCGAGAGTTCCGACGGGACGTACGCGCCCCGGGCGCTGATCAATGCGACCGGCACCTGGGACCGGCCGTTCCTGCCGCGCATCCCCGGGCAGGAGACCTTCGCCGGACGGCAGCTGCACAGCGCGCAGTACCCCGGCCCCGAGGCGTTCCGCGGACAGCGGGTGGTCGTCGTCGGCGGCGGGACGTCGGCGGTACAGCAGCTGCTGGAGATCGCGCCGGTCGCGGCGGCCACCACCTGGGTGACCAGGCGCCCGCCGGTCTTCCGCGAGGGCCCGTTCGACGAGGAGCAGGGCCGGGCCGCGGTCGCGCGGGTCGAGGAGCGGGTGCGCGAGGGCCTGCCGCCGCAGAGCGTGGTGAGCGTGACGGGCCTGCCGATGACGGAGGCGATGCGGCAGGCCCGTGCGCACGGCGTACTGGAGCGGCTGCCGATGTTCGCGCGCGTCACTCCCGGCGGGGTGGTCTGGGCGGACGGGCGGACGGCCGAGGCCGACGTCCTGCTGTACGCGACGGGTTTCCGTCCGGCGATCGGCCACCTCGCGCCGCTGCGGCTGCGCGAGACGGGCGGCGGCATCCGCCTGGCCGGCACCCGCGTGGTGCGTGACCCGCGGATCCATCTCGTCGGCTACGGGCCGTCGGCGAGCACGATCGGCGCCAACCGGGCGGGCCGGGCCGCGGTCCGTGATCTGCGGCGGCTGCTGGAGCCGGGGCGGCCCGGCACCCCCGCATGGGAACACACGAACGCGGGAGCGAGTGTTCGCCAGAAAGCGTGATCGATGTCAAATGGGGTTTCCAGGGCACCTCGCGTCGGGTGATGCTTACGGGGCGCAAGCGACGGACTGCAGAACGTCACAGCGCCTCCGGTCGACATCCCTTGCTGGGCCGGAGAGTTGGTCCCACATTGCACATTCGCACAAGGAGAAACACACCCCATGGACATCCTCACCAACCTGCTTGCCGGCGTCCTCCACTTCGTGGGTTGGCTCGTCTGACGGACCGTGCTCCACGGCGCCGCTCCTCCCCGTCCCAGGGAGGGGCGGCGCCTTCCGTTGTGCCGGGGCGGCGCCCGTGCGTCAGTTGTCCATCGTCGTGCGTGCCGTCTCCGGCAGCGCCAGGTAGACGCAGAACGACACCAGGCAGAGCGCCGCGACGTACCAGGGGAACAGGTCGGCGTGGCCCGCCGACTTGAACCACGTGCCGACGTACGGGGCGGTGCCGCCGAAGAGGGCGACGGTGAGCGAGTAGGGGAAGCCGATGCCCGCGGCCCGTACCCGGGCGGGGAAGATCTCGGCGTTCACGGCGGCGGCGACCGCGGTGTATCCGGTGAGCAGCACCATGCCTGCGCACTGCACCAGCAGCAGCGAGACGAAGGCGTCGGAGATCAGGTGCAGCAGCGGCACGGCGAGCACCGCGAAGCCCAGCGCGAAGCCGAGCAGCAGCGGCTTGCGGCCGATACGGTCCGAGAGCATGCCGCCCAGCGGCTGCAACAGGGCGAAGAAGACCAGCGAGATGGTGCCGACGGTGAGCGCTTCGCCCTTGTCGAAACCGATGTTGACCTGCGCGTAGGTCGGCAGGTACGTGGTCCAGGTGTAGTAGGCGAGGGTGCCGCCCGCGGTGATGCCGCAGATCAGCAGGGACTGGCGGGGGTAGCGGCGCAGCCCTTCGAAGAGCCCGGGGCGGGCGGCGGCCTGCTGTTCAACACTGCGAGTTTCCTGCGCGCCATGCCTGATCCACAGTCCCAGCAGGCTCAGCAGCGCGCCGCCGAGGAACGCCACCCGCCAGCCCCACAGGCCCATCTGCTCCTCGGTGAGCAGGGTGGCCAGCAGTGCGGCGGTGCCGGATGCCAGCAGCTGGCCGATGGTGGTGGAGACGTACTGGAAGCTGGAGAAGAGGCCGCGTCTGCCGGGTCCTGCCGATTCGACGAGGAAGGTGGTGGAGGCCGCGAACTCGCCGCCCACGGACAGGCCCTGGATCAGCCGGGCGGCGACCAGCACGACCGGGGCCAGGACGCCGGTGGTGGCGTAGGTGGGGGTGACGGCGACGAGCAGGCTGCCGCCGCCCATCAGCAGGATGGTGACGGTCAGTGCGGCGCGGCGGCCACGGCGGTCGGCGACCGCGCCCATCAGCAGGCCGCCGATCGGGCGCATGAAGAAGCCGACGGCGAAGACCGCGAAGGACGACAGCAGCGGGACGAGGGAGTTGCCTGTGCCCTCGGGGAAGACCTGTTCCGCGAAGTAGACGGCGAGGAACGAGTAGGCGTACCAGTCGTACCACTCGACGGCGTTGCCCACCGACGCGGCGGCCAGCTGGCGCAGCGGGGACGGTGGCCTGCGCGCGCCGGGTGGCCCGGTTTCCGTCAGGGGTCCGGTGTGTTCCGCGCTCGACATGGTCCTCCGCTCGGGGTACTTCGACTGCGCCCGCCGCCGGGGGCGGGCCGGTCCAACACGCGATCATGTACCGCGGGGGCGGGTGGCCGCCAGGGTCGGAGGGCGGCCGAAATCTGCGGGCAACATGCGGGGCCGTGCGGCGAGGTGGTCAGGGCCGCCCGTGGGGGTCACGGAGCGCGTCCGGCGGGCGGCGCCGCGTGGTGAAGTGGCGTACCGGGGGCTTGTGTTGGGGCACACGGTGTTCGATCCTGCTGCTTCCTGTTGCCTTACGTTCGGAGTTGTCGCATGCCTGCTCGCCGCATGTCCCGCCGTTCGTTCCTGGTCACCGGCAGCGCTCTGGCGGGCTGGGCCGCGTTCGCCGCGCAGAAGAGCGCCTTCGCCGCCGAGATGGCCGCCACCGATGCCGCGGGCGCGGGCGGTGAGTGGAACGCGCAGCCGCAGGTCTTCCAGGTGAACCGCGAAGCGGCGCGGGCCCGCCTGATCCCGTACCGGGACGCCGGCGCGGCGCTGGCCGGCGTGGTCGACGACTCCCCGTATTACAGATCCCTGAACGGCAGTTGGCGCTTCCACTGGTCCAAGAACCCGGACGAGCGGCCGGCCGGATTCCACGACCCGGGGTACGACGACAGCGGCTGGGACCGGATCCCCGTACCGTCCAACTGGGAGATCGAGGGCTACCCGGAGCCGATCTACCTCAACGTCAAGTACCCCTGGACCGGTTACGAGACGCCGGTGCCGCCGCACGTCCCGGAGGGGTTCAACCCGGTCGGCTCCTACCGCCGCGCCTTCACCGTGCCGGGCGGCTGGGACGGGCGCCGTACCCTGCTCTCCTTCCAGGGTGTGAAGTCGGCATTCTTCGTCTGGGTCAACGGCGAGCGGATCGGCTACAGCGAGGACAGCTACACCCCGGCCGAGTTCGACATCACCGACGCGCTGAAGCCGGGCCGCAACACGCTGGCGGTCGAGGTCTACCGCTGGTCCGACGGCAGTTGGCTGGAGGACCAGGACATGATCGACCTGTCCGGGATCTTCCGCGACGTCTACCTCTACGCGATTCCCCCGGTGCACGTCCAGGACCTGGAGATACGCACCACCCTCGACGACGTGCCGCGCGACGCGGAACTGACCGTGCGGGCGACCGTACGCAACCGGGGCGCGGCGGGCGCGGGCGCGCACCGGCTGACCGCGAGGCTCCACGACGCCGACGGCAAGGAGGTGCTGCCGAAGCCGCTGACCGCCGCCGTCGGCTTCGGTGAAGGCAAGGACGTGACGGTCGCCCCGCACACCGCCGTCCAGGCCCCTCGCCTGTGGTCGGCCGAGGACCCGTACCTCTACACCCTGGTGGTCACGCTCTCCGACGCGGCGGGCCGTGCCGTCGACGTCCAGCGCACCCGGGTCGGCTTCCGCAACGTCGCCCACGGCCCCGGCACCTTCACCGTCAACGGGCAGCCGATCGTGTTGCGCGGCGTCAACCGCCACGAGTCCGACCCGGACCACGGCCAGGCGGTCACCGCGGAGCGGATGCGGCAGGACATCCGCCTCATGAAGCAGCACAACATCAACGCGGTACGCACCTCGCACTACCCCAACCACCCGTACTGGCTCGATCTCTGCGACGAGTACGGCCTGTACGTCGTCGGCGAGGCCAACCTGGAGTCGCACGGCGTGCGCGAGGTGCTGCCCGGCGGGCTGCCGGAGTGGACCGACGCCTGCCTGGACCGGATGCGCTCGATGGTCGAGCGGGACAAGAACCATCCCAGCGTGGTGGTCTGGTCGCTCGGCAACGAAGCGGGGCAGGGCGCCAACTTCCGCAAGATGGCCGACTGGACGCACGGCCGCGACCCGTCCCGGCCGGTGCACTACGAGGGCATGAACGACGTGGCCGATCTGCACAGCGAGATGTACACCGCGCCGGACGGCGTCGAGAAGTACGGCAAGTCCGGCAACCCGAAGCCGTTCATCCTGTGCGAGTACGCCCACTCGATGGGCAACAGCACCGGCAACTTCCAGGAGTACTGGGACGTCTTCGAGCGCTACCCCAACCTGCACGGCGGCTTCATCTGGGACTTCGTCGACCAGGCGATCCGCCTCCCGGTCCCCGGCGACCGCCGGCACAGCTACCTCTCCTACGGCGGCGACTGGAAGCCCGGCTACCCCACCGACAAGAACTTCTGCTGCAACGGCATCGTCTCCGCCGACCGCACCCCGCATCCCGCCGTCCACGAGGTGAAGAAGGTCTACCAGGCGATCCGGATGGCCGCGGCCGACCCGGCGAAGACGCAGATCAGCGTCACCAACCGGCAGTTGTTCCGCGGTCTCGACGACTACGAGCTGCGCTGGGAGGTCACCCGCGACGGCGAGCGGATCCAGCACGGCACGCTGCCCGCGCCCACCGCCGGGCCGGGCGCCGACGCGACCGTCCGCATCCCCGTGCGGCGGCCGGCGCGCCCGGAGCCCGGCGCCGCGTACTGGCTCAACCTGTCCTTCGTGCTCCGGCACGACGCGCGCTGGGCGGACGCAGGACACAGCGTCGCCGCCGAGCAGTTCGCGCTGCCCTGGCACACCCCGGCACCGGCGGACCCGGACCCGTCGGCGCTGCCGCCGCTGAAGCTGACCGAGACCGGCGAGCAGGTCACCGTCACCGGCCGCGACGTCGAGGTCGTCCTGGACAAGGCCACCGGCACCCTGACCGCCTACCGGCACCGCGGGCGCACCCTGCTCTCCGGCGGCCCGGTGCCCAACTTCTGGCGGGCGCCCACCGACAACGACATCGGGCGCGGCGCCCAGAACACGCTCGGGACCTGGCGCGACGCGGGCAGCGGGCGCACCGTCACCGGCGTGCGGGCCGACCGCACCTCACCCTCCGAGGTCACCATCGAGGTCACCGCCACGCTGCCCACCTCGCCCGCCGTCTCGCACTGGGACACGGTGTTCACGGTGCGCGGCGACGGCGAGGTACGCATCGCGCACACCCTGCGCCCCGGTGTGCTGCTGCCCGATCTGCCGCTGGTCGGCGCCCTGTTGACGGTGCCCGCCGGGCTCGACACCTTCACGTGGTACGGGCGGGGCCCGCAGGAGAACTACCGGGACCGGCGCACCGCGGCGTTCGTCGGCCGCCACCGCTCCACCGTCGACGCGCAGTTCGGCCCGTACGTGCGGCCCCAGCAGACCGGCAACGTCACCGACGTACGCACCGCATCGCTCACCGCCCGTGACGGCACGGGGCTGCGGGTGAGCGCCGAACCGGGCGACGACGCACCGCTGTTGGAGCTGAGCGCGCTGCACCACACCCCGGCCGACCTGGACGGTCCGCTGCACCCTTACGAGCTGAAGCGGCGCCCGGAGATCCATCTGAGTGTCAATCACCGGCAGATGGGGGTGGGCGGCAACGATTCCTGGGGCGCGCCGCCGCTGGAGCAGTACCTGCTGCACGCCGACCGGACGTACCGCTACGGCTACCGGCTGGCGCCCGCCCGGGACGGGTCCGCCGGGTGACCTTGCACGCCACTAGCGGTGCGGGCGGCGTGCAGGGCGAGCGCGATGAGCGGGAGCTGGCCGGGCAGCCGGCCGTAGGCGATGGCCTTGAGCGGGGCCGGGCGGTGCCGCCAGTCGTAGGCCATCTGGACGTTGGCGGGGAAGACCGCGGCGAACAGCCCGGCAGCCGCGAGCGCGCCGGCCCTGCGGGTGCGCGGCAGGGCGACGGCGGCGGCGACGGCGAGTTCGGCGGCGCCGCTGGCGTAGGTCCAGGCGCGGGCGCTGCCCGGCAGTTGGCGGGGCACGATCGCGTCGAACGGTTTGGGCACGAGGAAGTGGGCGACACCGGCCGCGGCGAGCGTACGGGCCAGCAGTCGGGCGGAGAGTGCGGTGGCTGCCACGGTGTGCTCCCGGAACGGTCGGTCGAGCGGGCGGACGGCGGACGGGACGCAGGGTGGGTGCGGCGGCCACCCCGACCAGTGAACTGGCCGCCGCGAGCCCGACCTTACCGGTGGGTCACTTAGCTGGTCACCACCTGTTCCCCGGCAGGTGTGAGGCGTGCGTCACGGTCGGCGGGCTCCTGGTGGGCGTCGCGCCGCAGCAGTGCGGCATAGCGTCCGTCGGCGGCGAGCAGCTGGTCGTGGGTGCCGCGTTCGGCGATCCGCCCGCCGTCCAGGACCACGATCTGGTCGGCGTCGCGGACGGTGGACAGGCGGTGCGCGATGGTGACCGTCGTACGGCCTCGGGACAGCGCGTCGATGGCCTGCTGGACGGCGTGTTCGGTGCGGGTGTCCAGGGCGCTGGTGGCCTCGTCGAGCACCAGGACGGGCGGGTCGCGCAGGATGGTGCGGGCGATGGCGAGCCGCTGCTTCTCGCCGCCGGAGAAGCGGTAGCCGCGCTCGCCGACGAGGGTGTCGTAGCCGTCGGGGAGCGAGGTGATGTGGTCGTGGATCTGGGCGGCCCTGGCGGCGCGTTCGATCTCGTCGTCGCTCGCGTCGGGCTTGGCGAAGCGGAGGTTGTCGGCGACCGACGCGTGGAAGAGGTAGGTCTCCTGGGAGACCACGCCGATGGCGCGGGCCAGGGTGGCGAAGTCGAGTGCGCGGACGTCGGTGCCGTCGAGGGTGACGCGTCCTTCGGTGGCGTCGTAGAGCCGCGGCACGAGGTAGCTCAGGGTGCTCTTGCCACTGCCGGTCGCGCCGACGACGGCGAGGCTGCTGCCCGCCGGGACGGTCAGGTCGATGTCCTGGAGGGTGGGCGCGTCCGCGGCGTCGTAGGCGAAGCCGACGTGCTCGAAGCGGATCTCGCCGCGGGGTGCGGCGATGCGTACCGGTGCGGCGGGCTCGGTGAGGGCGACAGGCAGGTCGAGGTATTCGAAGATGCGCTGGAAGAGGGCGAGCGAGGTCTGCATCTGGACGCCGGTCGTCAGCAGCGAGACGGTGGGCCGCAGCAGGCCCTGCTGGAGTGAGACGAAGGCGACCAGGGTTCCCAGGGAGAAGGCGGGGCCGCCGAGTTGGAGGACGAGTCCTGCGGCCCAGTAGATGAGTGCGGGCATGGCGGCCATGACGATGCCGATGGTGGCCATCCGCCAGCGGCCCGCCATGTTGGAGCGGATCTCCAGGTCGACGAGGCGCTCGGATTCGCCGGCGAAGCTTTGGGTGAGGGAGTCGGCGCGGCCCATGGTGCGGCCCAGGAGGATGCCGCTGACCGACAGGGATTCGGTGACGATCGCGGACATGGCCGCCATCTGCTTCTGCCGCTGGGTGGTGATCCGCTTGCGTTCGTTGCCGACCCGGCGGCTGATCCACACGAAGAGCGGGAGCAGCAGCAGGGAGACGAGGGTGAGCCGCCAGTCGAGGGCGAGCATGGCGACGACGGTCGCCACGACGGAGGTGAGGTTGGAGACCAGGGAGGTGGCGGTGGAGGTGACGGTGGCCTGCATGCCGCCGATGTCGTTGGCGATCCGGGACTGGACCTCGCCGGTGCGGGTGCGGGTGAAGAAGGCCAGTGGCATCCGCTGGAGCTTGGCGTAGACGGCGGTGCGCAGGTCGTGCATGACGCGCTGGCCGACGGTGGTGGAGAGCAGGGTCTGCAGGACGCCGAAGACGCTGGTGGTCACGGCGGTGAGGATCATGCCGAGGGCGAGCAGGGTCAGCAGTCCTGTGCGGCGCCCGGGTATCGCCACGTCGAGGATCTCGCGCAGCAGGAAGGGCGAGGCGACCGAGACCAGCGAGGAGGCGCCGACCAGGAGGCCGACGAGGGCCAGGCGGCCACGGTAGGGGCGGAAGAGTGCCAGGATCCGCCGGAGCTGGACCGGCTGGTCCGGGTCCTTGGGCGGTGGGGTCCACTCGGATTCTTCGCGGCGCATGGGCTCCTTCGGAGGGTGTGCGGGGAGGCGGACGTCGTGCGACGGTCACGGAGCCTAGCTCATTGTTACCTATACTCACAATGAACTTGATCCTGTTATCCTCCGTCCATGTCCTCCCCCGAGCCGACGCACAGCACCTCCCAGGTCGCCGAACAGCTGGTACGGCTGACCCGCCGGATGCACCGCGCACAACGACACCGCATGCAGCAGCTGGACATCGCCTTCACCCCCGCGCAGTCCCGGCTGCTGCGGATCGTGGACCACTACCGCGACGCCCCGCCCCGGATGGCCGACCTCGCCGAGCGCCTCGAAGTGGTGCCACGGGCGGTGACGACGCTGGTCGACGCCCTGGAGGCGCACGACGCGGTCCGCCGGGTACCCGATCCGGCCAACCGCCGGGTGGTACGCGTCGAGCTGACCGACACCGGACGCGCCACGCTCGACGCGCTGCGCAGCGCGCGCCGGGCCGCCGCGGAGGACATCCTGGCTCCGTTGACCGAGGAACAGCGCGAGGTGCTCGGCGGCCTGCTGGCCACCCTGGTCGACGGTCCGGGGCCGCGCTGCTGAGAAAAGCCTGCGTCTGGAGGAGTCGCCATGCCTCTGCTGGAGCCGAATCCCGGGGCCCTGCGGCCCGCCGCGACCGGGGCCCCCTCCCCCGACCGGGTCGCCGCGGGCCGCGCGTCCGGCACCCCCGAGCCGCTGCGCGGCGACCTGATCGCACTGCTCGGCCCGGGCAAGGTGCTGCACACCCTCTCCGACCTGGTCCGCTACGCGTCCGACGCCAGCCCCTACCGCTTCGTCCCGCAGGTCGTGGTGCTCGCCGAAGACATCGACGACGTCTCCGCGGTCTTCTCCTACGCCCACGGCAAGGGCCGCCACGTCGTCCTCCGCGCCGCCGGGACCTCCCTCAACGGCCAGGCGCAGGGCGAGGACATCCTCGTCGACGTCCGCAGGCACTGGTCGGGCATCGAGGTGCTCGACGGCGGCGCCCGCGCCCGCATCAGGCCCGGCACGACGGTGCTGCGCGCCAACGCGGCGCTGGCCAGGTACGGCCGGCTGCTGGGGCCCGACCCGGCCAGCGCCGTCGCCTGCACCCTGGGCGGCGTGGTCGCCAACAACGCGTCAGGGATGACCGCGGGCACCACCCGCAACTCCTACCGGACGCTGGCATCGGTCACCCTCGTCCTGCCGTCGGGCACCCTCGTCGACACCGCGGACCCGGCGGCCGACGCGGAACTGGCGCACGCCGAGCCCGAGTTGTGCGCCGGACTGCTCGCGCTCAAGGCCACCATCGAGGCGGACCCTGACCTGGTCGCCAGGATCCGCGCCAAGTACGAGATCAAGAACACCAACGGCTACCGCCTGGACGCCTTCCTCGACGGCGGCACCCCTGCCGAGATCCTGCGCGGTCTGGCGGTCGGCTCCGAAGGCACCATCGGCTTCATCGCGGAGACCGTCTTCGACACCCTGCCGCTGGACCGTCACACCGCCACCGCGCTGCTGTTCTTCCCCACCCTGCGGGCGGCGGCCACGGCCGTACCGCGGTTCAACGCGGCGGGCGCGCGGGCCGTCGAGCTGATGGACGGCAACACCCTGCGCGCCTCGGTGAGCGTCGCCGGGGTACCGGCCGACTGGGCGGACCTGCCGAAGGACACCACCGCGCTGCTGGTGGAGTTCCGGGCGCCCGACGAGGACGCGCTGCGCGCGTGGGAGCAGACCGCCGAACGACTGCTGGACGACCTGGAGTTGGTTGCCCCGGTCGCCTCCGTCACCAACGCCTTCACCCGCGACGCCGGCACCATCGCCGGATACTGGAGCGCCCGCAAGGCGTTCGTGACGGCGGTCGGCGGCTCCCGGCCGGCCGGCACCACCCTGATCACCGAGGACTTCGCGGTACCGCCCGACCGGCTGGCCGACGCCTGCGTCGCGCTGCGTGAACTCCAGGTCCTGCACGGCTTCGACGCGGCGGTGGCCGGCCACGCCGCACACGGCAACCTGCACTTCCTGCTCACCTTCGACGCCGCCCGCCCCGACGACGTGGCGCGCTACGCCGCCTTCATGGAGGAGTTCTGCACACTGGTCGTCGACCGCTTCGACGGCTCGCTCAAGGCCGAGCACGCCACCGGACGCAACATCGCCCCGTTCCTGGAACGCGAATGGGGGCCGCGCGCAACGGAGTTGATGTGGCGGATCAAGCGCCTCATCGACCCGCACGGCATCCTCGCCCCGCGCGTCCTGCTCGACCGCGACCCCAAGGCCCACCTGCGCGGCCTGAAGACCATCCCGCGCATCGAGGCGGTCGCCGACCCCTGCATCGAATGCGGCTTCTGCGAACCGACCTGCCCCAGCCAGGACCTGACCACCACCCCACGCCAACGCATCGTGCTGCGCCGCGAGATGCTGCGGCAGCCACCGGAATCCCCGGTCAACGACGCGCTGCTCGCGGCCTACGGCTACGACGCGGTCGACACCTGCGCCGGCGACTCCACCTGCAAGCTGGCCTGCCCGGTGGGCATCGACACCGGCGCGATGATGAAGGACTTCCGCCACCGGCGGCACTCCCCGCGCGAGGAGCGGTCGGCCGCGCTGTTCGCCCGGCACTTCGCGACCGCCGAACGGGCCGCCCGCCTCGCGGTGGCCGCCGCCCGGCGGATCGACGACCGGCTCCTTGAGTCGGCGACCGACGCCGCCCGCAAGGCCGTACGCCCCGACCTGGTACCGCGCTGGCTGCCGCAGATCCCCGGCGCCGCGGCCCGCACCCTGCCCGCCACCACCAGGGCGGACGCGGTCGCGGTCTACTACCCGGCCTGCGTGAACCGCATCTTCGGCGGCCCCGCAGGCGACCTCGGCCCCTCGCTGCCGGAAGCGGTGGTCGCGGTCTCCGGGCGGGCGGGCAAGCCGGTGTGGATCCCGCCGGACGTGACCGGGACCTGCTGCGCCACGATCTGGCACTCCAAGGGCTACGAACGGGGCACCGTGGTGATGGCCAACCGCATCGTCGAGGCGGCCTGGGGCTGGACGGCGGGCGGACGGCTGCCGCTGGTCGTGGACGCCTCCTCCTGCACCCTCGGCATCGCCCACGAGGTGACCCCCTACCTGACCCCGGCCCACCGCGCCCTGCACGCCGAGCTGACCGTCGTCGACTCCGTCGTCTGGGCCGCGCGCGACCTCCTGCCGCACCTGGAGATCCACCGGACGACCGGCTCCGCCGTCCTCCACCCCACCTGCTCCATGCGGCACTTGGGCGACGAGGCGCAGCTGCGGGAGGTCGCCGAGGCGTGCGCGCGGGACGTCGTGGTCCCCGACGACCTGCGCTGCTGCGCCTTCGCCGGGGACCGCGGGATGCTGCACAGGGAACTCACCGAGTCGGCGACCGCGAGGGAAGCCGCCGAGGTCGGCGCCCGCACCTTCGACGCCTACCTGTCAGCGAACCGGATGTGCGAGGTCGGCATGGACCACGCGCTGGGCCGCCCCGCCTACCACTCGGTGCTGGTGGAGCTGGAGCGGGCCACCCGGCCGCCGACGGCCACCGGATGACGCGGCACAAGGGTGCGCCCGGCCTCCCGTACGGAGACCGGGCGCACCCCTTGTGGCATCAGCTCTTGGCGCCCACGTGCAGGGCCACCGCGCTCTTGGCCGGCACGGTCAGCTGCGCCGTGCCGTCGTCGCCGACGGTGACGGTGTTGCCGTCGCAGTGGTCGGCCGCGGCCTTGACGACGTTGCAGTAGGTGCCGCCCGGCAGGGAGGTGGTGAAGGTCTGCGTGAGGTCACCGTCACCGTTGTTGAGGGCGACGAAGCCGGACGTGCCGCGGCCGAAGGCGAGGGCGCTGCCGCCGTTGTCCCACCAGTCGGTCAGCTCGGCCGGGCCCACCGCGTTACGGAATCCGACCATCCCGGTGATCTCCTGTTTGGCGTGCTCGCCGGTCCAGCCGCCGGAGCCGCTGGGCGGGCCCGCGTCCTTGTCGGACCACTCGTAGCCGGAGTAGACGTTGGGCGAGCCGTAGGGCGAGGCCAGCATGAACACGTTGGCGAGGGTGTAGGCCGCGCCGTCCTTGTAGGTCAGCGTCGAGCCGTTGCGCTCGGTGTCCCAGTTGTCGACGAAGGTACGGGCCGAGCCGCTGCCGAGCTTGCCGTCGGCCACCGACTTGAGCTGGGCGATGTCGCCGCCCTGGAAGGCGCTCTTGAGGTGGCTGCCGTAGCGGAATTCGTCGACGTCGCCGATGCCGGTGTACTCGTCGGGCTGCACCGCTTCGCCGCCGCCGTAGATGACCTCCTGCACCCAGTAGCCGGGGTCCTCGGTCATCTTGCCCTTGATGGCGGCGAGGTCGTCGGCCGCCATGTGCTTGGCCGCGTCGATGCGGAAGCCGTCCGCGCCCAGCGAGCGCAGGTCGTCGAGGTACCCGGCGACGGTGGTGCGGACCGCGTCGCTGCCGGTGTCGAGGTCGGCGAGGCCCACCAGTTCGCAGCTCTGGACGTCGTTGCGGTCGCCGTAGTTCGAGATGTCCTTGCGGCAGCCGTGGAAGTCCTGGTCCTGGTAGACGCCGGGATAGCCGTACTTGGTGTACTGGGTGCCGCCGGTGCCGGTGCCGGAGCCGGACGACATGTGGTTGATGACCGCGTCCGCGATGACCTTGACGCCGGCCGCGTGGCACGCCTTCGTCATCGCGGCGAAGTCGTCGCGGCTGCCGAGGCGGCCGGCGATCTTGTAGCTGACGGGCTGGTAGGAGGTCCACCACTGGCCGCCCTGGATGTGCTCGGACGCGGGTGACACCTCGACGTAGCCGTAGCCCGCCGGGCCGAGTTCGTCGGTGCAGGACGTGGCGACGTCCGCGAAGCTCCGCTCGAACATGGTGGCAGTGACGGTCTTCTCGCCGGGCGGGGTGGCCTGCGAGGTCCAGGGTGCGAACGAGGCGAGGCCGGCCGCGGCCAGTATCCCGGCCAGCGTCCCGCCCAGCACACGGGAACGATGCTGCATCTTGCGGCTCCTTCAGCAGTCGGACGCGGCGCACCGCGCCCATGAAAAGCAGCCTGGCGCCGGGCCGCCGTGGGGGGGTTCCGGGTCGGAGCCTGCCGGTTTCCGTGTGGACACGTCAAGGCTTCCCGCAATTATTTCCAACGCCTTGCGAAAGAAATTGCGACCGCTCCGCCCGCCTCAGCCACCCCTCACGCACCACGGATCCCGCCCCGCGTCCGGCCCCGGGAACAAGAGTCCAAGGGGCCGAACGAGGAATCCAACCGGCCCTCTTGTGTGTCGTACCGCCCAACCGCCAGGGTCCTGACCGAGGTTCACGTATGCACCGCGCCATCCGATCCCTGGAGGACCGATGAACGAGGCCCATTCGCAGAACCACCCTCACAACCCCGGGAGTGAGCAGGCGCCCCGCCCCGATGAGCCGCGCCCAAGCCGCCGTTCGGTCCTGTGGACCGCGGGCGCGGCCGGCGCGGGCCTCGGGCTCGGCGGGCTCACGACGGGCAGCGCGGCGGCGGCCACCGCGGACGCGGCGAAGCCGGACACAGAGGCATCCGGCGCGGCGGCACCCGAGACACGGGGCCGGACCATGATCGGCGTACCGTTCGAGGGGCGCCGCACCGTACGCGTGGGGATCATCGGCCTCGGCAACCGCGGCGGCTCCATGATCGATCTCTTCCTCGCCGTCCCCGGCGTCCGCGTCGTCGCACTGTGCGACCCGGTGAAGGAAAAAACCGCCAAGGCCGCCAAGAAAGTCACCGACGCCGGACAGCCCGCGCCCGCCGTCTACACCAACGGCGAGCACGACTTCGCGAACCTGTGCAAGCGCGGCGACCTCGACTTCGTCTACGCCGCGACGCCCTGGGACCAGCACTTCGAAATGGCCAGAACGGCGATGCTGCACGGCAAACACGTCGGCGTGGAATGCCCGCTGGCACTCCGGCTGGACGAGCTGTGGGAGCTGGTCGACCTCTCCGAACGCACCCGCAGACACTGCCTCCAACTGGAGAACTGCTGTTACGGCAGAAACGAACTACGGGTCCTGCGCATGGCGCACGCCGGGCTCTTCGGCGACCTGCTGCACGGCGCCGGCGCGTACAACCACGACCTGCGCGGCCTCATGTTCGACCCGGAGTACTACGAGGGCCCGTGGCGCCGCCTGTGGCACACCCGGCTACGCGGCGACCTCTACTCCAACCACGGTTTCGGCCCGGTCGCCAACTACATGGACGTCAACCGCGGCGACCGCGCCGTACGGATCTCCAGCTTCGGCACACCGGCGCTGGGGCTCGCCGCGTACCGCAAGGAGCACATGCCGGCCGGCGACCCGAGCTGGAAGGAGTCGTACGTCGAGAGCGACCGGACGATCAGCCTCGTGCAGACCGCCAAGGGCCGGGTGATCCGGCTGGAACACGACGTCTCGACACCACACCCCTACAGCCGCATCAACAGCCTCGGCGGCACCAAGGGCGTCTTCGAGGACTACCCGGAACGGATCTACCTGGAGCCCGACCAGAACAACGACGAGTGGGGCGACTTCGCCCGGTACGCGGACTGGGACCACTGGCTCTGGAAGGAGCACGCCAACCCGCCGGGCGGCCACGGCGGCATGGACTACATGATGGTCTTCCGGCTGATGCAGTGCATGCGGCTCGGCCTGGTACCCGACTTCGACGTCTACGACGCGGCCACCTGGACCGCCCCGGTCCCGCTGAGCGACGCCTCACTCAGGGCGAAGGGCGAGCCCCAGGAATTCCCCGACTTCACCCGCGGACAGTGGAAGCACGCCCGGACGGGGATGGATTCGGCCAGGCCGGAGGAGTAGGAGGGGAGAAGACGGCGGAGTAGGCGGGCGGGGGGAGGGTGGCGAGGTCCTCCTCCCCTCCCCCGGGAGACGGCGAAGACCGCCGCGACGCGGATTCAGGCCCGCCCGGCCTCACTTCGCAAGATGCGCCCTGTCCCCCATGACCACCACCGGATGCCGCGCCGGATCGAGCGAGCGCAGCAGTGTCGCCATGCCCGACTTGGAGATGCTGACGCAGCCGGACGTACCGCTCCCGTGATCCATGTGCAGCCAGATCCCGCCCCCCTTGGACTCTCCCTCGGGGCGTGCCGGATCCAGCGGGGAGGCGCCCTTGACGCGGTTGTAGTTCACGGCGACGACGTAGTCGAAGTCGTGCCGGGTGTTCTTCGACCAGTACGCGGGCGGGGTGAACGCGGCCGTGTGGGTGTACGGCAGGCGGGCGCCCGGGTCGGCGAGCACACCGCCGGCGTCGGTCAGCGTGAACACACCGACCGGGCTGCGCTTGTCACCTTCGTGGTGATCCACGCTCCAGCCGTGCCGACCGTTGTGCGCCTGCCAACTCCCCTTCTGGTCCCACCCCTTGGCGCCCTTCTCGTACAACACGACGGTGGAGTCGGCGGAATCCGCGCCCTTTCCGTAGACGGCCACCACCTGGCGCGAGCCGGACGGGATGCGGGCGCGCAGCGTCGCGCCGACACCGGGGACGTTCCGCAGATGCGTGGTGGCGGAGGCGTGCGCCTGCCCGCCCGGCCGCTTCCCCTGCCCCGCTCCATCGCCCTGCCCGCGCTCGCCACCGCTCGTGCCGCCCCCGCAGCCCGCCAGGAGAACCAGTCCCGCCGCGGCCACCGCCGCCGTCCGTATCGCACTGCCCACGCTTCGCATGAGCCCCATCGTCCCACCGCAGGCCCGAACGGCCTTCGGCGACCGCCCGTTACGCCGGTGCCGCACGTGCCTGGCCCGATCCGCCCGACGCCCGGAAAAACCGTTTGAAATCGACCGCCCGACACGCCAGCCTTCCATGACTCGCCCCCGCACGGCCCACGCCACCGCACACCACACACGCATACCGGCAACGGCAACAGACCTGTGGCGCGGAGCCACGGGCACGGTCATGGCCAAGGGGGCCGGTTCGTACGGGATGCGACGAGCAACAGGGGCGAGCGCTCGTCCCACAACCGAAGGCTGGTGGACGAGTTGGTACCGCAGGCACGAAGCACCGCCCCCCTGACCGACCGTGGACATACGCACCGACCGGCACGGACACGAACCAAGCCAGGCCAGGCCAGGCAAAGCAAGGCACAGAAGACACGGATGTGAGCGATGAAACCGATGTGAGCGGCCCTGGACGTAAGCGGTCCCGCATGTGTCCCGGCCTGGACGCACGGGGGTCCGGACACGGGCGGTGCGGGCGGTGCGGGCGGACACGAGCCGGAGTGGAGGCGGACGGCTCCGCTCCGGCTGTCGGCGCTCGCTGGGGAGGGCGGCGCCTGCCACTTCCTGAAGCGTGATCGCTCGGGCTGGACCTGCGGGTGGCCGTACGCGGTCGGTCATAGGGGGTCGGTCATACGCGGCCAGCCACGCATGGTCGGTCATGCGCGGTCGGTCATACGCGGTCGACCGTGGCGCGCCTGCTATGGCACGCCTGCCGTCAACAACCGCTTGGTGACGGCGTGTTACTCGTCCTGCTCGTCACACGGGCCGGTTACCGGTTGCGGGTCACCGGTTGCGACGGTCGGCACCTCGCACTCACCCCCACTGGCAGCCTCCCCCTCCCTCCCTCCATCCCCACCCACCACAACCACGCCCCTGGACATCATGCAGATTCGCGATCTTCCGTTCCCCGACCCCGGCGACCCAGACGTACGAACCGGCGGCAAATTCCTTCTCTGGCTCTACAAGAAGCAGCTCGGCGGGCAGATCAAGGCCCTCCTCTGGGGCCTGGTGCACACCGGTGCTCTGGCCGCCTTTCCGCTGCCGGTCGGCCTCGCCGTGCAAGCCGTCGTGGACCGCTCCGGTGACCAACTGGCCCTGGCCGGCGGGCTCCTCATCCTCCTCGGTGCCCTGGTCGCACTCGGCGACACCATGCTCCACCGCTCTTCCGTGACCAACTGGATCACCTCCGTCGCCCGGGTCCAGCAACTGCTCGCCCGCAAGACGACCGAGCTGGGTTCCGCCATGACCAGGCAGGTGGCCGCCGGAGAAATCGTGGCCGTCAGCACCGGCGACCTCGAAAAGATCGGATGGTTCGTCGAAGGGATCTCCCGCTTCGGCTCGGCTGCCGTGACCTCGGTCGGCGTCTGCGTCTGGCTGGTGCTCTACCAACCGGCCCTCGGCATCGTGGTGGCGATCGGCACGCCGGTCCTGGCGCTGGCCGTGCTCCCGCTGCTGCCGCACGCCACCCGGCGCGCCGACACCCAGCGCGAAAAGGCAGGCCGGGCAACCGAACTGGCCTCCGACACCGTCGCCGGACTCCGCGTACTTCGCGGCATCGGCGGCGAAGAACTGTTCCTCGGCCGCTACCGCAGCGCCTCCCAGGAAGTCCGCAAGGCCGCCGTCCGCAGCGCCCGGATGTGGTCGCTGATCTCGGCCGTCCAGGTAGCCCTGCCGGGGCTGCTGCTCATCGCGGTGGTCTGGTACGGGGTCCGGCTCGCGCTGGACGGCCGCATCACGGTCGGCGAACTCGTCACGATCTACAGCGCGGTCACCTTCCTGCTCTTCCCGCTCCGGCACTTCGAAGAGATCGCCATGGCGTACTCCTTCTCCAGGCCATCGGCGAACCGCGCCGCCCGCGTACTGGCCCTGAGCCGCCCCGCCGGCGGCCGGCTCACCGAGCACGGACCGCTGACCGGGGAGCTGCACGACCCGGTCACCGGCCTCACTGCCGCATCAGGCAGGCTCACCGCCGTGGTCTGCGGCGACCCCGACGCCGCAGGCCGCCTCGCCGACCGCCTCGGCGGACACCCGCCGGACCCCACCCCGGACGCCGAGGAGCAACACACCCGCGACACCAAGGGTGTTGGTGACGCCCCGTCGAACCCAGAGCTTCCCCTCACCGCCGCCGACATCGCGGAGTCCCCCGCTGTCGGCCCCGGAATCACCCCGGATTCCGCCTCCGGCCCACCCACCACAACGCACCTCAACGGGACGGCCACCTCCGTACTCCTCGGCGGCATCCCGCTCGACGACGTACCGCGCACCGCCGCCCGCGCCGCCGTCCTCGTCCAGGACAAGGACCCCACGCTCCTCTCCGGCACCCTCGGCGAACTCCTCGACGTGCCCTCGTCGGGACACATCGGCATCGACGAGGCGCTGTCGGCCGCGCAATGCGGCGATGTCCTGACGGCGTTGGCCCAGGCATCCGTCGACGAGTCCGGCGACCCGATGCTCACCCGCATCACGGAACACGGCCGGTCGCTCTCCGGCGGCCAGCGCCAGCGGCTCGCCCTGGCCAGGTCGCTGGTCACCGACCCCGAGGTGCTGGTGCTCGACGAACCGACCAGCGCCGTCGACTCACACACCGAAGCCCGCATCGCCGACGGCCTCCGCGACATCCGCACCGGCCGCACGACGATCGTCCTCACCTCCAGCCCCCTTCTCCTGGACAGGGCGGACCACGTGGTCTTCCTCCACGAGGGCAAGGTCACCGCCGAGGCCACACACCGCGAACTGCTGCACACCACCCCCGCCTACCGCGCCGTCGTCACCCGCGAGACCGATCCCGCAGAGTCGGCCGCACCGGCTCCTCCGGGTGGGGCCCCCGCCCCACCCCCCTCCACCACCCCCGCACCCGAACACGCCCCACCCGCCGGCACCCCGGCCAACCACACCAACGAGACCGGCCAAACCAGCCAAACCAGCCAGGTTGCCCAGGCCGCTCAAGCCGCCCAAGCCGCCCAAGCCGCCCACTCCAAGGAGACCTCATGATCGGCCTGGCGCCACCGGAGCACGATCCGGATGCCCCGCAGACCGCCACGACCCTGCCCGTCGGCTCCCCCGCGACCGTACGGGCCTACGTGGGCGGCCTCATCCGCCGCCATCGCCGCGCCTTCACCGTGCTGATCAGCGTGAACGCGGCAGCCGTGGTGGCCTCAATGGTCGGCCCCTATCTGCTCGGCGGGCTGGTGGAGGATCTGTCCACCGGAGCACGGCAACTCGAACTGGCGCCGACCATCGCGGTGTTCGCCGTCGCGCTGGCCCTGCAGACCGTCTTCGTCCGCCTCGTGCGTCTGCGCGGGGCGATGCTCGGCGAACGGATGCTGGCGGACCTCCGCGAGGACTTCCTCGTACGGTCGGTGGCGCTCCCGCCGAGCGTCCTCGAACGGGCCGGCACCGGCGACCTGTTGTCGCGGATCACCACCGACATCGACCGGCTCGCCGAAGCCATGCGCGAGGCCGTGCCGGAGCTGGCGATCGGCGCGGTGTGGATCATCCTTCTGCTCGGCGGGCTCACCATGACCGCGCCGCCGCTCGCCCTCTCCGTCCTCGTCGCCCTCCCTCTGCTCATCATCGGCTGCCGCTGGTATTTCACCCGCGCCCCGAGCGCCTACCGCTCCGAAGCCGCCGGTTATGCCGCGGTGTCCGCGGCACTCACCGAGACCGTGGACGCCGGGCGCACCATCGAGGCGCACCGGCTGGGCGCCCGGCGGGTGGCGCTCTCCGAGCGCCGGGTACGCGAGTGGACGCAGTGGGAGCGATACACACTGTTCCTTCGTTCGGTGCTGTTCCCCGTCATCAACGTGACCCATGTGCTGCTCCACGGTTCGGTGCTGATGCTCGGCGGGGTGTTCGTCCTGAAGGGCTGGATCACCCCCGGTCAACTGACGACCGGTGCGCTGCTCGCCCAGATGATGGCCGAGCCCGTCGCCATCATCCTGCGCTGGTACGACGAGTTGCAGGTGGCGCAGGTGTCCATCGCCCGGCTCGTCGGTGTGCGGGAAATCGAGCCGGAAGCCGCCGACGAGACGACGGCTCCCGACGGCCGGGACGTGCACGCCGACGAGGTGTACTTCGGCTATCGGGCGGGGGTGGACGTGCTGCACGAGGTGTCGCTGCGGGTCCGTCCCGGCGCGAGGGTGGCGCTGGTGGGGCCGTCCGGCGCGGGGAAGTCGACGCTGGGGCGGCTGCTGGCCGGTATCTACGGGCCACGCGCCGGCACGGTCACCCTGGGGGGTGCCGCGCTCTCCGAGATGCCGACGGAACGGGTCCGTGAGCATGTGGCGCTGGTCAATCAGGAGCATCACGTGTTCGTGGGGTCGCTCCGTGACAACCTGCTGCTCGCCCGTACGCGGGCTACCGAGGGCGAACTGTGGGCGGCGCTGGCCGCGGTGGACGCCGCCGCGTGGGCCAAGGCTCTCGACAAGGGGCTGGACACCGAGGTCGGTTCGGGTGGCCATGCGCTGACCCCGGCGCAGGCGCAGCAGATCGCGTTGGCCCGTCTGGTACTGGCCGACCCGCACACGCTGGTGCTGGACGAGGCGACCTCCTTGCTCGACCCGCGGGCGGCCCGGCATCTGGAACGGTCCCTGGCCAAGGTCCTGGACGGGCGGACGGTCGTGGCCATCGCCCATCGTCTGCACACCGCGCACGACGCGGATGTGATCGCCGTTGTCGAGCAGGGCCGGATCAGCGAACTCGGCAGCCATCAGGAGTTGGTGTCCGCGAACGGTGCCTACGCGGCCCTCTGGCGCTCCTGGCACAGCTGACGGCGGAGGTCCGTGCCGGTCCCGGGCCGTCCTCCGGCTCGGGACCGTGGCGCCGTAGTGCTTCCGGCGCGCGTGGACCGTCGGTGCTCCGTCCATCGGGCGGGAACGGGCTACGGCGTTACGGACAGCCCGCCGCCGTGAGGCTCCGTGGGCCGCCGCCCCCGCCGCACCGGGCGGACCGAGGTGGCCGAGGTGGCTGTCGCTGCCGTGGTGGCGACGGTGGCAGGGCTGTGGCGGGGCGGTCAGAGGTAGCCGAGGGCTCCCAGGGCGCCTATGCCGCCGAGCAGCATGAAGGCGGGCATCAGAACTTTCAGCTCGATCCAGCTGCCGGCCCGGAAGCGCATGGCCTGCGGCGGGCCCACTGGGTACCAGCGCTTGCGGCCTATCGGGATGGGCCACAGCACGGGGCAGCCGGAGACCGTCAGGGCGTCGCCGATGTCGTGGACCAGTGCGCCGAGGACGATCGGCAGGCCGAGCCAGAGGTACTCCTGGCCCGGTTCGGTGAACAGCCAGCCCGCGCCGTTGCCCGGCTGGTCGAGGATGCCGGCCAGGATCCAGGCCATGGTTGCGCCCAGCAGCCACACCAGGACATCGCTGGAGACGCGTGCCGCGCGCCACAGCAGACCTTCGATGGCGAGCACCATGTGGACGAAGAGAATGCCGAGCACCGCCCAGCGTCCGCCCTGGGTGGCGAGGAGGGACATTCCGCCGCCGACGAGGACCGCCCACAGCCAGGTGTGGGTGAGCGTGCGGTGCCCTCCGGCGCGGTTCGAGTCGCCACGCATCTTGGTGGCTTTGTACACGGCGTGCGAGAGGGTGTCGACGAGCTCGCAGAGCATGCGCGAGAGCGGTCCGAAGGCGCGCGAGATGGTGGCTGACTTGTGGTCGAGGTCGGGGGCGAGCGCCGCCCCGGCGCAGATCAGAGCTCCGCAGACGAGCACGGGCCAGGGCATCGGATACCCGGCGGTCGCGGCTGCCGCTCCCACTCCCAGCCAGGCCGCGGCTCCGGACAGCGAATGCGCCGGTCCCATCATGGTCGTTCTCCACCCCTTGTTTTCTTGGATCTCGTGTTTCTGACGCCTGGTCGGCGACACAGCGTAGCGTCAGATGATCTCCATATGAGTGGCCGGTTCCCGGATACGGGTCGAGGGCAGGCAGTATGGGGGCGTGACCCTTATCGATCATTTGCCGAAAGACGCCGACCCCGATGCCCTCTTCGAAGCTTTTTCGAGCTGGGCCGAACAGCAGGGGATCACTCTCTACCCTGCCCAGGAGGAGGCGCTGATCGAGGTGGTCTCGGGGGCGAACCTCATCCTGTCCACGCCCACGGGCTCCGGTAAGAGTCTGGTGGCGGCGGGCGCCCATTTCACCGCGCTCGCCCATGATCAGGTCACCTTCTACACGGCGCCGATCAAGGCGCTGGTGTCGGAGAAGTTCTTCGATCTGTGCAAGCTGTTCGGCACCGAGAACGTCGGCATGCTGACCGGTGACGCGTCCGTCAACGCGGACGCCCCGGTGATCTGCTGCACGGCTGAGGTGCTGGCCTCGATCGCGCTGCGGGACGGCAAGGATGCCGACATCGGGCAGGTCGTGATGGACGAGTTCCATTTCTACGCGGAGCCGGACCGGGGCTGGGCGTGGCAGATTCCGCTGCTGGAGCTGCCGCAGGCGCAGTTCATCCTGATGTCGGCGACGCTCGGCGACATGTCGCGGTTCGAGGAGGACCTGACCCGGCGCACCGGGAAGCCGACGTCGGTCGTGCGGTCGGCCACCCGGCCGGTTCCGCTGTCGTACGAGTACCGTGCGACGCCGATGACGGAGACGCTCACAGAGCTGTTGGAGACGCATCAGTCGCCGGTGTACATCGTGCATTTCACGCAGGCCGCGGCGGTGGAGCGGGCGCAGGCGTTGATGAGCATCAATATGTGTACGCGTGCGGAGAAGGATGAGATCGCGCAGCTCATCGGGAATTTCCGGTTCACGACCAAGTTCGGTCGGAATCTCTCGCGTTACGTCCGTCATGGCATCGGCGTGCACCACGCCGGCATGCTGCCCAAGTACCGTCGGCTGGTCGAGAAGCTGGCGCAGGCGGGTCTGCTGAAGGTGATCTGCGGTACGGACACGCTGGGTGTGGGGGTCAACGTGCCCATCCGCACGGTGTTGTTCACGGCGCTGACGAAGTACGACGGCACCCGGGTGCGGACGCTGCGGGCGCGGGAGTTCCACCAGATCGCCGGGCGTGCGGGGCGGGCCGGTTTCGACACGGCGGGGTTTGTCGTGGCGCAGGCTCCGGATCATGTCGTCGAGAACGAGAAGGCGCTGGCGAAGGCCGGTGACGATCCGAAGAAGCGCCGCAAGGTGGTGCGGAAGAAGGCGCCGGAGGGTTTCGTCAACTGGGGCGAGAACACCTTCGAGAAGCTGATCGCCTCCGATCCCGAGCCGCTGACCTCGCGTTTCCGGGTGACGCACACGATGCTGTTGTCGGTGATCGCCCGGCCGGGCAATGCCTTCACGGCGATGCGTCATCTGCTGGAGGACAATCACGAGCCGCGCCGCAACCAGCTCAAGCACATTCGTCGGGCCATCGCGATCTACCGGTCGCTGTTGGACGGCGGCATCGTGGAGCAGTTGGACGAGCCGGACGCGGAGGGCCGGATCGTACGGCTGACCGTGGACCTTCAGCAGGACTTCGCGTTGAACCAGCCGCTGTCGACGTTCGCGCTCGCGGCGTTCGACCTGCTGGATCCGGAGTCGCCGTCGTACGCGCTGGACATGGTCTCGGTCGTGGAGTCCACGCTGGACGATCCGCGGCAGATCCTCGCGGCGCAGCAGAACAAGGCGCGTGGCGAGGCCGTCGCCCAGATGAAGGCGGATGGGGTCGAGTACGAGGACCGCATGGAACGCCTCATGGACGTCGAATACCCCAAGCCGCTGGAGGAGTTGCTGTTCCACGCCTACGGGCTGTACCGCAAGAGCCACCCGTGGGTCGGTGACCATCCGCTGTCGCCGAAGTCGGTGATCCGCGACATGTACGAACGCGCGATGACCTTCACGGAGTTCACGTCGTTCTACGAGCTGGCGCGCACCGAGGGAATCGTGCTGCGTTACCTCGCGAGTGCGTTCAAGGCGCTGGATCACACCGTGCCGGACGATCTGAAGTCCGAGGATTTCCAGGACATCATCGCGTGGCTCGGCGAGATGGTGCGCCAGGTGGACTCCAGCCTGCTGGACGAGTGGGAGCAGCTGGCCAATCCCGAGGTGGAGACGGCGGAGCAGGCCGCGGAGCGGGCCGATCAGGTCCGGCCGGTCACGTCGAATGCGCGGGCGTTCCGGGTTCTGGTCCGCAATGCGTTGTTCCGCAGGGTGGAGCTGGCGGCGCTGGACAAGGTGGAGGAGCTCGGCGAGATGGACGCCGACTCCGGCTGGGACGTCGACGCCTGGGGCGATGCGATGGACGCCTACTGGGACGAGTACGACGAGCTGGGCACCGGTCCGGACGCGCGGGGCCCGAAGCTGCTGCAGATCGATGAGGACGTGGAGCACGGGCTGTGGAAGGTGCGGCAGACTTTCGCCGACCCGAACGGCGATCATGACTGGGGCATCTCCGCGGAGGTGGATCTGGCCGCCTCCGACGAGGAGGGGCGCGCGGTGGTGCGGGTCACGGATGTGGGTCAGCTGTGAATGAGGGTCGGCGGACGCCGGCCCCGGAGGCGATGGGGGATCACCGGTCATGACGGGTTCGGCCGAGAAGCTGGTCGATCTGCTGGATCTGGAGCAGATCGAGGTCAACATTTTCCGTGGTCGCAGCCCGCAGGAGTCCCTGCAGCGGGTGTTCGGCGGGCAGGTCGCCGGGCAGGCGCTGGTGGCTGCCGGGCGGACCACGGAGCGGGACCGGCCGGTCCATTCGCTGCACGCGTATTTTCTGCGGCCGGGCCGTCCCGGGGTGCCGATCGTGTACCAGGTGGAGCGGGTCCGCGACGGGCGGTCCTTCACCACCCGCCGGGTCGTCGCCGTCCAGCAGGGACGCACGATCTTCAATTTGACCGCCTCCTTTCACAAGCCGGAACCCGGCTTCGATCATCAGTTGCCGATGCGTCGGGTGCCCGGACCTGAGGGTTTGCCGACAATCACGGAAGAGGTGCACGAGCGGCTGGGTGCGCTGCCCGATGCGCTCCAGCGGATGGCCCGCCGGCAGCCGTTCGACGTGCGGTATGTCGACCGACTGCGGTGGACCGCGGACGAGGTCGAGGGTGCCGAGCCGCGCAGCACGGTGTGGATGCGGGCGGTGGACCCGTTGGGTGACGATCCGCTGGTGCACACCTGCGCGCTGACCTACGCCAGTGACATGACGCTGCTGGACGCGGTGCGTGTCCCGGTCGAACCGCTGTGGGGCCCGCGCGGTTTCGACATGGCCTCCCTCGACCATGCGATGTGGTTCCACCGGCCGTTCCGCGCGGACGAGTGGTTCCTCTACGACCAGGAGTCACCGATCGCCACGGGCGGCCGTGGGCTGGCCCGTGGGGCGATCTACGACCGTGAGGGCAGGCTGCTGGTGTCCGTCGTCCAGGAAGGGCTGTTCAGGAAGCTGGGCGGCTGACGTCGGCGTGCCGTGGACGGCCCGGAGGCCGCTCGGAGGCGGTCGGGGGCTTCCCGGCGGGCCTCCTCCAGGGCCCGGGAGAGGTTGACGCGGTACCACAGCACTTCGTCGAACTCCTCGGCGGTCAGGACGCGTTCGAAGGATTCCCGTGCGGCGGCGGTGGCCGTGATCACGGAGGCGAAGTGCGGCTTGAGGCGGCGGAGCAGGGACCGCTCCAGTGGGTCGCCGACGACGGATGCGCATTCTTCCGGGGGCAGTACGGCGGCGATGACCGCGGCCGATTCCCAGGGGTCCGCCGTCTGTCCCATGAGCTGGGCGACGCGCCGCCCGCGCCATTGGCGTGCTCGCCAGTCCTGTCCGTCGTCGAGCATGACGCGCATCGCCGCGGGAGTGTTGCCCCGTAGGAGTTCGGGTTCGCGGTCGGCGAAGTCGGCCACCTCCGCGGCGAGGTAGAGCCAGACGAGGGCGCCGTAGCGGTTGACGTAGAACCTGACGGGGCCGAAGCAGCCTGACCTGGTCAGGCGCAGGAAGCGGCTGGGTGCGATGCCCATGAGTTCGGCGGCTTCCGTCGTCCCGACGGTGCGGATCCGTTCCCGGAGGGTGTCCGGGAAGCCCGGCTCGGCCTGCAGCCTGACGATCTCCTCCGCCGGGACGCGGCGGCGGTTCAGTGGGGCGCCGCCGCCGGGCCGGTTGTCGGTTCCTGCGGGTACGGTGCGTACTTCCCCCAGTTGGGTGGCGAGTTCCAACTCGCCGGTCCTCAGCTCCAGTTCGCGGGCGGCTCGCCCCGTGGCGAGCGTCTGCTGCCCGTCGCACATCACAGTCATGTCTGTTCCCCCACAGCTCGGTCGATCACTGACAGTCACGACTGTAGCGAGGGGGGATGACAGTCGGTCAACCCACGCCTCAAGCCTGTGGATAACTTTGCGGCTGCCGTGCCGCGACGGCGAGGTGTTCGCCGACGCGGTTGACGAGCAGGGTCATTTCGTAGGCGATCTGTCCCATGTCGGCCTCCGCGCCCGCGAGTACGCCCAGGCAACTGCCCTCGCCTGCCGCGGTCACGAACAGCACCGCGTCATCGAATTCGACCATCGTCTGCCGGACCCGCCCGGCCCGGAAATGGAGTCCCGTCCCCTTCGCGAGGCTGTGCAGTCCCGAAGCGACCGCGGCCAGATGTTCCGCGTCCTCCTGTGTCAGCTCCTGGCTCGTGCCCGTGACCAGCCCGTCGTTGGAAAGCACCAGCGCGTGCCGTACCTTCTCCACGCGGTTGGTCAGATCGTCCAGCAGCCAGTCGAGTCCGCTGGTCAGTGCCATGCCGGTTCCTCCCCGTGTCCCCGTCCGCGCCCGCGACGCGGACGGCAGCCCGTCCACAACTGCCGTGCCAGCGTGGCTCACCTCCGGCGTCTCGGCAAGCGGCCCTGCAGTGCGGCCCCACCGCCCGGCGTGCCCTGCTCCGCGCCGGCGCTCCGGATGGGGAGTATGTGCACATGGCACGAAAGATGACCAAGGACGAGTGGCAGAAGTTCGTCTCCGAGGGAACCCGCACCGGCAAGCTGTCGACCGTACGGGCCGACGGCAGCCCGCACGTGGCCCCAGTATGGTTCCTCCTGGACGGCGACGAGTTGGTGTTCAACACGGGAAAGGACACGGTCAAGGGCCGCAATCTGCTGCGCGACGGCAGGGTGGCGCTGTGCGTCGACGACGAACGGCCGCCCTTCACGTTCGTCACCCTCCAGGGGACGGCGGAGATCAATGACGAGGTGGCGGAGGTGCGCCACTGGGCCACGCGTATCGCGGCCCGCTACATGGGTGAGGAGCGTGCAGAGGAGTACGGCGCGCGGAACGGGGTGCCCGGAGAGCTGGTGGTGCGGGTCACGGTCGACCATGCCGTGGCCGTGGCGGAACTCGCCTCCTGAGGGGTGAGCGGCAGACGGGGCGGCGCACGCGCGGTGCGCCGCACACCGCCCGCCTCCCCGTGCGGGGCACCCGGCGCGTACGCCCCGTAGGCCGTGGTGGGGCCGGGCGGTCCCGCCCGGCCCCGGGGCTCATCCGACCGAATCGAGTACGCGGGATGTGTACTGCCGCCCGGCATGCTCGACCAGCCTGATCAGCACTTCCTTGCCGGAGTCGCGGTCACGCGCGTCGCAGAGCACCACCGGAGTGCCGCGGTCCAGGTCGAGTGCGCGGGCCACTTCGTCGGCGCCGTGGGAGCGGGCTTCCGTGAAGCAGTTGACGGCGACCAGGAACGGGATGGCGCGCCGTTCGAAGTAGCCGACCGCCGGGAAGCTGTCCTCCAGGCGCCGGGTGTCCGCCAGCACCACGGCTCCCAGGGCACCGTCCGAAAGGTCGTCCCACAGGAACCAGAAGCGGTCCTGGCCCGGGGTTCCGAAGAGGTAGAGGGACAGGCCCGACCTGATGGTGATGCGGCCGAAGTCCATGGCCACCGTGGTGGTGGTCTTGCGGTGCACCTTCTCCGTGTCGTCCACCGATTCGCCCGCGGAAGTGAGCTGCTCCTCGGTGCGCAGCGGCCGGATCTCGCTGACGGATCCCACCAGCGTTGTCTTGCCCACCCCGAAGCCGCCGGCCACCAGGATCTTCAGCGCCAGGTCGGGGCCGGGGTCCAGGGCAGCGCCGTTCGGATCCCCTTGTGCGGCTGTCATCGGCCGTTTCCTCCAGGATGCAGGTCCCCGTGCGTCACGGGGTGATCGGATGCACGGCTCGGTGACCGGAGCCGCGGGCGGCTGAGCGCCGTCCGAAATCCATGGCGAGGACCGTACCCCTGCCCCATGAGGAATTCCTTGATTTTCGGGAAAGCTCTTCCGGATACACATGATCAATTCGCTTACTGGTCGGTGTAGTTGGGCATCGGGTATGCCGATTCCCCACCCACTGACCGGAGTTGACCGATGGCGATCGTTCCCTATCGCGGGGGGATCGTGCGGGATCATGGGCGCATGACGCAGCAGGAGTCGTCGGAACGCCGCCCGGAATGTGGCACCGCAGCGAACCCGTCGGCAGGCGTGGTCGAACGCAACGGCATCGACCCCGTACCGGAATCCGAACGCCACGGCACGCCCCGGGCCCTGTTCTGGCCGTGGGCCGCCTCAGGACTTTCCCTCCTGTCCATCGCCTACGGCGTGTACATCGTGGGGCTCGGGCTCAGCCCGTTGCAGGCCGTCGTCACCGGGGCTGCCGGGTACGTGCTGTCGTTCCTCCTGGTCGGCATGGTGTCCGTCGCGGGCGCCAGGACCGGCGCGCCCACCATGGTCATCGGCCGGGCCTCCTTCGGGCGGCAGGGCAACAAGCTGCCCACGCTGTTCAGTTACGTCTCCAACGTCGGCTGGGAGACGGTGCTGGTCGCACTGTCCTCCCTGGGAGGCTCGGCCGTCCTGGCGCGGCTTTCGCCGACCGTGTTCGCGGAAGCGGACGGGACGACTCCGACGACCACGGCGCAGGCGCTGTGCTTCGCCGTGACGGCCGTATCCGTCGTCGTGGTCGGGATCTTCGGGCACGCACTGATCATGAAGGTGCAGAAATATCTGACCGCGGCCATCACCGCCATGACGGCGGTCTACATGGCGCTGATGGCCGGCCGCATCGATCCGGCCGCCCTCCGGCACGGCACACCGGGAGACGCGGGAACCTTCGTCGGCGGCATCGTGTTCGCGATGACGCTGCTCGGGCTGGGCTGGGTGAACTGCGGCGCCGACTACAGCCGTTACCTGCCGCGTCACAGCAGCGGCCGGGCGATCGCCGGCTGGACCACACTGGGCGGCGTCCTGTCACCGCTGGTCCTGCTGGTTTTCGGCGTGCTGCTCGACGCGAACGACCCGAAGCTCGCCGCGGCCACCGCCGCCGACCCCATGGGCGCGCTCGCCGCCGAGTTGCCGACCTGGTTCCTGGTGCCGTATCTGCTGGCCGCCATCGGGGGCTTCGCCTCCGGGGCGATCATGGACATCTACAGTTCCGGCATGTCGCTGCTGGCCCTGGGGATCCCGGTCCGCCGGCATCTGGCGGTGCTGGTGGACGGCGTCCTGATGGCGGTGGGCGGCTGGTACGTCCTGTTCGTCTCCCCCAGCTTCTTCGCCACGTTCCAGGCGTTCCTGTCCGTCGTCGGTGTGGCGATGGCCGCGTGGACGGCCGTCTTCCTGGTGGAGCAGTGGCGTCGGCGCCGCACCGGGTTCGACCTGGCGTCGGCGCGCACCCTGGGGTGGCCCGCCGTGCTGTCGCTCGCCGCCGCCACGGCCGTCGGCCTCGGCCTGATCACCTCCGCCGACCCCAACATCGCCCCTGCGGTGGGCTTCCTGCTCACCGCATCCGCCGCGCACGGCACACTGGGCGCCATGAACCTCGGCGTCGTGGTGGCACTGGCCGTCGCAGCCGTCCTCTACGCCGCCACCGCACCCCTGGCGGGCCGAGCCGCCACCGAAGGAGCCCGATGACCGACGACCACACCCAGCGCACGGAGCACGTCCGGGCGTTCTTCGCGCCGCGCGCGGCAGGCTGGGACAGTCGCTTCCCCGACGACGGCCCCGCCTACGCCGCAGGCGTCGCCGAGCTGGGCCTGCGGGAGGGCGACCGGGTCCTGGACGCCGGCTGCGGAACGGGACGCGCCCTGCCCGCGCTACGCGCCGCCGTGGGCCCGCGCGGCACCGTCCTGGGCGCGGACCTCACCCCCGAGATGCTGCACGCCGCCGTACGGGCCGGACGGGACGCCGCCGCCTGCCTGCTCCTGGCGGACGCGGGCCGGCTGCCGCTCGGCGCCGGAACGCTGGACGCCGTCTTCGCCGCCGGACTCATCTCCCACCTTCCGGACCCGGCGGGCAACCTCACCGAACTCGCCAGAACCGTGCGCCCCGGAGGCCGACTGGCACTGTTCCACCCCATCGGGCGGGCAGCTCTCGCCGCGCGCAAGGGACACCCGCTCACCCCCGACGACCTACGGGCGGAGCCGAACCTGCGGCCCCTCCTTGCCGACAGCGGCTGGGACCTCGTCCGGTACGCCGACGAGGACAGCCGCTTCCTGGCGCTGGCGGTCCGCAGGGACTGAGCCGTCACACGGGGCGGCCGGGCTCCTGCTGCGCATCGGGACGCTCGGTGTGCGGCACCGGGCAGGCGCCGGTGCGCCGCGCGGTGGGGAACGTGCCGAGGTCGGCGACCCGGAAGCCGTCGGGGTAGCCCTTGATCTCGGGGTTCTGCCGGGCGTAGTGCGGCTTGCGGCGCGGCGGGAGCAGGCGCACGGCCCTGGCGCGCAGCCGCAGCGCGGAGCGGACGGCCGTACGGACCGCGGGCCTGGGCCGCTCGTACCGGAAAGCCGTCAGCAGGGAGTCGTCCAGGAGGGCCATGCTGGCGCCGCGTACCACCGGTGCGAGCGGGCCGTACCAGCCCGCCATCAGGTCCAAGGTGGCGTCCGAAACCTTGCGGGCGCCCTCGTCCCAGTCGAAGTGCGCCGCCTCGTAGTCGTCCAGGCAGCTTTCGAACTCCTCATAGGTCTGCGGGAGTTCGGTGATGCCCATGTGGCGGCCGAGAGTGCGGTAGTACGCGGCCATCGCCTGCGTCTCGTGCCTGCTCAGGCGCCGCCAGCCGTACGCGTCGAGCCAGCGCTTGGGCACCACCACGAAGGTGCACAGGACGTAGCGCATGTCGTCGTTGCTGATGTCGTAACTGCGGTGCATCTGGTTGATACGGCGGATCGCCGCGCGGCCGTCCTCGCCGTCGAAACCGTGCTCGACGACGGCGTCCAGGAGGAGGGCGGTGTCGTCGTAGCGCTTCTGGGTGCGGTCCGTCAGCTCCGCGGTCCTGGCGAGGAGCCGGCCGATGCTCGGCACCGCGTAGGTGCGGTAGAGGGCGAGTTCCAGGGCCCGGGTGAGGTCCCAGGGGAATTCGTACGTCGCGGTGATGCGGTAGATCCGCAGGAAGTCACGCTCCGGGTCGAGCCGCCGGATCTCCTTCAGCCAGTCATAGCGCCGCACCTGGTGTCCCGCCCCTTCCATCGTCGAAACGTCAATTCTAGGCGTTTCGTGGGTGCTTCACGGACGGCGCAAGGAAGTACGGCCGGTCTGCGGGGCGGCGTGGCCGGATCGGCGTGCAGCACGGGCAGGACGACCTTCTCCACGGGCAGACCGGGGCCGCTCATAGGAGACCCGGCATTCCCGGCGCACACGGTGCAGGCGGTGGCCGGGGAATCACAGGGGGCCGAGACCGCGGCTGGTGACAAGGTCGTACCCAGCCAATTAGGGTGCGCCGACAAACGTCGGACGGAACGTAGGGGAGGCTCGCGTGTCCACGACCGAGAGCGCCGACAACGACCAGTTGTTCGTGCTGACGGCGGTGCTGCTGACACCCGCCCAGTTCCCCAGCGTGCTCGGCGACGACTACCCCGAGGTGTGCGCCGGGCTCGGCCTCGAACCGTACGCGGAGGGCTACGGGCTCGTCCTCGGGCAGGACGGGCAGGGCGCCCGCTGGACCGTGGCCACGGAGGACGTGTCGCTGGTCGCCTGCGCGGTCGCCGCCTGGGACTGCGGGATGGAATACGACCTCTCGCCCGGGGAGGACAGCATCGTCGCCGCCCTGCCCGGCTGGCCGCTGGCGCTGGCCGTGGCGGCTCCCGGCGTCCCCGAGCCGCACGATCCCGAACCCGAGGCCGGAGACCCGGCGCCGCTGACGCCTCCGGACGCGGCGGAATGGGGGCCCGCCCAACGGCGCCTGGGAGCGGACGAGATCGCGCTCCAGTGGGCGGCGTGGCGTGAACAGGTGGACGGCGACGTCACCTTCGTGGGCCCCGGTGAGCAGCCGCATCCAGGAGTGCGGCGGGTCATGGCGGAGGCACACGGATATGTGACCGAGCCGCCGCCGCCCGGCCGGGTCCGGTCCTCGTTCGCCGCGGGCGAGGCGCGCACCCTGCGCGTGGACGGGCCCGGCTGGAGCATGGTGGCGCGCACCGACGACATCGCGTTCGTGCTCCTCGACGAGGAACCTGGCGAGGTCCACCCGGTGGGCCGCGGGCCCGAACTCCCCGCCCTGCTGACGTCGTTGGACGAGTTGGCGGCCCGTCCCGTCTGACCTTCAGACCCGCCCCGTCGGATCCCTCAGGCCCGCCCCATCTGACCTTCAGGCCCGCCCCGTCTGGCCCTCCGGGCTGCCTGCCGCGCTCGCCGACGGCGATTGTCAGACCCCTGTGATGGACTTGTCCTGCATCGATCGAGCAAGACACACGGGGAGGCATTGATGCAGGTGAACAGTGGTGCGCGCGATCAAATGACCACTTCGACGCGGGGAGGGGTCCGGGGGCCGGCCCAGGAGCAGGGCCGGGTGGAGCGGCATGGGTCGAACCCGATAGCAGGGGTCCGTACGGCAACCACGCGGCGCGGCGCGGACGGTAACTGGTCGGACAGCAACCGGCCGTTCGCACCACGGCCGAAGTGCCGTGCGGCGGGCAGCGACAGGTTGGCGGTCTGCGCGGCCTGACAGCGGTGGGGGGCAGGACAGCGGCCGGTACGGGGGCGATGGCCCGGTCCTTGGGTAATGGGCTGCCGGTAAGGGATGGCGTCGTCGAGGCAGGGCACGTTGTGGGCCCCGGCGACCGCCCGGCCCCCGACGACCGCCCAACGCAGTCGCTGGAAAACGCCGGCAGCACGTCACACGACAACGAGGCGGACCGAACGGCGGGACGGGGAGGGAGGGGAGGAGGAAGGAGGAGAGGCGAGGGTGGCGGTGCGTCCTGTCCCCGTTCGTCGGCGGTTCATGTCACGAGTGTGGATGCCCCGTTCGCGGTCCCCTGCGCACCATCAGGCGGCGCTGCCGCTCGGGCGCTCCGCCCGGCCGAGCCTGCCGGACCTGCCGGGCCTGCCGGACCTCCACGCGGCCAGACCGAAAGCGAGGCCACCGACCAGGAACCAGGGGTTCCACAACAGCAGCGTCCACAGCCGCTGTTGCGGGCTGACGTTGATCTGCTGGCCCGCAACGTCGGTCAGCAGCAGCGCCTCGATGAGGATGCCGCGCGCCAGCAGCACGGCGCAGACACACCAGCCCAGGGCCGTGATCACTCGGCCTGCCGGACCGCGAGGCCCGGGTCCGGCGAGAAGCCATCCCAGTGAGCCGCCGACAAGACACAGCAGTCCCACACCCCACAAGCCCACCGCCACGAACCAGCCCGGACGTTCCTCGGCCAGGGGCCCTGCCGAGACGCTGAGGCCCCAACTGCCGCCCAGTGCCCAGTAGAAATGCAGCACGGCGAAGGCGACCGCCCAGGCGCATGCGATACGCCCCCACGCCCCCGGCGCTGCCTTGTCCTGCGGGTCTTCATGCATGGCGAGCAGCATGCCACCGGCCATGGCGCGCCATCGTCGGTAGCGTCGTCAGCGGGGGCGTCCTGAGACGCACGCACGCCAGCCGCCCGTTCGGCCACAACATGTGGTCGAAACACGTGGCCGAACGCATCGGACTTGGTCGTCCAGGGGTGGGCCGCGTCGACCGTTGCCCGAAGCGGCCATGGCATACGCGTCGGCCCTCAGCGCCGCCCGGCCCCGGAACCCGCTCCAGGGCGTCCGCCCGGCGATTTCGCCTCCCGGGGATGGCCGTCCCGGGGGATCAGCGCCCGAGTTGCTTGTGGCCGGCGCGGCGCAGCCTGCGTCGCTGCGAGGGGTCCAGCGTCAGGTAGGCGACCGCCGGTACCCCGACCATGACCAGAAGAGCCGCCCAAAGGGGCAGCAGCCACAGCAGGATCACTCCCACCGCGACGCCGCCGACTGCGACCTTCGCCCGTGTGGACATCCTTCACACCCCTTCCACGGCGCGTGCCGCGCCTCATGTATTCCATTGAACGCCGTTTCGGCTCCGGAGGTTCCCTCAACGGTCGTGACTTCCTGTACCCTCGGCCGCCACAGCCGCCAGTAGTCAAATTTGAGGAGCCATCGGCGCAGTGCCTCACTTCCCTTCGGCGACAGCCGTTCCTCCGCCCTCCTCCCTCACCGATCTCGCCCGCTGTGCAGCGACGTTCCTGCCGTCGGACCCGCCGCGCACCGGCCGGGTCGCGTTCTGGCACCCCGACGGCACTCCCCTCGGCGCCCTCCCGGGCAACGACAACCAGAGCGACGGCCGTCTGACGGTCGTCCTGCCGGACGGGGACGGCGGGGTCGTGGTGGACGAGGTCCCGGCCGTCGTCCTGTCCGTTGCCGAGGCGCTGCCGATGCTGACCCGCGCGCGTGCCGCCGGCGCCGCCGATCCGGCCGCCGTCTTCTGGGGTGCGGCCGTCCTGCTCGCGCTCCAGCTCGCCGCCCGGGGGCGGCTGCTCCCGGGCCTGAGCCCCGGCGATCACGACGCCTGGCGGCTGGGCCCGCTCGACACCGCCGACGTCGAGCGGCTGCGCGAGCTGGCCGCGGCCATGCCGCCGTATGCGCACGCCACGCCGCTGCCCGGCGAGGGGCCCGTGCGGCTGCCCGAACCCGAACGCCATCTGCGGGCCTTTCTCGACGCGGTCGCCGACGGGCTGCCGCGCTCCCCCGCCGCCCCGCTCGCCACCGGCGGCCCGGCCTTCGCGGCAGCCGCCCCGCAGCACATCCCGGAGCAGCACGCCTGGGCGGCGGACGTCGCCGCAGGTCACGACGCGGGCGTACGGATCTCGCTGCGTGTGGAGGTACGCGGGGCGGGGGCGGACGGTCCTGTCGCCCCTTCCCCCGGCCCGGATTCCGGAGCCACCGGCCCTGCCGCGGCATCCGAGGCATCCGCGACGTCCGAAGCCGCCGCCCCTCCGCCTTCCGGCACCGGGGTCACCGCCCCCGACGTGGACTTCGTCGCCGTCCTCCAGGTGCACAGCCTCACCGATCCTTCCCTGGTGGCGGACGCGGCCGAGGTGTGGGCCGGGGTGTCAGCGGCCGGTGAGGCGTTCGGGCCGCGGGCGCGGATGGACAGCCTGCTCACCCTGCGCCGGGCCGCCGGTACCTGGGCGCCGCTCGCGCCGCTGCTCTCCGCGGCCGTACCGGACATGATCGAGCTGGCCGACGAGGAGATCGGCGAGCTGCTGGGACCGGCCGGACGTGCGCTGGCCGCCGCCGGTGTGCAGGTCCACTGGCCGAAGGAGCTGGCCCGCGGTCTCACCAGCCGTGCCGTGGTGGGCCCTGCCGGTTCCGGCGGCGCTCCCCCGTACGGCACGGGAGGCGGAACCGAGGACGTCGCGGGTACCGAGGACGTGGCCGGCTCCGGGAGCGGCAGCGGTGCCAGGTCCGGTCCGCCGTCGCTGCTCTCCGCCGATGCGCTGCTCTCGTTCAGCTGGCGCTTCGCCGTGGGCGGCCAGGAGATCGGCAGGGCGGAGCTGGAGCGGCTCGCCGAGGCCGGACGGCCGCTGGTGCGGCTGCGTGACCAGTGGGTGCTCGTCGATCCCGAGGCGCTACGGGCGGCACGGGACCGCAGGGACCGTACGATCACGCCGCTGGACGCGCTGGGCGCCGCCCTGACCGGGTCCGCCGAGACCGACGACGGCGGGCGGGTCGCGGTCGAGGCCTCCGGGTGGCCCGCCGCGCTCCGGGACCGGCTGGCGGATCCCGAACGCGCCGGTGCCACGCCCGTCGCACAACCCCCGGCGCTCGCCGCGACGTTGCGCGACTACCAGCTGCGCGGCCTCGACTGGCTGCACCGGATGACCTCGCTCGGTCTCGGCTGCTGCCTCGCCGACGACATGGGACTCGGCAAGACGGTCACGCTGATCGCGCTGCACCTGCACCGCGCGAGCACGCCGGAGACCGCAGGACCCACCCTCGTCGTCTGTCCCACGTCCCTCATGGGCAACTGGCAGCGGGAGATCGAGAAGTTCGCACCCGGCACTCCGGTGCGCAGGTTCCACGCCGGACGGCGCGATCTGACGGGCCTGGCGGACGGCGAATTCGTCCTCACCACGTACGGCACCATGCGGCTGGATGCCGCGCGGCTGGCGGAGGCGGGGTGGGGTCTTGTCGTCGCCGACGAGGCGCAGCACGTGAAGAATCCGTTCTCGGCGACCGCGCGGGCGCTGCGGGCGATCCCCGCGCGGGCCCGGGTCGCGCTGACCGGCACTCCGGTGGAGAACAACCTCTCCGAACTGTGGGCGGTCCTGGACTGGACCACGCCGGGCCTGCTCGGGCCGCTCGGCCGCTTCCGTTCGCGTTACGCGCAGGTCATCGAGGGCGGGACGGCGGCGTCGGCGGATGCGGCAGGCGCGGCGGAGCGGCTGTCCCGGCTGGTGCGGCCGTTCCTGTTGCGCCGCCGTAAGTCCGACCCCGGCATCGCCCCTGAGCTGCCGCCGAAGACGGAGACCGACCGTGCGGTGGCGCTGACGGCCGAACAGGCCGGTCTGTACGAAGCGGTGGTGCGTGAGGGGCTCGGTGATATCGCGGGGGCGGACGGTTTCGCCCGGCGCGGGCTGGTCGTCAAGCTGCTCACCGCGCTCAAGCAGATCTGCAATCACCCCGCGCAGTATCTGAAGGAGTCAGGAACCGGGCGCAACGCGCCGCGGACCGGCGGGCGTTCGGGGAAGATCGAGTTGCTGGACGAGCTGCTCGACACGCTGCTCGCCGAGGAGGCGAGCGTGCTGGTGTTCACGCAGTACGTGCAGATGGCGCGGTTGCTGGAGCAGCATCTCGCGGCGCGTGGCGTGCCCACGCAGCTGTTGCACGGCGGCACTCCGGTCGCCCGGCGCGAGGAGATGGTGCGACGGTTCCAGGACGGCGAAGTGCCGGTGTTCCTCCTGTCGTTGAAGGCCGCCGGGACGGGGCTCAATCTCACCCGGGCCTCGCATGTGGTGCATTTCGACCGGTGGTGGAATCCGGCCGTCGAAGCTCAGGCCACCGACCGCGCCTACCGGATCGGGCAGACGCAGCCGGTGCAGGTACACCGGATGATCACCGAGGGCACGATCGAGGACCGGATCGCCGGGCTGCTCGCCCGTAAGCAGCAGCTCGCCGACGCGGTGCTCGGCTCCGGCGAGGCCGCGCTGACCGAACTCACCGACGCCGAACTGGCGGACCTGGTCGCACTGCGAGGGAGCGAGCGATGACCGAGGCGGAGAACCGTGCAGACGAGAGCACACGAGGTGGCGACGGCGCGCGGGTGCCGGAACGTACCTTCGCCGCGCTGCCGCCGGTGCGCGGCGGGGCCTTCGCGCGCACCTGGTGGGGCCGGGCCTGGCTGAAGGCCCTGGAGGACAGCGCGCTGGACAATGCGCAGGTCAAGCTCGGCAGGCGGCACGCGCGGGCCGGTGCGGTCGGCGCGGTGTCGGTGCGGCCGGGCCGGATCACGGCCGTCGTCCAGGACCGTGATCACACCCGGCACCGGTCCGATGTCCTGCTGCAACAGCTCGGGGACGCCGACTGGGACCGTCTCCTGGACGTGATGGCGGACCGGGCGGGGCACATCGCCGCGCTGCTGGACCGCGACATGCCGCCGGTGCTGGTCGAGGACGCGGCGGCGGCCGGCATCGAACTGCTGCCGGGGATCGGCGACTTGGAGTCGGCGTGCAGCTGTGAGGCGTGGGATCACTGCGCGCACTCCGCCGCGCTCTGCTACCAATTGGCCCGCCTCCTGGACGAGGATCCGTTCCTCCTGCTGCTGATGCGGGGCCGCGGCGAGCGGGAGCTGCTGGACGAATTGCAGGCGCGCAGCGCGGCCCGCGCGGAGCCTGCGCCGGGCGTCGGCGGGGCGCGGGCGGCGGCACCGGCCGGGGTGCGGGCCGCCGAGGTGTTCGCCGCGCGCGACATCCTGCCGCCGCTGCCCGCCCCGCCGCCGCCCGTCGATGTTCCGGGCCCCGCGCCCTCGTTGGGCGGCGGCGCCCCGCCCGCGCCGGGCGTCGACGTGCCGTCCCTGGAGTTCCTGACGGCCGATACCGCGATACGGGCCCGGGGCCTGCTCGCGGAAGCGCTCGCCTCCTGGCACGCGGACACTCCGCCCGCGCCCGCCCTGTCCCCCGCGCAGGACGCCGTACGGCTGGCGGCTGCGGGCCCGGACGCGGCCGTCGCGGCGCGGCTCGCGGCGGGTTCGGGGCGCGACGCGCGGGCGCTGTCACTGGCCGTGCGGGCCTGGCGGCTGGGCGGCGTCGCCGCGTTGGAGGTGCTGGAAGAGGATCACGTGCCGGACCCCGACGCGCTGGCACGTGCCGATGACCGGCTCGCCGCCGCCTGGGACGAGGGCGAGCCGCGGCCCCGGCTGCGGGCGGCGCGCGGCCGTTGGACGGTGGTCGGCGAAGACACCCAGATCCGGTACGGGCGGGACGGACGCTGGTGGCCGTACCGGAAGGAACACGGCAGGTGGGCGCCGGCCGGCCCGGCATCCGACGATCCGGCGGCGGCGCTGGCGTCCTTGTCGGCGGCGGATGACGGCGCTTAGGGCGCGCCCCGCACGACGGTGGACGTGCCCCGCACGGCGGTGGACGTGCCCCGCACGGCGGTTGGGCGTTCCGGCATGCGGGCCCCGCCGGGGTCAGCCGCGTGCCTCGCGGTGCGCGGCGGCCCGGCGTACGAAGATCTCGTGGAGGTCCCGGGCGGCCTTCGGCACGGAGGCGGAGCGCGGGCGCTGGAGCACCATCAGGACCTCGGTGCCGTCGCCGGCCAACGGGCGGCAGGTGAGCGCGCCGCTGCGTTCCAGCGGGTCGCCCATGACGCTGTAGTCGGGCAGCACCGTGGCGCCCAGCCCCTCGGCCACCATCAGCTTGCCCATTTCCGCGCCGTCGGTGGAGTAGGAGAAGGACGGTTCGCGGCCCTTGAGGAGGCGGTGCACGAAGCGGTGCATGACATAGCCGGAGCGCATCACGATCAGCGGCTGGGACAGCAGGTCGCTCATCCCTACCTCGCTCAGCTCGGCCAGGGGGTTGTCCGGCCGGATGCACACCACCGGTCGGCCGCGCAGGAGTTCGGTGGTGTGGACGTCCGGCGGCAGGTCGTCGCCGCGCAGGTAGTTGACGAGCCCGAGGTCGAGGCTGCCTTCCAGGAGCGAGCGGTGTATTTCGGCCTGCTGCGCGCCGATGACCTCGGCCTGCGTCGCCGGATGACCGGCCCGGAATTCGCGGATGGTCGGTACCAGCAGCGGGACGGTGGCCGCATTGACCGTGCCCAGTCGCACCATGCGGCTGATGTGCAGTTGGTCGTCGGCCGCCCGGCGCAGCTTGTCGACCGAGTCGAGGACGCCGATGATGTGCGGCAGCAGTTCCCTGCCGTCGTCGCTGATCTTCGCGCCGGAACGCTTGCGTTCGAGAATGTCGACGCCGAGTTCACGCTCCAGATTGCGGACGGTCTCGCTCAGCGCGGGCTGCGAGAGATGCAGTTCCTCCGCGGCTTTGCGCAGCGAACCGAGCCTGGTCACGGCGGCAATGTATTCCAACTGCTCGATCCGCACGAGAACACACCTCCGGCACCGATAACCATCCCGACCGGACCGCCGGGCAGTAATTCAAGGAAAACCCTATCACCGGTTCGGCGATAGGCATCGGCCCCGAACTCGATGAATGGCACGCGGAATTGGCGCACTTCTCGTCGGTTCGCGGAATTTCCGTTGCCGGAATATGGCGCACGATGAAGAGGGAATTACGCGTTCATGAACCGGCAACACCTGTCCATCTCCGCGCGATATTCGGTAATGCGGTGCGCGCCCGCCGTCCCTTCGTGCGTTTCCGGCCGGTCGGTACGGGGGAAGCAGTTTCCTGCCTCTCCCGTACCGGCCGATCCGCCCCGTCCGCCTGCGGTGCGCGCCGTGGCCGTGGTTCGCTGGGGCGATCCCCCACCGCCAGGCCGTCGACCCGCAGCGAGGAGGACACGTGACCGGCATCCCACGTCACGCGCCGCGCACCGCATCGCACGCCGTCGAGCCGCCACCCGGCACCGGGTTGCCGTACTTCGAGGACCCGTCCCCCGGTAGGGGGGTGCTGCCGCCGCGCGCCTGGTACGCGGGGTCGGATGCCGCGCGGCTGTCGTTGGACGGCACCTGGCGGTTCCGGCTGTCGGAGCGCGCCGACGCCGAGGACGCCGCGTTCGCCCGGCCGGATTTCGACGACTCCTCCTGGGCGGAGCTGCGGGTTCCGGGGCACTGGGTGCTCGCGGGGCACGGCGCGCCCGCGTACACCAACACCGCCTATCCGTTCCCCGTCGATCCGCCCCGGGTGCCGGACGAGAACCCGACCGGTGACCACCGCTGCCGCTTCGACCTGCCCGCCGACTGGCCGGGCGGGCCCGCCGTGCTGCACTTCGGCGGGGTCGAGTCCTGCGCCCGGGTGTGGCTCAACGGGCAGGAGCTGGGGCATTTCAAGGGCAGCAGGCTGCCGCACGAGTTCGCGGTGGGGCAGCTGCTGCGACCGCGCGGCAATGTGCTGGCGGTGCGGGTCCACCAGTGGTCGTCGGGCAGCTACCTGGAGGACCAGGACCAGTGGTGGCTGCCGGGCATCTTCCGGGGCGTCTCGCTCCACAGCCGCCCCGACGGCGCGGCCGTCGACCATGCCGTGCACGCCGGGTTCGACCATCTCACCGGCCGGGGCACGCTGTGTGTGACCTCCGAACCGGGCGGCCGGGTGACGGTGCCCGCGCTCGGTCTCGATCTGGCGACCGGTGAGCGTGCGACCGTGCCCGTACTGCCGTGGACGGCCGAGACCCCGGTGCTGTACGACGGCGAGCTGACGGTGCCGGGCGAGCGGATTCCGCTGCGGATCGGGTTCCGTACGGTGCGGGTCGAGGACGGACTGCTGAAGGTCAACGGGCGTCGCATCCTGCTGCGTGGCGTCAACCGCCATGAGTTCCACCCGCGTGACGGGCGTGCCGTGGGGCCCGGCACGATGCGGCGCGATCTGCTGCTGATGAAGCGGCACAACATCAACGCGGTGCGCACCAGCCACTATCCGCCGCACCCGGCGTTCCTGGAACTCTGTGACGAGCTGGGGCTGTGGGTCGTCGACGAGTGCGACCTGGAGACGCACGGTTTCGGCCGGCAGGAGTGGCGGGGCAATCCGGTCGACGATCCGCGCTGGGAGCCCGCGCTGCTCGACCGGGCCCGCCGGATGGTCGAGCGGGACAAGAACCACCCGAGCATCATCCTGTGGTCGCTGGGCAACGAGTGCGGCACCGGGCGGGGGCTGTCCGCGATGGCGTCCTGGATGCGGCGGCGTGATCCGTCCCGCCCGCTGCACTACGAGGGCGACCGCAGCTGTGCCGACACCGACGTCTACTCGCTGATGTACGCCGAGCACGCCGAGGTCGAGCGGATCGGGCGGCGCGCGGAGGAGCCGCTGGCGGATGCCGCGCTGGACGCCAGGCGGCGCGAACTCCCGTTCCTGCTCTGCGAGTACGCGCACGCGATGGGCAACGGTCCTGGCGGGCTGAGCGAGTACCAGCGGCTGTTCGAGACGTACCGGCGCTGCCAGGGCGGCTTCGTCTGGGAGTGGATCGACCACGGGCTGCGGCGGCGGACACCGCAGGGCGAGGTCTGGTACGCGTACGGCGGCGACTTCGGTGAGGAGCTGCACGACGGCAACTTCGTCTGCGACGGTCTCGTCTTTCCCGACCGGGTGCCGTCGCCCGGCCTGGCGGAGCTGAAGAAGGTCGTCGAGCCGGTACGGATCGAGGCCGGGGGCGAGGGGCCCGGCGGCGCGGCGCGTACCGTCCGGATCCGTAACCTCCAGGATTTCGCGGATCTTTCGGCCCTCGTCTTCCGTTGGACGTACGAGGTGGCGGGCGAGGAGTACGGCGCGGGCACGCTGGCCGTGCCGGAGGTGACGGCGGGCGCGGAGACCGAGGTGCCGTTGCCCGCCGTGCCGGACGCCGGGCGCGGGGGCGGCGAGGCGTGGTGGACGGTCCGTGCCGTGCTGGCCGACGACACCGCGTGGGCGGCGGCCGGGCACGAGGTCGCGTGGGGGCAGTTGCCTGCGGGCATCCGGCGGGCGCCCGTCGTCCCGTCCGGGACGGCAGCGGTGGTGCGGCGTGCCGACGGCGGTCCGCTCGTCCTCGGCCCCGGCGCCTTCGACGCGGTGACGGGCCGGCTCGTCTCGCTCGGCGGATCGGCGCTGACCGGGCCGCAGTTGGACGTGTGGCGGGCGCCGACCGACAACGACGAGGCGGCGGCGTGGCAGGCGGGTCCGCGGCCTGCCACCGAGTGGCGGCGGGCCGGTCTCGACCGCGTGCGGCACCGCGTCGACGCGGTCGATGCGGGCCGGGACACGCTGGTGGTCCGCACCCGCGTGGCGCCCGCCGGGGTGGATTTCGCGTTGCGCACGGTCTACCGCTGGACGGCGCGGGCGGGGCTGCTGCGTCTTGAGGTGGCCGTCGAGCCGGTGGGCGACTGGCCGGTTCCGCTGCCGCGGCTGGGTGTGCGGATGGCGGTGTGCGGCAGTCTGGGGCTCGCGCGGTGGTTCGGCGGCGGGCCCGGTGAGGGCTATCCGGACACCCGGGCGGCCTGCCGGGTGGGGCGCTGGGAGCTGCCGGTGGACGCGTTGCAGACGCCGTACGTCCGGCCGCAGGAGAACGGTGCGCGGCCCGACGTCCGCTGGGCCACGCTGACCCGGGCCGACGGGACGGGCCTCCGGATCGACGGCGAGCCCGACTTCTTCTTCACGGCGCGGCGGTGGAGCGACGCGGAGCTGACGGCGGCGCGGCACACCACCGATCTGACGCCTGGCGAGCTGCTGTGGCTGCATCTCGACCATGCGCAGCACGGCATCGGCAGCCGGTCGTGCGGTCCCGGTGTGCTGCCGCAGCACCGGCTGGAGGCGGCACCCGCCGGGTTCGCCTTCACGTTCTCGACCGTGCGGTGAGCCGCAGGTCCCGGTGACCGCGCGGTTCAGACGGCGAGGAAGCGGTCGCCGGCTTCACCGTGGAGGCGGCCCGCGGGGAGCTTGCGGCCGAAGGCGAGCAGCAGGAGGTCCTGCGCACGGCCGGTCACGAGTGTGCCGGTGCCGAACGACCAGTCGAGGTCGTCGGCGCGGAGCCGGACGCCGTCGAGTCCGGCTCCGAAGAAGGCGGCGGACTTGGGGGTGACGCCGTCCAGGAGGACCCGCAGGCGGTCCTCCGGTATCCGGCGGTCGATGCCGAGGGGGACGGTGATGTCCAGTCCGTGGACGACGTCGTGGCCGAGTGCCGCCGCGGTCCCGCCGACCGGCGGCGTCCAGGGGTGCGTCGCGTTGTCCCGGATGAACGCGGCCAGTTGCGGCGCGGTGTGGGTGGCCGCGTCCCTGCGGGCGCAGCGGTCGGTCATGCGGTGGAGGCTGCCGCGGGCCTTGGCGATCTCCCACAGCGTCCGGGGCAGCGGGTATCTGAACCCCAGCGACATGTGGGCGGCGACCTCGCGTACCCGCCATCCGGCGCAGAGGGTCGGCGCGTCCCATGCCGCGGCCGGCAGGCCGTCCAGTACGTCGGCCAGTTCGCGGCGTTCGGCGGCGATCGCCGTGCGGATGTCCATCGCGTTCTCCTGGTTCGTCGGCGGTCGGCGGCAAGGCCCCGTGGTGTGGCGGTGACGTCCGGGTACCCCCCGTCCCAAGGGTGTCGGGTGACGGTGCCATCGGTCCAAGACCTGATCTTTCTCGTCGCTAGAATCCCTGGTTATGGAGCTTCGGCAGCTGCGGTACTTCGTCACGGTCGTCGAGGAGGCGAACGTCACCCGTGCCGCCGCGCGCCTGCACGTGGCGCAGCCCGGGGTGAGCGCCCAGATCCGGCAGTTGGAGCGGGAGTTGGGGCAGCCGCTGCTGGACCGCTCGGGGCGTTCGGTGACGACGACGGAGGCCGGCGATGCGGTACTCCCGTACGCGCGGGCCGCGTTGGCCGCCGCGGACGGGGTGCGGCAGACCGTGGACGAGTTCAGCGGGCTGCTGCGCGGCCGGGTCAGGATCGGTCTGGTCTCCGGTGCGGCCACCCACGAATTCGATGTGGTGTCCGTCCTGGCCGACTTCCACGACCGGCATCCGCAGGTCGAGATCGGTCTCACGGAGGACTCGTCGGAGCGGATGCTGGCCGCGGTGCGCCGCGGTGAACTGGACATCGCCGCGGCCGGACTCGTCGACGAGGAGCCGCCGCCCGGCCTCGCCCTCCAGATGGTGGTGGACGAGGCGCTGGTCGTCGCGGTCGCTCCCGGCGATCCGCTGGTCGCGCAGGCGGGCCCGGCCGGAATCCCGCTGGCCGCCCTGGACGGCCGGCCGCTGATCAGTCTGCCGCGCGGCACGGGGCTGCGCGGCGTGCTCGACCGTGCCTGCGCGCAGGCGGGCATCCGGCCGCGGATCGCCTTCGAGGCGGCGTCCCCGCTGCTGCTGGTCCGGCTCGCCGCCCGTGGTCTGGGGGTGGCCGTCGTCCCCGAACTGCCTCCGGGTACGGCGGCGGAATCCGGGCTGCGGACGCTGCGGATCACCGAGCCGCAGCCGCGTGGCCGGATCGCGCTGGTCTGGCGGGCGGACGGGCCGGCGAGCCCGGCTGCCAGGTCGCTCCTGGAGCGACTGCGGGCCGCCCTCGTGCCGACGGCGGCGTGAGCCCGTCGCGGCGGCGGACGTACGATCCGGAGCAGGCCGGAATCCGCGGTCGCACCGCAGCAGGAAGGGTTGTGTCCCATGGTCAGCGCGCTCCCGTCGTTCGCCGATGCGCTCGCAGCGGGCCCGGTGGTCCTGGACGGCGGTCTGTCCCAGCAGTTGGAGTCGGCGGGGCACGATCTGAGTGACGCGCTGTGGTCGGCGCGGCTGCTCGCCGAGGATCCGGAGGCGGTGGTCCGCGCGCATCTCGCCTTCTACGAGGCGGGGGCGCAGGTCGCGATCACCGCCAGCTACCAGGCGACGTTCGAGGGCTTCGCCCGGCGCGGCACCGGCCGCGATGAGGCGGCGGCGCTGCTGGCCCGGAGCGTGGAGCTGGCGCGCGACGCGGCGCGGCGCGCCACGGCGGGCGGGGCGGCGGGGCCGCTGTTCGTGGCCGCGTCGGCGGGGCCCTACGGGGCGATGCTGGCGGACGGTTCGGAGTACCGCGGTCGCTACGGCCTCTCGGTCGGGGAGCTGGAGCGTTTCCACCGGCCGCGCCTTGAGGTGCTGGCGGCAGCGCGGCCGGATGTGCTGGCGCTGGAGACGGTCCCGGACGCGGACGAGGCCCGTGCGCTGCTGCGGGCGATCCGCGGCCTGGGCACGCCGGCCTGGCTTTCGTACAGCATCGAGGGCGGCAGGACCCGCGCCGGGCAGCCGCTGGACGAGGCGTTCGCGGTGGCCGCCGACGTGGACGAGGTGATCGCGGTGGGTGTCAACTGCTGTGCGCCGCAGGACGTGGACCGTGCGGTGGAGACGGCCGCGCGGGTCACCGGGAAGCCGGTGGTGGTCTACCCCAACAGCGGGGAGCGCTGGGACGCGCGGGCGCGGACGTGGTGCGGGACCGCGGCGTTCCGCGCGGATCAGGTCGCCGGCTGGGCGGCGGCCGGCGCCCGGCTGATCGGCGGCTGCTGCCGGGTCGGCCCTGAGGTGATCGCCGAACTGGCGGCGCAGTTGCGGCGTTGACGGTGGTGGTCGCGGACGGTGTCAGGCGGCGACCACCACCGGGCGGCCGGCTCAGCTCAGCGGCTTGCTGAGCTTCTTGGTGCCGGTCCTGTTGCCCATCAGGCTGCAACTGACGGTCTTGATGCCGATCTTGTAGCCGCTGAGGTTGGGGAACTGGACGTAGGTGCCCTCGGCGGTGCCCGCCGGCTGCTGGGCCGCCTTGCTCTCCAGTTCGCTCTTGCAGAGGGACGCGGCCTTCTGCTTGATGGCGGAGCTGGTGGTGAAGCCGGAGTCGAGCTGGTGGGTGGCGACGACCTCGGCGTCGTGCGGTCCGTTGCAGGAGGCGGCGTCGTTGTTGCCGCCGCCGTCGGCGGCCAGGTCGTAGCAGTCGCCGACCTTGAGCCGGAAGAACGGTATGGTGCCGTCGCTCGGCGAGGGCAGTGCGCTCGCCGGGTCCGTCGTCGGCGAGGGCTCGTCGCTGGGAGTCGCGTCCTCGGTCGGTGAGGCTTCGGTGGTGGAACTCGACGCGGGCTGCGCCCGGTTGTTGTGGTCGTCGTCGCTGCCGCTGTTGGCCATCACCACGGCCACGATCACGGCGGCCACCACGACGACCCCGCCGCCGATGATCGCCGCGATGGTCTTGCCGTTGCCGCCGCCGGGGGGCGGTCCTGGCGGCTGCTGCCAGCCGCCGGGTCCGCCGGGGCCCGCGGGTCCGCCGGGGCCGTAGCCCGCGCCGCCGGCGGGCGGGCCGAAGCCACCGGGCGGCGGGCCGCCGGCCTGCGGGTAGCCGCCCTGTCCGTATCCGCCCTGCCCGTAGCCGCCCTGCGCAGGTCCGCCGGTGCCGTAGCCGCCTGCGGGCGGGCCGAAGCCGCCCGAGCCGTCGTTCGGGGGCTGGTTCGGCGGCGGGGGCGGAGGCGGCGGATAGCTCATGGCAGAAATGATCGCTTCTTTGCGGGGTCTTGGGAAAGTCCGTGACCGAGCTGGTACACACAACGGCTGAAATGTCCGGCGACTGGGCACGGTTGGCCTCAGCCGTCCGTTCCCACCCTACGGCCCGGAGGATTCCCGTGTTCATCGACCTGCCCCTGGACGAACTGCGCGGATACCGCCCGCCGCTGCCCGAGCCCGCCGGGTTCGACGCGTTCTGGCAGCGCACCCTGGAGGAGACGCGCGCCCACGCCCTCGATGCCCGTTTCACCGAGGTGTCCGCCGGGCTGCCCGTACTGGACGTCGCCGATGTGGAGTTCTCCGGCTTCGGCGGTCACCGGATCCGCGGCTGGTTCCTGGCACCACGGCAAGCGGACGGTCCGCTTCCGTGCGTGGTGCAGTACCTCGGCTACGGCGGCGGCCGGCAGCGTCCGCACGACTGGCTGCGGTGGCCGTGCGCCGGGTACGCGACGCTGGTGATGGACACCCGGGGGCAGAGCGGCCCCGACCGGCCCGGGGACACCCCCGACCCGGTCGCCTCCCCGAATCCGGGTGTTCCCGGCAAGATGACCCAGGGTCTGCTGGATCCCGACGCCTACTACTTCCGGCGGCTCTACACCGACGCGGTCCGCGCGGTGGAGGCGGCACGCGCCCACGAAGCGGTCGACGCGGGCCGGATCGTGGCCGCGGGCGGCAGCCAGGGCGGCGCGTGCGCGCTGGCGGTGGCGGGGCTGGTGCCCGATCTGGCCGCCGCCCTGATCGACGTGCCGTTCCTGTCCGACATCCGGCGTGCACTCGACCTCACCGACGCCGGCCCGTACGGCGAACTGGCCCGCTACTTCGCGGGCGAGCGCGACCGCGTCGACCACGCCCTGGCGACCCTCGACCACGTCGACGGGCTGAACTTCGCCGCCCGCGCGCAGGCCCCCGCGCTCTTCGGCACCGCGCTGCGGGACGCCGTCACCCCGCCGTCCACCGGCTTCGCCGCGTTCCACCACTACGCGGGCGCCAAGGAGCAGCGGGTGTGGCGGTTCAACGGGCACGAGGGCGGCGGCGGGCACCAGCGGGAGGAACAGATCGCGTTCCTGCACCGCCTGTTCGGCCGGGCCGCCACCGGGGAGGCCGCCGACGGCTGACCGGCGTCCCGGCCCGCCGCGATTTCCGGAGGGCCGCACTACTATGCGGCAGCGCGCCGGGGAGCCTCCCGGAAGCGCCGTCGGCGTCCGGCCGTCCGCCCGATCCGGGCCCCGGATCCGACGCACCTCAGGATCGAGGCCCTGGGCACCGGCCGGGCAGAGGGAGGCAGCGCGATGGGCGCACAGTCGGCGGGACCGCTCGTCGTCGGCGTGGACAGCTCGACCCAGTCCACCAAGACGCTGGTGGTGGACGCGGATACCGGCGTGGTGGTCGCCCGCGGGCAGGCGCCGCACACGGTCAGCGGCGGTGACGGCAAGGAGAGCGATCCCGCGCAGTGGTGGCGGGCGCTGGGCGAGGCGCTGCGGCAGTGCGGCGCCGCGGCGCGGCAGGCCACCGCGCTGTCCGTCGCCGGGCAGCAGCACGGCCTGGTCACGCTGGACGCCGCGGGCGCGCCGGTACGCCCCGCGCTGCTCTGGAACGACGTCCGCCCGGCGCCGCAGAGCGCGCGGCTGATCGAGGAGCTCGGCGGTCCGAAGGCGTGGGCCGAGCAGGTCGGGAGCGTGCCGGCCCCCGCCTTCACGGTGGCCAAGTGGGCCTGGCTGCGGGCCAACGAGCCGGCCGCTGCCGCCGCGACGAGGGCGGTACGGCTGCCGCACGACTACCTCACCGAGCGGCTCACCGGCGAGGCCGTCACCGACCGCGGCGACGCGTCGGGAACCGGCTGGTGGGCTTCGGCAACCGAGTCCTACGACACCGCGATCCTCGACCACGTCGGCCTTGATCCCGCGGCGCTGCCCCGGGTCGCCCTCCCGGGGGAGGCGGCGGGCACCGTCCACACCGGTGATCTGCCGCTGCCGCGCGGCGCGTTGGTGGCGGCCGGCACCGGCGACAACATGGCGGCTGCCCTCGGCCTCGGCCTGCGCCCGGGGCAGCCGGTGCTGAGCCTGGGGACGTCGGGGACGGTGTACGCGGTCTCCGGGCGCCGTCCCGCTGACCCGTCCGGCACGGTCGCCGGTTTCGCCGACGCCAGGGGCGACTGGCTGCCGCTCGCCTGCACCCTGAACTGCACCCTCGCCGTGGACCGGATCGCCGCGCTGCTGTGCCGGGACCGTGAGGCCGTCGAGCCCGGTGGCGACGCGGTGGTCCTGCCGTTCCTCGACGGCGAGCGCACCCCGAACCTGCCCGGCGCCTCGGGCCTGGTGCACGGCCTGCGGCACGACACCACGGCCGGGCAGCTTCTCCAAGCGGCGTACGACGGCGCGGTGTTCGCGCTGCTGAAGGCGTTGGACCAGGTGCTGGACGAGGACGCGGCGGCCGGTGCCCCGCTGCTGCTGATCGGCGGCGGCGCGAAGGGCAGGGCCTGGCGGGAGACCGTGCGGCGGCTGTCCGGCCGGCCGGTCGCGGTGCCCGATGCGCAGGAGCTGGTCGCGCTCGGCGCCGCGGCGCAGGCGGCCGGGCTGCTGCTGGGCGAGGATCCGGCGGCGGTGGCGCGTCGTTGGGGTACGGCCCGCGGCGCGCGGTACGCGGCGCGGGAGCGGGACGCGGGTGCCTGGGAGCGGCTGGCCGGCACGCTGGCGGACGGGGACACGCTGCTGCGCAGGTGAGCACCCGCCGCGCCCCGGTGCCGGCCGGGGCGCGTGCCGGGTCCGGTGTCCCGCCGCCCCTGGCGCGGGCGTTGACGGCCCGTACGGCCGCCACCCGTCCACGCTCGGCCCACGCACCGCGCTACGACATCCGGGTGATCCCGTGTCACTTTTCCGTACGGTTCTGACCTGCGGATTTTCTTCTTTGGTCGGGCCATTGACGGATCGGCCACACCCTTGGCAGGCAACGCGCCGTTGCGCATCATGAACACAGGCCGCACATGTCATGTACGCGCCCCCTCGGCCCTGTCAGGAGTCCTCATGGAGCCCGACCGCCAGCCTCCGGCCCGCCGGCGACTGCTCACCGGCGCCGCCGCGCTCGCCGCTGCCGCCGCCCTCACCCCCCTGTCCGCAGCATCGGCCCGCGCCACACCCCGCACCCGCACCCGCACCCCACGCGCCACGGCGTATCCCCCCACCCACTGGAACCCCGCCGACACCGCCAACTACACGGCAGCCGAACGCCCGACGGAGTACCCCGTCGACATGGTCGTGGTGCACGTCACGCAGGAGACGTACACCGACACCATCAAGCTCTTCCAGGACCCGGCACACCAAGCGGCGGCGCACTACGTCGTCCGGTCGTCCGACGGCTACATCGCCTCCTGCGTACGCGAACGCGACGTCGCCTGGCACGCGGGCAACTGGGACTACAACACCCGCAGCATCGGCATCGAGCACGAGGGCTGGGTGGACGATCCCGCCTGGTTCACCGACGCGCTGTACCAGCAGTCCGCCCTGCTGACCGCGGCCGTCTGCGACCGCTACGGCATCCCCAAGGACCGCACCCACATCATCGGCCACGTCGAAGTGCCCGGCACCGACCACACCGACCCGGGCCAGTACTGGGACTGGGCGCGCTACATGCAGCTGGTCACCGACGCGTCGTCCTGACGCTCCGCCCGGCCGCCGGCACCCCGGCGGCCGGGTGACACGGCGGCCGTTCACCGCTTCTACGGATTCACGACATCTCCGGTCCATAGTGAACTTCCATGACACATGGGACAGTTGGCGTGACCTCAGGGGGCATCGTGAGACGGCGGCATGGACATCTCCGGGCGGCGCTGACGGTGGTGACGGCGTGGGGCGTGCTGGCCGGCGCCGGAGCGGCCGAGGGCGCGCGGGCCACCGCGGCGCCCGGCACGCTGCACCGGTTACCGGCCGTCCGGCTGGCACCCGGCGTGCAGTACAGCGCGTTCCGCATGACGGTGCCGGGCGGCGTCGCGCACGGCCATCTGCTGACGGTGGACCTGGGCGCGCCGCAGGTGTCGGTGGACCTGCTCTACCCGGGGGCGGTCGGCGCGCGGTCCCCGGTGTCCCGGCTGGCCGCCGCGCGCCGCGCGGTCGGCGCCGTCAACGGCGATTTCTTCCACATCACCGAAACCCAGCACCCCGGCGTCGAACCGACCGGCGCATCGGTCGGCCCGGCGATCTCCTCAGGACGCGCCCTGAAGGCCGCGGTACCCGACGGCCAGCGCTTCGGCCCCGCCCTGCCACCCGGCACGACCACCCATGACGTGCTCGGCGTCGGCCGCGACCGGCGGGCACGCCTGGACCGGCTCACCCTGCGCGGCGCCGTCCTGACCGCCCGCCGCACGCTGCCGCTGCGCGGGCTCAACCAGTACGCGCTGCCGGTGAACGGCATCGGCGCGTACACCTCCCGCTGGGGCCCGGCCTCTCGGGTGCGCGCCACCTGCGGCACGGACACCGACCGCGCCGCGCCGTGCAGCGACACGACGTACGAGGTCACGGTCGGCCGCGGCCGGGTGCGCGCGGTGGCACGGCGGCCGGGCAGCGGCGCGATCGCCCCGGGGAGCGTGGTGCTGGTCGGCCGGGAAGAGGGAGCGCGCCGGCTGCGTGCCCTGCGGCCCGGCGACCCGGTGCGCGTCCGCCACCGGCTCGTCGGCCGGGGCGGCTCGCCGCTGCGGTTCGCGGTCGGCGGCTTCCCCGTACTGCGGGAGCGCCGCCCGCTGCCGGGCCTGGACACCACGACCCGGGCGGTACGGACCGGCGCGGGCATCGGGGACGGCGGCCGTCGGCTCTACCTGCTGTCCCTGGACGGCACGCGGGGTGAACCGGGGCTCACGATCGCCGAACTGGCCGACGCACTGGGCAGGTTGGGGGCACGGGACGGCATGGATCTGGACGGTGGCGGCTCGTCGACCCTGGTCACCCGCGCACCGGGCAGCGCGGACACCGTCGTCCGCAATCACCCGTCGGGCGGCGCCGAGCGCCCGGTGGCCAACGCGGTCGGGGTCTTCTCGGCCGGGTGAAGGACCGCGCCGCCGGGGAGGCGGCGGGACGGCGGTGCGCCGCCCCGGTCACGGACGCAGGCTGCTGACGACGTCGGCCGCTCCGGACAGGCCGTTGTGGATGTCGGGGGCGAGGCTGCTGCCCGCCAGGTAGAAGCCGAGCATGCCGCAGACGATGGCGTGCGAGAGCTTGAGTTTTCCGCTGCGCAGAAAGATCACCGTCAGAATCAGCAGCAGCAGGATGACCGAGATCGAAATAGCCATGGGACACCTCCTGGACCGCCGCCCGAACGGACGGCTACGAGTGGCCAGTTTGGCGTATTTCGGCGTATATCAGCTTCGTCACCAGGTGCGCCGATCAGGTGATCACTGCGGGTCACGCTCCACGGTCCGTCCGCGGCCCCCGACACCGCGGACCGCAGTGTGGCATGGATCACGTCACTTTGGGCAACGAGTCTCCCTCTTCCGCCGTCTTAGCGGCCGACGGCGCCGATACTCCCCCGCCCCGACGTACCGCTACCGCTGACGAAAGCACCACCATGAGCCAGAATCCGTGCCCCAGCCGCCGCACCCGGCCCACCGGGCTGCGGCACGCCGTGCTCACGCTGCTCCCGGTGCTCGGCCTCGGCGCGCTGACCGCCTGCGGCTCCGCCGCCGCGTCCCCCGCCAAGGGCGACCCGGTCCGCGTGACACTGGGCGCGGCGAGCGGCACCGCCACCGTGCAGGCGGGCGACCGGCTCACGGTGACGGCGTCCGGCGGGGTGCTGACGGAGGTGACGGTCACCGACCCGGAGGGACGGCACCTGACCGGCGGGATCGGGGACGGCGGGACCGTGTGGACCTCGGGGGCCAAGACGGCACCCGGCACCAAATACTCGGTGCTGGCGCGGACCAGGAACCCGCAGGGCGGCACCGGCGAGGCCAAGGAATCGGTGACCACCGCGAAGGCCGGCAAGTTCAACAAGGTGACGCTGCGGCCCGGCTCGCAGGGCGCCGTCGCCGGGATCGCGCAGCCCGTCTCGGTCACCTTCGACTTCCCGGTGACCGACCGGGCCGAGGTGGAGAAACACCTGAAGGTGACCACCGACAACCACACCACCGGGTCGTGGGGCTGGGTGCGCACCGCATCGGGCAAGGACCGGGTCGACTGGCGCCCCAAGGACTACTGGAAACCCGGCACCCGGGTCGGCGTCCAGGCCGGCCTCGACGGGGTGGACTCCGGCGGCGGGCGCTACTTCGCCAAGGACCACGACCTGCACTTCACCATCGGCCGCAGCCGGATCGTCAAGGTCGACCTCGACCACGGGCGGCTGGCGTTCGTCGAGGACGGCAAGACCGTCAAGCACTTCCCGGTCACGACCGGAGCGGACGGCACGAAGCCGCCGCGGACCGGCGTCTTCCCGCTGACCGCCCGCGACGTCTCGGCCGCCGGTCCCTCCGGGTCCGTACTGCCGGGCGCCGCCTGCCACCGCGCGCCGCACCACGCCGCCCGCCCCGCGCCCTCCGGGAGGCCCGCGCCCGCGGCACCCGGGGACGCGCCGTACCGGGTCCGGGCAGGCGCCGGCTGCATCGGGGTCTCGCAGGAGGCCGCCGACTGGCTGCGCGCCCGTCTGGCACCCGGCGACCCCTTCGAGATCACCGGTTCATCCGCGGGAGGGAGTGCCGACACCGACCACCGGACCCCAGACTGGACGATCGACTGGTCGCGCTGGCAGCGCCTGAGCGCCCTCGCGCCGACCAACTGACCCCTTCAGAGCCTAATGTGACGGAATGAGCACCGTGCAGGACCAGGATCAACTCACGGGGTGGCGGCGCTTCCGGCGCCGCGTCCCCAACGGCTTCGCCATCATCTTCAGTGTGCTGGGGCTGTTCTGCGCCATCACGGCGCTGTTCGGACCGCTGCGACGCGGCCTCCATCCGGTGATCTACTGGCTGGACACCCTCACCATCCCCGTGGCGCCCAACTTCGCCTACGCCGTTTTCCTGTTCCTCCTGGGCGCGGCGATGACCGCCCGCAAACAGGTGGTGCTGTGGTTCGTGGTGGCGTACATGCTGCTGGTCGCCCTCGCTGACGCGCTGTTCCTCGCCGCGGGCTACTGGGAGTACGCGTTCTCGCTGGTGCTGTGCACCGCGGCCCTGCTGGTGCTGGTCGTCTCGCACCGCGAGTTCTACGCCATCACCCGGCGCGGCGCCTTCGCCCGTGCCGCGCTCGTGCTGGTCGGCGGTCTTGTCGCGGCGGTGCTGGTGGGCTGGGGCCTGGTCTCGCTGTTCCCCGGCTCGCTGGAGGCCGGCGGCGGAAACCGCCTGCTGTGGACGGCCAACCGCGTCTGCGGCGGGCTGGTCGGTGGCCGGCTCGTCGAGGGCTACCCGCCGCACTGGCTGGGCGCCCTGCTCGGCCTGCTCGGCGCGCTGGCACTGCTGAACGCCGCCGCCGCGCTCTTCCGTTCGCAGCGCATGGAGGCGGCGCTGCACGGCGACGAAGAGGCCCGCATCCGCGCGCTGCTCGCGCGCTACGGCGGCGCGGACTCGCTCGGCTACTTCGCCACCCGCCGGGACAAGGCCGTGGTCTTCTCCCCCAGCGGCAAGGCCGCCGTCACCTACCGCGTCGAGGCCGGCGTCTGCCTGGCCAGCGGTGACCCGGTCGGTGACCGTGAGGCGTGGACGCAGGCCATCGAGGCGTGGCTGGAGGTCGCCGGACGCTACGGCTGGCAGCCGGCCGTCATGGGCGCGAGCGAGGACGGCGCGAAGGCGTTCGCCCGCTGCGGACTCGGCGCGCTCCAGCTCGGCGACGAAGCGATCTTGCACATCAAGGACTTCGAGCTGGACGGCCGCGAGATGCGGGTGACCCGGCAGGCCGTCAACCGCGTGCAGCGCACCGGCGCCACCTTCCGGATAAGGCGCCACGCGGCGCTGTCGGACGAGGAGATGCGCGAGGTCATCGACCGGGCGGACGCCTGGCGCGACACCGAGACCGAGCGCGGCTTCTCGATGGCGCTCGACCGGCTCGGCGACCCGGAGGACGGCGACTGCCTGCTGGCCGAGGCGTTCGACGGCGACGGCAAGATGATCGCGCTGCTGTCGTTCGTGCCCTGGGGCGACGACGGCATCTCGCTGGACGTGATGCGCCGCGACCGCAGCGCACCCAACGGCGTCATGGAGTTCATGGTCGCGCAGCTGTGCGCGCAGGCCGGGCAGTTCGGTGTGCACCGGGTCTCGCTGAACTTCGCGGTGTTCAGGTCGGCGTTCGAGGAGGGCGCGCGGATCGGCGCGGGCCCGGTGCTGAAGTTCTGGCGCAGGCTGCTGCTGTTCTTCTCCAAGTGGTGGCAGCTGGAGGCGCTCTACCGCTCGAACGCCAAGTACAACCCCGAGTGGTACCCGCGGTTCCTGTGCTACGCGGACGCCGGCGCGCTGGCCAGGATCGGCCTCGCCTCCGGCATCGCCGAGGGCTTCGTCGCCGTACCGAGCCTGGGCAAGCTGTGGGGCAAGGGCCACAAGAAGAAGCTGCTGGCCCCGGCCAGCACCGCGGGCCTGCCCTCGCTGCACGAACTGGGCCTGGTCAGCGAGCCGGCCACCGAGGAGGAGCAGCGCGAGCGGGAGCTGGCCGCGCTGCCCGACCAGGTGCGCACCCGGCACCGCAAGCTGGAGCGGCTGCGGGCCGAGGGCACGGACCCCTACCCGGTGGGCGTGCGGCGCACCCACACGCTCGCCGATGTCCGCGCCGAGCACCCCGGTCTCGGGGCCGGCGAGCACACCGGCAAGTCGGTCACCGTGGCCGGGCGGGTGCTGCTCACCCGTGACCACGGCGGGGTGCTCTTCGCCGTGCTGCGGGACTGGTCGGGCGACCTCCAGATCGCGCTGACCCGGGACGGCAGCGGCGACGCGCTGCTGGACCGCTTCGGCTCCGACATCGACCTCGGCGACCACGTCGAGGCCGAGGGCGAGGTCGGCACCAGCGACCGCGGCGAGCTGACCGTGTTCGTCACGAAGTGGCGGCTGACGGCGAAGTGCCTGCGCCCGCTGCCTGACAAGCGGCGCGGCCTGTCCGACCCGGAGGCCAAGGTCCGCAGGCGCTACGTCGACCTGGTCGTCTCACCGGACGCGCGGGACACCGTACGGGCCCGCAGCACGGCCGTGCAGGCGCTGCGGCAGGGGCTGATCGACCGGGGTTACCTGGAGGTCGAGACGCCGATGCTCCAGCAGATCCACGGCGGCGCCAACGCCCGTCCCTTCCACACCCACATCAACGCCTACGACCTCGACCTCTATCTGCGGATCGCGCCGGAGCTCTACCTCAAGCGGCTGTGCGTCGGCGGCATGGAGAAGGTCTTCGAAATGGGCCGGACCTTCCGCAACGAGGGCATCTCCTACAAGCACAACCCCGAGTTCACGATGCTGGAGGCGTACCAGGCGTTCGCCGACTACGACGTGATGCTCGACCTGACCCGGGAGCTGATCCAGGGCGCGGCCGTGGCCGCCTTCGGCAGTGCGACCGCCCGCAAGGCGGATGCGAACGGCCGGCTGGTCGAGCACGACATCTCCGGTATCTGGCCGGTCAAGACCGTCTACGGCGCGATCTCCGAGGCGCTGGGCGAGGCCGTCGACGCGGACACGAACCCGGATGTGCTGCGGCGGCTGTGCAATGCCGCCGCGGTGCCGGTGAAGCCGGAGATGGGCCGCGGCGATCTGGTGCTGGAGATGTACGAGCGGCTGGTGGAGGAGCGCACGACGCTGCCGACCTTCTACAAGGACTTCCCCACCGACGTCTCACCGCTGACCCGCCAGCACCGGGTGGACCCCCGGCTCGCCGAGCGCTGGGACCTGGTCGCCTTCGGCACCGAACTGGGCACCGCCTACTCGGAGTTGACCGACCCGGTGGAGCAGCGCCGGCGGCTGACCGCACAGTCCCTGCTGGCGGCCGGCGGCGACGTGGAGGCGATGGAGCTGGACGAGGACTTCCTCCAGGCCCTGGAATACGCGATGCCGCCCACCGGCGGCCTCGGCATCGGCGTGGACCGGCTGGTCATGTTCCTCACCGGCCTGTCGATCCGCGAGACGCTCCCGTTCCCGCTGGTGCGGCGCCGCTGAGCACCGCCACCGCAACCGCCGCTGCGCGCCCTTCCACCGGGAGGGCGCGCAGTGGTGTCAGACCGTCTCGATGCCGAGCAGCGCGGGATCGGTGGCCAGCGCCATGAGGCGGCCCCGCGGGTCGGTGAGCATCCTGCGGGTGGTGAGGTCCAGGAGGCCGCAGACCGCGTGCACTTCGGCGGCGGGAGTGCCGTCGGTCTTGACGATCCGCTGCTCGATCCGGAACGACTTGCCCGCACCCCAGACGAAGGCGCAGCTGACCTCGACCTCGTCGCCGGCCCGCAGCTCCCGCAGGTAGCGGATGGTGGTCTCCACCGTCACCGGGCCCATGCCCCGATCCACCAGGGTGCTCTGCGGGACGCCGGCGGCCCGGAGCACCGACCAGCGGGCGTGTTCGGCGTACTGGAGGTAGACCGCCTGGTTGAGGTGGCCCTGGGTGTCGGTCTCGTAGCCGCGGACCGTGACACTCACGGTGAAGAGTGCGCTCCCGGCTGCCGTATCCGTCACGATCGCTCCCGCTGCTCTCGGTACCGGTCGGCGGTCCGCCGGCGGCACGTTCCGGCCGTGCGTTCCCATCGTAGGCGGCGTTGATCGTCAGCGGGCCGGATCGGGCGGGCCCGCCGGGCCGTTCGTCTCCTGGAGCTGATCCCAGCGGACCGTGCGGTCGCACCAGCGCTCCAGGAGCGTGCGGTCGTGGCCGACGGCGAGCAGTCCCGCGCCGGTCGTCTCCCGGTAGTCCTCGACGGCCCGCACGAGGGCGGCGGTGGTGGACGCGTCGAGCATCGCGGTCATCTCGTCGCAGATCAGCCAGCGCGGGCGCAGCACCAACGCGCGGGCCAGGCAGGCGCGTTGCAGCTGGCCGTCGCTCACCTCGTGCGGGCGGCGGGCGAGCAGGTCGTCGGTGAGGCCGACGGCGGGCGCCCACTGTGCGACGGACGCGGCGGCTTCCGTGCGGCGTCCGGTCGCGCGCAGCGGCTCGGCGATCAGGTCGGCGAGACGCAGCCGGGGGTCGGCGGAGAGCCGCGGCTGCTGGAAGATCACTCCGAACGCGGTCCGCAGCTCGCGCGGGGCACGGTGCCGCCAGGCCCGTACCGTCTCGCCGTCCATGACGACGGTGCCGCCTTCGGGCCTGTGCAGCAGCGCCGCGACCCGTGCCAGCGTCGACTTGCCGCAGCCGCTGGGGCCCAGCAGGCCCACCGACTCGCCCGCGCCGACGGTCAGTGAGACGCCGGACACGACGGGCCGCTTCCGCTCGTATCCGGCGGTGATGTCACGCAGTTCGAGCACGGCCTGGCTCCTTGACGGGGGTGCCGGGGGTGGCCGGCGCGCCTTCGGGGTGGTGGCAGGCGACGCCGCCGGACGGCACGGGCGGTGTGGCGCAGCGGTCGGTGGCGCGGTCGCAGCGGGCGGCGAAGGCGCAGCCGGCCGGGAGGGCGCCGAGTTCCGGCGGCATGCCGGGGATCGGGGTGAAGCCGCGGTCCGGCAGCGCGTCGAGCAGTCCGCGGGCGTACGGGTGGCGCGGGCCGCGGGCGCCGAAGAAGGCGGTGGCGTCGGCGAGTTCGACGATGCGTCCGGCGTACATCACGGCGACCCGGTCGGCGATCCGCTCGGCCGCCGCCAGGTCGTGGGTGATCATCAGCAGCGCGCGGCCGTCGTCGGCGTGCCGGCGCAGCGCGTCGACGGTGCGCTCGACGAGGTCGCGGTCGAGTCCCGTGGTGGGTTCGTCGGCGAGCAGCAGCCGGGCGTCGCCGACGAGGGCCAGCGCACTCGCCGCGCGCTGGGCGAGACCGCCGGAGAGCTGGTGGGGGTAGCGGTCGAGGTGGTCGAGCGGGAAGGCGGCGCGTTCCGCCGCCACCTCGGCCGCCGCCCGCAGCTCGGACCGCGCGCCGCGCCGCCCGGTCAACTCCCTTACGGTCTCTTCGAGTTGGGCGCGGACCGTCCGGACCGGCGTGAGGTGGGCGGCCGGGCTCTGCGGGACGAGCCCGACGCGCCGGCCACGGATGGTGCGTGCCAGCTGCCGCTCCGACGCGGTCAGCAGCTCGACGGCCGGCTCCCCCGCCGCCTGCCCCGCCAGACGGGCCGAGCCCGCCGTCTCGGCGTTGCCCGGCAGCAGCCCGAGCAGGGCGGACGCCAGAACGGACTTGCCGCAGCCGCTCTCGCCGACCAGCGCCAGACAGCTGCCGGGCGCCAGATCGAAGGAGGCGTCCGATACGGCCTCGACCTGCCCGCCACCACGCATCCGGAAGCGGACCGACAGGCCGCGTACGGAGAGCACCGGGGCTGTGGGGGGCATGGTGTCCTGCGCGTTCACAGCATGAGCTCCGATCGGCGGCGTGGGTTCAGCCGCTCGCGCCAGGCGCCGGCCAGGCCGGCGATGGCGAGGGTCGGCACGATGATGAACAGGCCGGGGAAGAGCGTCGGCCACCAGTCGCCGGCCAGCAGGGAGCTGCGGGCGGAGTTGACCATGATGCCCAGGCTCGCTTCGTGGGCGGGCAGGCCGAGTCCGAGGAACGACAGGGCGGACTCGTGCCAGATGGCGTGCGGGACCATCAGCACGGCGGCGAGGCCGGCCTGCGGCAGTACGCCGGGCAGCAGGTGCCGCAGCGCCACCCGCCATCGTGAGGCGCCGCCGGAGACCGCCGCGTCGATGTACGGGCGGGAGCGCAGCGAGAGGACTTCGGCGCGGACGATGCGGGCGGTGGACAGCCAGTGGGTCAGCGCCACCGAGATGATCACCGGCCAGACGCCGGGCCGGAACATCGCCACGATGAAGATGCCGAGCAGCAGGTGCGGCACCGAGGAGCAGAGGTCGACGGCCCGCATCACGGCGCGGTCCACCCAGCCGCCGAGCGCGCCGGCCAGCGCGCCGACGGCGGTGCCGATGACCGCGGCGGCGAGCGCGGCGACCACACCGACGAGCAGCGAGACCCGCAGCCCGTAGACGCAGCGCAGCAGCAGGTCGCGGCCGACCTCGTCGGTGCCGAAGGGGTGGGCCCAGGACGGCGCCTGAAGCTTGAGTGCCAGGTCGACTGCCTGCCGGTCGAGAGGGATCAGCAGCGGGACGACGAGGACGGCGAGCACGACGGCGGCGACGAGGACGGCGGAGGTGCGCACCCGGAGGGTGCGGTTGCGGTGTCCGGCCGCGGTGCCGGTGCCGCGCCGGTGCCAGGTGACGGGGGCCGCGGGGGCGTTCGCGGTCGGTGTGGGGTCAGCCATCGAAACCCACCCTCGGGTCGGCGAGTCCGTACAGGAGGTCGGAGAGGAGATTGCCGGCGAGGACGGCGGCGGTGGCCAGGACGGTGAGCGCGGCCAGCAGCGGGAAGTCCACCGAGGTCGCCGCGTCGACGGTGGCCGCGGCGATGCCGGGCCAGCTGAAGACCGTCTCGACCAGCAGGGCTCCGGTGATCAGTTCCGGCACGCGGGAGCCGATCAGGGTGAGCACCGGCAGCAGTCCGGAGCGGAGCGCGTGCCGGAGCAGGACGGTCCGCTCGCTCAGGCCGCGGGCCCGTGCGCCGCGTACCGGGTCCTCCTCCAGCGCGTCGCCGACGCCCTGCCGTACGTAGAGCACGAACCACGGGAGCTGGGAGACGGCGAGCACCAGGGCGGGCAGGACGGCGTGCCGGACGATCTGCCCGGCGGATGCGACGTCGCTGCCGGTGTCGGTGAGTCCGCCGGCCGGCAGTACCCCCAGCTTGAGGGCGAACAGCCAGACGGCGAGCAGGCCGAGCCAGAACGGCGGGGCGGCCTCCAGCGCGTAGGCGACGGAGGTGACGGCGCGGTCGAGCAGGCCGCCGCGGCGGCGGGCGGCGAGCACGCCGAGCAGCGTGCCGACGACGACGGCGAGCACGAAGGCCAGTACGCACAGCAGCACGGACCAGCCGATGCGCTCGCCGATGACCTGCGAGACGGGGGCGCGCAGGGTGGCGGAGTCGCCGAGGTCGCCGGTGAGGGCGCCGGTCAGCCAGTGCCACCAGCGGGCGAGCAGCGGCTGGTCGACGCCGAGGTTGTGCCGGAGCTGGTCGAGGTTCTGCTGCGATGCGGTGAGCCCGGCGTCGCCCGCGTAGGCCCGTACCGGGTCGAAGGGTGAGGCGGCGGCGATGGCGAACACCCCGAGGGTGACGGCGAGCAGGACGGGCACGGCGAGCAGGACCCGCCGTGCCGTCATCCGCGCCATCGGCCCCCAGGGCACAGACGTGGGGGTCACGTGGCGGGCTGCCAGTCCTCTACGTTCCACCAGGGGCCCGAGGCCAGGCCGTGGTCGTGCGGCTCGGTCTGGGTGGTGAGGTCCTTCCAGCGGTCGGCGAGCACGTAGACGTGGTCGACGTGGGTGAGGAAGGTGTAGGCGGGGTCGTCGACGAGCCGCTTCTGGATCGCGTCGTAGGCGGCCTTGCGGGCGTCCTTGTCGTCGGTGCGGCGGGCCTCGACGAGCTTGGCGTCGACGGTCTTGTCGGCGTAGCTCGACATGTTGTTGAAGCCGTCGCCCGCCAGCGAGGAGTGCAGCAGGAGGTACTGGTCGAAGTCCGGGTCGGCGGGGGTTCCGCCGCCGCCGAGCACCGCGTCCTTCTTCATGTTCGGCTCGATGGCCTCCCAGGTGCCGGACTCGACCTTGGCCTCGATGCCGGCCTTCTTGGCGTCGGATGCGAAGGCGAGGGCGTGCTCCTGGCGGAGCTTGTCGCCGGAGAGGTACCAGAGGGTGAAGGAGGCGCGCTTGCCGTCCTTCTTCCTGATGCCGTCGCCGCCCTTCTTCCAGCCGGCGTCGTCGAGGATCCGCTCGGCCTTCTTCAGGTCGTGCGGCCGTTCGGTGCCCTTGGCGAACCAGGGGCTGTCGGTGGGCACCGGGCCGTAGGCGGGCTTGCCCGCGCCGTTCAGGATGCCCTTGACCATGGCCTCGCGGTCCACGGCGAGGTCCAGGGCCCGGCGTACGGAGCGGTCGCCGGTGACGGGGTTGGCGCTGGGCAGGGTGACGTTGCGGTAGTCGAAGGTCTTCGCCGTCAGCGTCGTGCGGGCCTTGTCGTCCTTGAAGGTGGCGGCGAGCTGGGGCGGCAGGATGGCGCCGTCGAGGTCGCCGGAGCGCAGCCGGGTGGCGCGGATGTCGTCGTCCTTGATGATCGCCATGGTGAAGTTCTTCACCTTCGGCGCGCCGCCCCAGTAGGACGGGTTGGCCTTGAAGGTGAGCTTCTCGCCCTTGGACCAGCGGGTGAGGACGTACGGGCCGGTGCCGACCGGCTTGGTGGTGAAGCTGCCGTGGTTGACGTCCTGCTTGCCGGCGATGTGCTGCGGGGCGATGGGCAGGACGGTGCGCTCGGCGAACGGCGCGTAGGGGTACTTGAGGTGGAAGACGACGGTGTGGTCGTCCTTCTTCTTGACGTCCTTGACGGCGTCCAGCTCGGCCTTGGAGGCGTTGTTGGTCTTCTCGTCGAGGATGGTGTCGTAGGTGAAGACGACGTCGTCGGCGGTGAAGGGCTTGCCGTCGCTGAACTTCACGCCCTTGCGGAGGGTGAAGGTGTAGGTCCTGCCACCGTCGGTGATCTTGGGGAGGGCGGCTGCCAGGGCCGGCTTGAGCCGCATCTCGGCGTCGTGGGTGAGCAGCCCGTCGAATACCTTGGAGTTGCCGTCCTTGCCGTAGCCGAGCAGCGGGCTGAGCGTCTCCGGTTCGTACGCGATGCCGACCACGGCGGAATCCGCGCGCCCCGCCGCGGCGCCCTTGCCGTCGTCCGGCGTCGAACAGGCCGTCGCTGTCAGTGCCATGGTGGCCGCCAGCGTCACCGCGGCGGCTCCCCGTATGGACCGGGCCGTCATCCCCACTCTCCTCTGCGCATCGACTGCTCTTGCAAATTCAATGCAATTAAACAGTACGTAAAGGTGGGGGCATCAACCGGCCGGACGTAGTAGTTCTCCCCCGGCGCCCGCCTGCCGGTGTCCCGGGGCGCGGACACCGGCGCGGCGGCGCGGGCGGGACGCGGTCCGTCAGGCGCTGCCGGTCTTCAGGGTCAGCTGCCACTTCGCCAGGGCCTCGTCGACCGGCTGGAAGATCGTCAGGGTCTCGCCGTCGCTGTCACAGCCCGCGGTGCCGCCCCCGGAGTGCACGCCGATGGCCTTCGGGTCGCCGGGCTGGGTCACGTAGGCGCCGCCCGAATCCCCTGCCGTGGAGCAGGCGTTGGTGAACGACATGCCCTCGACGACGTCGGTGCCGTAGTCCACGGTCTGGTCGACGGCGGTGATCTCGCCGCAGTGCCAGCCGCTGGCCTCGCCCGAGCGGCAGACGGAGGTGCCCACCACACTCTGCTGCGAGCCGGTGACGGTGACCGGGGCACCGCCCTGCCCGGCCACGTCGGCGCTCAGCGTCCACTCCGGCCGGTCCACCGTGACCAGGCCGAAGTCGCCCTCCCGCCCGTTGACGCTGTGCGTGCCGCCAGTGTTGGACGTGCCCATCCGGCTGCCGTCCTTGCCGTACGCCGGCTGGTCGGCCTCGGCGGTGCAGTGCCCGGCCGTCAGGAAACCCCGGAACCCGGCGGCCCCGGTGACCGAGAAGCCGATGGAGCAGATGCCCTCGTTGCCCGGCAGCCACTTCTCGCCGCCGACGACCTTGCCGCCCTGCCGGCGGGGCGACTGGTCGCTGCGGGCGACACGCACCGGGATGCCCGCCGCGGCGCCGAGCTGCTGCACGGTGCCGGCGAACGTGTCGGTGGCCTCCGTACGGGTGGCCCGGTCGACGCGCACCACGACGCCGTTGGCGCGCTCGTCGATGCCCCAACCCGTCACCCCTGCCACGCCGTTGCCCGCCTTCACCGAGATCTGGCGGACCAGGGAGGCGAGTTGGCCGTGGCTGTGCCCGACCCGCTGGGCGACCGCTCCCGCCGCCTCCACCTGCCGCGCCTCGTCGGCTCCGGTGACCGCGACGACCAGCCTGCCGGTGGTCTTGTCGAACCACATTCCGGCGGCCGGACCTGCCAGCGCGTGGCGTACCGCTGCCGCCGTGCGCTGCGCCTCGGCCTCCTGGGCGAGCCGGGCGCGCGCCTGCTCGGGCGTCAGGCCCAGGTCCCTGCGCATCGCGTCGAGCATCCCGCGCTGCGAAGGACCCGGCGTCGGCGTCGGGTCGGGGGGCGGCGCTGCGTGCGCCGGGTTGATCGGGCCGACGGCTGCCATGACGGCGGCAGCGGTCGCGCCCCAGACGGCTGCCTGGCGGTAGCGGCGGTGCATGGGATCTCTCCTCGCGGGGGTCGAGTTCGCGTCGTTCCGGCTCGTTGAGCCTGCTCGACCTCGCCGCTCGCGGCAGGGGAAAGATCACCCGGCATCATGAGGGGATGCCACCCGAGACCCGGCCCGCCGCCCCCGGACCGTACGGCCCCGACCCGTTCGGCCGCCTCCCCGCAGCCCTGCGCAACGTCGCCTACTCGGCCGCCCGCCATCCGGGAGCCGGGTCACCTGATGAGGCGTCACCCACGGCCCGCGGCGGCGGGGACCTGCGAACGGGCGGCGGCTCCCCCGGCGCGCCCGACCTCAGCGGCGGCGCGAACTGCCAGCGGTACGCGTACGCGGTGCTCCACCACTTCGGCCTGTGGGTGCCGCCGCTGCGGTCGGCGGAACTGTGGGCCGACGTGTGGGCGACGTACCGGGTGGACCGGCCGGGGCCGCTGGACCTGCTGCTCTTCGACGGCGGCCCGGTGGCGGGGCGGCCGGAGGGGTACGGGGCGCACGTGGGGGTGCAGCTCGGCCCGGATCAGGTGCTGCACCTGTGCAAGGAGGTCGGCCGGCCCGTGGTCTGGTGTGCCGCCGATTTCGCGGCGCGCACCCGCTACGCCCGGCTGCTGGGCGCGAAGCGGGTGCGTGAGCGTGTTCGTCCGCCGGGCCTGTAGGACGTGCCCGACGCGTGGCCGTCGAGTGGCGGCGGTCCGTCGGGCGCGGCCCGGGGGCGGCCGTCAGAACCCTCCGTCGCCGCCTCCGAAGCCGCCGCCTCCGCCGAAGCCACCGCCGTCGCCGAACCCGCCGCCGTCACCGAAGCCGCCGCCGAAGTCGTCGGAGTTGAAGTCGGAGCCGGAGAATTCGCCGCCTTCCGTGCCTCCGGGGCCGCCGAGGTCGGCGCCGTAGGCGTGCGGGGCCATCATCATGTTGCCGAGCATGGTGCCCATCAGCAGGCCGGGGAGCATGCCGCCGCCGAAGTAGCCGCCGGCCCAGGGGCCGTAGGACGGTCCGGCGTCCCAGTACGGGCGGTCGCCTTCCGCGGTCCTGACCGTACGGGCCATCGGCTCCCTGCCGTCGTCCAGCCTGGCCTTGTCGGCGGCGCAGACCGGGACGGTGCGCTGGGCGCCGTCGGCCGGGGCCCAGGACACGTCGACGACGGACGGGCCGTGCCGCGGGTCGAAGAAGCAGGGCACCCGGCGCTCGGGGAGCGGGGCTCCGGTGCGGCGTGCGGCGAGGGTGGCGAGCGAGAACCTGCCGTCCTCCAGCGCCTCGGTCACCGGCTGTACGTCGCGCGGGTGCTCGGCCGCCGCCATCGCCGATTTGGCGCTCTCGTACGCGTCCAGCGCGTGGCTGTAGTCCGCGCGCATCGCGTCGTCGGCTCCTGGCTCGCCCGGCTGGAAGTCGAGCCGGTCCAGTTCCTCGCCGAACGCGGTGATGTCCTCGTCGACCACCACCCGCAGGTCCTCCAGGGCGGCGCGCTCGGTTTCGGCGCGCCGCTTGCGGTTGCGGCGGGCGATGGCGTACGCGCCGCCACCGCCGACGACGGCCAGCACGCCGATGCCGACGGCGGTGCCGGTGCCGAAGCCGCCGCCGTTGCCCGTGCCGCCCCAGGACGCCGGGGCGTGCCCGTTGGCCTGCTGGTCGGCGGTGTCGACGAAGCTGTTCAGACGCTCGTTGACGGTCGGGTACTGGGAGTTCTTGACCGCGCCGACGAGGTTCTTCACCGAGCTGGGCGACATGACGCGTGCGTCGGCGCCCGCGTTGAAGCCGTCGCCCAGCTCCACGGCGTAGACGCCGCTGATGCCGACCTTGGTGCGCAGGTCGCGCAGCAGGGTGCTGGGCTGGTACTCGGCGGCCTTGGGCAGCACGGCGACGAAGATCGGCTTGCCGGAGTCCTTGATCTTCTTGGCCAGCGCGTCCGCCTGTCCTGACGAGAGCTGGTCCGACGCCCGCGAATCGACGTAGACCGGCCCCTTCTTCAGCGCCGCGGCGGCCTCGTCGAGCCCTCCGGCCGCACTGGCGCCCGGCGCCAGCGCGGCGACCGCCGCCAACAGGAGGGCCACCAGCGCGAGAACCGGCAGGAGCAGCGCGCTACGACGTGCGGTCTTCATATCTATGACGCTACCCGAAGGCCCCTTTTCGGACACGGGCTACGGGCGCAGGCGGGCGCATCGGCGGGCCGCCCGCCCGTCGCGGTGGCGGAGTGTTCACCCGGGGTCGCGGTCCGTCACGCGGGGACCGGCCGTACGGAGGCGCCGTGGCCCGAGCACCTCCGTACGGCCGGGGCGCGGCTACGGTGCGGGCAGTGCCACCAGGTCCGCCAGGGTTTCGCGGTGCCGGCCCGGCGCCCCGAGTGCGATCTCGTCGCTCTTGGCGCGCTTGAGGAACAGGTGCGCCGGGTGCTCCCAGGTCATGCCGATCCCGCCGTGCAGCTGGATGCACTCCTCGGCGGCCCGGACCGCCACCGGCGCGCAGTACGCCTGGGCGACGGCCACCGCGACCGGCGCGTCGGGGCTGTCCGCGGCCAGTGCGTCGGCGGCGTTGCGGGCCGCCGCGCGGGCGGACGCGACGTCGAGCCAGAGCGCGGCGAGCCGGTGCTTGAGCGCCTGGAACGAGCCGACGGCGCGGCCGAACTGTTTGCGTTCGGCGGTGTACCGCACGGTTTCGGCCAGGCACCATTCGGCGACGCCGAGCTGTTCGGACGCCAGCAGGCCCGCCCCGGTCAGCAGCGCCCGCCCGACCGCGGCGCGGGCCCGTTCGCCGGTGGCCAGCGGCCGGCCGACGGCGCCTCCGAAGGTGAGGTGCCCGAGCGGACGGGTCAGGTCGAGCGGCGTCACCGGGTCGTGCCGGACGCCGTCGGCCGTGGCGTCGACCGCGTACAGCGCGGGGCCTTCGGGGCCGTCGGCCGGTACCAGCAGGACCTCGGCGGCAGCGGCGTCGGCGACCGAGGTGATCCGGCCGCTGAGCGCGCCCTGCGCGTCGGCGCGTACCCGCTGCGGGTACGCGGTGCCAGGCGCGGTGGGCAGCGGCAGCGCGAGCACCGCGACGGTGCGGCCATCGGCGATCCGGGTCAGCAGACCGGCCACGTCCGGGAGTTCCCCGTCGCAGCCCAGCAGCGCGGTCACCGCGATGACGGCGCCGGTCAGGTACGGGACGGGCGCAACGGACCGGCCCACTTCCTCCAGCACGACCGCGGCCTCGCGGGCACTCGCGCCCGCGCCGCCGAACGCTTCCGGTACCAGCAGGCCCGCGGTGCCGATGTCCGTGCCGAGCGCCCGCCACAGTCCGGCGTCGTACCCGGTGGCCGCTTCCAGTCCGTCGAGCACGACGGCCGGATCGCAGCGGTCGGCGAGCAGCGCGCGGACGGCGGCCCGCAGATCGTCCTCGGTCTCGCTGTAGAGGAGGTCGGGGTCGGGTGTCGATGCGGTCATCGGGGGAGGTCCTTCCAGGCGACGTCCTTGTCGTTGCGTGGCTCGGGCGGCAGCCCCAGTACGCGCTCGGCGACGATGTTGAGCAGCACCTCGGATGTGCCGCCTTCGATGGAGTTCCCCTTGGCCCGCAGATAGCGGTAGCCGGCCTCGCGCCCGGTGAAGTCGACGCCGTCGGGGCGGCGCAGCGTCCAGTCGTCGTACGTCAGCCCGTCCTCGCCGAGGAATTCCACCTCCCAGCCGCTGATCTGCTGGGCGAGCCGGGCGAAGGCGAGCTTCATGCCGCTGCCCTCCGGGCCCGGCTGCCCCTTGGTGAGCTGCTGGCGCAGCCGTTCGCCGGTGAGCCTGGCGACCTCGGCGTCCACCCACAGGGACAGCAGCCGCTGGTGGAGGTCGTGGGTCCGCAGTTCGGGGCGGGCGCGCCAGTCGCCGGCCGCGACGCCGATCATGCCGCCCTCACGCGGTGTCCTGGCGCCGCCGATGGCGACCCGCTCGTTCATGAGGGTGGTCTGCGCGACCCGCCAGCCCTCGCCGACCTCGCCGAGCCGGTGCGCGTCGGGGATCCGTACGCCGGTCAGGAAGACCTCGTTGAACTCGGCCTCGCCGGTGATCTGCCGCAGCGGCCTGACGTCGACCCCGGGGTCGGTCATGTCGCACACGAAGTACGTGATGCCCTGGTGCTTGGGCAGACCGGGGTCGGTGCGCGCGATGAGGATGGCCCAGCGGGCCTGGTGGGCGCCGGACGTCCAGACCTTCTGCCCGTCGACCAGCCAGTCCCCCGTGCCCTCGGGTCCTTCCCCTTCCGTGCGCACCGCGCGGGTCGCCAGCGCCGCGAGGTCGGAGCCTGCGCCCGGCTCGCTGAACAGCTGGCACCAGACCTCTTCGCCGGTCCACAGGGGGCGCAGGAAGCGCCGCCGCTGTGCGTCGGTGCCGTAGCGCAGGAGGGTGGGTGCCGCCATGCCCAGGCCGATGCCGATCCGGCCGGGGTTGTTGTCGGGGGCGCCCGCGGCGGTCAGCTCGGCGTCCACGACGGACTGGAGTGCGCGGGGCGCGTCGAGCCCGCCGAGCCCTTCGGGGAAGTGGATCCAGGCGAGTCCGGCGTCGAAGCGGGCGCGCAGGAAGTCGAGCGGTGCGGTGGTGGCGGGCGGGTGCGCGGCGAGCAGTTCGGCGGTGCGCCTGCGCAGGTCGGCTGCGTCGGTCATCGGGCCTGCTCCGCTCCGGGGATGACGACGAGGCGGCCGGTGGTGGTGCCGTCGGCGACCCGCTGGACGGCGTCCGCCGCGTCCTGAAGCGGCACCCGGCCGCCGATCAGCGGCTTGACGACGCCGCGTGCCGCGAGCTTGGTGAGCTCTTCGTGGCAGGCGGTGACGGCGTCCGGGTCCTTGGTGTTGTAGAGGCCCCAATGCAGGCCCAGGATGGCGTAGTTCTTCACCAGGGCGTGGTTGAGCCCGGGGGTGGGGATCGCGCCGCCGGCGAAGCCCACGACGACGATCCGGCCCTCGAAGGCGATGCACTTGACGGACTTGGCGTAGGCGTCGCCGCCGACCGGGTCGTAGACCACGTCGGCGCCGCGGCCACCGGTGGCTTCCTTGACGGCCGCGACGATGTCGTCGCTGCGCCGGTCGATGACGAGGTCGCAGCCCAGTGCGCGGGCGGCGCGGGCCTTCTCCTCGCCGCCGACGACGCCGATCACGCAGGCGCCCGCGGCCTTGCCGAGCTGGACGGCCGCGCTGCCCACGCCACCGGCAGCGGCGTGCACCAGCAGGGTCTCGCCCGGCTGGAGCCGTGCCCTGCGGTGCAGGCCGAACCAGCCCGTCTGGTAGCCGATGTGCAGGGCGGCGGCCTCCGCGTCGTCCAGCGCTTCGGGGGCGGGGCGTACCGTCGCCGCGTCGACGACCACCTGTTCGGCGAAACCGCCGGCCGGCAGCGGCGGCTGGGCCAGCACCCGCGCGCCCACCTCGCCCGCCGCGCCCTCGCCGACGTCAAGCACCTCGCCGCAGATCTCCACACCAGGGGTGAACGGCAGCGGCGGCCGTACCTGGTACTGGCCGCGGCACAGCAGCGCATCCGGGAAGTTGATGTTCGCGGCCCGCACCCGGAGCAGCAACTGCCCAGGACCCGCCTGCGGTGGTGGCACCTCTTCCAGCCGCATCACCTCGCGCGGCTCGCCGTTCGCGTGTACGCGCCATGCCTTCACCTGGTGCCTCCACAGACCTCGGGTTCGCGGGTGGCGCGGGACCGTACGGGCTCCGGCGCCACGGGCATACTAAGCGGTCGGTATCTCTGAGGGAACAGCTTCGGGAAACCCCTCGCGAGGCGCCGCCCTTCGTACGCCCCTCCCGTTCCCGGGCGTCCTTCATCGCGTCCGACGGAGCGGCCCGGCGGGCGCGGACGACCGGGCAGCCCGCCTTCTCGCAGGCGTCGCAGACCAGTTCGCCGTCGTCGACGACGTGCCGGACCTCGCGGCCGTGGCCAGCGCCACGCCTTCGGGCAGCGGGGGTTTTCGGTGGCCGCCGCGAAGGAGGTCCGCCAGTCGCGCGGGGTGCGTTCGGGGATCGGCGTCCTCGCGGAGCCGTCCATGTCCCGGCCACCGTCCGGTCCGCCGTTGTTCACGAGCGACGGCACAACTCCCTTGCAGGGCCTCAGGTCTAACGGGGTGATCACAGGCACCACGGCGCACCGACACCCCGAAGGGCCACTTCCGTATGCGCAGCTACCGCACCCTCACCGCCACCGCCGTCCTCGCCCTCACCCTCGGCTCGACCGCCCTCGCGGCGCCGGCCGCCCAGGCAGCCGCGAAGACCACGGCCACCGTCGTCCACGAGGACGGTGAACTCTGGTACAAAGCCGCCCCCGGCCAGCAGAACAAGCTGACGGTCGGCGAAGAGATCGAGCACCGCGGCGAGTTCGATGCGTACTACGTCCTCACCTTCCACGACCGGTACGACACCGCCATCGACGCGAGCGCGGCGAGCGCGGACGCGTGCACGTACCCCACGCAGGGCGACCACACCGTCGTGCGCTGCGCGGTCAAGATCCCGGAGAACTCGGACGACTCGGACAGCTACGACATCGACCTCGGCGACCAGGACGACACCGCGACGCTCGAACCGGACAGCAGCGCATGGGCCGGAGTCCACGGGGGTCCTGGCGACGACGTGCTCAAGGGGTCGGCGTCCGCCATGCTCCACGGCGATGACGGCGACGACCATCTCGACGGCGGCGGCGGCCCGTTCGGCTTCGGCTCCTTCGGCGGTCCGGGCAACGACACCCTCACCCACTGCGGGCAGGACTGCTACGGCGGAGCCGGCAACGACTCGCTGACCGGCACCGGCGAGGAGAACACCCTGCACGGTGACGACGGCGACGACATCCTGCACGGCGCGGGCGGCACCGATGTCCTCTACGGCGGCAAGGGCAACGACACGCTGTACGGCGAGGCGGGTGACGACACGCTGTGGGGCAACAGCGGTGACGACGTCCTGTGGGGCGGCGCGGGCACCGACAAGCTCTCCGGCGGCCCCGGCCGCAACGAGCTGCACCAGGACTGAACTCGCCCTGCGTCGCAGGAACGGGCCGCGAGCCCGGCCTGACCCACACGGCAGGCCCTGCCCCTCGGGTCAGGCATCCTGCGCGGAAAGCTGTGCCCGTAGGGCGAGGCGGTCGGTCTTGCCTGCGGGTGTGCGCGGCAGTCGGTCCATGACCGTGATCCGGCCCGGTGTCAGGGCGCGCGGGATCCTGTCGGCCGCCCACCTGCGCAGTTCACGTGAGGTGGCCTGCCCGCCCGCGGCGAGGACGACGGCCAGGCCGACCTCGGCGGGGCGGCCGGCCGTCTCGTCCCCGGGCAGCAGGACGGCAACCGCCTCGCGCGTTGCCGGGTGGGATTCGAATGCCGCCTCGATATCGCCGAGTTCGATCCGGTGTCCTCGGATCTTCACCTGTTGATCGAGCCGGCCGAGAAACTCCAGTCTGCCGTCCGTGTGGAGCCGGCCGAGGTCGCCCGTTCGGTAGCAGCGGCGGTCGCCCTCGGGAAGAGCGAAGCCGGTGAAGCGGTCAGCGGTCAGCTCGTCCCGGTCCAGGTACCCATCGGCGAGGCATTCTCCGTGGATGAGGATCTCGCCTTCGATGCTGCCGTCGGCCGGGTGGACCGCCGCTGCGTCAGGGCTGTGCCCCGCAAGCCTGTGGGCCTCCAGCGGGTTGAGGTGCAGGCCAGTGTCCGGCAGTGGACTGCCCAGGCCGATGGCCCGCGGGTCGGTGACCCGTTGGGCGCTCGCCCAGATGGTGGCCTCCGTCGGGCCGTACAGATTCCAGAGTTCGGCGGTGCGGGGAAGCAGGCCCTGGGCAAGGGGTGTGGTCAGGGCCTCACCGCCGCACCAGATGCGGCTGCCGGGCAGTCCTTTCCAGCCGGCGGCTGTCACCAGGCGCCAGAAGCTCGGGGTCGCCTGCAGTACGTCGGGGCGGTACCGGTCGACGGTCTCCGCGAAGAGGTCAGGATCGCCGCGCGCCTCCGCCGGGGCGGCCACCACGGCGCCACCGACCTGTAGCGGGAGCAGGAGTTCGGCCAGGGAGATGTCGAAGGAGAGCGCGGTCAGCGCCAGCATGGCCTCACCGGCGGCGAACCCGGGGGTGCGGGCGAGCCCGCCGAGGCGGGTACCGAGTGCCCGGTGGGAGACGGCAACGCCTTTGGGCACACCTGTCGAACCAGAGGTGTACATGACGTATGCGACGTCTTCGAGTCCGGTGCGGGGCGGGGATTCCGCAGTGCGGGGAATCGTCTCGGCGGTGAGCCCGCCCCCGCTCCCGTCGTCGCGGAGGACCAATACCGGGCGGGCGTCGTTGAGCACCGCGTCACGACGGGCCCGAGGGTAGCTCTGGTCCAAGGGCAGCAGCGCACGTCGGCTCAGACCGGCGGCGAGCAGCGCGGGCACGCCGGCCGAAGCGTCAACCGCGTCGAGCGCGATCAAGGAGCCCGGTGGTGTGAGACGGGCGATCCGTTCCGCCAACTCTCTTACGGCATCGGCGAGTTCACGGTAGCTCCAGGTCCCCCGATGGCCGAGGAGCGCGACGGCATCGGGCGACCGCTCGGCATGTCTCAGGAATGCATCTGCCGCCAGGATCATCCTGTGCGCCCCTCCAGCGGGTGCTGCGGTTCGGTGTGCGGTGGCCTTCTTCAGCCCCGGCCGGTCGCGCGGCCGACTCGGCGGCCGGGCCGGGCGCTCGGAGGTTCCCCTACTCGCTCTTCCGGTACACGGTGACGTGCCCCGGATGCGGGAAGGGCTCGCCGTCCCACCCCGTCAGGCGCTCTTCCCTCGTCAGACCGGCCATGCGCGCCATGAGGTCCAGCTCGGACGGCCAGGCGTAGCGGAAGGACATCGGGTAGAAGCGTGACCCCGATGTGGTCAGGACTATCTGCTGACGGTTGACCCGTTGCTCGTCCGCGTCGTGGAGGCTCATCAGGAGGACCGCCTCGTCGTCGCCGAGGTGCATGGTGTCGGTCCAGTCGTTCTGGCCGTACTGATCGGCGGTCAGAACGAAGGTCTGGAGCACGAAGGCGCCTCCGGGCTTCAGCCGGTCGGCCACGTTCTGGAAGCAGCGCAGCTGTTCTTCCTGCGTGAGGAGCAGGAAGAAACTGTGGTAAACGCAGTAGACCAAGCTGAATGCGCCCTCGACCGGCACATCGGCGAAGTCCCCCAGGACGACGTCCAGTTCGGCGCCGCCCGGCTTGGCGCGCAGCTGCTCCAGCATTTTCGGGGACGATTCGATACCCGTGACCGGTACGCCGGACCTGGCCAGGGTCAGTGCCACCCGGCCCGTCCCGATACCGAGTTCGAGTGCCGGGCCGCCGTCGGCGACCTTGGCGAGGAAGGCACTGGCTGCCTCCTCGTCGTCGCCTGCGGCCCAGGGCGTCGCGTCGTACGCTTCCATCCGGTCCCATGCGGAGGGGCTGTCGAATGCCTTCACTGCTGTGTCTCCTTCCGGGTGTGCGCCGCCCCTTCGGGAGAACGCAGCGCGGTCCCTACCTCGTCGATGTGGCGTCGGCACTCCTCCTCGGTCCCGCTGAAGCCCTCCGGGCGCCACCCTTCGGGCAACGGCCGGCCGCTGTCATGGACCGAGTACTGTTCCTCGCCGTCGACCACGACGTCGTATGTGGTCACGGCGGTCTCTCGGGGCACTTCCGACCTCTTTCTCCGGACGGCGAACAGTCCCACCCCGGCCAGGGGAATGAGCGCCAGCGTCAGTGCGCCGGACAGGGCGAGGCCCCCGCGGCTGCCGACCGCGTCGATCACGGGGCCGCCCGCCGCCAGACCCAGCGGGACCGCCAGCGTGGAGCCCGCCACCCAGAGCGTGACCACGGGCTGCTGCTCGTCGGGGCCGAGTTCGGACTGGATGAAGCTGAACGCGACGGGGATGAAAGGCGCCCACACCAGACCGCCCAGCGCGAAGACCACCATGGCGACGGGCAGGTTCCCCGCGACGGAGAGCGCCAGCGGACACAGGCCCCACAGGGCGATGATGGCGATCAGCACCACGCGTTCCGGCACCCGGCGCACGTAGTTGGTGGCAAGCGCTCCCAGGAACGCGCCCGCCCCGAAGGCACCCCAGGCGAGCCCCAGACCCGCGCTTCCGGAGTCCAGCGGGCCGCGGACCAGCAGCGGGAGCGCCACTTCCACCGGCATGTAGAAGAAATTGAAGAAGAAGATGACGACGAAGAGCCTTGCCAGCAGCGGCCTGCTGCGCAGAATCTGCCAGCCCGCGGCAGGGGCGGCGTCGGCCTCCGCATCCTCCTGCTGCGGCGCCGGCACCCACAGCGCCACGACGACGAGCAGCACCACCGAGCCGAGCGCATCGAAGCTCAGCGCCGCCGCAGGCCCCCAGACCGCCACCAGCAGGCCGCCGATCACGGGCCCGACGACGAACATCGCGAAGTTGCTGTTGACGCCGATCAGCCCGTTGACGGCGAACAGATCCTCCTTGTCCACCATGCCGGTCGCCAGGAGGCGGCGGCTGCTGGTCCCGGCCAGACGGAAGACGGAGCCGACGAGCAGCCCGCCGACCAGGACGGGCAGCGTCAGCTCGTCCGTCGCGGAGAGCACGGCCAGCGCGAAGAAGACGACGGGCCGCAGCACACAGTCGACGAGCAGCAGCGCACGGGACGGCAGTCGCAGCCTGCCGAGACCCAGCGCCAGCGCCAGCACGGTGGACAGCACGAACGGCGCGGTCTCGACCACGGAGACCGCGACGGCCGGGGCGAGCGACCCGTGGATGCGCAGCGTCTGGATGGGCATCGCCACGATCACCGTGCCCATCCCGACCTGCGACAACAGGTCACCGATGAGCAGCGCCGCAAGGCGCCGGTTGCGCAGCACCTCCCGGTAGGAGCGGCTGACCTGCTCCTCGGTTTCCACCGGCTTCTCAGTCATGGGCCACCACCGTGCCCGGCTCGATCGCGGACGGTGTGAAGGACAGGTCGGCGACCCGCAGCACGTCCGGATCGAACCGGGCCCACAGTGCGCCGCTCGCCGCCGTGGACTCGCTGAGGGCGAACCTGGCGTCCCACCGTGACTCGTCAGGGCCCAGATACCGCACGAGCTTGCGGCGGGCCCGCGCGGTGTCGAACGCGACCGTCCGCCCACGCCCGGATGCCACCACCTGCCGCGTGAGCCCGGTGCCCGGGTCGCAGACGTCGACCACCAACTCGAAGGCGGGGTTGCGGGCCAAGCGGTCGGGCAGCCGGGACCAGGACCCGGTGAACACCCAGAACGACTCGTCTTCCCACAGGTACCAGACCGGCCGCACGACCGGACCGTCCGTGGCGAGCCGGGCCACCAGTGGCCGCGCCAGGAACGCGGGGACGTCGAAGGGCGCGCCGGTCAGCGGACCGAACGCGCTCCCGCGCCGCGTGGCCTTCCACGTTCGCTTCACCCGGCCGCTCCGCCCTGGCCCGCGGCCCATGCCTGGTGGAGGCGGTGCGCGGCCTCCGTCAGCTCGTCCGGGCCGACTCCGGAGAACGAGAGCCGCAGCGTGCCGCGATCGGGGTCGGCGGCGTAGAAGTCGGTACCCGGCACGTAGGAGACCCGATGGGTGAGGGCGCCGGTGAGCAGGTCCTCGGCGTTCGTCGCGCCGGTGAAGCGGGCCCAGACGAAGAAGCCGCCGCCGGGCACATCGAAGTCCAGCGAGTCTCCGAAGTACCGGCGGAGCCCCGCGACCAGGGCGTCCCGCCGCTGTGCGTAGAGCGATCGGGCCGCCTCGATGCGCGCGTCCGCGAAGCCGGGACGGGTGACGAGTTCCAGTACGGCACGTTCGATGAATCCCGAATTGCCCAGGTCGGATGCCTGTTTGAACATCCCGATGACCGGTGCCAGCTCGGCGGGCGCGGTCACATGGCCCAGGCGGGCGGCGGGGAACAGGACCTTCGAGAAGCTCTCCAGCCTCAGCACCCGGTCCGACAGGGACGCGAGTGCGGGGAGGGGGTCGCCGTCGTGCGCGTCGTAGCGGAGTTCTCCGTAGGGATCGTCCTCGACGAGGAAGAAGCCGTAGTGGTCGGCGAGTTCGGCCAGGCGTTGCCGTTGCACCAGGGACAGCGTGGCGCCGGTCGGGTTCGCGAAGTTGGATACGACGTACAGGAACCGCGGACGCAGTCCGTCCTGCAACGCGGCGCTCAGCTCGCCGAGTTGTGGGTCGTCGGCCAAGGGGACCGGTACGAGGTCAGCCTCGAACAGCCGGAAGACCTGGAGGGCCCCGATGTAGGACGGCCGGTCCACGACGATGACGTCGCCGGGATCGATCAGCGTCTTGCAGATCAGGTCCAGCGCCTGCTGCGAACCGTGCGTCAGGGTCACGTGTTCGGGCCGGCCGGTGATGCCCAGGCGGGTGGCGTTGCGGGAGACGATCCACTCGCGCAGGTCGGCCAGCCCGGCCGTATCGCCGTACTGCAAGGCGTCCGGGTCGTCCCTGAGCAGCCGGCTCGTCACCTCCTGGACGTCGGCGTTCGGGAACATCTCCCGGGCGGGGCTGCCCGCGGCCAGCGGAATGATCCCAGGGGCCTCCGCGAGCCTGAGGACCGATCCGATCGCGGAGGAACGCAACCGTGATGTCCTCGATGCCAGGGGCACGGCTCCACCCCGGTGCTGGTCGGGCTTCACTCGGCTTTCTCCCTCTCTGTTGCGGCGACTAGCGTGAGGAACTCGCCGAAGGACTCGGCCTCGGCAACCATGCGGGGCGGGACACGCCGTTCGAGGCTGCTGCTCAGCCGCGTGGCGATGCGCACCGCCTCCAGGGAGCGCCCGCCCAGCGCGAAGAAGTCGTCGAGGTCGTCCAAGGGGTCGGTCTCCTCGATGCCCAGGATCTCGCGCCAGACGTGCTCGGCCGCCTGGCGTATCCGGGCGGGCACCTCCACCGCGGTCGGCTCCGCGGGCGGGGGCACGTCCCGGGCGGGCCGCGAGGCCGTGGCCCGCGTCGCGCACCGCGGCAGTTCGTCGTAGTGCACCTCCGTGCCGGAGGCCAGGTGCTCGGCCGCACTCAGCACGGCGTCGGCGATCCGGCCCGCGTCATCGGCCGTGATGAGGTCCGCGTCGTACTCGAAGCGGGCCAGGATCCGCTCGTCCGTCTCGTCCCAGGAGACCATCAGGTCGCACCGGGGGCCGCGGCTCGGCAGCCAACGAGCCGTCCACGTCCGGCCGGTCCCGTCCTGGACGGGCGCGGTCGAGCTGAAGCTGTTGAACAGCACGCTCTCGAAGGGCGAGGTCCCGGTGTGGCGGGTCCTGGCCGCGGTGACGAGGTGTTCCAGCGGTACGTGCCGGTGCGTCCAGGACTCCACGCAACTGCGCCGCACCTCCTCCAGGAACGCCCGGCGCGACGCGCCCTCGGGAGGGGTCACCACGAGCGGCGCCGTGTTGGTGAAGTAACCGATCTGCCCTGCCGCCTCTTGGGGGCGTACGGACATCGGCGCGGAGACCAGGACCGGGCGCGGCGCGGGACCGCTGCGCAGGGCGGCCGTCAGGCAGGCGATCCCCATCATGAACGTCGTGCATCCGGCCGCTGCCGCCTCGGCGCGCAGCCGTTGCCACACCGGCGGGGTGATCTCGCGGTGGATCACGCCGCTGCGCCGTCCGCCGCGATCCGGTGTCAGGTCATCGGCAGGCACCGACCGGGCAAGTGCTCCGGCGGGCACGTCGGCGAACCGGTCCGCCCAGCGGTCCGCGGCGGCCCGGTGCTGCGCGTCGGCCTCGCGGGCCCGCACCGTCCGCACCACGTCGGCGTACGACGGCGCGGGTTCGCCTGCGGCCTGCGGGGCGCGCGTCCGGCCGCCGGCCGCTGCGTACGCATCCGCCAGCCCGTTGAGCAGCACCGCCATCGAGCCGCCGTCCCAGACCAGGTGGTGCACGACGAGGGCGAGCGTGGCGCGCGTCTCCGATGCCCGGTAGAGCCGGGTGCGCAGCAGGGGCGCCCGTCCCAGGTCGAAGGGGACGAGCAGGCCGTCCCGCACCACGGTGTCCAGGAGGTCGTCGGGCCCGTCCTGGCTCTCCGGGTACGGCACCTCCTCCAGCGGCACCTCGACGGCGGACGGCGGTCGCACCACCTGCACCGGCCCGGAACGGCCCACCACGAAGGCGGTGCGCAGGGAGTCCTGGGAACGGACCACGGTGTTGATCGCGGTACGCAGGGCCGCGGTGTCCAACGGCCCTTCGATGTCGATCGCCACGGTCTCGGTGTACGCGAGGGTGCCGGCGATCAGCTGCTCGCGGAGCCACAGTCCGCGCTGTGCCCCGCTGAGTGGCAGGACCAGCGGTGCGTCGCGGGTGGCGGCACCGTTCAGGTGCCGGGCCAGTTCCTGCCGGCGTGCGCTCGTCGGTGCGGTGTTCCCCCTCGTCATGTGCCCTCTGTCCGGTCGATGACCGTGAGCAGGTCCTCGACCTCGTCGTCGCTGAGTGTGTCCAGCCAGTCCGTGGTGGCCGCCGCGTCCGCCGTCGGCCCGGGTGGCGGCGGCACGTCCGGTGGGGCGGGGCGGCCGGTGGCGGGCAGGCGGAGTGCGGCGGCGATGCGCCGGGGGGTGCGTTCCTCGAACAGCACGGCGGCGGGCACCTCGATGCGGAACTGCCCGGTGAGCGCGGTCATGAGCCGGGCCACTCCGAGTGAGTCGCCGCCCAGGGCGAAGAAGTCGTCGTCGCGGCCCACCCGTCCGGCGCCCAGCAGGGTGCCGAACGCCTCGGCCACGGCGCGTTCGCCGGCGCCTGACGCCGCCGCGTACGTGTCGGCGATGACGTTGTCAGGACCGGGCTCCGGCAGTGCCGCACGGTCCGTCTTGCCGCTCAGCAGCGTCGGCAGGGCGGCCAGCCGGACGAAGGTCTTGGGCACGGTCGACGGATGCAGCCGTTCGGCGAGGAAGCCTCTGAGGTCGTGCACCGGAGGGGCGGCGTCCGCGCCGCAGACCACGTACGCGGTGACCGCGTCGGACCGTACCCGGACCGCGGCGGCGTCGATCGCGGGGTGCTCCAGGAGCGCCGCCTCCACTTCGGCGGGGTTGAGGCGCACACCGCGGGTCTTCTTCTCGCCGTCATTGCGTCCGACGTACCGGAGTTGCCCGTCCGCGCCGCGGCGCACCAGGTCGCCGGTGCGGTACATCCGCCGCCCCCCGCCGGCGAACGGGTCCGGCAGGAACGTCGCCGCGGTCAGTCCCGGACGCCCCAGGTAGCCGCGGGCGAGCCCGATGCCGCCGATGTACAACTCCCCCGTCTCGCCGTCCGGTACGGGGTGCCGGGCGTCGTCCAGCACGTGGGCTTGAGTGCCGTCGATCACGTCGCCGATCGGCGGCAGTTCGTCCACGGCTCCACGCGAGGTCAACGGGGCGACCAGGCGTACTCCCGATGTCTCCGTGATGCCATAGGAGTTGACCACGTCGAAGGGCACATCGCCCGGCCATGAGCGCAGTTGCTCGCCTCCGGTGATCAGCACGCGTAAGGCGGTGTCATCGGGCCAGGGCAGCGCCATCAGCTGCTCGCCCAGGCGGGTCACCACGACGCTCCAGGTCACGCCTGACTCCAGGAGCCACGTCCGGACCGCTTCGGCGTCCCATTCCGTGCTCTCGTCGGCGATCGCGACGGCCGCTCCGGCGCCGAGCGGCGACCACAGCTCCCAACGGGTGATGGCGAACCCGGGCGACGACAGCCAGCTGCCCACCGTGTCGAACGGGGCGAAGCGGTAGGTCCCGGCCGTCCACACCGCTTCGTTGACGATTCCCGAGTGCGGGACACCGACGGCTTTGGGTTCACCGCTGGAGCCGGACGTGAAGAAGACGTAGGCGATCCGCTCCGGCTCGGGAGCGTCGGCGAACCACCGGTGACCGCCTCCCGCCGTGGTCTCCGGAAGGACCTGGCAGCCGGGGCCGATCGACAGCTGCACACCGGAGAGCGCCAGCAGCCGTTCGGCACGTTGCGAGGGGAGCAGCGGATCGACGGGCACACACGCGCCACCGCGCTTCCAGATGGCAAGGGTCGCCACGACCTGGTCGACACAGCGCGGCAGCCGGACGGCCACGGTGGTGCCTGGCCCGACGCCGTGCTCTCCCAGGATCCGGGCCAGGCCCGACGCCTTGGCGTCGAGTTCGGCGTAGTTGAGCGTCTCCCCCGTGCTGATCAGGGCGGTCGCACGAGGGTACGTGCGGGCCATCAGCTCGACGCGGCCGTGCGTGGTCGACGGCCGGGTTGACGTCACCGGACTGTGGGTCATGGTTCTGGGACCGCCTGTCGTCGTGATCAGTCCTGGCCGGCTTCTTCGGGGCCGATCGATGCCAGGTCGGGCAGGACCTTCTCCCCCAACAGCCGTACGGTACGCAGCGCTTCGGGCTGGGTGATCGATCCGTAGCGGCAGTGGAGGCTGATCTCGGCCCCCGGGTAGAGGTCGTGGATGCGACGCAGCGCGGCTCCCACCTCGGCCACCCCGCCGATCACGACCTTGTCCGCCGCCATCAGGTCGGAGAGCTTGGTGCTGCGGGCCGACGCCTCCATGCGCTCGTACCCCGGATACTGCGCGGAGGCGCTTCCCCGCCAGCTGCTGTACGCCTCGATCTGCTTGTCGCGGTATGCCTCGTAGTGTTCCTCGGCCCGCTCGACCGCCTCGGCGTGGCTCTCGGCGACGTAGGCGTGGTAGCTGACGTGCAGACGGTGGGTTGGGGAGTGACCGTGCTCGACCCTGGCCCGCCGGTAGCTCTGCAGCAGACCCGTCAGCTTCTCGTGGCTCGCCACCACGGGCATGACCATGAGGTGATAGCCGTGGCGTCCCGCCCAGACGAAGGTCTCGGGTGATGTCGTGGCCGCGATGAACACCGGCGGGGCGGGCTGCTGGGCCGGCCGGGGCAGGAGGGGAGGGAGCGGACCGAAGCGGTGGAAGCGTCCCTCCCAACGGAAACCGGAGTCCGTCCACAGACGATGGATGGCTTCGACGTTTTCCTCAAGAAGCGCCCGGCTGTCGTCCATGTCCACGCCGAACGCGGCGAACTCCGAAGGGAGGAAGGCCCGTCCGAAGCCGGCGTCCAGTCGGCCGTGCGAGAGGTTGTCCAGGACCATCAGGGACGAGGCCAGTTTGATCGGATGGGTGAACGCCGGAGTCACGGCACCGGTCACCAGCCGCACCCGGCGCGTGTGCCTGGCCATGGCCGACAGGAGCGCCACCGGGTCGGGACTGTAGCCTCCCCACTCGTGAAAGTGGTGCTCGACCATCTTCACGTGGTGGAAACCGAGTTCGTCCGCCTCCGCGCCCAGTTCCAGGCATTCGTCGTAGAACTGGTCGGCCGCCGCCTCCGCGGGCCCGACCGTGGGCAGGAAGTTGATGCCTAGCTTCATCCGGTTCGCTTCCTCTCTCCGGCGGACACCGTCAGCGCCGTTGGCACGTCGTCTCGTACAAGTTCCGGTACTGCCGGTCCGCGAACTCCAGCTTGGCCAGCGCGCGTCCGGTATCCACCGCGACATCGTGCGGGATCAGCAGCGGTTCGGACGCCGATGCCTCGGCCATGAGCTGGGCCTGGGCGGCGCGTTCCATCACGATGAAGAGCCACACCGCTTCGCCGATGCTGCGTCCACCGGTGAGGAAGCCGTGGTTCTGCATGATGACCGCGGTGCCGTCGCCCATCGTCTTGACGACTTCCTTGCCTTCCCTGCGGGCGTTGACCAGGCCGAGGAACTGTCCGTAGACGCCGTGCCGCTGGTACAGGACGCAGGCGTCCTGGGTGAGGGGGTCGAGGCGGCGGCCGAGGGAGGACCATGTCTTGCCGTACATGGAGTGCGTGTGCGCGAACGCGGTCAGATCCGGGCGGCTGCGGTGCAGTTCACCGTGGAGCGGGTCCACCGAGGGGTTGAGGGCGCCGGTTCCGCGCAGGACGGTGCCTTCGGAGCCGACGAGCAGCAGGTCATCGGGCGTCACGTGGTGGAAGTCAAGACCGAACGGGTTGACCCAGTAGGCGTTGTCGTCCTCCGGATCCCTGACGCTCACATGGCCGGCGAGACCTTCGCTGTAGCCGAGGGCTGCAAGGAGGTGGATCGCCTCCACCAGGGACTGTCGCACCTGGTCCCGGTCCGGGACGACGGCCGCGTCCGGGAAGGCGGCCGGCGGTGTGGAAGTAGGCATGCCACTCCTTACATCACGTTGCAGGGGCGTCGTAGACGCAGCGGAACCCCACCTCGTTGTGGCGGTCCGTCAGCAGGTCTTTCCCGCGGTAGAAGGTGGACAGGCACACCGGGGGCGAGGTCCAGGTGCCGCCGCGCAGCACGTGGAATGCCTCCGGGCGGTTCATGAATTCCTGGTTGGACCGCCCCCGGAAGAAGGGGGCCATGTCCTCCCTGGTGAAGAAGTTGGTCCGGGTCATCTCCCAGACGTTTCCCGCCATGTTCAGCAGGCCGTACGGGCTGGCACCTTGCGGGTAGGAATCGGCCGGTGCCACCGGGTCTTCGGGCCAGCTCACCGTCGTGGAAACCAGCAGCTCCTCCAGCTCTGCCAGATCCTTGATGTCGTCCTTCCGGTAAGCGGCGAAGACGCTCTGAGCCTTTTCATTGCTCCAGGTGTCACCCCAGGGGTACACCCGTCCGTCCGTACCGCGTGCCGCCTTCTCCCATTGGTTTTCCGAAGGCAGTCGCCCTCCGGCCCACCGGGCAAATGCGTAGGCGTCGTACCAGTCGACCCCCACGACCGGGTGGTCGGGGTGGTTGAAACGCAGGTCATGCCAGTGAGCCGGGGTGTAGTCTTTTCCTTCCGGTTCATCCGGATGAGAGAATTCACGGCTCTCTCCGACGTCGGCGAGGAAAGCAGAATACCGGCGGTTCGTCACCGCGGTCCGGTCGATGTAGTAGGCCGGCAACTCCTCCGCCCGCAGCGGATTGTCGGTGTTGTCCATCTGGAACGGGCCGATCTCCAGCACTCGGGCCCCCGCGATGAACGGCCCGGCCGGAATGAGGACCGCATCGCTCAGATCGGGCTCCCGCGCCTCCGCTGCCACTTTGGCGTGGAGGTCGGCGAAGTGCTCGTTCTCCAGCGTGCGCAACTCTTGGAAGTCGGTCGACTGAAAGAAGTTGAGCAGCCCGTTTTTGGTGAAGGCGGCACCGCAGCCGACAGGCTTGCGCGCATAGGCCGGTTTGGTGAAGTTGCTGGGCCATCCCGAGATGCGGATCATGTGCGGCACGGCCTCTGCGATGCGGTGCTGACCTGCGACTTTGATGGCGGTGAAGGCAACCCAGTCCACGTCGTCGTGAATCGCCTCACTGATCGCCTCGCGGGCCTCCGCGTGCTCGATGAAGCGGTCCGCCAGGGTCTGCACGGCCAGCCGCCGCACATTCCAGTCGGCGTGCCCCACGGCCCACTCGCGCAGTTCCTGGACGGACAGCTCGGAGGTCGCCGCACCGGTCAGCGCCTTCTCGATTTTCGCTATTCTGTCGCGGTACTCCTGGCCACCGAGAGACCTCAGGAGCGCTCCATCCACAAGCTCGTGCAGCATTACCCCAGCCTATTGTTGTCACGGTCTGCCGGATGAGTGCCGGGTGAACACAAGGATCACCCGGCACTCACTTATCTGCTGGCGGCGACTACCACTTCGTCGCGGCCTCACCCGATTCGCGCGATGCCAGGAAGTCTTCGGCGGTCATGTCTGGTCACCTCCTTCACCAGTAGAGGGAGCAACTGACAAGCCGTGGACGGTTTCCACGGCCGCTCGTGAGGCCGGCCAGAGCTTGAGCCGGCCATTCCAGGGAATCGCGAAGGTATGCCATAGAACGAGCGGCGTCGGAGGGTTCCAGACGCCGCGGACACCTTCGGCGTAGAAGTTTTCAAGGAATGTACAGCGATAAGTGAGACTCATTGAAGGTCGGAGATCAACTGTACGATGAACTGATCGTAGAGCATGAATTAGCGCGCTTCCAGACCCCACCTCAGAGAAACATCATCTGGCCGAAACGCTTCCCCTACCGACCAGTTCCTGTAGCCACATATGGGTTTAGAAAGCGCCCTCGCGACTCCAGAGCCCCGGTATTTGCCCGGCTCATCCAGACTTGGGTCAGTTGATCGTCGGCATAGGCAGTGAGCCTCAAGAACGGGCAAACACAATCCCCGTTGATCATAGAGTTCTCCACACTCCAAGATCCACAAAGATGCCGTGTGCGTCGCACCACCCCAGCCTCACCACTCCCGTTCGCCCCGGCTTCCTCCACAATCCCTGCGTAAGGAGCCGACGCGGCATCAAGTACGCTGCCCGGTCGCGGAGTTCGCCTCGCGTATCGCGGAGTTCGCCTAGCGCACCGATCCACACGGAGCCGGCAAGAACTCGCCGCCTTCGGCCTGCCCCGCCACCCGCTCCCGAACTGGACCCCGCGCAGCGCGCCGAGGCACCTCGATCCGGCCAAGATCAGCACGGTCGTCTTCGCCCACCTACGCGATCACCGACGCGAGGCCGCCCCCGAGGACGGGCACATCAAGGCCGGCGCCGTGTTGCTCAGCCGGCCGGTCCCGTCACCATGGACGGCCGTACCGCAGGTTCGAGCAGTGACAATGTCCGCTGCCGCGCATCCAGGCCGACATGGATGCCGACCGGCATCGGCAGATTCGGGCCGGCATGCCCGAACTCGACGTTGCCCAGGACGGGGATGTCACGGTCGCCGATGACGTCGAGGACCATCTCGGGGAGAGTCGGGGACGCGTCGGGCGCGCCGAGTCCGCCGATCTCGCGCGGAACGCCCACGACCATGCCGGAGATCCGGTCGAGGACGCCGCAGTGCCGCAGTACCTGCAGATAGCTCCACACATGCGAGGCGTGGCCGCCCATCTCGTCCCAGAACAGCACCGCGCCGTCGAACCGTTCGAGCGGCAGCGCGTAACGCGTCGCCTGCGCCAGCACGAGGCGATTGAGCACCCCGCCGATCAGCCGGCCTTCGGCACGACCGGCACGCCAGCACTCCCACGACGGGCCGGCCGGCAGCGCGCCGATCGGCTCCGTACCGGTCAGCAGCGTCGAGTAGAGCCGCTCAAGTTCCGCTCTACGCGCCACGGGTGCGGCCTGCCACGCCTCGCCGAGCCCAGGGGTGGCCAAATCGGCGTGGAATCCGACCAGACCTGTGCGCGCATGGAGCACCAGATGCAGCAGCGAGATGTCGCTGTAGCCGAGGATCGGCTTGGGATCGGCAGAGATCGCGTCGACGTCGATCAGGTCGAGGTATCCGAGCACCGTCTGGCCGCCGTCATGCGCGATGATCGCGCGCACCTCAGGATCACGCAGAAGACCGTTGAACTCCTCGGCGATCTCCGCCGCCGGAGCGGCGCTCCACCAATGATGCCGCCCCGCTTCGAGCAGCGGCGCCCGGCGCACACGGAATCCCATCCGCTCAAGCACGGCCACCGACCGGTCGAGTCCGGGCACCTGATCGATACCGAGCGGCCCGGACAGCGAGGCGATGACGACGAGGTCTCCGGGCGCCAGGGCGCGAGGCCGGAGCAGTTGAGGCAGTGCAGCACGGGTCACCGGCGCAGTATCCCGGCACCCGTAGCAACCCGCTACACATTTACCGATCGACCGCTGGTGCCCTGTTGGCGCTGTCGTGCAGCGCCTTCACCGGTGCCGCGCGCCCAGTCATCGCCCTGCGCAGACGGACCGGGTGCGGCACCAATTCCCGCCCGCAGCCGCCCAGTTCAGCGACCTGTGCGTCCGGTGCCCGCATGGACGACCGGCTGCCGCATCCAGGCGGCTTCGTCTGCTGCGGGCAGCTCAGGAGCGCTGCGGCAGATGACGTACCGGCCGGGGGCCACCACCGAGGGATGGTCTTCCAGTGCGGCGACAAAGGAGCGGTGAATGCTCTCCGGGGTCGCCCGGGGGTCATCGCTCCGGACATACGCCACCAACTCCTCCCCCGCCCCGGAGTCAACGGCGAAGAGGGCCGCGTCCGTACTGCCCGACACCTGGCGCAGAACGTCCGATGCCTGTGCCATATCAACCCAGCACCGGTCGATGAGCTTCCAGCCGTCGCCCCGTTCCGGTCGTGGCAGGCCGATGAGGTCCGGGAGTTCCGCGCAGGGCACCTCCCGGTCGACTGCCGTGACGAGGAGCGTCTCCAGGCCGCGCAGCAGCTGCTTGATCTCCGCGGTGGAAAGGAAGGCGGTGTCCGCCATGATGTGAAATATGTCGTCGCCACCCGGCACGTTGGGGCCCGCGTCCAGAAAGAACGTGGCGTTCTTCCGCTCCCAGCTGCCGTTCACGTACACGGTGGACTTCTCGGCCAGCTTGCGGAGTTCCGCGCCGGAAAGTTCCGTGCCGGCTCCCGGGCGTTTGAGGTACCGGCGGTCGTTGATGAATGCTTCGAAGAGGTCGGTGTAGACGCCGCGTTCGTGGTTCCGGCGTGCCACGCGCTCGTACAGTTCGACGGGGTCACACTGCGCATTCATGATGGTGTCTATAGCCGTCTTCCCGACGTCCCGGATGACTTCGGTGAATCCGCGGTGTCCGACCGGAACCGCCATGAGGGAGTTTCCCAGCGCAATGCCCACCATGTCGCTGAAGTCCTCGACGAATCGATTGTTGCTCACCGTCTTGAGGAGGACGTTGCTGTTTCCGGTGACGGAACTCAGCACCGCCGCGGTCGCTGCGGCCAGTACGGCGGGGTTGGTGACGCGGTAACGGCCCGCGAGGATGTTCAGCGACTCGGAGATCGCCTCCGAATTCATGGACACATTCACGTAGCGCGGCCGGGCGGGTTCCCTTTGGGGGTAGGAGAACATGCGCGCGGGTGTCGCCCGCAACGCAGCCTCCCAGTAGCCGAGCGTGCTCTCGGACTGCCGGATCCCCTCCCGCGTCGCCTCGTACGCAGCCCGGTCCAGCGGCTGGTACGCCGCGCTCCGCAGCAACGCGGACTCGGCGCCCTCCGCCACGATTCGGTGGAATTCATCCTCAAGTATGCGCTCGCCCACCCCGTCGATGGTGATGTGAGAGATGACGAACAGGACCCGGTTCGGCGAGCCGTCGACCTCGACCACCGCGACCCTCGTAGGCCACTCTTCGGGGAAGGTGAAAGAAATGTCGTGATGGATGTCGAGCCATTCACGTGCCACCGCATCGACTTCGGCTGGACCGGTTGACAGGATATCGACCGACAGGGCGCCTTCCGCGGTCACCTCCTGCATCGGCTCTCCGCCGTCGGAGACGGTGAAGCGCGTCCGCAGCGCCTCATGGCGTTGCACGAGAGCGCCCAAGGCAGCCAAGACGTCCCGCGTGGAATGCCTTTCGGGGATCTTGAATTGCAGAGCCTGATTGTAGAAGTGATCCTCCGGCTTGAGCCATTGCGTGTCATTCCACAGAAGGCGCTGCGCCCACGTCAGACGCCGGGTGTCGCGACGGCAGCCGGAAAAGCGGATCTCTGCCACCCGGGATGGTTGCACGGTGCTCTCCTTGTCGCGCGATTCTCCGCCTCGACCTGCCTCGTTCGGCCAGTTGTCACCGCCCTGGCAGAGCAGCGTCCGGAGAGGTCGGTCACCGCGCTCACCCGTCACCGCGGTCGATGCAGCGCACCCACGGTCACACCCCTCCGGACGCCGAGCGCAAACTCGCCGTCCGACCGTTCATCGCCGTTCCGCAGATCAGGCACCGTCGTGATCGTTTCTGGCGCCTCACCAGTTCCCTCTTGCCCATCCGTTTCCGTCTTGCCCACCCGTTGCGCTTCCAAAACAAGGCGGTCGGCCCGTCGGACGGCACCCCAGGACACTTTTTGACGCCTCGTCACATCGCCGCACCCCAGCGGCAATCGCCATCGGTGCGCGCCCAGAGAGAGCCCCCCGGCCCGTCATTCAGGCGTGGGCGTCGTCCGTCGTGCCGTCGGGCGGGGTGACGGCGATCCGGTCGGTTGCGATGGCCTGCGCGAGGGAGAGGCGGTCGTACGCGAGGTCGGCGCAGGTCGCGGCGTCCATTTCGAGCCGGGCGTCCGGGTGTTCGGCGGGGCCCTCGCGGTAGCCGGGCGCTTCGCCGTCGAGGGTGAGGTGGAAGGTGCCTTCGTCGAGGACGACGTCGAGCACGCCGGGGCCGTCGGCGAAGTGGTCGGCGATGCGGGTCATGAGCGGTACGGCGAACCAGTGGGCGCGTACCGCGTCGGTGGGGCGCGGGCTGCCGAGGTCGGGCGCGCCCCAGTCGGCGAGTGCGGTGAGCACCGGCAGCAACGCCCGGCCGCGCCCGGTGAGTTCGTAGACGAAGGCGGCGCCTGGCGGGGCGAGTCTGCGGCGGGTGACCAGTGCGTCGCGCTCCATGTCCTTGAGGCGGGAGGCGAGCATGTCCGTGCTGACGCCGGGCAGGTCGGCGTGGAGTTCGGTGTAGCGGCGGGCTCCGCCCAGGAGTTCCCGGACGATCAGGAGCGTCCAGCGGTCGCCGACGGCGTCCAGGGCTCGGGCGACGGCGCAGTACTGGTCATAACTTCGGCGCGGCATGACACCAGCATAGACAATCGGTTGGACTTTCCAAGTGGCAACTTGGTAAAACCAAGTACGGTGAGGGATACGGAAGCCGCCGCGCCGCGGTGAGCGAGGAACCGGGAGGCCGCCGCATGCAGTTCAAGCAGTCGAGCAAGATGGCCGACGTCTGTTACGAGATCCGCGGGCCGGTGATCGAGCACGCCGACGCGCTGGAGGAGGCGGGTCACAGCGTGCTCCGTCTGAACACCGGGAATCCGGCGCTGTTCGGCTTCGATGCGCCCGAGGAGATCCTCCAGGACGTGATCCGCAACCTCTCCCGTGCGCACGGCTACACCGAGTCGCGCGGCATCCTCCCCGCGCGCCGGGCGGTGGCCCAGCACTACCAGCGCAACGGCCTCCCCGATGTCGGCGTCGACGACATCTATCTCGGCAACGGCGTATCGGAACTCATCTCGATGGCGGTCCAGGCCCTTCTGGACGACGGTGACGAAGTCCTCATCCCGGCCCCCGACTTCCCGCTGTGGACAGCGGTCACCGCCCTCGCCGGCGGCACCGCGGTGCACTACATGTGCGACGAGTCGGCCGACTGGCTGCCCGACCTCGACGACCTCGCGTCGAAGATCACCGACCGGACCCGCGCGATGGTCATCATCAACCCCAACAACCCCACCGGCGCGGTCTACCCCCGCGAGCTGCTGGAGGGCATGCTCGACCTCGCCAGGCGGCATCAGCTGATGGTGTTCGCCGACGAGATCTACGACCGGATCCTGTACGACGACGAGGTGCACCACCACGCCGCGGTGCTCGCCCCCGATCTGGTGTGCCTGACCTTCAGCGGGCTCTCCAAGGCGTACCGCGTCGCCGGATTCCGCTCCGGCTGGCTGGTCGTCTCCGGGCCCAAGCAGCACGCCGCCGACTACCTGGAGGGCCTGAGCACCCTCGCCTCGATGCGGCTGTGCCCGAACGCGCCCGCGCAGTACGCCATCCAGGCCGCGCTCGGCGGCCGGCAGAGCATCGAGGGCCTGGTCCTGCCGGGCGGCCGGCTGCGCGAGCAGCGCGACGTGGTCTGGGAGCGGCTGAACGAGATCCCTGGTGTCTCCTGCGTCAAGCCCAAGGGCGCGCTGTACGCCTTCCCCCGGCTCGACCCGGCCGTGCACAAGATCCACGACGACGAGAAGTTCGTGCTCGACCTGCTGCTGCGGGAGAAGATCCAGGTCGTCCAGGGCACCGGGTTCAACTGGCCGCGCCCGGACCACTTCCGCATCCTGACCCTTCCGCACGCGGACGACCTGGACGCGGCGATCGGCCGGATCGGCCGCTTCCTCGCCGGCTACCGGCAGTGACGGACGGCCTCGGCCCCGCGCCGCCGCGCCGCCGTCCCGCGCCCCGCGCCAGACCGGCTCCGCCCGGCGGCGCGGGGCGTGGACGCGGGTGACGACGGCCTGCCGTCACCCGCGCCTCACCTCCTCACTCGAATGGACGTACGACTCTGAGTGAGCTGCCCTCCCCCAAAGCCGCCAGCTTCCGCGGCCGGTACCCGCCCCTCGTGACCGGCGGAGCGCCTACGCCCTTGAGCGCATCGGCCGCAGCCGCTTAGGTGGAGGACGGCAAGCCTGCCGCCACCCTGGAGGGGAGAGGGAACCCATGCCCGTACGGCCTGCGGTGACGGAAGCGGAACTCGAAGCCCATCTGCACGGAATATGCTTCAAGACGGGTCCGCCCCGGCTCATCGGCGTCGAGATCGAGTGGCTGGTGCACGATGCGCGCAACCCCCGATGTCCGGTGGAACCGTCCCGGCTGCACGCCGCCGCCGACGCGCTGCGCGCCCTCCCCCTGGAGTCCCTCCTCACCTTCGAACCCGGTGGCCAACTGGAGCTCAGCTCGCTGCCCGCGACGTCGCTGACGTCCTGCATCACGTCCGTCGCCGCCGACCTCGCGCAGGTCAGGCCCGCGATGCTGGAGCGGGGCCTGGGCCTGGCAGGGCACGGCCACAATCCCTGGCACGCCCCGAGCCGGGTGCTGTCCGAACCGCGCTACGACGCCATGGAGGCGTACTTCGACCGCTGGGGATCGGCCGGCCGCTCCATGATGTGCGCGACCGCTTCGGTGCAGGTGTGCCTGGACGCCGGGCACGAGGAGCCGGGGCCACTCGGGCTCGGCAGGCGCTGGCTGATGGCGCATCTGCTGGGCGCGGTGCTGACCGCCGCCTTCGCCAACTCGCCGACCAGCGAGGGCTGTCCCACGGGCTACCGCACGACCCGGCAGGTCGTCTGGTCCCAGCTCGACCCGGCCCGCACCCTCGCGCCGCCGCTGGACGGCGAGCCGCGCGACGCCTGGGCGCGCTACGTCCTGGACGCGCCGGTGATGTGCATCAGGTCGGGTGAGGGGACCTGGGACGCCCCCGACGGCCTCACCTTCCGCGACTGGGTCCGCACCGGCGGCCCCAGACCCCCGACGCTGGAGGACCTCGACTACCACGTCACCACCCTCTTCCCACCGGTCAGGCCGCGCGGCCACCTGGAACTGCGCATGATCGACGCGCAGGCGGGCGACGCCGGGTGGGTCGTGCCGCTGGCCGTCACGGCCGCCCTGTTCGACGATCCGGAGGCCGCCGAGCGCGCCTACCGCATCGTCAAACCCCTTGCGGAGACGGCGGGTTCACGGCCCGCGCCGCGCAACCCGCTGTGGCGCAGGGCCGCCCGCGGCGGGCTGAGCGACCCTGAGCTGCACGCCGCGGCGCTGGCCTGTTTCACCGCCGCGCTGGACGCGCTGCCGCGGCTCGGCGCCTCGCCCGAAGTCCTGGCGGCGGTCGCGGAGTTCACCGACCGCTATGTGGCCCGCGGACGCTGTCCCGCCGACGACCATCTCGACGCCCTGTACGCAGCGGAGACCGCAGGCGCCCCGCGGGGCGGGCCGCCGGACGCCGATCCGGCGGACGCCCTGGACCTGTCCGGATTCCTGGGCATGGGCGGCGCGGGAGGGGCGAGCGGCGTGGGGCACCCGCAGGACAGCACAGGCACCGCTGCCGAGGCCGACCTCACCCCTGGGAAGGACAGCCCGTGACCTTCGACCCCGAGTCGCTGCGCGCCCGTGCGGCCACCGCGCTGCTCGCCGCCCGCGACCGTACGCACCTGCTGACCACCTGCGTCGATGAGCCCGAGCTGGTCGCGCAGCACTCCCCCCTCATGTCGCCGCTGGTGTGGGACCTGGCGCACATCGGCAACCAAGAGGAGCAGTGGCTGCTGCGCACCGTCGGCGGGCGGGAGGCGCTGCGCCCGGACATCGACTCCGTCTACGACGCCTTCGAGCACCCGCGCGCCACCCGCCCCTCGCTGCCGCTGCTCGACCCGGCCGAGGCGCACGGCTATGTCTCCGAGGTCCGCGGCCGGGTCCTGGACGTCCTGGAGCGCAGCGCGCTGCGCGGCGGCCCGCTGCTGGACGCCGCCTTCGCCTTCGGCATGATCGCCCAGCACGAGCAGCAGCACGACGAGACGATGCTCATCACGCACCAACTGCGCAGCGGCCCCGCCGCGCTGACCGCCCCGCCGCCGCCCGTCACATCGGACGGCATCCTGCCCGCCGAAGTCCTCGTCCCCGGCGGCCTGTTCACGATGGGCACGTCCACGGAACCCTGGGCCCTGGACAACGAACGGCCCGCGCACCGCCGCATGGTGCACGCCTTCCTCATCGACACCGCGCCGGTCAGCAACGGTGCCTACCTGCGCTTCATCGAGGACGGCGGCTACGACGAGCCGCGCTGGTGGTCGGCGGACGGCTGGGCGCAGGTACGCGAACAGGGGCTGCGGGCCCCGCTGTTCTGGCGCCGGGAGGGCGGCAGCTGGCTGCGCCGCAGGTTCGGGGTGACGGAAGAGGTGGTGCCCGACGAGCCGGTGGTGCACGTGAGCTGGTACGAAGCGGACGCGTACGCGCGCTGGGCGGGGCGGCGGCTGCCCACCGAGGCCGAGTGGGAGAAGGCCGCCCGTCACGACCCGGTGGCCGACAGGTCGCTGCGCTACCCGTGGGGCGACGAGGACCCGACGCCGTCCCACGCCAACCTGGGGCAGCGGCACCTGCGGCCCGCCCTCGTCGGCAGCTATCCGGAGGGCCGGTCGCCGCTGGGCGTCGGCCAGTTGATCGGCGACGTGTGGGAGTGGACGGCCGGCGACTTCCTGCCCTATCCGGGGTTCGCCGCCTTTCCCTACCGGGAGTACTCGGAGGTGTTCTTCGGCGACGCGTACAAGGTGCTGCGCGGCGGCTCCTTCGCGGTGGACCCGGTGGCCTGCCGGGGCACCTTCCGCAACTGGGACCTGCCGGTCAGGCGGCAGATCTTCGCCGGATTCCGTACCGCGCGGGACGCCGGTGTCCCGTCGGACGCATGAGCCCGGCGGTCGCGGCCCGGGACGACGCACACCGGGAGAGGCGGTAGCCGATGTGCCGTCATATCGCCTATCTGGGGCCTGCTGTCCCCATCGGCCAGGTGCTGCTCGAGCCCCCGTACGGGCTGTACCGGCAGTCGTGGGCGCCACGCCACCAGCGGCACGGGACGGTCAACGCCGACGGGTTCGGCGTCGGCTGGTACGCGCCGGGCGACCCGGTGCCCGCCCGCTACCGGCGGGCCGGTCCGATCTGGGCGGACGAGTGCCTGCCAGGCATCGCGCGGGTGGTGCGCACCGGCGCGCTGCTGGGCGCCGTCCGCGATGCCACCGAGTCGGGGGCGGACGCCGAGGCAGCCGCCGCGCCGTTCGCCGGCGGGCACCACCTGTTCAGCCACAACGGCGCGGTGCGCGGCTGGCCCGATTCATTGGCCCCGCTCACCTCCGCGCTGCCGCCCGCCGAGCTGCTGCGGCTGGCGGCCCGGTGCGACGCGGCGTTCTGCTGGGCGCTGGTCCTGCGCCGGCTGGCCGTCGGCGACGACCAGGGCCGGGCGCTGGCGCACACGGTCGCCGCGGTGGCCGAGGCGGCGCCCGGCTCCCGGCTCACCTTCCTGATGACCGACGGCACCAGCATCGCCGCCACCACCTGGGGCGACACCCTCTTCCACCTGTCGATCCCCGGAGGCGGCACGGTCGTCGCCTCCGAGCCGTACGACGACTCCCCCCACTGGACCGAGGTGCCCGACCGCACGCTGCTGCGCGCCACCCGCACCGACGTCCGCCTCACCCCGCTTGAGGAGCCCGCACCGTGAGCCCCTTCTCCCTCACCCGCACCCTGCCCGCCGATGCCACCACGGCCGCCCTGCGCGCCGACGTGTCCCAGGGCCTGAGCCGCACGCCCAAGCAGCTGCCGCCGAAGTGGTTCTACGACGCACGGGGCAGCGAGCTGTTCGACGAGATCACCCGGCTGCCCGCCTACTATCCGACCCGCGCGGAACGGGAGATCCTGCTGGCCCGCGCCGACCGGATCGCGGCGGTCACCGGCGCCCGCACCCTGATCGAGCTGGGCTCCGGCTCGTCCGACAAGACCCGTCACCTCATCGACGCGCTGACCGGGCTGCACTCCTACGTACCGGTCGACGTCAGCGGGTCCGCGCTGGAATCGGCGGGCCTGGCGCTGCTCGCCGACCACCCCAGGCTCGACGTGCACGCGCTGGTCGCCGACTTCCAGCAGGGCATGACGCTGCCGCCGACACCCGGACCGCGGCTGCTGGCCTTCCTCGGCGGCACCATCGGCAATCTGCTGCCTGCCGAGCGCGCGGTGTTCCTGCGCACCGTGCACGGCCTGCTCTCCCCCGGCGACGCGCTGCTCCTCGGCACCGATCTGGTCAAGGACGAGGAGACGCTGGTCGCCGCGTACGACGACCCGGACGGGGTGACGGCCGCCTTCAACAAGAACGTGCTGCTGGTCATCAACCGCGAGTTGGGCGCCGATTTCGATCCGGCGGATTTCGCGCACGTCGCGGTGTGGAACGCCGATGACGCCTGGATCGAGATGCGGCTGCGGGCCCGCCGTGAACTGACCGTGAAGATCCCGGCGCTGGACCTCGCGGTGCCGTTCGCCGCGGGCGAGGAGGTGCGCACCGAGGTCTCCGCCAAGTTCCGTGCGGACGGCGTGCGGGCCGAACTGGCCGCCGCCGGGCTCGACTTGGCGCACTGGTGGACGGACGACGCCGGGCGGTTCGCCCTGTCGCTCGCGGTACGCCGCTGACCTGACGGGCCGGCGCACGGCCCGCCGTACCCGGGGGACGCCCCACGCGGCATCCGGCCGGTGTGACCCGTCGGGTTGCGCCGGGCGGGTGCCGCGGCATCCGCCCGTATGGTTCGATGCTTCGATCACACGTGCGTACCGGCGGCGCGCTGCGGGCGCGGCCGGTACTCGTCCAGGGGCAGGGGTAGCGGTATGGGGACGAGGCTGGACCGGCGGGGTTTCCTCAGAGGGGCGGCCGGGCTCTCGGCGGCCGGTCTGCTGGTGGGAGTGGGCGGCGGGTTCCCGGCGTCGGCGGCCGAGCGCCGTACGGCCACGGTATCCGCGCTCGACTGGATGTCGGCGGTGGGCGACGCGACCCCCGTGCAGCGGCTCAGCATCCCCGGAACCCACGACTCCGGCGCCCGGCACGGCGGCCCCTGGGTCGCCTGCCAGAACACCGCGGTCGACGCGCAACTGGCCTCCGGCATCCGCTTCCTCGACGTGCGCTGCCGGGCCATCGACGACGTCTTCGCCATCCATCACGGCGCCTTCTACCAGGAGGTGATGTTCGGCGACGTGCTCAACGCGTGCCGGGACTTCCTGCGGGCGCACCCGTCCGAGACGGTGCTGATGCGGGTCAAGCAGGAGTACTCCGAGGTCGCCGCCGAGGAGTTCCGCCGGATCTTCGACATCTACCTCGACGACAAGGGCTACCGCTCGCTGTTCCGGCTGGACGCCGGGCTGCCCGCGCTGGGCGAGGCCAGGGGCAAGGTCGTGCTGCTGGCGGACTCCGACGGGATGCCGGGGGTGCGCTACGCCGCCCCGGAGCTGTTCGACATCCAGGACGACTACATGACCGAGCCGTTCGGGAAGTGGCCGAAGGTCGAGGCGCAGTTCCGCAAGGCCGTCGCCGAGCCGGGCAAACTGTTCGTCAACTACGTCAGCACCGCCGCCCTGCTCCCGCCCCGCTCCAACGCGGACCGGCTCAACCCTCAGGTCAAGAGCCTGCTGGAGGGCTCGGACGGCAGCGGCTGGCAGGGCCTCGGCATCGTGCCGATGGACTTCCCGAACGAGTTCGGCCTGGCCGAGACGCTGATCCGGCACAACGTCGGCGCGGCACTGGCCTGACCGGCGGGCACGCCGCGCGCGGCACGGCAACTCCCGGCCGCGCGCGGCACCTTGCGCGACAGGACACCGAGGAGTGCCCCGAAGGGCCTTCCCGGAGGGGCCCCGCGGGAGTAGGCATGGCGGGACCACCGCTGCACCTCGCCCGAAAGGCCCCCATGCGCGCGCAGGATCCCGGAAAGCGTTCCGACACCACCGAGTCCCGCCGGCAGCCGCGCACACCCACACCCACCGCGGCGCCCGCCGTCGGACCCGGCGTGGCAGGCGGCGCGGAGCCGTCCGCCGCGGCGCTGCTCGCGTTGCAGCGCAGCATCGGCAATGCCGCGGCGTCCCGCCTGGTGGACGAGGCGCGGCACCGGCACGGCGCCGACTGCGGCCATCAGGAGGCGCCCGCGGTGCAGCGCTCCGCCGTGCACGACGTGCTGCGCGGGTCGGGGCAGCCCCTGAACGCGCCGGTCCGCGAGGAGATGGAGGCCCGCCTGGGCGCCGACTTCTCGGACGTACGCCTGCACACCGACACCACGGCGCAGCGCTCCGCATCCGAGATCGGCGCCCGCGCCTACACCTCGGGCAGCCACATCGTGATCGGGTCGGGCGGCGCGGACCGGCACACCCTCGCCCACGAGCTGACCCACGTCATCCAGCAGCGCGAGGGGCCGGTGGCGGGCACCGACCACGGTGACGGGCTCGCGATGAGCGACCCGTCGGACCGGTACGAGCGCGCCGCGGAGGAGAACGCCACCAGGGTCATGCAGGGCGCTGCCCCCCAGGCGGCCCCGCGGGCGGCCGAGGGGCCGACGCAGCCGTCACCGGAGTCCGCCGCCCCGGCGCCGGGCACAGGGCCGGTGCAGCGCAAGCTCGAATACGGGGCGTGGTCGGGGAAGTACATCAAGAACGAGCAGTTCATGAGCCTCTTCCCGCCGACGGAGCGGGGGGCGGGAGCCGAGGGTTTCGAGGCACCCTTCCTGGACCTGGTCAAGCAGGTGGAACAGGGCGGGCGCGAGGTGTACTTCCAGGAGCAGCCGCCGTCGGTGAGCGGCGCACGCGCGTCGTTCAGGGCCGACGGGGGCAGCGGAAGCCTCGTCATCCAGCCGCCGGCCGAGGGCGCGGGCCCCGCGGTCCTGCGGGAGTTCGCCACGACGCTGACGCACGAACTGCAGCACGCGGTGGACTTCATCAACAAGCGCTTCCCCGCCGACAAGGGGGTGAAGTACGCGGACGACACGGAGCAGAACAAGAAGATCGGCCACCTGGCCGCCGAGCTGCGGGCCTTCGGCGTCGAGGCGGCGGCGGGCGCGAAGCTGGCGCTCGGCGACCACTACGCCGTGGGCGAGAAGCCGTTCAGCTCCCTGGTGTCGGCGCTGAGCAGTTCCTCGATCTCGCCGGAGCAGAAGGCGCTGGCCATCGAGTTCCAGCACCTCGCCTCCTACGCGCGTACCCCGAAGGGCATACTCGCCGCCTTCGGCCCGGCCATCAACGTCAACTCCAGCAAGCTGCTGGAGCGGACCGCCGCCTACCTCAGCCAGTACGAGATCGTGCCCCGGATCCCTTCGTCGGCCGACACCCTTGAGTGGCTCAGGAACAGCCCGCAGGCCGTGACGTCCGGTCTCGCCGAGGGCACCCAGCTGTATCTCAGCCGCAGGCCGCAGCTGAAACAGTAGGCCGCCGGCCGGGCGCCGTGGTCGCGGGCGCCCGGCACCGGCCGCCCCGCCTCAGGCGCCGCCGCGCGGCTGCACCGCCTTGAGGACGGACGGCAGCGGGTACCAGTCGGCGGTGGCGAAACTGGCGTGGGCGGCGGCGAGTTGGCCCACCCTGGCCAGCGCGGCGGCCTCGGTCGGGCGGGTGCCGTCGATCTCCGGCGGCACCTTGTGCGCGTCGGTCATCACGAGGAGGTAGTGGCGGGTGTCGTACCAGGCGGTGTCGATGCCGTCCTTGAGGTAGGCCGACGCGTCGCCGTCGAAGACCACGAACCAGGGGCGCAGGGAGCGGTCCTGGTACCGCTCGCGGGGGTCGCCGGGCGCCGCGCCGTGCACCGCGGGGAAGGCCGTCGATGTGGCCAGCCGGTCCTGTGCCGCCAGATCCTTGAGGTGGGTGGCGTACTCGACGTCCGTCCAGAGGTGGTCGAGCGGGTTCTTCTCCTCGACGGTGCCGGGGATCAGCTCGATCAGGAACTTGCCGGCCAGCGCCGACCGGTCGGGCCAGCCGGCCGCTGCCGCCTCGTCCAGGGTGGCGTGCCCGGCGGCCAGGTTCCCGGGGCCGTAGACCGCGTCGCCGAGTTTCCCGCGGACCAGGGCGTCGAACTCGGCGGGGCCACGGCCGCCCTTGGCGTTGAAGCCGTCCTTCATCTCGACCTTGACGAGTATCGGCCGGTGGCCGGGGTGCGCGTCGTGCCAGGCCCGCATGTCGGCGAGGCAGCCGCCGAGGTCCTGGTTACGGTCCTTGGCACGCAGGTCGGACGCGCGGGACGCGTTGACGCAGTTGCTGTTGCTGCCGAGGGGATTGCTGTGCGAGACGCGCCAGGACGAGCCGAAGCCGTTGGACCAGACGTCGAGTTCGAGCAGCGCGGCGCCGGAGTCCAGCGCGTCCGCGAAGTACGGGTACTTGTCCTTCTCGTAGGCGTTGTGCACCCCCACGCTCGTGCTGGTGGCATACGTCGCCGCGGCAGGTTCGGCGCCCGCCGGAGCGCTCACCACGACCATCGCCGCCGCCGCGACGGCGACCGCTGCCCCGCATCGGACCTTGTTCAACTGTCCCGCCCTCCGTCTGGATCCCCCCGGCCGTGCGGACACTGCGCGGCCCGGCGCCGGTCGGCCGTGCGGCCGAATGGGCAGCAGCGTACGGGAGTTGAGGGTGTGCGGGGTGGGGCGCTGCGCATCGCGGCACGCCCCGGTTTCCGGTCGGAGTGATCATCGGGGCACCATCAGGGCTGCACCGGCCGGCTTCGCGGGCCGGGCAACCAACGGAGGAAGCATGACGAACCGTAAACCGCACACCGCCCTGCCACTGGCCGCGGTGGTACTGACCGCGATCGTGGCGCTGTACATGGCGCTGGTCGCGTTCGGCAACATCACCGACTTCGGCACCAACCAGGATTTCGTGCGCCACGTCCTGGCCATGGACACGACGTTCAAGGACAAGGACCTGATGTGGCGGTCGATCACCTCGCACACGGCGGCGGACGTGGCGTATCTGGCGGTCATCGCCTGGGAGACCGCCGCCGCGCTGCTGCTGGCCGTGGGAGCCGCGTGGTGGGCCGTGCGGATACGGCACGAGGGAGGCAAGGGGCGGCTGTTGTCGACGCTGGGGCTGCTGATGGTGCTGGTGCTGTTCGGGGCCGGTTTCCTCGCCGTCGGCGGTGAGTGGTTCGCGATGTGGCAGTCGAAGGACTGGAACGGGACGGAGGCCGCCACCCGCAACTTCACCGTCGCGGGGATCGCGCTGCTGGTGGTGCAGCTGGCGGGGATGGGGGAACGGCGGGCCGAGCCGGTCGCGTAACGGCGGTGCCGGTCACCGGAGTCGGGGGGGTGCTCCCCCGGCTCCGGTGGCTCTGGCCATCAGGCGATGCGCGGTCACCAGGCGATGCGGTAGCCCGTCAGCCAGTCGGACGTGCCCGCGCCGCCGCGTTCGGCGCGAGCCGCCGCGGCCTCGCGGGCGCGGGCGCCTTCGGGTGTGCCGACCCGCCCGGCCAGGCCGGCGCTGGTGGCCACGACCTTCTCGACGCGGTCCCGCCGCAGCTCTTCGAACGCGGTGAACGCGGCGCGCGGATCGGCGTGGTCGCGCAGCGCACGGCCGAGCACCACGCCGTCCTCGATGGCCATCGACGCGCCCTGGGCGGCGTTGGGCGCAGCCGCGTGGGCCGCGTCGCCCAGGATGACCATGGTGTCGTTGTGCCAGGTGGGCGTGGTGGTGATGTCGTAGGAGTTGGAGGCGATGACGGTGTCGCCGGTGGCGCGGACGATGGCGGCGGCCGGGGTGTCGTCGTCCGCGAAGAGTGCGGCGATGCGCGAGCGCCAGTCGGCGGGGGTGCGGTCGGCGACGCCGTCCCCGGTCAGTTCGTCGCCGGGGACGTTGGCGAACCACCAGACGTCTCCGTCGGGGGCGCGGGTGCAGCCGAGGAAGGCCCGCTTCCCGGCGATCATGGTGTAGGTCTCGGGTGCGAGCGGGGTGTCGATGCCGTGCGCATAGCCGCAGACGGTGTTCTGGCCGGTGTAGCGGGGCCGCGGGGCCGCGGGGTCGATGAGGGTGCGGGTGGCCGAGTGCAGCCCGTCGGCGCCGATCAGGACGTCGCCTTCGGCGGTGCTGCCGTCGGCGAAGGACGCCACGACCCGGGCGCCGTGCGGGCCGCTGACCGTCTCGGCGCCGACCAGCCGCTTGCCGTGCCGGACGGGGATGCCGCGGCGGGCCGCCTCGTCGTGCAGCACGCGGTAGAGCGTGGCCCGCCGCAGGGTGCGGGGGCCGAGCGCGCTGCCGTCGTCGATGCCGGAGATCGGCCGCTCCCCCCGCAGTTGGCCGTCGTCGCCGATGAGCGCGACCCGCCGGGCGGGGAAGGAGTGGTCGACGACGGGGCCGTGCGCGTCGATCACCCGCAGCGCTTCGAGGCCGTTGGTGAAGACCACGAGGAAGGCGCCGACGTCATCGGCGCCGGTCGGGTACGCCTCGAAGATCTCCGCTTCGATGCCCGCCTTGTGCAGGGCCATCGCGGTCACCGCTCCCGCGATGCCGCCGCCGATGATCAGGGCCTTCTCGGTCATGCGCTCCCCTGTCCTGAGCCGGCCCGGGCCGGCGGTGGTGCGGCCCAGGCGGGCCTGCGGATACCGGATCAACGTACCCGCGGGCCCGCCGGGGCGGCCGGGAAAGCGCGCGCCGCGGTGCGGATCAGCCCGCCGCGTAGACGTCCTCGATGTAGCGGCCCGACGCGGTCAACTCCCGCAGCCACGCGTCGGATTCCGCGTCGGAGGCGCCGGTGCGGGCCGCGTGCACCTCGCGGAAGGCGGCCCGTACGCCGGGTGCCATCCGGCTGCCGTCGCCGCACACGTACACCCGCGCCCCGTCCTGGAGCAGCCGCCACACCTCGTCGGCCTCGGCGGCGATGCGGTGCTGGACGTAGCGCCTGCCGTGCTCGGGCCTGGCGCTGAAGGCCGGGCGCAGGGCGATGGCGCCCGCCGTTTCGGCCGCGGCGAGTTCGGCGGCGTGCAGGAAGTCGGCGTCCGGGTCGTCGCAGCCGAAGTAGAGCAGCGCGGGGGTCGTGGCGCCGGCGGCGACGCGGTCGGCCACCGCGCCGCGGAAGGGCGCGAGGCCGGTGCCCGCCGCGACCATGATGACGGGGGCGGGGTCGGCCGGGTCGAGCCGGAACGCCTCCCGGCAGGGCTGCACCCGGGCGAGTACGGTGTCGCCGGGCCGCAGGCTGTGCAGGTGTCCCGATCCGGTGCCGCCGGGCAGCAGCGAGATCATCAGGTCCGCGTGCCGGGGGTCGGCGGCCGGCGACGACGACAGGGAGTAGTGCCGGGGGCGCAGCGGCGGCAGCAGGTCCAGGATCACCGGCCAGGTGAGGGCCTCGCGGAGCGCGGGGTGCGCCTCGATGAGGTCGATGAGGGTGCGCGGGTCGTCGTCGGTGAGGTTCTCCAGTGCGGCCTTCTCGGGCGGGCAGGGGTTGAGCGCCGCCAGCACCGCCCGGTCGCCGGGGGCGGGCCTGGTGCCCAACTCCAGGTGGTGGGTGAGGAGTTCGCGTACCGTCAGCGGCCGGTCGACGGGCAGCGCGGGGCGGCCGGGGCGGCTGTCGTGCAGGGCGATGACGGTGTCCTGGTCCACGCCGAGTGCGCGGGCGGCCCGGTCGACGGCGGCCGGGGCGTTGACCGGCAGTACCGCGAGGTGGTCGGCGGTGCGGTAGGACGTGCCGTCGGGCAGCGCTATCCGCAGGAACCGCTTGGGCCGCGGCCTGCCGGGGGCGGTCAGGTCGTACGCCTCGGTGACGGTCATCGGGACGACGTCGTGGCGGGCGGCGAGGGCGTCCAGCGGGCCGCCGGTGATCTCGGTGACGGTGCGGGCGGCGGCGTCGGCGGCCGGGGCGCTCGCGCCGATGCTCGCCGGGTCGCCGATGCGGGTCAGCAGTTCGGTGCGGAGCGCGGCGCCGAACTGCTTGACGGTGCCGGTGAGATCGCCGGACGCGTCGGCTTCGGCGCGGGGCAGCAGCCGCTCGCCGCCGAGCGCGGCGAGCCGGTCGTCGATGCGGAGCGGCACGTGCTGGTAGGTCGCCGCCCAGTTGCGGTCGCCGACACCCAGCACCGCGAACGGCACGCCGTCGGCCGCCCCGTCGGGCGCGGTGTCCAGCCAGCGGACGAAGGCGGCTGCGTCGTCGGTGGGCTGTCCGTTGTAGGAGGCGGCGACGATCACGGTGGGGCGGTCGGCTGGCAGCGCGCCCGCGTACGCGTCGAGCGGTGCCACGGCGGTGTCGAAGCCGATTCCGGTGGCCTCGTCGGCGAGGCGCTCGGCGAACTCGCGGCAGGTGCCGTAGTTGGTGCCGTGCAACAGCAGCAGCCCGGTGCCCTGCGGGACGCGGGTGGGCAGCCCTTCGGTGGCCGCGGGCGCCGCGTCGCCTTCGTCCGGGGTGCTCCCGGGGAGCACCGCGAGGGCGGCGCGCACCGCGGCGCGGTCGGCGGGGGTGCGGGCGGCGAGGCGCAGGGTGAAGTCGTCCGGCTTGAGGGTGAGCGTCTCCTTGATGCGCAGCTGGTAGTCGCCGTGGTCGATCAGCCGGTAGCGGTGGGCCAGCAGGCCGAGCAGCATGGTGGCCTCGTGCAGCGCGAACTGCCGCCCGATGCAGGCGCGTTCACCGGTGCCGAAGGGCTTGTACGCGTGCGGGGAGCGGGCCGCCTCGGCCTCGGGGCAAAAGCGGGACGGGTCGAACAGCTCGGGGTTGTCGCCCCACACCGGGTCGCGGTGCAGCATCGGCGTGAGCACCGTGACCTGCTGTCCGGCGCGGACCGGGTAGCGACCGCCGAGCAGGGTGTCCGTGCGGGCCTGGCGGGTGAAGGCGGCGGCGGTGGGCCACAGCCGCAGCGCCTCGTTGAGCACCTGGCGGGTGAACGGCAGCTTGGCGATGTCGTCGAAGGACGGGTCGGGGTCGCTGTCGTCGCCCCACAGCTCGTCGGCCTCGCGCTGGACCATGCGCAGCGCGACCGGGTCCTTGAGCAGGTGGTAGAGGGCGAAGGACAGGGCGCCCGACGTGGTCTCGTGTCCGGCGATCAGGAACGTGATGACCTGGTTGCGGATGTTGGCGAGGTCGAGCGCGGGCCCGGCGGCGGCGTCCTGCGAGGCGCCGAGCATCAGGCCGAGGAGGTCGTCGTCGCCGCTGACGCCGCTCTTGGTGCGGGCCTCGATGACCTCGTCGACGACGGACGCGAGGTGGTCGGCGTCGGCGCGGAAGGCCGCGTCGTCGGCGGAGTGGTCGCTGCCGGGCTCACGGGCGAACTTCGTCATGCTCCACTGGAGGCAGCGCACCATCGACTCGACGAACGGGTGCGGGGTGTCGCGCGCGAACGACTCGAAGTCGAAGCCGAATCCGGCAAGTCCGATGGTGTCCAGGGTCATCCGGGTCATGTCGTCCGCGACGTCGGCTGCGGTGCCGTCGGCCGCCTTGCGGTCCCAGGCGGCCATCACCCGGCGGGCGACCTTGAGCATGGCCGGGTGGTAGGTGCGCATCGAGCCGAGCGCGAAGGCCGGCATCAGAACGGCGTGCGCCTTGGCCCAGTTGGGCTCGTCGTTGTACGCGGTGAACAGTCCGTCACCGGCGAACTCCCGTACGTCCTCCAGGACGACCGACACGCCCTTGGCGAAGCGGGTCTCGTCCGCGACCTCGGTGACCAGGTCGAGCGAGGAGAGGAAGATCGTCTCGCGGTCGTTGAGCTTGCGCTTGAACACCGGGCCGTGGATACGGGCGAGATCCATGGTCGTCTGGATGGGGGCGGCGGAGAGCCCGGCCGCCGAGATGTCGGCGACCGGTATGCCGTCGCCGCCGGTGGGTGCGTCGTCGTGGAGCGCGATCAGGTCGGTCATGTCTCCAGCGTGAGGGGCCCGGTGTGCAGGTCCTGGCCGGTCGACTGCATGATTGTGCAGTGAATTCTTCCCGCCGGGTCTTGCGGCGGGCCGGAGAAGGGTCGGACGAGGGGTCATGGACGACGGAACCGGCGCGGACCCGGCCGGATGCGACGGGCCGCGGCACCCCCGGGGTGCGTGGCCTGACGACCCTGCGGGCGACGCGCTGTGCGGCCCGGACGACGGCGCGGAACCCGGCGGTGGCCGCCCGGATCCGGCGGCACCGTACCCGGAGCCGGGCGGCGCGTACCGGGACGGCCCCTGGCGCAACTACTTCCTCATCCTGCTCGACCGCATCCCCATGCCGATCGCGGTGTGCCGGGCGGACGGCCGGGTGCTGATCGCCAATCCGGCGATGGCCGAGCAGTGGGGCGCGGCCCCCGGCCGGCTGCCTGGCCGCAATCTGCTGGACCTCTTCCACCCCCGCGACACCGCCCAGTTGGACCGGCTGACCGAGGCGCTCCGGATGGGCCGCAGGTCGCGCTATCCGGTGGCGGTGCGCTGGCGTGACAGGTCGCAAGGGCTGGAGCGGGAGGGCGAGCTGACGGTCGATCCGGTCGGCGACCCCTCGGTGCGACCGCCCGCCCTGCTGGCGCTGCTGCGGGTGCGCGACACCGCGCCGCCGCCCCCGCCGCGCGACCGGGCCGGCCCGGTCGAGGCCCGGATCCTGGCGCTGGCGGCCGGCGGCGCCACGACGGCGGCGATCGGGAAGGCGCTGGGCCTGACCGTGGACGGCGTCAATTACCACCTGACGCAGCTGTCCCGCCGCTGGCGGGTGCAGGGCCGTACCGCGCTGGTCGCCAGGGCCTATGTGCTGGGCGTGCTGGACCGGGACAGCTGGCCGCCTGAGCCCGCCTGAGAGCCGGTGCCTCAGCCGTCCGCGTGCCATCGCGCGGCCCCGCGGCGTACTCGGACGCGCGTACGGATAACCTCCCTGATGTGCAGGAAAAGCAGCCCGCGCCGTTCGAGCGCGGAACGGACGGCCCGAAGGTGATCGTCGTCGGCGTCGACGGCTCCGACTCGTCGTGGCGTGCCGCCGCCTACGCGGCAGGGCTCGCCCGCCGCCAGGGGGCCATGCTGGCACTGGTCTACGTCCAGCCGGTGCTGCCGGCCGGTGCGACCATGGGCGCTCCGGTCGTGGACGTCACCCACGAGGTGGCCGACGAGCTGATGGCCGAGATCCGCAGGTCGACCGAGCGGCTCCAGGGGATATACGACATGCGGTGGGAGTTCCACACGCTGCGCGGGGATCCGTACGCGGGCATGGTGCGGATGGCCGACGAGCTGCGGGCGGACGCGGTGGTGGTGGGCGCGTCCGAGTCGGCGGGGCACCGCATCATGGGCTCGGTCGCGGTCCGTCTGGTCAAGGCGGGGCGCTGGCCGGTCACGGTCGTCCCGTAGGGCCGCTCGGTCGATCGGGCCGGACGCCGCGAGCCCGGCCTTCCGCTGGGCGGACCGCTCCGCTGGTGGGCGGCCCGGTGCTGAGGCACCGTGGAGGTGCACGGGCGGAGCGCCGCCCCGGCGAGGGAGAGCACCGTGACCGACCGCACGTACCGGGTGACCGAAATCGTGGGCACCTCCCACGAGAACGTCGACACCGCGATCCGCAACGGTGTCCGGCGCGCTTCGCAGACCCTGCGCAATCTCGACTGGTTCGAGGTGGTCCAGGTACGCGGCCACATCGTCGACGGCGAAATCGAGCACTACCAGGTCGGCCTGAAGGTCGGCTTCCGGCTGGAGGACGCCGGCTGACGCCTGCCGCGTGTCGCCACGGTGAACTCCCGGGCCCCCGCCGGATACACCGGGAGTCGCCTTCCGAAGGGGCCGTCGACGGTCCATGATGGTCCGCCGTCAGGCTACGACGGAGGGCACGGAGGTCAGGCATGGGTCTGCGCGCGGGACACGGCGTACTGCGCCGGAAACCGATCGAACACATCGAAGAGGCGGAAGGCGGCTCGGGCCAGCAGCTCACCCGCGTGCTCGGGCTGTGGCAGCTGACCGCCATCGGCGTCGGCGGCATCATCGGCGCGGGCATCTTCACGCTGGCCGGTACCGTCGCCAACGGCAAGGCCGGTCCTGCCGTCCTGATCTCCTTCCTGATCGCGGGCATCGCGAGCGCCGCCGCGGCCTTCTCGTACGCGGAGTTCGCCGGGCTGATCCCGAAGGCGGGGTCGGCCTACACGTACGGCTACGCGGTGCTCGGCGAGCTGGCCGGCTGGTTCATCGGCTGGGACCTGCTGCTGGAGTACACCGCGATCGTGGCGGTCGTCGCGATCGGCATCTCCGGCTACTTCAGCTTCCTGGTGGGCGAGTTGGGGGCGGATCTGCCCGCCTGGATGCTCGGCGCACCGGGTACCGGTGAGGGGCACCGGGTGGACCTGTTCGCCCTGGTGCTCTGCCTGCTGATCGCGTACCTGCTGACGCTGGGCATCAAGAACGCGGCGCGGTTCGAGATGATCGTGGTGGGCCTGAAGGTCCTGGTGGTCATCGGCGTGATCGCGGTCGGGTTCTTCCACATCAAGACCGGCAACTACTCGCCGTTCTTCCCGTTCGGGGTGAGCGGCGCGTTCACCGGCGCCGCCACCGTCTTCTTCGCGGTCTTCGGATACGACGCGATGAGCACGGCGGCCGAGGAGTCCAAGGACGCGCAGCGCCACATGCCGAAGGCGATCATCTATTCGCTGGTCATCTCGATGGTGCTGTACGTGCTGGCCTGCCTGGTCCTGACGGGCATGCAGAACTACAAGGACATCGACCCGGAGAGCGGGTTCTCGACGGCGTTCAAGTCGGTGGGCCTGGGCAGCCTCGCGGACGTCATCGCGGTCGGCGCCATCATCGGCATTCTGACGGTCATGTTCACGTTCATGCTCGGGGTGACCCGGGTGTGGTTCTCGATGAGCCGGGACGGGCTGCTGCCGAAGTGGTTCGCCAAGACGCACCCCACCCGGCACGTGCCGACCCGGGTGACCTGGATCGTCGGCGCCGCCTCGGCGGCGATCGCCGGGTTCCTGCCGATCGGCGAGGCCGCCGAGTTGACGAACATCGGCATCCTGCTGGCGTTCGTGGTGGTCTGCGTCGCGGTGATCGTGCTCCGCTACAAGCGCCCCGACCTGCCGCGGACGTTCCGCACGCCGGGCATGCCGGTGGTGCCCGCGATCGGCGTGGTCTTCTCGCTGTGGCTGATCACGTTCCTGGAGTGGCAGACCTGGGTGCGGTTCGTGGTGTGGCTGCTGGTCGGCCTCGTCATCTACTTCGGCTACTCCTACCGGCGGTCCGAGGTGGCCAAGGCCGAGCGGCTGGCGGAGCAGAACGACAGGCCGTAGGGCACTACGGGCGGGTCGCCGGGCGGGAAGCCGGCGGCCCGCCTTTGTCGCGTCAGAAGACGAACGGTCCCGGGGTCTGGGCCGATGTGGCCTTGCAGGTGGCGGTGATGCCGAAGACCACGACCTTCAGCGAGGTGGCTTCGAGGCTGTCGCCGGCGGCGACCGTACCGGTGAGGGGGCCGGTGGAAACGGCGCTGCCGGAGGGGATCGCGGGGTTGTCGCTGCCGCTGAAGGTGGTGGTGCCCGAGCCGTTCTTGGTCATCGTGAGGGTGGAGTTGACGGCGCCCGCGCCGACGTCGAGGGGCGCGGTGATCGCCGACGTGGACAGGCTGATGGTGGCCGCGGTGCCGTCCTGGGTGGCGGTGAGCGTCGCCGTGCCCGAGCCGTAACTGCCGCAGTCGAAGCCGATGGTGGCGGTGTCGGGGGTCACCGCGCCCGCGGCCGGTGCCATCGCGAGGGTGCAGGCGAGTGCCGTGCCGACGGCGAGTGCGGTACCGGTTCCGAGCGTGCCGTGTCTCATGGGGGATCCGCCTTCGTGAGGGGAAGAGGGCAGGCCGGCGCCGGGCCGTCGGGGTGCTGGAGGGAACGGCAGGGCGTCCCACGGGGCCGCGGTGCGGTCCTGTGGCGGCCACCCGGGATCTGATGGGTGGTCAGCGACCTGAAGCGCTGACCATTGAGGCACGGGCCCCTGAAGAGAGCAAGGCCGACACCTCATGATTTTTGACGTGTCATTGTCAAACAACCCGCCGGGGCGTGACACGGCGGCACTCGGCCCGACCTCTTGACGTGCACCTGCCCGACCTCAAGAATGAGCGCGCCCTGACATCGTTGTCGGCACCCTCCGGGCCGTGCTCCCGGCGGACCGCCGCGCAGCGACGACTCCGGAGGTCCCGACCCATGCCATGGCTCAGTCGCACCCGGCTGCGCACCGCGGGCGCGGTGCTGGTTGCCTGCCTCGTCGGGGGCGCGCTCACCGCCCCCGCCGCGCAGGCCACGTCCTCCAACGGCCCGCTCACCGACCTGGTCAACCCGTTCATCGGCAGCCGGAACGACGGCAACACCTACCCGGGCGCCGCCGTCCCCTTCGGCATGGTGCAGCTCTCCCCCGACACCGGCCACACCACCGGCTACGACTACGACGACACCCGCATCCGCGGCTTCAGCGCGGTGCACATATCCGGCGTCGGGTGCGGTCTCGGCGGCGACCTGCCGGTGCTGCCGACGACCGGCGACATCACCGAGACCGACTACGCGAAATACGCCGCCGCCTACCGCCACGACGACGAGTCCGCCCGCCCCGGCTACTACCGCGTCGGCCTCACCTCGTACGGCGGCATCGAGGCCGAGCTGACCGCCACCGCCCGTACCGGCAAGCAGCGTTACACCTTCCCGGCGACCGGCAAGGCCAACGTGCTGCTCAACGCGGGGCAGGCGCTGCACAAAGTGACCTCCACCCGGGTCGAGGTGCTGGACTCGCACACCATCCGCACCTCCGTCACCGGCCACGGCTTCTGCCAGGACACCGCGCCGTACACCGTCCACACCCTCACCCGCTTCGACCGGCCCTTCGCGTCCTACGGGACCTGGGAGGGCGACACGGTGCGGCCCGGCTCCCACGGCTCCACGGCCACCGGCAGGCACGGCGCGTACGCCCGCTTCGACACCCGCGAGGACCGCACCGTCGAGGCGACCACCGCGATCAGCTACGTGGACGCGGCGGGCGCGGCCCGCAACCTCCGTGCGGAGGGCGGCCGTTCCTTCGACCGGACGAAAGCGGCGGCCGACGCGGCCTGGCAGCAGCGCCTCGGCCACGTCGCCACGCAGGGCGGCGGCACGACGCTGCGCCGCACCTTCTACTCCTCGCTCTACCGGTCCTTCCTCGCACCGAACATCGGCAGCGACGTGGACGGCCGCTACACCGGCTGGGACCAGAAACCCCACCGGGCGCGCGGCTTCACCTACTACCAGAACTGGTCCCTGTGGGACACCTATCGCACCCAGGCGCAGCTGCTGGCGCTCCTCGCCCCGCGCGAGTCCCGTGACATGGCGCTTTCGGTGCTGCGGATCGGCAAGGAGAGCGGCTGGCTGCCCAAGTGGGGCTACGGCACGGTCGAGACGAACATCATGACCGGCGACCCGGTCACCCCGTTCCTCACCAACGCCTACCAGCAGGGACTGCTCAAGGGCCACGAGGAGGAGGCGTACGCGGCGCTCAAGAAGAACGCCGACGGGGTGCCGCCCGCCGATTCACCCGCGGTCGGCCGGGAGGCCAACACCCCTTACCTGAAGCACGGTTTCGTGCCGTACATCAAGGGCCGCACACACACCAAGCCCGGCGACTCGGACTACGACCACGGCGCTTCGGCGACCCTCGAATACGCGCTGTCGGACGCCATGCTGGCCCAGATGGCGCGCGATCTGGGGCACCGCGCGGACGCCGACAGGTACGCGGCCAGGGCCCGCAACTACCGCAGCATCTTCGACACCTCGACCGGCTTCTTCCGGGCGCGCGACGCGCAGGGCGCCTTCACCGGACCCGCCGACCCGGCCAAGAGCGAGGGCTTCCACGAGGGGACGTCCTGGCAGTACCAGTGGATGGTGCCGCAGGACCTGCCCGGGATGATCGGCCTGATCGGCGGCAAGGAGAAGGCGGACGCCCGGCTCGACGCGTTCTTCGCCTACCAGGAGCTGCTGAAGGACCCGGAGAAGACGGCCCGTGAGGTGTGGGTCAACGGCCCGTACGACTACTACAACGCGGACAAGTACAACCCGCAGAACGAGCCGGATCTGATCGCGCCGTACACCTACCTCTCCACCGGGAAGCCCTGGAAGACCACGGACGTGGTGCACGCGGCGCTGACCCTGTTCACCGACACCCCGTCCGGGATGACCGGGAACGACGACCTGGGGACGATGTCGGCGTGGATGGTGCTGTCGTCGATCGGGGTGTTCCCCGTGCAGCCGGGCACCGACAGCTGGGGGCTGAGCACGCCGGTCTTCGACCGGGTGGACCTGACCCTGGACCGGCGCTACTACCCGGCGGGCCGCTTCACCATCACGGCACCCGGCACCTCGACCGCCCACCGCTACGTACAGTCCGTGGCCCTCGACGGCCAGGCCCGCGACCGTACCTACCTGACCACCGACGACCTGCGCTCGGGCCGCCAACTGGCCTTCACCGTCGGCCCTGAGCCGTCCGGCTGGGGCACCGGGGAGCACGACGCGCCGCCGCCGGTGGGCACGTCAGCCGGAGCACAGCAGGCCGATCGCCAGAGCTGAGATCACCACGGCGGACACCACCGCCGTGACGGCCCGCCCCCGTGCGCCGGTCAGCACCCTGCCCAGGGCCGCTCCCCCGGCGGCGAGGAACAGCTGCCAGCTCGCGGACGCGGTGATCACCGCGACCACGAAGGCCACGCCCCTGGCGGTGCCGAGGCCACCGGCCCCGGTGCCGCCCGCGAGCACCAGCGCCGAGAAGTAGAGGATCGCCCAGGGGTTGACCAACGTCAGCCCCAGGAAGGCGAGATAGGCCCGTCCTGGGCTTCCCAGGACGTCCCGGCCCGCGTCCGCCGGGTCGCTCCCGCGGGCCCGCAGCGCCCGTACGGCGGTGCGCAGCGCCATGGCCAGCAGGATGACGGCGGCGGCCGTGCGCAGCGGGCCCGCCACCGGGGCGAGCGCGTGCGAGAGCGCGGCGCCGCCGGCCACCGCGAGCAGGGCGTAGAGACCGTCGGCGGTCGCCACCCCCAGCGCGGCCGTCGCCCCGACCCGGAACGAGGTCCGTGCCGTCACGCTCACCAGGAGTACGGCCAGCGCCCCGACGGGCACCGCCAGCGCATACCCCGCCCACAGCCCCGGCAGAAAGCCCTCGGTCAGCACTGCGCTCAGCGTCCCGCTCCACTCGCCCATGCCGCCAGCATCGGCGGGCCCGGACGTTCGGGTCCATCGAAGGTTTCCGCACGGTGGTGTGCGGCGGCGCCTTACGATCGGCCGATGATCGATCCCCGGTTGCAGACCCTCCGTGTGCTGTCCGAGCGGGGCACCGTCACGGCCACCGCCGAGGCCCTGCATCTGACGCCTTCGACGGTCTCGCAGCAGCTGCGGCAGCTGTCGGCGCGGCTCGGTGTGGAACTGCTGGTGCCTCAGGGGCGCAGGGTGCGGCTGACGCCGGCCGCGTGGGCACTGGTCGGGCACGCGGACGCGCTGTTCGCCCGCTGGGAGGAGGCCCGCGCCGACCTCGCGGGATACACGGACCAGGTGGCCGGGCGGCTGCGGATGACCGGCGTCGCGACGGCCATCACCGGCGTGATCGCACCGGCCGCCGAACGGCTGCGCCGTGAACTGCCGCGGCTGCACGTGGAGATCAGCGAGGACCCCGGCGAGAACCGCTTCGAGCTGCTGCTGGCGGGCCGGGCCGACATCGCCGTCGTGATACCGGCGCCGGACGGGCCTCCGGTGGCCGACATACGGTTCACCCAGCAGCCGGTGCTGCGGGAGCCGCAGGATCTGCTGGTGCCCGCCGGGCATCCGTTCGCCGCTCGTGCCGCGGAGGGTGTGGAGCTGGCGGAGGCGGGCGATGAGATCTGGATCCGCGCGGGCGATCCGGCCGATCAGCACCAACTGCTGCTGGCCGCCTGTGCGTCCGCCGGATTCACGCCGCGCACGTGCCACCACGCGGTCGACTGGTACGCGATCGCCGCGCTGGTCGCCCACGGCTTCGGGATCTGTCTGCTGCCGCGGCTGGCCCCGGTTCCCGGGGACTGTCCCGTCGTGCGGGTGCCGCTGCGCGGGAACCCGGTCCCGGTACGGCGGTTCGTGGCGGCGGTGCGCCGGGGCAGTGAGCGGCAGCCGCCGGTCGCCCGTGGTCTCGCGGCTCTGCGCGCGACCGCGGACGAGCGGGCGGCGAAGGGGGCGTGACGAACCGTCAGCCCTGGAGCGCGGCCCAGAACTCGTCGAACGACATCCGGCCGTCGCCGTCGCTGTCCTTGGACTTGATGACCGACTCGGCTATCGGTCCGGTGACGAACGGGTCGCCCATCTCGGCCATCGCGCGCTTGAACTCGTCCGGCGTGACCAGGCCGTCCTGGTCCGCGTCGAACCGCTCGAACTGCTCCTTGGCCTTCTCGATGTCTGCCACGAGAGGTGCCCCCTTCGTCGTGTCCGGTGATGTGACCTGCGTAGATTAGCCGACGGTCAGGTGGCATCCCGGCGGGCCCTCCACCGGGCCAGATAGGGCGCCGTGCGGCCCTCGCCGGCTGCCGCCACCTCGGCGGGTGTGCCGGCCGCCACGATCCGGCCGCCGTCGGCGCCGCCGCCGGGGCCGAGGTCGATGACGTGATCGGCGCCCGCGACCACCCCCATGTCGTGCTCGACGACCACGACGGTGTGCCCCGCGTCCACCAGGCCGTGCAACTGACGCAGCAGCACCTCGGTGTCGGCCGGGTGCAGCCCGGTGGTGGGCTCGTCGAGGAGGTAGAGGGTGTGGCCGCGGCGGGTGCGCTGGAGTTCGGTGGCGAGTTTGATGCGCTGGGCCTCGCCGCCGGAAAGTTCGGTGGCGGGCTGGCCGAGCCGCAGGTAGCCCAGGCCCACGTCCTGGAGGGTGCGCAGGCTGCGGGCGGCTGCGGGCACGTCGGCGAGGAAGCCGGCGGCGGTGTCGACGGTCATCTCCAGGACGTCGGCGACGGTGTGGCCGCGGTGGGTGATCTCCAGCGTCTCGGGGTTGTAGCGGGCGCCGTGGCAGGCGGTGCAGGGCGCGTAGGTGCCGGGCAGGAAGAGGAGTTCGACGGCGACGAAGCCCTCGCCCTGGCAGGTCTCGCAGCGTCCTGAGGTGACGTTGAAGGAGAACCGGCCCGCGGTGTAGCCGCGGGCGCGGGCCTCGTCGGTGGCGGCGAAGAGCTTGCGGACGGCGTCGAACAGGCCGGTGTAGGTGGCGAGGTTGGAGCGCGGGGTGCGTCCGATCGGCTTCTGGTCGACGCGGACCAGCCGGTCGACGGCGTCGAGGCCGTCGACGCTGCCGATCCTGGCCCTGACCTCCGGGTCCTCGGCCGCGCCACCCGCGTCGGCCGCTTCACCTGCCGCCAACTGCCCGCCGGACGCGCCCAGATGGTCCCGCACCGCGTCCGCGAGGACCCGGGTGACCAGGGTCGACTTGCCCGATCCCGAGACGCCGGTGACCGCGGTGAAGACGCCGAGCGGGAAGTCGGCGTCCAGGCCGCGCAGGTTGTGCAGGGTGATGCCGCGCAGCCGGACGGTGCCCGAGGGGCTGCGGGGCGCGCGGTCCGGGAGCTGCGGCGGGTCGAAGAGGAATCTGCGGGTGGCGGACTCCGCGCTGTCGGCGAGCCCGTCGACCGGGCCGCTGTGCAGCACCCGTCCGCCCAGCTCGCCGGCGCGCGGGCCGACGTCCACGAGCCAGTCGGCGCTGCGCACCACGTCCATGTCGTGCTCGACGACGAACAGCGAGTTGCCCGCCTCCTTGAGCCGGCCGAGCACGGTGAGCAGCGACTCCGTGTCGGCGGGGTGGAGTCCGGCGGACGGCTCGTCCAGGACGTAGACGACGCCGAAGAGCCCGGACCGCAGCTGGGTGGCGAGCCGCAGCCGCTGGAGTTCGCCGGCCGAGAGGGTGGGCGCGGGCCGGTCCGTGCTCAGGTAGCCGAGGCCGAGTTCGGTGAGCACGCCGATCCTGGCGATCAGGTCGCGGGCGAGCGTCGGGGCCACGCCGTCGTCCGGCGCGTCGGCGGTGGGGCGCAGCAGCCCGGCCAGCGCGGTCAGCGGCAGGGAGGCGAGTGAGGCGATGTCGTGTCCCGCGAAGGTGACGGCGAGCGCTTCGGGGCGCAGCCGCCGGCCGTCGCAGGACGGGCAGGGCTCGGCGACCATGAAGCCGCGCACCCGGCTGCGCAGCGTCTCGCTCTTGGAGTCGGCGAAGGTGTGCAGCACGTAGCGTCTGGCGCTCATGTACCGGCCCTGGTAGGGGCGTTGGATGCGGCCGACGTCGCGGACCGGCTCGACGGTGACGACGGGCTGCTCGTCGGTGAACAGGATCCAGTCACGGTCGGCCTGCGGCAGCTCGCTCCAGGGCCGGTCGATGTCGTGGCCGAGTGCGGCGAGGATGTCGCGGAGGTTCTTGCCCTGCCAGGCGCCGGGCCAGGCGGCGACGGCGCCGTCCCTGATGCTGAGCGAGGGGTCGGGGACCAGGGAGTCCTCGGTGACACGGTGGACGCGGCCGAGGCCGTGGCAGGCGGGGCAGGCGCCGGCCGCGGTGTTGGGCGAGAAGGCGTCGGAGTCGAGCCGTTCGGATGTGCCTTCGGGGTAGTCGCCGGCCCGGGAGAAGAGCATCCGCAGGGAGTTGGAAAGGGTGGTGACGGTGCCGACGGACGAGCGTGAGGTGGGCGCGGAGCGCCGCTGTTCCAGGGCGACGGCGGGCGGCAGTCCGGTGATCTCCTCGACCTTGGGCGCGCCGACCTGGTGGATCAGCCGGCGGGCGTAGGGGGCGACCGACTCGAAGTAGCGGCGCTGCGCCTCGGCGTAGAGGGTGCCGAAGGCGAGTGAGGACTTGCCCGATCCGGACACCCCGGTGAACGCGACCAGCGCGTCCCTCGGGATGTCCACATCGATGGTGCGGAGGTTGTGCTCACGGGCGCCGCGCACCCGTACGTACGAGTCGGTCATCCCTCCATGATCGGGCACGGCCGTCCGGGGCGTCGGGCGGCCCGGCCGCTCAGCCGGTGGCGGTGGCGGCCTTGACCCGCTCGCGTGCCTCCTCCCACGGCAGCGGGGTGGCGACCAGCGCGCGCAGCGCCCTGACCTGGCGCGGCGGGAGGCCGGCCGCCAGGACGCCGGTGGCGGTGCCGTCCCTGCCGTAGAGGGCGACGGTGCGGTGTGCGGCGCGGTCGATGACGGTGGTCTCCACCTGGTCGGCGCCCGCCGTGAGCCCGTACGCCTGGAGCTTGATGCCGTACTGGTCGGACCAGAAGTACGGCACCGGCGCGAACGGGCGGCGTTCCTGGGCGGGGGTGTCGTCCGCCGCGGATTCCGGTGCTTCGGCGGCCAGTTCGGCCAGGAGGTTGCGGGCGGCGGCCATGCCCTGCTCGGTGGCGTTCATCCGGTGTTCGAAGCGGAGCGGTGCGCCGTGGACGGGGTGGTCCCAGCGGGCCACGTCGCCCGCGGCGTAGATGCCGGGGGCCGCCGCGCAGTACGCGTCGCAGCGCAGCCCGTCGCTGGTGTCCAGCGCCGGTTCGTCGCGCAGCCAGCCGACGGCCGGTTCGGATCCGATGGCCAGCAGCACGGTGTCGGCGGGCAGCAGGCTGCCGTCCGCGAGCCGTACGCCGGTCAGCCGCGCGCCCTCGTCCGTGCTGCCAGGCGCGGTCTCGAAGCCGTCGACGGCGCCGGTGAGCAGCCGTACGCCGCGTGCCCGGTGCTCATCGGCGAGCAGCGCGCCGACGCCGGGGCCCACGGCACGCGACATCGGCACCGGGTCGCGGCCGACGAGGGTGACCTCATGCCCCAACTCCCGTGCCACGGCGGCGGCTTCGCAGCCCAGGACGCCGTTGCCGACGACCACGAGGCGACGGCCTCCGCCGGTCATCCGGGCGCGCAGGGCCAGCGCGTCGTCGAGGGTGCGCAGGGTGAGCACGCCGTCGATGTGCGCGGCCCCTGGCAGGGTGCGGGCGGCGACGCCGGTGGCGATGATCACTCCGGCGCACTGGAGCTGTTCGCCGCCGTCGAGGGTGAGGGTGCGGGTGGCGGCGTCCAGGCCGGTCGCCCGGGTGCCGAGCCGCAGGTCGAGGCCGAGCGGGTCGAGCTGTTCGGTGCTGCGCAGCAGCAGCCGCTCGGCCTCCCAGGTGCCGTGCAGCAGTTGCTTGGACAGCGGCGGCCGGTCGTAGGGAAGGTGTGTTTCGTCGCCGATGAGGGTCAGCGGTCCCGTCCAGCCGAAGCGGCGCAGCGCCTCGGCGGCGGCGAGCCCGGCGGCCGACGCGCCGACCACGGCGAGCGGCAGGGCGGTCATGCGTGCAGCTCGATGACGGCGGCGGGGCAGATCGCGGCGGCCTCGCGGACCGCGTCGTGCTGTGCGGCGGGCGGCGCGTCGTCGAGCACGACGACGACACCGTCCTCGTCACGCTGGTCGAAGACCTCGGGGGCGATCAGCACGCACTGGCCTGCGGCGCAGCACTTGTCGGCATCGATGGTGATCTTCATGGCAGGACTCCCGTGGGGTGGTTCGGTGTGCGGATGCGGTCGGTTCAGGGCGGCACGGGTGGGTGGTGCCGCCCCATGTCACCAGGTGACGGGCAGGGCGTGACAGCCGTAAATCGACATGTCGGTTCGGAACGGGATCTCGTCGACCGGCACGGCGGGCCGCAGCGCGGGGAAGCGGCGCAGCAGGGTGCCGATGACGACCTGGAGCTCGACGCGGGCCAGTGCCTGGCCGAGGCACTGGTGGATGCCGTAGCCGAAGGCCACGTGGTGCTGGGCGTTGGGCCGGCAGACGTCGAGGCGGCCGGCGTCGGGGAAGACGTCCTCGTCCCGGTTGGCCGACGGCACGGCGACGACGACACCCTCGCCGGCCCGGATGAGGTGCCCGTCGATCTCGACGTCGGCGGTGGCGACCCGGCGCGGTCCGTTGCGGATGATGCTGTGGAAGCGCAGCAGTTCCTCGACGGCGCCGCGGATCAGCGCCGGGTCCTCGCGCAGCCGGCCCGCCGACTCCTCGTCCCGCATCAGGGTGAGGGCGCTGAGGCCGATCATGTTGGCGGTGGTCTCGTGCCCGGCGATCAGCAGCAGGGCGGCGAACGAGACCACGTCGTCGTGGGTGATCTCACCGGTCCGCTGCTGCTCGACGATGAGCCGGCTCAGGATGTCGTCGCCGGGCGCCGCCTCCTTCGCGGTGACCAACCGGTCGAGGTAGCCGCGGAGTTCGGTGCGCGCGACGGCCCGTTCGCCGTCCGCGACGGTGCGCGAGAGCAGCGTGCCGGTCAGCCGCTGGAAGAGGTCGTGGTCGTCGTAGGGGACGCCGAGCAGCAGGCTGATGACGAGCGAGGGGACGGGCAGCGCGAGGGCCTCGATGAAGTCCACCGGGCCCTGCTCGCGCTCCATCGCGTCGCACAGTTCGTCGGTGATGCGCTGGATCTCCGGGCGCAGCGCCTCGACCCGCTTGACCATGAATTCACGGGTGACCATCCGGCGCAGCCGGGTGTGCTCGGGCGGGTCCATGCGGATGAAGCCGCGGTGCTCACCCGCGGTGGCGCCGCCGGTCATGCCGCTGAGCGGGTAGCCGGCGATGTTGGTGTCGGAGCTGAAGCGGAGGTCGCCGAGTATCGCCCGGATGTCCGCGTAGCGGGTCGCGAGCCAGGCCCAACTGCCGTCCGGGAGCGAGATCTTGGAGATCGGTTCCCCGGTGCGCAGGGCACCGAACTCCGGCGGCGGGTCGAAGGGGCAGCCGCTCGGCGGCTGGACGGGAAGGGGCGCCGGTGCGGCGGCGGAAAGAGTCATCTTCGCTCCTCGGACGCACACCGCCAGGGGTGTGCGCCTCACGTCGGACGTATCGCCTAACACCCGTAAACTTACAACCGTAATGAGCAGGTAAACGGGCCGGGGGGTGCCGGAAGAGGGAACCCGCAGGGACGGGAACGCCGGAAACCGCGCCAAGGCAGGGCAAGGCGGGCACGGAGGGGCGGAGAACGGGCGGGAGGCGCCCGGAGGGCACAGCTCAGGAGACGGGCGCGGGCGGCCGGAAAGGGCGGTGGCGTCCGGGAGAACAGCGGCGACGCGGCGCGAAGCGGCCGGTCACCGTTCGACGAGGAACGTCAGCATCCCCCGGTGAGCGTCAACGCTCCAGGAGACGAGCGTCAACGCTCCAGGAGCAGATGCAGGACTTCGTCGACGAACGTGTCCAGCCGGCTGGCATCCTTGCGGCTCGGCATGACCTGCCAGATCATCACCCGGCCGTGCACCGACGACCACAGCATGTACGGGGCCTCGGAGCGGGCGCAGCGGACCCGCCACCCGGCGTCCTCGCAGGCCGTCAGCGCGTCGTGCCAGCTGCGCACCACGAGACCTGCCGGGTGCCCGGCCAGCCGCTCGGGGCCGACCGGCGTCTGCCGGGTCTCGTAGAGCAGGCGGTAGGTGGCGGGGTGCTCGACCGCGTAGTGGCAGTAGGCGCGCAGCTGGGCGCGGAGCCTGGCCACCGGGTCGGCATCGGCCCCGGCCTGCGCGGCGGCTTCGGACATCGCCCGCGCCAGCCGCTCGAAGCTGATCTCCAGGGTCGCCCAGACCAGCTCGGTCTTGTCGGCGAAGTGGCGGTAGATGCTCGGTGCGGCGACCCCCGCCTCGCGGGCGACGGCACGCAGCGACAGCGCGTCCTCGCTGCCGACCTGCTCCAGGAGACGCTCGGTGGCCCGCAGCAGCTCCTCACGCAGCCGGTCGCCCTGACCGCGTGGATTCCTGGCCCGGGTGGCCGCATTCCCGCTCACTGCCCGCCGGTCCTCTCCCCTGCTGCCCTGCTTCCGGCACCCTGCCGCGTCCACCAGGGTTTCACACCGCGGCGGCCCGGCCCACGCGAGGGCATGTCCGTTAAGTCCGGTCACCTGCCGCGCGCCGGGTGGAAGAGCACCGATCCGGGACCGCCTACGGGTCACTTGCCCTGCTTCAGCCCCTCCGCCGCCGCGCCCCTGCCGAGGACGGCCGCGGTGATCGCCTTGCGCTCCTTCGCGTACTTCGGCGTGCGGCCGAGGTCGACGGTGCGCAGCGGCTCTTCGCGGGTGATCAGCTGCGGCACGTACTCGGCGCTGGTGACCTGCCAGCGCTCCCCCTCCTCCTCGGGCGGCGCGAACCGGAAGCGGGCGACGGTGCCCCAGTTGCCCTGCGGCTTCTTCATGGCACCTGCCATCTGGTCGCCGAGTCCGTAGACCACCCACGTGCCGTTGACCTTCTCGTACGGCTGCGGGGTGCGTGCGCGGCTGCCGACGATGAGGTCGATGTCGGGGCGCCCGTCGGTCTCCGACCCGGTGAGGACGCGGGCCAGTTCGGTCTGCTGCGCGTCGGGGGCGGTGCGGTACTCGGTCCCCCAGTGCGCGCTGACCACGACGAGGTCGGCGCCCGCCCGGCGGGCCGCGCGGGCGTCGGCGATGATCCGCTGCTCGTCGGCCAGGTTCACCGCCCACGGCGCGGCGGCGCCCCGGCCCTGCGCGCCGACGGTGTACGAGAGCTGGGCGACCTTGGCGCCGCCGAGCGCCGTGAGGAGCGTGGGGCGGGACGCCTCGGCGACACTGCGGGCCGTACCGGCGTGCCGCAGTCCCACGGTGTCCAGGGCCTCCAGCGTGCGGCCGACGCCGTCGGCGCCGCCATCCAGGCTGTGGGCGGACGCGGTCGCGCAGGAGTCGAAGCCGGCGTCCTTGAGGGCGGTGGCGACCTGCGGCGGCGCCTGGAAGTCGCGGCCACTGGCGAAGGGGCCTTCCAGCGGGCCGAGCGGCGTCGGCAGCTGGCACAGCGCGAGGTCGGCCGACGCGATGACGGGCTTGATGCCCTTGAGCATCGGCCGGTAGTCGTAGCCGGCGCTCCGAGCGTCCTGCTGCGCGGTGTCCAGCACCGTCGCATACGAGGCGAGGACATCACCGGACGCGACGAGGGTGAAGGGGCTCTTGGCGGGCTCCGCGGGCGCGGGGGACTCGGCGGGCGCGGCGGGCGCGGGGGCACCGGCGTGCCCGCCGGGTGTGGCCCGCGGGGACGGCGGTGGCTGCGGCGCCTCGGTCCTGGCGGCGCAGCCGACGGCGAGACCGGCGAGCAGGACGGCCGCTGCATACCTGGTATACGCACTCATGAGCGAGGCATATCAGCATCAACCGGACGGAAATCGCCGTCGCCCGCCGGTGTCCCGCGTAATCCCCCGTACGGCCGGTCGTGTGCCGGACCTACCCGTCTAGGGTGTGCCCGATGGAGCGCACCCGGCACGACGACGACCGTTTTCCCGCCCGGCTGTCCGTGCTCCGGCACATGGGCCGCAGCGCCGCCGGGCGGGCCTGGCTGGACCGGCTGCCCGGTCTGGTCCGTGAGGTCGAGGAGCGCTGGGATGTGCGTCTCGGCACCCCCTTCGACGGCGGGACCTGCGCCTGGGTGGCGCCCGCCGAACTCCCGGACGGCGCCCCGGCCGTACTCAAGGTCGGCCGGCCGCACCGCGAGGCCGAGGGCGAGGCTCCGGGGCTGCGCATCTGGGACGGCAACGGCGCGGTGCGGCTGCTGCGCCATGACCGGAGCCGTGGGGCGCTGCTCATCGAGCGCTGCACGCCGGGCACCTCGCTCGCCACGGCGGCGCTGCCGCCCGAAGAGCGGCTCGCTCTCGCCGCCGGTGTGCTGCGCGAACTGTGGTCGGCGCCCGCGCCGCCCGACGGCGTCCTGGAGAGCGTGGAGCAGGTCTGCGCCGAGTGGGCCGATCTGGTGCAGGAGCGGATGCTGCGGCTGCGGCCCGGCTACGACGTGGGCCTGGTGGAACTGGGCGCGCGGCTGCTGCGCACGCTGCCCGCCGGCGCCCGCCGCGAGGTCGTGGTGCACGGCGACGCCAACCCCGGCAACGTGCTCGCCTCGCGGCGCAGGCCCTGGCTGGCGATCGACCCCAAGCCGATGACCGGCGACCCCGCCTACGACCCGTGGCCGCTGCTGGCCCAGATCGACGACCCGTTCACCCGCGACGACCCGCGACCGGTACTGCGCGAGCGCTGCGCCCTGCTGGCCGACGCGCTGGGCGATGACCCGGCGCGGCTGGCCGCCTGGGCGGTGGCACGGAGCGTGGAGAGCGCACTGCACAGCGCCGATCACGACGATGTCGCGGGCGGGGCCGAGGAGTTGGCGCAGGCCAGGACACTGGCGGAGCTGGCCGGCTGCTGAGCGCGCCCCTGACCGGCGGCCGGGCCATACATCCGAGGAATCGCCCCACCAGGGCCCGCCCGGCACCGCGCTGACCGGCCTCCCCTTCGGGCCGATTCTGCGTCGGCATCCCGAGACCCCGACATCCCCCCACGGTCATCGGATGTCTCTCCGTCGAAAGCCTTCCGCTTCCCCCTTGTCCGCTGCACCATGCGAGAGGGGTCGGGCGCGAGCGGTCCGGTACGAGGAGCACCGCGGCGGATGCGCGCGCCGCCGTCCCCATCTCCCTGTCCACCGCACCGACTTGGAGACCCGATGGCCGCCGATCCTGCCGTGCCGCCCAACGGACCCGGCGCCGCGTCGAGCGCCGCACCGCCCGGTACTCGCGCGACGCCACCCCGGCGCAGCGTGCTCGGGGCGGCGCTGGCCGTCGGCGTGGCGGGCGCCGCGGGTCAGGGCGGCGCGGAGGCCGCCGCGTCGCCCGCGGGCGGGACACCACCGGCCGCGCCGCAGCCCGCGGCCGATCCCTGGCGGCGGATCCTCGCCGACGCGGATCCGGTCTGGCGGCGGATGCCGACGGCCTGGCACGAGGGCCCGTTCCTCGGCAATGCGCTGCTCGGCTCGCTGGTGTACGCCGAACCCGGCGCGAACGCCGTACGGTTCACCGTCCAGCACAGCGAAGTGCAGGACCACCGCCCGGAGTTCGGGGCGCTCTTCGGTCTCGCGCGGCTGCCGGTCGGCCACTTCACGCTGGAGCCGGTCGGCACCGTCACCGGCGTCGACTGGCGGCTGAGCCTGCACGACGCCGAGCTGACCGGCACCCTGACCACCGACCGCGGCACGCTCGCCGTCCGCGCGCTGGTGCACAACTCCCGTTCGGTGCTGGCCGTCGAGGTACGGCCGAGCGCGGGCGAGCGGGGGTTCGGCTGGGCGTTCCACCCGGCCGACGCGATCAGCCCGCGGGCCGCCTTCAAGGCGGTGCCCGACGGGTACACCGGCAATCCTCCGGCCCGCACCGAAGAGCACGGCGGGGTGCGGGCGGCCGTGCAGCCGCTGCTGGCGGGCGGGATGCATGTGACGGCCTGGCGCGAGCGGGCCCGGCCGGACGGGGCGCGCACGCTGTACGCGGCGGTCGCCCCGCACCGTCGCGCAGGTGACGCACGCGGGCGCGCCCTGCGCGCGGTGCGCCGCGCCGCCGCCCATACGTACGGGGCGCTGGCCGCCACCGGCCACCGCCCCTGGTGGCACGCCTACTACCGGCACGGCTTCCTGTCCGTGCCGGACGCCAGGCTCCAGCGCTTCTACTGGATCCAGCTCTACAAGGTGGCCGCCGCGGCCCGCGCCGAGGCGCCGGTGATGGCCACCAGCGGGCCCTGGCTTGAGCCGACGCCGTGGCCCGCCACCTGGTGGAACCTCAACGTCCAGCTGGAGTACTGGCTGATCCACGGCTCGAACCATCTCGAACTCGACGCGGTGACGCGGGCGTTGAGCGCGTACCGGGACCGCCTGTCGGACCAGCTCGACGCCGCGTACCGCGCGGACTCGGCGGGCATCCCGCGCACCACCGACATGTTCCTGCGCAACGGCGCGGACGCGGCGAACGGCGGCTACGCGGTCGGCGTACCGGGCCAGGACCCGCCGACACCCGAGGTCGGCAACCTGACCTGGGCGCTGCACAACGTCTGGCTGACCTACCGGCACACCATGGACGAGCGGGTGCTGCGCGAGGTCCTGCACCCCCTGCTGCGCCGGGCCGTCGCCTACTACCTGCACTTCCTGGAGCCCGGCGGGGACGGGAAGCTGCATCTGCCGGCGACCTTCTCGCCCGAGTACGGCGTCAACGCGCGGGACTGCAACTACGACCTGATGCTGCTGCGCTGGGGCTGCGCCACGCTGCTGGAGTCGGTGGAGATCCTCGGTGTGTCCGACCCCGCGGCCGACCGCTGGCGCGCGGTGCTGGCCAGGCTGGCGCCGTATCCGGTGGACGAGAACGGCTTCATGATCGGCGCCGGTGTCCCGTTCGCCAAGTCCCACCGGCACTACTCCCACCTCCTCGCCGTCTATCCGCTGTACGAGGTGACCTGGGAGCAGCCGGAGCGGCGGGCCCTGATCGAGACGTCGCTGCGCCACTGGGTGGGCTTCGAAGGCGCCCTGCAGGGCTACACGTTCACGGGCGCCGCGTCCCTGTCCGCCCAAATGGGCCGCGGCGCGCAGGCGTTGGGCTACCTCGACGAGCTGATGGACCGCTTCATCCGGCCGAACACCATGTACCAGGAGTCGGGTCCTGTCATCGAGACGCCGCTGTCGGCGGCGCAGTCGCTGCACGACATGGTGTGCCAGAGCTGGGGCGGGGTGATCCGGGTCTTCCCCGCGCTCCCGGACGCCTGGCGCGCGGTGTGCCTGCACGATTTCCGCACCCAGGGCGCCTTCCTGCTGAGCGCCGCCCGCGAGGACGGCCGTACGCGCTGGGTCCGGCTGCGCAGCGAGGCGGGCGCCCCGTGCGTGGTGCGGCACTCGCTGCCGGACGGGCCGGTGGAGGTACGCGACGCGCAGGGGCGCCCGGTGCACCACGACGACCTCGGCGGCGGCACGCTCCGTCTCGCCCTGCCGAAGGGCGGCACGGCGCTGATCACGGCGCGCGGCGACCGCCCCGAGCCGTACGTCGCACCCGTCGCGGCGAACGCCCCGGCGCCTCGCTGGGGCCTGCCGGGCTGAGGGAACGCGGGTCGGCGCAGGTTTCGACGGCACATCGGCGCCCGTCGCGCCACCCCCGAAAATCACAGACAGATGTGAAGTTCACGTCTTGATTTGAGAACTTCACATGTGATTGTGTTTGAAGCACCATGAACGACGTGATCCCTGAGAACTCGACGTCCACCGAGGCCACCCGCCCGGTGGTCGGCGTCTCGCTGAAGCTGTACTTCGGCCTGGCGCAGACCCGGGCCTGGCTCGCGGACGTGGCCGCACTGAACGGCACCCTGGCCACGCTCCCCCGCCCCGTCGACCTCTTCGTGCTGCCCGCCTTCCCCGCGCTGGCGGACGCCCGCGAGCTGCTGTCCGGCACCGGCATCGGCTACGGCGCGCAGGACGTGCACTGGGCCGAGACCGGCGCGTGGACCGGCGAGGTCTCCGCCGGAATGCTCACCGAGACCGGCGCCGGGTACGTCGAGGTCGGCCACGCCGAGCGCCGCCGGCACTTCGGCGAGACCGACGAGACGGTCGCCGCCAAGACCCGGGCGGCCACCCACGCCGGGCTGATCCCCGTCATCTGCGCGGGCGAGCGCCGCGCCGACACGCTCGCCGGGGCCGTCGAGGAGACCCTGACCCAGGTGCGGGCCGCGCTCGGCGGCGCGGCGCCCGGCAGCGAGGTCGTCATCGCGTACGAGCCGGTCTGGGCGATCGGCGCCCGCGAGGCGGCACCCGCCGACCACGTCCGCGCGGTGGCCGCAGCCATCCGCGGCGCGCTGCGCGACCACGACGTGCGCGGCCGGCTGATCTACGGCGGCACCGCTGGCCCCGGCACCTACACCGAGCTGGCCGGCGCCGTCGACGGCCTGTTCCTCGGCCGGCTCGCCCACGACACCGAGGGCCTGCGCAAGGTCATCGAAGAGATCGCGGGCAGCTGACACCGGCCGTCCGCCGCACCGCCCCCAGCCCCCCGGCCGCACGGCCCAGGACCCCGAGGAGACCACCGTGCAGGACACCTACCGCATCGCGATCGGCGCCGACGACGCAGGCATCGCCATGAAGGACGCCATAGCCGCCTACCTCACCGACCGCGGCTTCCCGGTCACGGACCTGAGCGCCGCCCCGTCCGAGGACTACCCGGACGTCGCCGAGCGCGTCGCGCAGAGCGTGGCGCGCGGCGAGCACGAGCGGGCCGTGCTGATCTGCGGCACCGGCATCGGCATGGCCATCGCCGCGAACAAGGTCGCCGGTATCCGTGCCGCGCAGATTCCCGACAGTTACAGCGCCGAGCGCGCCCGCAAGTCCAACGACGCGCAGGTCGCCTGCTTCGGCAGCCGCACGATGGGCGTCGAGGCCGCGCTGGTGTGCCTGGAGCACTGGCTGGTCTCCGAGTTCGCCGGTGGCGGCTCGGCACCCAAGGTCGAGAAGATCAAGCAGGTCGAGTCCCGCAACCTGCGCGCCGCCTGACAGTCCGCCCGCCACCGCCCGGAAGGAAGCCGACCCACGGTGAGCTGCACGACTCCCCCGCCACCCGCGGAGCAGGGCGCCACGGCCCCCGCCGGCGGCTTCGTCTGGAGCGCCGCCGACCGGCGCGCGGTCGACACCGCCCGGGTGCTGGCGATGGACGCCGTCCAGCGCGCCGGGCACGGCCACCCCGGCACCGCGATGAGCCTGGCGCCGGTCGCGTACCTGCTGCACCAGCACCTGATGCGGCACGACCCCGCCGACCCGCACTGGGCGGGCCGCGACCGCTTCGTGCTGTCCGCAGGCCACGCCTCGCTGACCCTCTACACCCAGCTGTTCCTCTCCGGTTACGGGCTGACCCTGGACGACCTCAAGGCATTCCGCCGTAAGGGCAGCGCGACCCCGGGGCACCCCGAGTACGGGCACACGGCCGGGGTGGAGACCAGCACCGGGCCGCTGGGGCAGGGCGTCGCCAACGCGGTCGGCATGGCGATGGCGGCCCGCTACGAACGCGGCCTGTACGACCCGGACGCGCCGGCCGGCACCTCCCCGTTCGACCACACCGTCTGGGCCCTGGCCGGCGACGGCTGCCTGGCCGAGGGCGTCACCGCCGAGGCGAGCGCGCTGGCCGGACACCAGCGGCTCGGCAACCTCGTCCTGATCTGGGACGACAACCGCATCACCATCGAGGGCGACACCCGGGCCGCGAGCAGCGAGGACGTGCTCGCCCGTTACGCGGCCCTCGGCTGGCACGTCCAGCAGGTCGCCACCCGCCCGGACGGCGACGTCGACGAAAGCGCCCTGCACGCCGCCCTGTCGGCCGCGCGGGCCGAGACCGGGCGGCCCTCGCTCGTCGCCGTCCGCACCGTCATCGCCTGGCCCGCACCGCACGCCCGCGGCACCGCAGCCGCGCACGGTGCGGCCCTGGGCCCCGACGAGGTCGCGGCCACCAAGGAGCTGCTCGGCTTCGACCCGGAGCAGGACTTCGCGGTCGAGCCCGCCGTCCTCGCGCACACCCGCGCGGCCGGTGACCGCGGCCGGGCGGCGCACGACCGGTGGCGGACGGAGTTCACCGCCTGGCAGGCCCGGCACCCCGGACGCGCCGCCGAGTACGCCCGGATCCTCGCGGGGGCGCTGCCCGACGACTGGCAGGGCGCGCTGCCCGCCTTCCCCGCGGACGGCCGGGTGGCGACCCGCCGGGCCTCCGGAACGGTGCTCAAGGCGCTGGGCTCCGTACTCCCCGAACTGTGGGGCGGCTCGGCCGACCTGGCAGGTTCGAACCACACCACCATCGACCCCGGCTCGTCGTTCCTGCCCGCGGACAGTCCGCTGCCCGCCGCCGACCCGTACGGCCGCACCGTCCACTACGGCATCCGCGAGCACGCCATGGGCGCGGTGATGAACGGCATCGTGCTGCACGGCAACACCCGTATCTACGGCGGGACGTTCCTGGTCTTCGCCGACTACATGCGCCCGGCCGTGCGGATGGCCGCGCTGATGCGGCTGCCGGTGACGTATGTATGGACGCATGACTCCATCGGCGTCGGCGAGGACGGCCCCACCCACCAGCCCGTCGAACACCTCGCCTCGCTGCGCGCGATCCCGGGCCTCAACGTCGTGCGCCCGGCCGACGCGACGGAGACCACCACGGTCTGGGCGGAGATCCTGCTGCGCCACCGTGACCGGCCCGCGCCGCACGGCCTGGCGCTGTCCCGGCAGGACCTGCCGGTGCTCTCCGGCACCGACGGCGCCGCCCGCGGCGGGTACATACTCGCCGAGGCCGACGGGGTGCGCGACGGCGGGCTGCCGCAGGTGATCCTCATCGGCACCGGATCCGAAGTGCAGCTCGCGCTGGCGGCCCGCGAGCGGTTGCAGGCCGACGGCGTGCCCACCCGCGTGGTGTCGATGCCCTGCGTCGAGTGGTTCCGGGAGCAGCACGCCGGATACCGGGACCACGTGCTGCCGGCCGCCGTCACCGCCCGGGTGTCCGTCGAGGCGGGCATCGCCCAGGGCTGGCGGGAGATCGTCGGCGACCGCGGGCGCTGCGTGTCACTTGAGGACTTCGGTGCCTGCGCGTCAGGGCCCGAACTGTTCGACGCCTGCGGCATCACCGCCGAAGCGGTCGTCGAAGCGGCACGCGATGCCGTCCGCACCCGTCCCGGCTTCCCGCCGGGCGTACCCGTCCCGCACCCCGCTCACTCCCTCGCCCCCACTCCCGAAAGGCGGTAACGACCATGCGCGCAGTTGTCATCGAGGAACCGAACAAGCTGTCCGTCACCACCGTCGCCGACCCCACACCAGGCCCCGATGACGTCGTCGTCAAGGTCACGGCCTCCGGCCTGTGCGGCACCGATGTGCACATGCTCGCGGGTGAGTTCGGGCCGACCCGCTACCCCGTGATCCCCGGCCACGAGTTCTCCGGCGAGATCGTCGCCGTGGGCACCGCGGTGACCGGCTTCGCCGAGGGCGACCTGGTCGCCGCCGACCCGGCGATCTACTGCGGCTCGTGTCACTTCTGTTCCATAGGGCACGGCAACCTCTGCGAGCAGTGGGGCACGATCGGCATCACCATCGACGGCGCCTGCGCCGAGTACGTCAAGGTGCCGGTCCGCAACCTCTACCGGCTGCCGGCGACCGTGCGGCCCGAGCACGCCCCGCTCATCGAGCCGCTGTCGACCATCGTGCGCGGCTTCGACATCGTCGACCCGAAGCTGGGCGACAACTTCCTGATCTACGGCGCGGGCACGATGGGCCTGCTCTACCTCCAGGTCGCCCAACGGGCCGGTGCCGCCTCGGTCTCGGTCGTCGACATCAACGAGGACCGGCTGGCGGTGGCCCGCAAGCTCGGCGCCGACGCCGTCGCCACCACCGCGGACGCACTGACCGACGACCACCCGCGCGGCTGGCAGGTCGTCACCGACTGCACCGGCAACATCCGCGCCATCGAGGACGGGCTGACCCGGCCGATCCGCGGCGGCACCTTCCAGCAGTTCGGCTGTGCCCCCGACCAGGAGATGGCGCGGTTCTCGCCGTTCCGCATCTACAACGACGAGATCCGGATCGTCGGCAGCATGGCGATCCTGCACAGCTACGGCCGGGCCGTCGAGCTGCTGGGCAAGGGCGTCATCGACTCCGAGACGATGATCACGCACCGGTTCGGTCTCGACCAGTACGCCGAGGCCCTCGACACCTTCAAGCGGGGCACAGGACGCAAGCTCCAGATCGTCCCGAACGGCCCGGTGGCATGACAGCGGCCCTTCCGGGCGACGCGGCGGACGGCGGCCCGCTCCCGCGCACCATGCGGGCGGCCGTCCAGCGCGGTCCCCGGCAGCTCGCCGTCGAGGAGGTGCCGGTCCCGGTGCCGGGGCCGCGGCAGGTCCTGGTGCGGGTGCTCGCCGTCGGCACCTGCGGCTCCGACGTGCACTTCTACGAAGAGGGCGAGCTGGGCGGCTGGCGCGTGGACGGGCCGCTGATCCTGGGGCACGAGCCGAGCGGGGTGATCGTCGCGACGGGCGCCGGTGTCACCCGCCGGGTGCCTGGCGAGCGGGTGTCGATCGAGCCTGGCACACCGTGCGGCGGCTGCGAGCAGTGCCGGCAGGGGCGTTACAACCTGTGCCGTGCGATGCACTTCTTCGCGATCCCGGGCCAGGCGGACGGCGCGTTCGCCGAATTCGCCCTGGCGCACGAGGACTTCGTCCATCCGGTGCCCGACGGGGTGTCCGACGAGGCGGCTGCGCTGCTCGAACCGCTGTCGGTGGGGGTCTGGGCCTGCCGCAAGGCGCGGGTGGCGCCGGGCGACCGGGTGCTGATCACCGGCGCCGGGCCGATCGGCCTGGTCGCCCTCCAGAGCGCACGGGCCTTCGGCGCCGCCGAGGTCGTCGTGAGCGACGTCAATCCGCACCGGCTCGCGCTGGCGGCCGAGCTGGGCGCGTCCGCGGTGCTGAACGTCGCCGAACAGCCCCTGAACGAGAGTGGGTTCGAGCCGCACGTCCTGCTGGAGTGCTCCGGCTTCGGCCCTGCCGTCGCCGAGGCGGTGTGCCAGGTGGGCCGGGCGGGACGGGTGGTGCTGGTCGGCATGGGCGGCGACGAGGTCAGCCTGCCGCTGCCCCGCCTCCAGCAGTACGAACTGGAGGTCACCGGCACCTTCAGGTACGCCCACACCTGGCCCACCGCGCTCGGTCTGGTCGCGTCGGGCGAGGTCGACCTGGACCGCCTGGTGACCCATCGGTACGGGCTCGCCGACACGGAACGGGCGCTGACGTCCGGCGCGCGGGACGCGACCTCCGTCAAGGCGGTGGTCCTGCCGCAGCAGTGACCACGCAGGTCCCGCCTCAGCGGTGACCGCGCGCGGAAGGCCCCGGGGTGGTGCGGCTCCCCGGGGCCTTGCGCATGCCGCCATGAGATCCGAGGTCTGCGGACATCGACACCCTTGAAGTAGGCAACTCCCCTTCGACCACCGGGAGATGATCCGATGTTTCTCCCGTCCGAGGGCTTCCCGTCCGCCCCGGACGCCTGCACCATGCGGGGGTGGCGCCGGAGGCACGGAAACGGCCCGGGGCCGACGGAACGACCGTCCCACCGACCGACTCACCGAACCGACCGAACCGACCGGAGGAGCCTGTGATGGAACGCCGTACCGGACCGTTCCGGCTGCTGGGAGCGCTGGGGCTGCTGGGTTCGCTGCTGCTGTCCTTCGGCGGCCAGGCCGCCGCGGCACCGCCCGCGCCCCGCCCCGCCGGCGGTCCCGGCACCAACCACGCGACCGACGACCCGTTCACCGCCGACCGCACCTCCTGGTGGCGCCAGGACCGCTTCGGCATGTTCATCCACTTCGGCGCCTACTCGAACCTGGAGGGCGAGTACACCCGGCCCGACGGAACGGTGTGCAACGACGCCGAGTGGATCAAGCGCCAGTGCAAGATCCCCGACGCGGCGTACGAGAAGCAGGCGGCGACCTTCAACCCGGCGGACTTCGACGCCGAGGCGATCGTGCGCGCCGCCAAGGCCGCAGGCCAGCGCTACATCGTCATCACCTCCAAGCACCACGACGGCTATGCGATGTGGCCGACGAGGCAGAACCGCTGGAACCTGCGCGACCACTCCGCGTTCGACCCGCACCGCGACATCCTCGCCGAGCTGAAGAAGGCCACCGACGCGGCCGGCATCAAGCTCGGCTTCTACTACTCGATCTGGGACTGGCACGACCCCGACTTCGCCGACCCCGCGACCTTCCCGCGGTACAAGAAGCGGATGTACGGCCAGCTCAAGGAGCTGGTGGAGCGGTACGACCCGGCGCTGCTCTGGTTCGACGGCGAATGGGACGCGGACGACCCCACCAACCGCTGGTCCCGCCGGGACGGCGCCGATCTCCAGACGTATCTGCACCGGCTGAACCCCGGCCTGATCGTCAACAACCGGGTCGGCAAGCGCGGGGTGGCCGACGGCGACTTCGGCACACCGGAACAGGAGATCCCCGACCGGCCGGTGGACGGGCAGCTCTGGGAGAGCTGCATGACGCTGAACGACCACTGGGGATTCGCGAAGTACGACACCCACTGGAAGTCGCCCGCCACCGTCGTCCGCAATCTCCTGGACGTCGCGAGCCGCGGCGGCAACTACCTGCTGAACGTCGGCCCTGACAGGCACGGCCGGATCCCGCAGCCGTCCGTGGACCGGCTGCGCGCGACGGGAGCGTGGCTGCGTGCGCACGGGCAGGGCGACGCGGTATACGGCACCGGGTACACAGGTCTGGTCGCCGAGCCGTCCTGGGGCGCGGTCTCCCGGCGCGGCGACACCCTCTACGCGTCCGTCACCTCCTGGCCGGCGTCCGGCGCTCCGCTGCACCTGACGGCCGAGGCACCGTTCGCGATCACCGGCGCCGAGGTGCTGGGCAGCGGCCGGCACGTCGAGGTCACGCCGTCGGGCGACGGCTTCGACCTCACGCCGTCCGGCCCGGCTCCGGATCCGCTCGCGAGCGTCATCCGGCTCCGCATCACGCCCCCGAAGGCGGCACCGGCCGGCACCGGGACCGGGCTGACGGCGCAGAGCTGGGCGAACGACTCCTTCACCGGCCCGCCCGCGGTGACCACCGTCGACCCGACAGTCAACAAGTCCTACCGCTTCGACGGGTCACCCGACCCCAGGATCCCCGCCGACCACTTCAGCACCCGCTGGACCGGCAGCATCCAGCCGCGCTACGACGAGACGTACACGCTGACCACGGTCTCCGACGACACCGTGCGGGTCTGGATCGACGGCAAGCCGGTGATCGACCACGCGACGCCGCACGAAGCCGCGGTCGACAAGGGCACCGTGACGCTGAAGGCGGGCCACCGGCACCGCATCCGGATCGACTACACGGAACGCGGCGGCGAGGCCCACATGAAGCTGCTGTGGTCGAGCCCGAGCCAGTCGCAGCAGATCGTGCCGCAGCGCCAACTGTACGCGGACTGACCTGCGGCGGGACGGCGCCCACCAGGGTCCGGAACCCGGCACGCGGGCGGAGTTCTGAGCCCCGGTGGGCGCTGCGCCGCCGACAGGTCAGTCGATGCCGCGGAAGATGTGCGGCTCGGCCGGGTCCTCGTCGCAGCCGGCGAGGCGCACCGGGGCGCCGCGGCCCCAGACCTCAAGGTTGCGGACTTCCTTGATCCGTCCGGGGCGGTCGCCCTGCTTCTCGCGGGGCTGCTTGTACTGCGTCTTGTCGAATGCCACCACGCACTCCTTCATTGAAGTATTGGTCCGACGCGGTGGCGCCTCGTTCGCAAACCGGGAGGTCAGCCAAGGGTTTGTGGCGATCCCGCGACGGGCCGATGGTGTTGGCGTCTCCCCGAAAGGTCTTCCGTCGTCCCCCACCCTAACGACGCCTGGGCACCCGCGCTCGACTTTTTCCGGCTATCACCGCAAGCCCCTGGAAGGCGGAAATACCGCCCTTAGAAACCGCCAGACCTGGTCAAACACGGACAGCTGACCGGCTGTAGGGCCCCTGGGACCTGACCCGCCATTCGAATGACGGATCGTCCGCCGCGCCCCTCCCGCCGGGTCGCCGGGCGCCCGCCGGAGCGCGCCTGACCCCTGGCCGGGGCCCCCGGTGCTACCCCTGTGCGGGTGGACTGGTTCTCCGACTCCGACTACTGGCTGGGCCGGCTGGTTTTCCAGCGGCTGGTGGCCGTCATCTATCTGACCGCGTTCCTCGCCGCGGCCCGGCAGTTCCGGGCGCTGATGGGCGAGCGCGGGATGCTGCCGGTGCCGCGGTTCGTGGCCCGGGTGCCGTTCCGCGCCTCGCCTTCGGTCTTCCACTGGCACTACTCGGACCGGTTCTTCGCCGGCTGGTCGTGGTGCGGGGCGCTGCTGGCGGCTGCGGTCGCCGCGGGGGCCGCCGACGCCGTGCCGCTGGGTGTGGCGATGGCGATGTGGGCGGTGCTGTGGGTGATGTACCTGTCGATCGTCAACGTCGGGCAGACCTGGTACGGCTTCGGCTGGGAGTCCCTGCTGCTGGAGACGGGGCTGCTGGCCGTCTTCCTGGGCAACGACGACGTCGCTCCCCCGGTGCTGGTCCTGTGGCTGCTGCGCTGGCTGCTCTTCCGGGTGGAGTTCGGCGCGGGGCTGATCAAGATGCGCGGGGACCGCTGCTGGCGCGATCTGACCTGCCTGTACTACCACCACGAGACGCAGCCGATGCCGGGCCCGCTGAGCTGGTTCTTCCACCATCTGCCCAAGCCGCTGCACCGGGTGGAGGTGGCCGCCAACCACGTGGCCCAACTCGTGCTGCCCGTCCTGCTGTTCACCCCGCAACCGGTGGCGGGCTGGGCCGCGCTCGCGATGGCCGTCACCCAGCTGTGGCTGGTGCTTTCCGGCAACTTCGCCTGGCTGAACTGGCTGACGATCGCCCCGGCCCTGGCGGTCGCCGGAGCCCTGCTGCCGGTCCGCCCGCCCGCGGCGCAGGGCCCGTCCCCGCTGTGGTTCGAGGTCCTGGTCTGCGCGCTGACCGCGCTCGTCCTGGCCCTCAGCTACCGCCCGGCCCGCAACCTCCTGACCCGCGGGCAGCTGATGAACACGTCCTACGAGTCGCTGCACCTGGTCAACTCCTACGGCGCCTTCGGCAGCATCACCCGGATCAGGCGGGAGATCGTCGTCGAGGGGACGTCCGCGGCGGCCGACGGGCCCGGCACGGTCTGGCGGGCCTACGAGTTCCACGGCAAGCCGGGCGAAGTGCGGCGGCTGCCCCGCCAGTTCGCGCCATACCATCTGCGTCTGGACTGGCTGATGTGGTTCGCCGCGCTGTCCCCCGCCTACGCCCGCGCCTGGTTCGGTCCGTTCGTGGAACGGCTGCTGGAGAACGACCGGGACACGCTGCGGCTGCTGCGCGGCAATCCGTTCCCCGACGCGCCGCCCGCCCGGGTGCGGGCCCGGTTGTTCGAGTACCGCTTCACCAGCCCGCGGGAGCTGCGGGAGTCAGGGGCGTGGTGGCATCGCAGCGAGGTACGGATGTTTCTGCCGCCCACCGCTCTGTCGTCTCGGCCCGGAAGGCGATGACCGCTTCCTTGGCGTGCCGCAGCCCGATGCGGTCCAGTTCCCTTTCCACGTCGGTGAGTTCGCTGAGGGTCTCGGCGTGGTCGCGGCCCAGGCGGGAGCGTGACTTGGTCAGTCCGAGCCGGGCGAGTGCGGCGCCGCGCGGCTCGCGCATCTCGGTGAACTCGCGCAGCGCCACGGCGTAGATGTCCCGGGCGGGCTCGTAGCGTCCGGCGCGGTAGAGGACGTTGCCGCGCATCTTGTGGTTGTAGGCGAGCGCGCTCGCCAGGTCCATGGTGCGGCAGATGACCTCCGCCTCGGAGAGCAGTTCCAGCGCCCTGTCCGTCTCTCCCTGCGCGGACAGGACGTCGGCTATCCCGCGCAGCGACCAGGCGTGCCCGCGGGCGTCGTCGGCATCGGCGGCTATGCGTGCGGACTCTTCGAAGAGTTCCAGCGCCTTGGCGAGGTCTCCGGTGTTGCGGTGCATCTGCGCGATGCCGGACATCGCCCAGACCATGTGGCGGGCCTCGCCGTGCGCCCTGCCCTGCGCCAGCAGCTGCTCGTGGAGGTCGGCGACGGCGGCGTAGTCGCCCTGGATGCGGCCGGTTTCGGCGAGACCTGCGAGGGAGTAGCCGTGGGCCAGCCGGTCGCCCGCCGCGTCGGCGAGTGCCACGGCGTGGGTGAGCAGCCTGCGGGCCAGCGCCAGCGATCCGCACTGCCGGGCGAGGGTGCCGCCGCTCCACAGCGCCCAGGCCATGGCGCCGCCGTCGCCCGCCTCCCGGCCGCTGCGGTAGCTCTCCCGCCAGGCCGCGCCCGCCTGTGCCACCCGTCCGAGCCGCCGGTTGGCCTCGCCCACGGCGAGTGCGGCGCGCGCCCGCTCCAGTGCGTCACCGGCCTCGCGGTGCGCACGGCTCGCGGTGGCCAGCACCTCCTCGTACGAGGAGTTCACATCCAGCGACGAGCCGATCTGCCCTTGGTACTCCGGGGCGAATGCCTTGCCGTACATATTCTCGTCGCCTCTCGCTCACGTTCCTGCGTCGATCAAGAAACTACGAGCCGGAGGGGGGCCGGCGAATCCGTCGGCGTATGTGTTGTCGCGTACGACTTCAGTGCTACGTGTGGGGGCTTGGTCATCATCGGGATGTACGGACGTCTCAGGGTGCCGTGCCGGCGCCACGACCTGCGGACTCGCCGATTCCGGGCCCGGTACGGCCGCCAACCACCGCCCCCCGCCGGGTAGTTGAGCACCACCACCCCGCCCAACCGTTGCACAGACTGCACTTTGTGTTGCGCCTCTTGCCGTAGCGCGCCGTACGGGCCACCCTGGCTGCGCGCCTCCGCGATCACCGGGGCGTGCGCGGGGCACCGCCCGCGGACCGCAACCCCCGTCGAACGCCGAGGTGTGGCATGAACGCAGCACGGACAGGGCCCGGGATCGGCCGCCGGCACATCATCGGGACCGCCGCCGGTCTGGCCGCCGCCGCGGGCGCCGCCGCACTCGGCCTCCAGGACGCCGCTCCCGCGCAGGCCGGGCAGCGCCCCGGCCGCACGCCGCGGGACCGACGGCCGTTGTTCCTGGGCACGTACACCTCCATGGCGGGCGGCGGTACCGGCATCGGCACGGGCACCTACGACGCGGCGAGCGGCCTGATCACCGCGACCGGCGTGGTGGCCGGGGTCGCCGATCCCTCGTACCTCGCGCTCGCCCCGGACGGCCGCACCCTCTACGCGGTCGACGAGCAGCAGGAGGGCGCGGTGACCGCGATCGCGCTGCCGGACGGCGGCCGGCCCGAGGTGCTGGGCAGCCGCGCCACAGGCGGGGCCGGGCCCTGCCATCTGTCGGTGCACCCCGGCGGGCGCTGGCTGTTCAGCGCGAACTACCTCTCGGGCAGTGTGGCGGTGCATCCGGTCGACCCGTCGGCGGGCGGCGCGCTGGGCGAGCGCACGGACCTGGTCGCCCACACCAGCCCGCCGCCGGGGCCCGGCCAGGACGGGCCGCACGCCCACCAGATCGTCACCGCCCCGGACGGCGGGCACGTACTCGCCGTGGACCTCGGCACCGACACCGTCTACACCTACCGGCTGGACGAGAGCGCCGGGACGCTGAGCCAGGTGTCGTACGCGGCGCTGCGGCCGGGCGCGGGTCCGCGGCATCTGACGTTCCACCCGTCGGGGCGGTTCGCGTATCTGGCGAACGAGGTCGACAACACCGTCGTGGTCTGCGGGTACGACCCCGGCAGCGGGCGGCTGACGCCGGGCGAGCCGCAGTCAACCGGGACCGGGTCAGGCACCAGCTATCCGGCGCAGCTGCTGGTCACCGCGGACGGCGGCTTCGCCTTCCTCGCCAACCGCGGGCACAACAGCCTGACGCGGTACGCGGTGGAGGCCGACGGCGGGCGGCTGCGGCTGCTGGACACGGTGCCGGTGGGCGGTGACTTCCCGCGGCACATCGCCTTCTCGCCTGACGAGCGGCTGCTGTTCGCGGCCAACCAGAAGTCGGGGACGGTGACGGTGTTCTCGGTCGACGCGAAGAGCGGGGCGCTGGCGCCGCTCGGCGAGCCGTTCGCGGCCCCGGTCGCGGTGTGCGCGCTGCCGCTCTGAGCCCCGGGGGCTGACACCGGCGGCACCCGGCCGAAGGCGAAACACCGCCGCAACAGTGCCGCAGGATTCGCGGGTTAGCGTCGCCACCCATGAGTACGGGAACAGCACGCGACGGCGGCGCGCCGCACGCCGCACAGGACGGTCCCGGGGCCGGGCTGCAACAGGGCCTCAAGCGCCGTCACATGCAGCTGATCGCGCTCGGCGGGGTGATCGGGGCGGGCCTGTTCGTCGGCAGCGGCGTCGTCGTGCACGCGACGGGCCCCGCCGCCGTGCTGTCCTTCCTCGCCGCCGGGGTGCTGACCGTACTGATCATGCGGATGCTGGCGGAGATGACCGTCGCCCGCCCCGCGCAGGGCTCGTTCTACGCGCATGTGCGCGAGACGCTGGGGCTGCGGGCGGGCTTCACCGTCGGCTGGCTGTACTGGTACTTCTTCGTGATCGTGGTGGCCGTGGAGGCGGTGGCCGGCGGCCGGATCATCCAACTGTGGCTGCCCGGCGCGCCGTTGTGGGCGGTCAGCCTGGTGCTGATGGCGCTGCTGACCGCGACGAACATGGTCTCGGCCCGCGCGTACGGCGAGTTCGAGTACTGGTTCTCGTCGATCAAGGTCGTGGCGATCGTCGTGTTCCTCTTCCTGGGCGCGCTCTACGTCCTGGGGCTGTGGCCGCACGCCACGGGCGGCCTGGCGCTGCTGACCTCGCACGGCGGGTTCGCCCCCGAGGGGGTCGGCGCCGTGCTCGCCGCGGTCGTCCCCTGCATCGGCTTCTTCACGGGCGCCGAGATCGTCACCATCGCCGCGGCCGAATCCGTCGAGCCGGAGCGGGCGGTGGCCGAGGCGATCCGCTCGATCGTGCTGCGGGTGGTGGCGTTCTACGTGCTGTCGATCTTCCTGGTGGTCGCGGTGGTGCCGTGGACGTCGAAGGCGATCGAGGTCAGTCCGTACGCCGCGGTGCTCGACCGGCTGGCGGTGCCGGCCGCGGGTACGGTGATGAACGCGCTGGTGCTGGTCGCCGTGCTGTCCTGCCTGAACTCCGCGCTGTACACCTCGTCGCGGATGCTGTTCGCGCTCACCGGCAACGGCGACGCGCCGCGCGCCTTCACCGCGGTGAGCCACAGCGGGGTGCCGCGCCGGGCACTGCTCGCCGGGACCTCGGTCGGCTACCTGTCGGTGATCGCGGCCTGGATCTCGCCCGACGTCGTCTTCTCGTTCCTGATCAACTCCTACGGTGCGATCGCCCTGTTCGTCTATCTGGCGATCGCCTTCGCGCAGGTGCGGATGCGGCGGCGCATCGAACGTGACGAGCCGGGGCGGCTGACCCTGAAGATGTGGCTGTTCCCGTGGCTGAGCTGGGTGACCATCGCGGCGATGACGGCGGTGATCGCCGCGATGGCGGTGCTGCCCGACAGCCGTTCACAGTTCTGGCTGAGCCTGCTGACGGTGGCCGTGGTGCTGGCGGGCTACGAGGTGCGCCGTCGGCGCGGCCCGGCCCCGGCAGCGGATGAGGCGGAAGCGGGGACGGAGGCGGACGCCGTGGGTGCCGCGTCCCGGGCCTGACGGCTTACGACCTGGGGAGCAGCAGCCGACGCCGAGGGCTGTTGCTCCCCAGGTCGTTACCCCTCCAGGTACTGACGCAGCAGTTCCCGTAGTTCGGCCTCGAACGCGTCGTAGCGCCGCCGCAGTGCCGCGCCCGGCCAGCCGGTGGGCAGCAGCGGTTCCGGCAGCAGCGGGTCGGCGAGGAGATGGCGCAGCGCGGCGGCGGCGACGGTGAAGCGCTCGGCGGGCCCGGCCGCCCGGTCCAGCGCGGCGGCCAGGGCCTCGGCGCGGGCGGCCCAGCCGTCGAGGTCCCACAGCCTGGCGGCGAGCGCCGCCGGGTCCTCGTCCGGGGTGCCGGTGAGCCAGGTGCACTGTTCAGCGGCGGCCTGCGGGCGGGGTCTTCCGAGGTTGGCGGGGCGCAGCCAGCTGCCCTCGCGGAGTTCGGCGAGCCGCAGGCCGGCCATGGCCTGGCGCAGGGCGGTGCGGTCGGCCGCCGGGCGGCGCTCCGCGGTGACGACGGCGATCTCCCAGCCGCCGTCCCAGGGCAGCGTGCGCGGGGTGCGGCTCTCGTCCTGCCGGGCCTGCCGCTCCAGCAGCCGGGCGGTCAGGCCGTAGCCGTCGTCGCCGTGCCGCAGGTCGCCCGCCGCCACCATCCGGGAGAGCGCGACGCGGACCGTGCCCTCGGCGATGCCGAAGAGTTCGCCGACCCTGACCAGGGCGCGGGCCGGCAGCTGTGGCGGGTGGTGGCCGAGGAGCGTGCTGAGCACGATCGAGCGGGCCGTGAGCGGCCGTACGGCGAGCCGCGCGGCGTCGCCGCGGTCCATGAACCCACTCCTTACGTCTTTCCTTCACCTGTCCCAGAACTGTAACATCGGACCATGACCGTCACCCATGACGTTGTGAACCAGGCACCGCAGCTGACCGGGTTCAGCACTGCGGACGAACCGGCCCTGCGGGAAGCGCTCCACCGGGAAGGCGCCGGATGGGGCGAGAAGGAGGTCGCCGAGCTGGGCGCGCTGGCCGGTTCGCCGGACGTCCAGGACCAGGCCCGCTGGGCGGAGGAGCAGCCGCCCCGGCTGCACACCCACGACCGGTACGGGCACCGCATCGACGAGGTCGAGTTCCACCCGGCCTGGCACCAACTGATGACGGTGGCGGTGGAACACGGCCTGCACGCCGCGCCGTGGGCCGACGACCGCCCCGGCGCCCATCTGGTGCGCGCGGCGAAGTTCTACGTCTGGTCGCAGGCCGAGCCGGGGCACGGCTGCCCGGTCTCGATGACGTACGCGGCGGTGCCGGCGCTGCGGGCCGCCCCGGAACTCGCCGCGCAGTACGAGCCGCTGCTCGCCGCCCGCACCTACGACTTCGGGCTGCGGGCGCCGCTGACCAAGTCGGGCCTGATCGCCGGCATGTCGATGACGGAGAAGCAGGGCGGCTCCGACGTGCGCGCCAACACCACCCGCGCGGTCCCGTCCGGCGACGGGACGTACCGGATCACCGGCCACAAGTGGTTCACCTCCGCGCCGATGAGCGACGTCTTCCTGACGCTGGCGCAGACCGACGAGGGGCTGAGCTGCTTCCTGCTGCCGCGGGTACTGCCGGACGGCACCCGTAACGGCCTGCGGCTGATGCGGCTGAAGGACAAGCTGGGCAACCGCTCCAACGCCTCGTCCGAGATCGAGTACGACGAGGCGGTGGCCTGGCCGGTGGGCGAGCCGGGGCGCGGGGTGCGGACCATCGTCGAGATGGTCAACATGACGCGGCTCGACTGCGTGCTCGGGTCGGCCGCCGGGATGCGGGCGGGGCTGCGGCAGGCACTGCACCACACCGCCCACCGGCGGGCGTTCGGGCGGGAGTTGGACCAGCAGCCCCTGATGCGCTCCGTGCTCGCCGACCTCGCGATCGAGTCGGAGGCGGCGACGGTGCTCGGCATGCGGCTGGCGGCGGCGGTGGACAGGTCGCAGGCCGGGGACGCGGGCGAGGCGGCGCTGCGCCGACTGGCACTGGCGGCCGGAAAGTACTGGGTGTGCAAGCGGGGCAGCACGCACGCGGCGGAGGCCCTGGAGTGCCTCGGCGGCAACGGCTACGTCGAGGAGTCCGGCATGCCGCGGCTCTACCGCGAGGCGCCGCTGCTGTCGATCTGGGAGGGCTCGGGAAACGTCGCGGCGCTGGACGTCCTGCGGGCCCTGGGCAGGGAACCGGCCGCGCTGGACGCCTTCTTCACCGAGGTGGACGCCGCGTCGGGCGCGGACCGGCGGCTGGACGCGGCGGTGGCCGGAGTCCGTTCGATGCTGCCCGGATTGGCCGACCCGGAGCGGGCGCAGCTGATGGCACGCACCCTCGCCGAGCGGATGGCGCTGGTCCTCCAGGGCTCGCTGCTGGTACGGCACAGCCACCCCGCGGTCGCCGACGCCTTCTGCGCCTCACGCCTCGCCGGCGAGTGGGGCAACGCCTTCGGCACCCTCCCGGCCGGCGCCGACCTGACGTCGATCCTGGAGCGCGCCCGCGCCTAGCCAGGCGCGTCTGACGGCAAGCCCGGCGCGAACGCCTTCGGCTACGGCTACGGCTACGGCTACGGCGTCAGGACGATCCTGCCGAAGACCTCGCCCGCGTCCATCTTCCGGTGCGCCAGCTCGGCTGCGTCCAGCGGCAGCACCTCGTGCACCACCGTTGCGATCTCGCCGCGGCCCGCCGCGGCGAACTGCTCGGCCCGTACGGCCTGCCGGTCGGCTCCGGTGACCGTCGCCGCGCTGAAGGCGGCGAAGGACATCGACTTCTGGAACGCCGTCATGATCTTCGTGCCGAAGTCCGCCGGTGGCCGGCCGGCAACCGCGCCCACGGCCACCATGCGGCCGTTCGGATGGAGCCGGTCGAAGAACGACGGCAGGTCCTGGCCTGCCACCACGTCGATGATGACGTCATAGCCTGCGGGGGCTTGTTCCCCTCCGCCGCCGGAGCGGTCCAGCACGTGGGTGGCGCCGAGACGTCGCAGCCGCTCGCCGCGCTCGGCCGACGAGGTGGTGACCGCCACTGCGGCGGCGCCGCCACGAGCGGCGAGTTGCACGGCCATGATGCCGATGCTGCCGGCCGCGCCACGCACCAGGACCGCCTCCCCGGGAGCGAAGTGGGCGTGGCGGAGCCCGAAGTGGGCCACCACGCCGGAACCGCCGAGAGTCACCGCGTCGGCCACGGAAAGGTTCGCGGGCAGGGGAAGGATCTCCTCGACCGACGCGATGGCCTGTTCGACGTAGCCTCCGCCCGTGCCGGTGAAGGCCCACACCCGCCGACCGGTCCACGAGGCGTCGACACCGTCACCGACCGCGGTCACGGTGCCCGCCACCTCACTGCCCGGGATCTGGCCCTCCTTGAAGCCGTGTGCGGCCAGGGCCCCGCTGCGGAGCACGGTGTCGACGCCACCGACACCCACGGCCTCGGTGGCGATCAGCACCTGTCCGGCAGCGGGTACGGGAGCCGGCAGGTCAACGACGGCCAGCCCTTCAGGGCCGCCGTAGGTCCGGATCACGATGGCCTTCAATGTCGTCTCCATGTTCCCGGACCGCTCACGTGCGGCCCTGCTCGGTACCCGCCGCCGCTCACCGCCGACGGCGGGAGGGAGTTCACGGCGCGGCGCGGGTGCGGTCCCGGCGCCGGGCGCCCGCTGATCCCGGCGAGCTGTGACGTCGTGAACGGTAGTGGACGCCCCCGTCCACTTGGCTAAAGTGAGAGCATGCGCGAGCGTTTGCCTCACACCCTGCGTTCCGACGCGCTGGACAACCGCGAGCGGATCCTCGACGCGGCCCGAGCGCTGTTCTCCACCGACGGACTGGACGTGCCGATGCGGGAGATCGCGCGGCGCGCGGGGGTGGGACCTGCCACCTTGTACCGTCGCTTCCCGACCAAGCAGGCGCTGGTCACCGAAGCCTTCGCGGAGCAGTTGCGCGCGTGTCGCGCCATCGTCGACGAGGGGTGCGCCGACCCCGATCCGTGGCACGGCCTGTGCCTGGTGATCGAGAAGATCTGTGAGCTGCACGCCCGGGACCGGGGTCTCACCGAAGCCTTCCTGTCGGCCTTCCCGGGGGCGCTGGATGTCGCCGGCCGCGCATCCACACTGAAGGCGGTCGCCGGGCTGGCTCAACGGGCCAAGGACGCAGGGCACTTGCGGTCCGACTTCGTCCTGGACGACCTCGTTCTCGTCCTCATGGCCAACAAGGGGATCCGCACCGCATCGACCGCCACCCAGGTCATGGCCTCCCGACGCTTCGCGGCGCTGGCGATCCAGGCGTTCGCGGCCTGCCCTCGGCACGCACCGCTACCGCCGGCGGCACGGCTGGCGTCCGCGGCACCGGACGGCGGCTGACGGCGGGCGGGCGGTATCCACGTCCGGCGGCGCCCCGGTGCCGCCGATACCCACCTGCGGGTGGTCGCAGAAACTCTGCGGCCACCCGCTTTCGCATGTCACCGCCGTTCCGCTCCCCCGTCACCACGGACCGCCGGGGCCCCGCACCCGCTTTCTTGAACACGTTCAATTCCCGGCGTAGGGTCGTCCACGGAACGCCGCACAGCGCGCGGACGCGGCCACGCCGGTCGTGCGCGCGGCGGCACACGTCATGGAAAAAAGGGGGACGCGGTGACCGTATTGGTCCCACTCATCGTCATGCTCGGGATGCTGGTCGTGATCCCGCTCGGGCTTTCGCTCCTCGACGCGCCGGAGCTCGCCGTCATCCGCAGATGCTGGCCGACGGCCGCCGCCGTGGGGGCCGTCGCGCTGTGGCTGCCCCGCGGTCCGGCCGCCGTCGGCTGTGCCGCGGTGTACGCGCTGGCCACCCTCGCGCTCGCCGCGCAGGCACCGCTGCGGCTCGCCCGCACCCGCTCGCTCGCCGCCCCGGAGATCGCGGTGCTGACGGCGCTGGCCACTCCGGCCGTCGCGGGGATCGCGCTGGTCGCCGAGCGCTCGGGGCACCGGCTGTTCGGCTTCGACCTCGACATCCTGGCGCTGACCGTGCCGCACTTCCACTTCGCGGGCTTCGCAGCCGCACTGATCGCGGGCCTGGTGTGCCGCACCGGGACGGGCCGGGCGGGCCGGATCGCGGCGCTGAGCGTCCCGGTCGGCACCCTGCTGGTGCTCGCCGGGTACTTCGTCGACGACTGGGCGGAGCTGGCCGGGGCGCTGGTGCTGACCTGCGGGATGTGGCTGGTCGGCCTGCTGACCTGGCGCGACATCGGCGCCGCGGGGCAGGACCGGACGACCCGCGCGCTGCTCGGCACATCGGCCGTCGTCCTCGTCGCGACCATGCTGCTGGCGCTGAGCTGGGCGCTCGGCGAGGCCACGGGGCTGCCGCACCCCACACTGGCCTGGATGGCGGCCACCCACGGTCTCGGCAACGCCATCGGCTTCGCCCTCTGCGCGCTGCTCGCCCGGCGCCGCCTGCGCCCGCTCCCCCACGACGGCGCCCCCGCCGCCGCGACCACCACCCCGACTCTCAAGGGACGCACCGCATGAACGACCTCAACTACCCCGAGGAAGGCGCCACTCTGCGCACGCCGCTGCCGGCCGGCTACAACCATCTGCACGTCGAGGTGCCGATCGGGCACGGGCGCGCGGTGTTCGCGGCGGCGGGCGAGGCGGTCACCACGTTCCGGATGCACCGGGCGACGGGCGCCGGGGTGCGGGCGAGTGCCGGGCGGGCGGCGCCCGGTGTGGAGGTCGAGATCTCGCTCGGCGTCGGGCCCGTGCGGCTGCTGGCGCCGTGCCGGGTGGTGTGGCGGGCCGACGAGGAGAACCGCATCGGCTTCGGCTACGGCACCCGCGCCGGTCATCCCGAATGCGGCGAGGAGTCATTCGTCGTCGACATCAGGCCCGACGGGTCCGTGTGGTTCACCGTCACCGCGTTCAGCCGCCCGGCCGCACTCCTCACCCGGCTCGCGGGCCCGCTGGTGCCCCTCGCGCAGCGCGGCTACGCCCGGTACTGCGGGCGGCAGCTGCGCCGCCTGGTGAACGGGCGGCGGTCCGGCCCGCGTTGAACCATCGGCGGGGTAAGACGGCCGGGCCGCACCCCCGGTGTCGGTCATACGTCCACCCCGCCTTCATCGGACCTTCACCACCGGCCCCGTTGCCCGTGAGAGAAACCTCGCATGTGCGACGACGAACTGATCCCGCCGCGGGCGGACATGACCGAGGAGCAGTGGCTGCGGACCGCTGCGGAGACCGCGGCGGCGCCGATGCCCACGACGGGCCGCGCGGTCCCGTTCGTGAACCGGCGGACGCTGCTGGGCGGCGCGATGGCCGGCGCCGCGCTGACCGTACTGCCGACGGCGGGCCGGGCGTCCGCTTCCCCCCTGCCGCGCGGCGGGGCGCCCGGCGCCTTCCCGTTCCCCCAACACCCCAACCGTAAGGGCGAGTTCGCGGTCCTGGTCACCGGTGACGCGGGCACCGGCGACGAGGCGCAGTACGCGGTGGCCGCCGCCGCCCGGGACGTCTGCCGGGCCGAAGAGGTGGGCCTGGCCGTCGGGCTCGGGGACAACATCTACGAGAACGGCCCGGAATCCGACCACGACTCCGAGTTCCAGGACAAGTTCGAGAAGCCCAACTCCGGCATCGATGTGCCGTGGCTGATGGTGCTGGGCAATCACGACTGTTCGGGGCTGATACCTGGCAGCGGCGGCGACCCGTCGCGCGGTGACCGTGAGGTCGGGTACGCGGCGTCGTCCCGGCGCTGGTACATGCCGCAGCGGTACTACAGCGTGCCGGTGCCGGCCGCGCAGCCGCTGGTGGAGTTCTTCGCGATCGACACCATCCCGTGGTCCTCGTACGTCACCCAGGTCGACCCGCACTACCGGTGGGACGGCCCGTACATGCGTGAGCAGCGGCGCTGGCTCGACGGCGCGCTCGGCGCCTCGCGGGCCCGCTGGAAGATCGTGCTGAGCCACCACCCGTACCTCAACAACGGCAAGCACGGCAGCGCCGGCGCCTACGACGGCTTCGAGATCGGGAACTACACCAGCGGGGTGCACCTCAAGGCGATGTACGAGGAAGTGGTCTGCGGTCGCGCCGACCTGATCCTCTCCGGGCACGACCACACGCTCCAGATCCTGGAGCCGACGGCGCGCACCGGCGGCACCCGGCAGGTGGTGTGCGGCGCGTCGGCCAAGACGGAGGACGGCAGGGCCCACTTCGGGCACCCCGCGGCCTGGCAGAACTTCGCCGACAACGGCTTCATGGTGCTCAAGGTCTCCGGCGCGGCGCTGACCGTCGACGCGTACACCGTCGACGTCGCCACCCGGAAGGCGGCCCTGGCGCACCGCACCCGCACCGCGGCGCCGGTCACGGCGGGAGCGCGGGTGGGCGCGCCCGCGTAGGGCTCGCCGCCGGCGCGCACCGCGTCCGCCTACCGCAGCCAGGCGGGCTCCAGCGCGCGTGCCGCGTCACGGTGCGCGCGCACGATCTCGAAGAAGCCCTCGGGGTCACGCTCGAAGAGATCGGACAACTCGGCGTACAGCACGTACGCCTCCGCCGTCATCTCGTAAGGGCAGTCGTCCGCCGCGCACCGCCAGCAGTCCGCCGGGGCGCTGACCAGCGACCCCTCGCACTGGGGACAGGGAGAAACCCCGGAGGGGGCATGCTGTTTCCGCAGCTGTAGCACTGATACCAGCCTCCGGCGCCTGGGGTCATCTGGTTGCCGCACTTATTGCACGTCATCGGTCCTCCTGGGGCCAGAAATTGTGCCACCCTCCGGCCGGCCGGGCAGGGGGGTACGGCGGTCGGGGGCCCGCGGGCCGGGGTCACCGCTCCAGGTGAAGGTCACCGACGCGCCGGCCGGCAGGTTGTAGGAGGCGTGCCGGCCGCCCCAGTTGATGTCCGCCCTCCGGGTGCCGTCGGTGTCGTTGTAGGCGATCAGCGCCTTGGAACCATCGGGATTCTTCCAGGCGACGTTGGGGAGCGCGGAGTTGGCCGTGGACCGGATGCGCCGGGCGCCGGGTTTCACGAACTTGGTGAGGTGGCCCATCGTGTAGTACTCGATGGTGTAGTCGACGGTGCCGTGCGCGGCGTCGCCGTTGTGTACGGTGATCAAGCCGGTGCAGGTGCCGCAACCGCCCTGGTGCGGGCCGCCGTTGTGGTCCACGGCCAGTGACCATTTGACCCAGCTGCGGCCCCAGTTGCGGGTGGCGTCGATGAGGTCGTGCATGTCCTCGCGCTGCTGGTCGGCGATCCACTGCCCGCCGGAGTGCTCGGTGTCGTAGACGGGGAGGTGCGGGTAGCGGTGGTGCACCCTGCTCTGCTCGGTGACGTCGCCGCGGTAGCCGTGCCAGGCCGTCCCGCCGAAGTTGGGGTGCCTGCGGACGGCCGGGTCGTCGACGGTGGGGGCGGCGAAGTCGCGGTAGCTGTCCCAGTTCCAGTCCAGGGCGAGGACCTTGGTGGACAGGCCGGCCCGCCGGAGCGCGGGCAGCAGGTCGTTCTTGGTGAAATAGGCGAGACCTGAGCCGTTCCACCGCATGGACGGGTAACCGGCGCAGCAGGTGGGTTCGTTCTGCGCGGAGACGTAGTCGACCGGCACGCCCCGGCTCCGGTACGCGTTGAGGTACTTCACGAAGTACCTGGCGTAGGTGCCGTAGTACTTCGCCCGGAGCCATCCCTGGTCGAGGCTGCCGTTGTCCTTCATCCAGGCGGGCGCCGACCACGGCGTGGCCATCACCTTGAGAGCGGGGTTGAGGGCACGGGCGCGTGCAGTGAGCGGCAGGATGTCGGCGAGGTCGTGCCCGATGGAGAAGTGCGTCAGATGCCGGTCGGTCCGCCCGGCGGGCAGGTCGTCGTAGGTGTAGCCGTAGCGGGCGAGGTCGGATGCGCCCATCGGGTTGCGGAGGAAGCCGATGCCGATGCCGTCGTCCGGGTCGAAGAGCTTCTTCATCGTCGCGTCGCGGGTGGCGTCGCTGAGCGCGCCGCTGCTGTTCAGCAGCCAGGCGGCGGTGTCGGTGAAGGACGCGCCGCCGCCGTCGAATGTCTGGTAGGCGGTGGCCTCGTCGACGGTGATGTTGCCCCCGCCGCCGGGTGTGAAGCGGATGGGGCTCTGCCGCTCCAGGCCCTTGACGACGTGCCGGCCGCCGGGGTCGGAGGTGGTGGTCAGGTGGACCTGGACCTGTTCGGGGGCGACGAAGCCCGCGGCCAGGGCCAGCGGCACGAGGGCGGCCACCGCCCCGGCCACGGCGGTCAGCGCGCGGCGCAGTCTCGGGGAGGTCATGACGGGGGCCTTCCTGTGGCGGCGCGGGGCGTGACCTGGTACTGCCCGGCGCGCCTGCGCCGCACGCCCCTGGAGGCCGACCGGGACGCGGCGGGCATACGACCACCGCGCCCCGGTACCCCGTCCCGCGCTCCCCCGTCCCCGCTCCCCCGGCGCGGGTCAGCCGCGGCGGCCGAGTGCCTTGGCGCGGGTGTGGGACCAGCCGGCGAGCAGCACGCCGATGACGGTGCCGGCCGCGTAGCCGGACAGGGTGGCCGCGAAGCCGCCGTGCAGGCCACCGAGGAACCCGGTGTTGTCGTGGTCGATGAGCAGCCTGATGACGGACTGCCCGAAGATCACCACCGCCGCGGCTCCGATGATCTGCAACACGTCGAATTTCATGAGGTGTCTCCCCCTTGCGGCTACCGGATGCGTCGGCCGGCCGCGGCGTTCCTGCACTCCGTACCGGCTTTCCCAGGGCCGTGGAGGCACCTGGCGACGTTACGAACGTACCATTTACAGCATGCGGGAAATGGGCCTGAAAGTGCATTCCGTCACACAAATTCGCGGCCTATAGTGCAGAGCGTGCGTGACGAAAAGAAGGACGAGTGCAAGGGCGGGGCGCGGGGCAGAACGTCAGCCGCCTGCCGGGAGTGCGGCGCTCCGCTGGCCGCGGCAGGACGCGGCAGGCCCGCCCGCTACTGCTCACGGAGCTGCCAGGCCAGGGCCTACCGGCGGCGGAAGCAGCCGCCGCCCGCGCCCCCGGAGGTCCCCGCGGCGCCGGAGCCGGCCGGGGCGCACACCCGTGCGCGCAAGCGCCGCGAGATCGCCGAGGCGGTGTGGCGGATCGCCGCGGGGCGGGGACTGCACGCGGCGAGCATGCGGGAGATCGCCGCCGAGGCGGGGGTGTCGCTGCGCACCGTGCAGTACCACTTCGATGGCAAGCACCAACTCCTGGTCGCCGCCCTGACGTTGCTCCACGAGGACAACGAGCGCGCCGCCCGCGCCCGCATCCGGTTCGGCCCCGACACCCCCCGGGCCCTGCTGCGGGCGGTGCTGGAGGAATTCCTCCCGATGGACGCCCAGCGGCGCACCTCGTTGCAGGTGCTCGCCGCGTACTACTCCCGCAGCCTGACCGACCCGGCGCTGGCCGCGGTCTTCCTCGGCGCCGAGCATCCCCTGGAGGACCTGGTCGCCGGCATCATCGGGCAGGCGCAGGCCGACGGCCGGTGCGTCCACGGGCTGGACCCGCGGCACGAGGCCGACCTGCTGGTCTCCGGCGCCATCGGTCTCGGCGGGGACGTCCTGCACGCCCGCCGCCCGCTGGCCGGGGTCCTGCGCACCCTCGACTACCACCTGGACAAGATCTTCACCGTGCCGGAGGGGGCGTCGCGAGCCGGGCAGGACGTCGCGGACACGCCCTAGCCGTACCAGAGCGTCGTGGGGTTGCAGAACTCGCGGATGCCGTGGCCCGACAGTTCCCTGCCGTACCCGGAGCGCTTGGCGCCGCCGAACGGCAGGCCCGGGTGGGATGCGGTCATGCCGTTGAAGAAGACGCCGCCCGCCTGGAGGTCCCTGGCCAGCCGCTCCTGCTCGGCCGCGTCCCGGGTCCAGGCGTTCGAACTCAGGCCGAACGGCGTGTCGTTGGCGACCTGCACCGCTTCGTCGAGGTCCGCCACCCGGTAGAGGGTGGCCACCGGGCCGAAGGCTTCCTCGTGGTGGATGCGCATGTCCGGTGTGATGCCGTCCAGCACCGTCGGCTCGTAGAACCAGCCCGCCGTCCGGTCCGCTGGACGGCGACCGCCGCAGCGGGCCCGTGCCCCGCGGTGCACCGCGTCGTCGACCAGTTCTTCCAGGTCGGAGCGGCCCTGTTCGCTGGAGAGCGGGCCGATGTCGGTGTCCTCGTCCATCGGGTCGCCGACGGTCAGCGCGGCCATCGCCTCGGTGAAGCGCTCGGCGAAGGCGTCGTAGATGTCGGTGTGCACGATGAAGCGCTTGGCGGCGATGCAGGACTGCCCGTTGTTCTGGACCCTGGCGGTCACCGCGGTGCGCACGGCGGCGTCGAGATCGGCCGACGGCAGCACCACGAACGGGTCGCTGCCGCCCAGTTCGAGCACGGTCTTCTTGATCTCGTCGCCCGCCACGGAGGCGACCGCGCGGCCCGCGGGTTCACTGCCGGTCAGGGTGGCGGCGGCGATCCGCGGGTCGCGCAGGATGTCCTCGACGGCGCCCGACCCGATCAGCAGGGTCTGGAAGCAGCCCTCGGGGAAGCCCGCCCGCAGGAACAGGTCCTCCAGGTAGAGCGCGGTCTGCGGGACGTTCGACGCGTGTTTGAGCAGACCGGTGTTGCCCGCCATGAGCGTGGGGGCGGCGAACCGTACGACCTGCCAGAGCGGGAAGTTCCACGGCATCACGGCGAGCACCACACCGAGCGGCCGGTAGCGCACCACGGCCCGCTGGGCGCCGGAGTCGCGGACGTCGGCCGGGTCGGGGTGCTCGTCGGCGAGCAGTTCCTCGGCGTGGTCCGCGTACCAGCGCATCGTCTTGGCGCATTTGGCGGCCTCCGCGCGGGCCGCGGCCAGCGGCTTGCCCATCTCGGTGGTCATGGTGCGGGCGATGGCGTCCCGGTCGGCGTCCAGCAGGTCGGCGGCTTCGTGCAGCAGCCGGGCGCGGTCGGCGTACGACGTGGTGCGGTGGGCCAGGAAGGCCCGCTCCGCGAGGACCAGGCGGTCTTCGATCTCGCCCGGGTTGAGCGCGTCGAAGGTCTTGAGGGTCTCGCCGGTGGCCGGGTTGACCGTGGCGATGGCCATGGACAGCACCTCCTCGGTGGGGTGGCGGGGCGGCGCCCGGGGCCGTCCGCGCCGGGTGTGCGGGCCCCGGTCAGGAGACCGGCGACGGGGCCGGTGACGGGTCGGGGACCGGGTCCGGGCCCGGCGGGCGCGGTACCGGCGACGGCGAGGGCTCCGGAGGTCCTGGCGGCACGGGAGGGCCGGGGAGCGGGGGCTCGGGGAGGGGGCCGGGCGGGGGGCCGCCGGGGTCGGGCCCGGGGCCGCCGGGGTCGGGCTCGCGGGCCGTGGTCCCGTACGGGTACGTGGTCGGTTGCCGCTGCACTGCGTGCCTCCGATGGTGGACTGCTGCGTGCGTGTGAGCCCCCGTACCCGAGTTTCGCCCGTCCATGGCCGCGGCGCACGACGAATCCCGGCGGGCGGCCTCCGGGCGGCCCCGGGGGCAGCGGATGGTGGGGCTCCGCCTCCACCGACGGCGGAGAGCGCGGGGTGCTCCGCCCCACGGAGGTGGAAAGTGAACCGCCTTGGCCGGGCGGGGAGTTGATCGTAATCGGTCCGGATGGCGGAAGACTCAATCGATCTTCCGCCCATAGAGTTCTGGCTGCCGTCAGGTGTGTCACAGCTCCCGCGAAGCACCTGCGACCGGATTGGAGACCTGCGCCATGGGATCTTTTGATGCAGATGTGATCGGTATCGGATTCGGCCCGTCCAATATCGCGCTCGCCATTGCCCTGGAAGAGATGTACCCAGAGGTGAAATCCCTCTTCCTGGAGAGCCGGACCACCCCGGTGTGGCAGGCCGGCATGCTCCTGAGCGGTTCCGACATCCAGCACCATCCGGTGCGTGACCTGGTCTCGCCGCGGAATCCGCGGAGTCACTACAGCTTCATCAATCATCTGCACGAGGAAGAGCGGCTGTTCCACTTCCTCAATCTGAACGTGCCCTTTCCGCTGCGCAAGGACTACGCGCGCTATGTCACGTGGGCGGCCAGACACTTCGACGACCAGGTGCGATACGGCAGCCAGGTCACCGGCGTCGACCTGCCGGCGCAGGGCGAAGGGGCCGAGATCCGGCTGGCCGGCGGCGAACGGCTCACGGCCCGTTCCGTGGTCGTCGCCCCCGGCCGCCCGCCGTATTACCCGCCGGCGCTCCGGAAACTCGCCGACGACCGGGTATTCCACTACACCCGGTATCTGGAGCGCGTCGACGAGATAGCGGCGGTGCCATCGGCGCGTATCGCCGTCATCGGTGGCAGCCAGGGCGCCGCGGAAATCTGCCTCGACGCCGCACAGCGGTTCCCGAACAGCCGCATCACCAACGTACTGCGCGGTTTCGGATACCGGCAGAAGGACCTCAGCCCGTTCCACGGCGAGGTGTTCTTCCCGGAGTTCGTCGACTACTACTACGACGCCTCGCCGGAATCCAAGGAGTACCTCGACAAGCAACTGCGGTACACCAATTACTCCGCAGCCGACATCGACGTGCTCACCGCCTACCACACCAAGCTCTACGAGCAGCGGCTCGACGGCGACTACCAGATCCAGCTGACCCGCAACAGCGACATCGTGGGCGCGGCAGCCGCCGAGAGCGGCATCACGCTGGAACTCGCCGAGCGGCACCTCGGCGAACCGGGCTCCCTGGACGTGGACTTCGTCATCGTCGCCACCGGATTCATCGACCTCACCGACGAGTCGGGCGGGAACTTCCTGCCCGACCTGCTCACCCCCCTCTCCCCGCGCGTCGGCCGCACCGCGCAGCGGCAGGCGACGATCGGCCGGGACTACCGCGTCCTGCCCGACACCGGCAAGGACCTGCCGCCGATCTACCTCAACGGGCTGTGCGAGCGGACCCACGGTCTCGGTGACGCGGGCTCCTTCAGCCTGGTGTCCCTGCGTGCCGCCGCCATCGCGGACAGCCTCAGCAAAGCCGTTGCCTCCTGACCCGTGCTCCGCAGTCCGTGCGCCGTCGCGCGCCGAAAGGAAAACGATGCACATCCACAGCTGGGATGCGGACGACCTGACGTTCGAGCCCGACTACAACACGAAGGCGCAGCGCCTGGTCCGCTTCGACGGCGCCGACGAGCCGTACGAGGGGGGTGCCTGGGTGATCGTGCCGCCGCGGACCACGATGACCGAACACATCAACCCCGACGGTGAGTCGGAGCTGTTCTACGTCGTCTCCGGGACGGGCGACATGGAGGTGGCAGGTGAGCGGCAGCGGGTGAAGTTCGGCGACACCGTCTTCATCCCGCCGCACGAGAAGCACCTGCTGGTGAACGACGGGGACACGCCCCTGGTCTTCCTCTCGCTGTGGTGGGGCGGGCAGCCGTCGGACGGCGCAGCAGCCACGCAGCACTGACCGCCACGCACCGAGCCCCGAGGAGGGACCATGCCCGCTTCCGCACCGGACGCAGCGTTCCAGGAATACGCCGACCTGCTGCAGCCACAGGTCATATCGGACCCGTACCGGGTGTACGACATCGTCAGGGAGAAGGAACCGGTGTGGTGGAACGCGCACCTGGATTCCTGGCTGCTGCTGCGCAACGACGACGTGCTGGAGGCCCTGAACCACCCCGAGCGCCTGTCGTCCGACCGCACGACGGCCTTCCTCGGCCACCTCAGCGAGGCCGAGGAGAGCAGGTTCGCCGAGTGGGCCGCGATGCGCCGCCGGATGATGCTCTACAACGACCCGCCCCGGCACACCCGGCTGCGCCGCCCGGTGCAGCGCGGCATGACCGTGCGGCTGGCCCAGCAGATGCGCCCGAAGATCCAGCGCGTGGTGGACGATCTCGTCGACGCGGTGGTGGAGAGCGGCACCTGCGACGGCATCCAGGACCTGGGCTACCACCTGCCGGTGATCGTCAACTCGGAGCTGATCGGCATCCCGCGCGAGGACCGCGACGAGGTCAAGCACTGGACGGCCGACTTCGTCACGGCCATCAACGCGGGCGGCGCCAACGTGCCCATCGCCGACCTGGAGCGGGGCCAGAACGCCATCCTCGCCATGCGCGAGTACTTCACCGCGCTCGCCGTCCGCAAGCGGGCCGAGCCCCAGGACGACCTGCTGTCCTCGCTGGTCAACCGCGACGAGAACCCGCTGGACGGCGACGACCTGGTCGCCACCTGCATCGTCGTGATGTTCGCCGGCCTGGAGACCGCGCTCAACCTCATCGGCAACGGCCTGCTGGCCCTGATGCGCCACCCCGACCAGGTGCGGCTGCTCGGCGAGCGGCCGGATCTGATGCCGTCGGCCGTCGAGGAAATCCTGCGCTACGACGGCTCGTTGCACCTGGTGGGCCGCATGGCGACGGAGGACCTGACGATCCGGGGCCGCAAGATAGCCAAGGGCGACAAGGTGCTGGTCATGCTCGGCGCCGCCAACCGCGACCCGAGCGTCTACACCGACCCCCACCGGCTGGACATCACCCGCGCCGACAACCGTCACCTGTCCTTCAGCCACGGCATCCACTACTGCCCCGGCGCGGAGATCTCCCGCATCATGGGCGAGGTGTCGTTCAGCACCATCCTGGGGCGCCTGCGCGACCTGCGGCTGGCCGACGGCGAGCTGACCTGGCAGCGCAACCTGTCCTTCCGCGGCCTGCGGAACCTTCCGCTGGAATTCACCCCCGGCCCGCGAAAGACGGCCTGATGCCACGCACCGCGGATGTCGTCGTCATCGGTGACGGAGTGGTGGGCGCGAGCATCGCCTACCACCTGGCGGCGGCCGGTTCACGGGTGGCGCTGCTGGCCAGGGACGGTGCCTTCGCGCACAGCGCCACCCGGCACTCGGCCGGCCAGGTGCGGATGCACCACGGCGATCCGCACGACGCCAGACTGGCCGCGCTCAGCCTGGAGACCTTCGAGCAGTGGCCGCAACTCATCGGCGGTGACTGCGGGTTCCGGCGCACCGGCTTCGCCTTCCTCGTCGGCGACGAGCACGCCGACCGTCTGGCGCGCAGCGTCAAGGAGCTGACGGAGCTGGGGGTGTCCACGTACGGGCTGACCCCCGGTGAGTTCGCCGAGGCGCAGCCTGCGCTCGACCTGACGGGGGTGGCCGCCGTCGCCTACGAGCCGCGCAGCGGCTACGCCGATCCGGCCCGCACCGCGGCGGTGCTGGCCGGCCGGGCACGGGCCCTGGGCGCCGAGGTCGTCTCCGCGCGGGCCGGCGCCCGGCTGTGCCGCAGCGGCGACCTGATCACCGGGGCGGTGGCGGGCGACGAGACCGTATCGGCCGGTCAGGTCGTCGTCGCGGCGGGTGCCGGGTCGTCCGGCGTGTGCGCGGACGCCGGGGCCGGTCTCGGCGGGGACGGCGGCGCCGGACTGCCGTTGCACGCCCGGCAGTTCGGCTGGGCGGTCGCGGACTCCGCCGCGCTCCCCGGCGCGGAGCGGCTGTGCATGATCATCGATGACACCGCGGGGACGTACTTCCGTCCGGACGGCCCCGGCCGGGTGCTGTTCCGGATCCCGCTGGAGCCGACCGCGGCGCCCGAGGGCTCGACCCGGATACCCGCGGACGCCGAGGAGATCGGCGTGGGGCGGGCGCTCGCCGCCCGCCGGCTGCGCGGCATCACCGCGGCGCCGCTCGTCGACGCCGCCCGCGCCGACGAGGCGTACACCGACGACGGCCGGGCGCTCGTCGGCCCGGTGGGGCGCCACCCCGGCCTGTACCTGGCCACCGGGTTCAACGGCGGCGGGTTCAAGACGGCCCCCGCGGTGGGCCGCGCCGTCGCCGACGAACTGACCACCGGGGCACAGCGGCCAGAGCTGGGCGCGTACCGGCCGGACCGGTTCGCGGCCGGGCCGCCCCGCCCGACCATCCAGCGCTACCGGCATATGTAGGGCAACTTCCATGAATCCACTTGTCCGTTGGCGATCCAAGCGGCTGACCGGCGAAAGGGGGAAAGGGGAGAAAGCGGCGAAGGGCGCCGGCAAGAAGGGCGGCACGCTGCGTGCGGTGTGGCGCCACGCCCGTGAGGACGTCCAGGTCGTCTGCGACAAGGACCCCGCCGTCAACAGCCCGTTCGAGGTGCTGCTCTACCCCCACCTCCACGCCCTGTGGCTGTACCGCGCCGCACACGCGCTGTACCTGCGGGACCACCGCGTCGCCGCCCGCGCCGTCTCCCTGTTCGGCCGCGTCGTGTCGGGCGGCATCGACATCCATCCCGGAGCCAGGATCGGCCGCCGGTTCTTCATCGACCACGGGTGCGGGGTGGTGATCGGCGAGACCGTCCGCATCGGCGACGACGTCATGCTCTACCACTTGGTGACGCTCGGCTCGGTGGGCTGGTGGCACGACCAGACCCGCGGGCCAGGCGCCAAGCGGCATCCCACCCTCGACGACGGGGTGGTGGTCGGCACCGGTGCCTGTGTGCTCGGTCCCGTCGAGATCGGCGCCAACAGCGTGGTCGGCGCCAAGGCCGTGGTGATGACCTCGCTGCCCAGCGACACCCGGGTACGCGCGGGACAGGTCGTGCCGCACGGTCCGGAAAACGGCTCGCCACGCCGGGCGGCACCGGCCACCACCGTGAACCTGCGGGTGGCCGACCGCCGGAGCACCGAGTAACGCCGCCAGGCCCGCTCTCCTCCCATGAAAAGGACGGCACACCCATGCCACGGAACGTCTTGATCACCTGTGCCCCGCCGAACCCCAACGGTGACCTCCACCTGGGGCACCTGTCCGGCCCCTTCATGGGCGCCGACGTGCTGCGCAGGTACCTCGGCGCGCGCGGCGTCCCCGTCTCCTACGTCGCCTACACCGACGACCACTCCTGCTATGTGCCCAGGCGCGGCGCCGAGTTGGGGTGGGACGCCAGGACCACGGCCTTCCGGTACACCGGCCGCATCGAGCAGACCCTGGCGCTGGCCGGCATGCTGCCCGACACCTACGAGCACCCGCACCGCGAGCCCCTGCACGACGAGCTGGTCCGCGAGCACTTCCTGCGGCTGTGGGACAACGGCGTCATCAGGGAGCAGGAGCTGCCCACCCCGTACTGCCCCGACTGCGACCGCTTCGTCTACGAGGCGTACATCCGCGGCCGGTGCCGGTTCTGCTCGGCGCCGAGCGACGGCACGTACTGCGAGGAGTGCGGCTACCCGCAGGAGCCGGGCGGCGTGGTCGACGCGCACTGCGTGACCTGCGGCACGACACCGGAGACCAGGACCGCGAACCGGCTGGTGGTCCCGCTGGAACCGTTCGCCGAACGGCTCGCCGCGCTCTGCGCCGGCAATCCCTGGCGGCAGCGCGTCATCGACTTCTGCACGGAGATGGCCGCACACGGCCTGCCGGTGGTCCCGATCAGCCGGGAGCACGACTACGGCATATCCGTGCCGCTCGACGGGTGGGAAGGGCACATCCTCGACACCTGGTTCTGCGGCATCTTCGGCTACATGGCGGCGACCGCGGCACACGGCAAAGCGCTCGGCAGGCCGGACGCGTGGCGGCGGACCTGGCAGGACCCGGAAACCGAGCTGGTGAACTTCATCGGCTTCGACTGCAGCTTCTCGCACGCGGTGCTCTGGCCCGCGCTGCTGCTCGGGCTCGGCGACTACATCACGCCCAAGTACGTGATCAGCAACGAGTTCTACACGCTGGAGGGCGACAAGTTCTCCACCAGCCGCGGCCACGCGATCTGGGGCTCGGACTTCCTGCGCGAGGCACCGTCGGACGCGGTCAGGCTGCACCTGTGCCTGACCTCACCGGAGCGGGGCAAGACCGACTTCCGGATGGCCGACTTCGACCGTACGGTCAACACCCTCCTGGTCGGGCAGCTGGAGGACTGGGCCGCCTCGGTCGTCGAACTGCTGGCCAAGGAGCACGGCGGCGTGGTGCCGGAGACCGGCCGGGACCACTGGCCTGCGGCCGTCCGCGACCTCGCCGAGCGGCTGCCCGCCGACCTGGAACGCCACCTGGAGCCGGGCAGCTTCTCCCTCCAGGGCGCAGCCGCCGGCCTGGCCGAGGCGGTGGAGCTGGCCTCCGGCGCGCTGAGGCGGTTCCAGGAGGCACCGGCCGCCGACCGTCCCGACCCGGCCGCGGTGGCCGCGGCACACGCCGAACTGCTCGCCGTCGTCGCGGCGGTCGCCTCGCCCCTCATGCCCGTCTGGTCCCGGCACGCCTGGCGCCAACTGGGCCTCGCGGACGGCTTCGACGGGGTCGGCTGGCCGGAGCGCGGCCGGCGGCTGGTACCCGGCGGGCAGCGGACCGGCCAGGAATACCGCCGGCTGTTCCAGACCCGGTGATGACGGGCCCGCTCCCGCGCTCCGCCCTGGCGCTGGCCGCCAACGTCCTGGGCGTCGGGGCGCTGTTCCTGCCGTGGACGGCCTACGCCGCCCACGGCGGGGCGGCGCTCGCCGGCTGGGGCTACCAAGTGGCCGCCGGGGCCGTCCTGGTGGCGGCGCTGGCCGCTGCCGCCTCGGCGCCGGGCGCGGCACAGGGCGCGGTCCCGCTGGCCGAAGGGGCGCTCGGCACCGCCCAGGGCCGCGCGCTGCGGGCCTACTACGCGCTCGGGGTGACGGCGGGTCAGGTGGTGGTGGCCCTGGTGAGCGCCGGATTCCTGGCGCAGGCGCTGCGTCCGGTGCTGCCCCGGGCGGCCACGGGCGCCTGCATCGGCTGGGTGGCCGCCGGGGTGCTGGTGCTCTCGGCGGTGCTGGCCCCGTCGGGCCGCTCGCTGCCTGCCGGTCTGCCGGTGTTCGGTGCCGTCCTCGTGCTGCTCGTCGCCGCGTCCGCGCTGGCCGGACCGGCACCGGCGGCGCCGCCCGCCGCCCCCGGGGTGACACCAGGCGGCATCGGGCGGGCGGCGGCCCTCCAGTTCTTCGTCGTCGTCGGCTGGGAGGCGGCCGGGCGGCTCACCCCCGTCACCGGTACGCGCCGGGTGGCCGGGCCGCTGGCCGGGGTGGCCGCGGTCGGCGCCCTGTACGCCGGGGCCCTGCTGGCCGTGCCGTCGGCGGGCACGGACGGCTCGGTCGCCGGGCTCGCCCTGCCTGACCTGGGTGGCAGCGGCGCGGGGCGGGTGGCAGCCGCCGCGCTCGCGGTCGCCGCCGCGGTGTTCTGCGCGCGCAACGTCCGCACCGCCGCGCGGCTGACCGCGCACCTGGCCGCGGGCCCCGGCCACGGCACCCGCGCGGTGGCCGTGGCGTCGGCCGCGGTGGGTGCCGTCGCCGTCCTCGGGGTGGCCTGGGTCCGCAGCGGGAAACTGGCCGCCACCGATGTGCTCGCCGTGCCCAACGCCATGGCCTGCGCCGTGTTCCTGACCGCCGCCTGCGCGTGCGTCGCGGTGACGACCGGGGCGCGGCGCGCGCTCGGCGTGGCCGCGGTCGCCGGCTACCTGCCGCTGCTGCCCTTCCTCGGGGTGGCGCTGCTCATCCCGCTCGCCGTGCTGGCCGCCGCCGTGGGGTCCGCCGTCCTCGCCGCGCACCGTGGCCGCGCCCGTCCGCGCGGCCCGGTGTGATCCCTGCCCACGCTCCCGCACTCCCCGGAGGAAATCCCATGCCCCTGCTGTCCCGTGGCGGGTTCGACCAGTTCGAGGCCACCGCAAGCGGCCCGGCCGCCGACGAGTACGGCCTGAGCGGGCCGCAACCGTTCACCGTCCTGCGCGAGGTCACCCGCGCGCTGCAACCCGTCCCGCTGACCTTCGCCGCGGCCACCGAGGAACGCGGCGTACAGCTCACCCGGTTGAAGCTCACCCCGGGCAGCCGCGTGATGCTGCGGAGCGTCACGGATCCCGCCGCCCCGCTGCACATCCTGTGCTGGTCCTGGGACCTCAGCGGGGACGCGCCCCTGGTCACCCCGGGTGCCGACGCGGACCTGTCCCGCTGGACGGCGCCGCTGCACGGGTCCGAACGCCTCCTGGCCGACGGCCCGTTGGAGCTGGTGCCGCCGCGCAAGGTGGTCGGCTGCCGGTCGGTGCGCGTGATTCTGTGGCAGTCAGGGCGGGTGGCCGATCCGGCGACCGTCACCGGTGAGGTGCGCGAGGCACTGCGGCACAGCAAGCTCACGAGCGTGCTCACCGCGCTGGCTCCGGGCGCGCCGACGACGATGATGACCGCGGTCGGGGTGCGGGAGGCCGCCGGCGAGCTGGGCCGCGAGATCGCGCCGGTGCTGCGGGCGCTGTGCGGCGACTACGTCGACTTCTTCGAGGGCTTCTACCCGGTGGCGCACGATAGCGTCCGTTCCGACCATGTCAGCGGTTTCCACAGCGAGTTGTCGCTGCGGATGTGAAGGAGACGGGCATGCCGGACGGTCCGGAGTTCCACGAGTTCGCGCAACTGGCCGAGCGGGGTGACGCGACCGGGCAGCGCTACCTGGAGTTCCTGCGGGGGCCGACGATGAGCGTCGGCCTCTACACCCTGGCGGCGGGCGGGCAGGACCCGCAACAGCCGCACGCCGAGGACGAGTTGTACATCGTGCTGGCCGGACGCGCCGTCGTCCACGCGGGCGGAGCGAGCCGTCCCGTCGGGCCCGGCTCCCTCGTCTACGTACCGGCCGAGGTCCCGCACCGGTTCACCGACATCACCGAGGACCTGCGGGTCGCGGTGGTCTTCGCACCCCCCGAGAGCCGTCCCACGGGCGCCGCGGAATGACCCGCCCGAGCGCGCTGGGCCGCACCGCCACACCACCCTTCTCATCGCCCAGGAGCCTGCCGTGGCCATTACCCCTCCCGATCTGACCGTCTTCGAGACCCTGGAGTCGGAGGTACGCAGCTACTGCCGCGCCTGGCCCACCGTCTTCGACCGTGCCCGCGGCAGCCGGGTGACCGACGAGGACGGCCACCGCTACCTCGACTTCTTCGTCGGCGCCGGATCCCTCAACTACGGCCACAACAACCCGGTGCTCAAGCGCGCCCTGATCGACTACATCGAACGGGACGGCCTCACCCACGGCCTGGACATGTCCACCGTGGCCAAGCGGGCCTTCCTCCAGACCTTCCAGGAGGTCGTCCTGGGGCCGCGCGACCTGCCGTACAAGGTGATGTTCCCGGGCCCGACCGGGACCAACGCCGTCGAGGCGGCGCTGAAACTGGCCCGCAAGGTCAAGGGGCGCACGCCGGTGGTCTCCTTCACCAACGCCTTCCACGGCATGACGCTGGGCTCGCTCGCGGTGACCGGCAACGCCTTCAAGCGGGCCGGCGGCGGCGTACCGCTGGTGCACACCACCCCGATGCCGTTCGACCGCTATCTCGACGACGGCGCCCCGGACTTCCGGTGGTTCGAGCGGATGCTGACGGACGGCGGCTCGGGGCTCGACCACCCGGCGGCCGTCATCGTCGAGACGGTCCAGGGCGAGGGCGGGGTCAACGTGGCCAGGCCGGAGTGGCTGCGGGAGCTGGCCGGGCTGTGCGCGCGCCACGACATGCTGCTGATCGTCGACGACATCCAGATGGGCTGCGGGCGTACCGGCGGCTTCTTCTCCTTCGAGGCGGCCGGCATCGTGCCGGACATCGTCACGCTCTCCAAGTCGATCAGCGGCTACGGGCTGCCGATGGCGCTCACGCTCTTCAAGCGGGAGCTGGACGTGTGGTCACCCGGCGAGCACAACGGCACGTTCCGCGGCAACAACCCGGCCTTCGTCACCGCCACCGCCGCACTGCGGGCGTACTGGGCCGACGGACAGCTGGAGAAGCAGACCCTCGCCCGCGGCGAGCAGATCGAGCAGGCACTCGCGGCGATCTGCGCGGACCACTCCGCCGCGGGGGCCCGCCACCGGGGCCGCGGCATGGTCAGGGGGCTGGAGTTCGCCGACCGGGGGCGGGCCACCGCGGTGTGCCGGCGGGCCTTCGCGCTCGGTCTGCTGGCCGAGACCTCGGGGCCGGACAGCGAGGTCGTCAAGCTGATGCCCGCGCTGACCATCGGCGCCGATGAACTCGACGAGGGGCTGCGGACGCTCGCCAACGCGGTACGGGACACCGCATGACGTGCCGTCAGCGAATCCGCCTGCGGTACGCGCGCGTCTTCATGCGGTTCCCGCACAGCTCGGCGGAGCACCAACGGCCGCGTCCGGGGCGTGACTTGTCGTAGAAGACCCAGTGGCAGTCGGGCGCCTCGCACATCTTCAGCCGCCCCCAGGCGCCCGATGTGACGGCGCGCGCGGCGGACAGGGCGATCTGCCCGAGCGCGCCGTCCACGTCCCCGCCCGCGGGAACGAGGCACGGCGGCTCCCCGGGGGCCGCGCTGAGCCGGAAGCTCAGCCGGATGCCCTGCGGGGAGCCGCCGACCGCCGTTTCGGGATCCTCGCCGCGGCTCAGGGCGGCGCGCAGCTGCGCCCGCAGGTCGCGCGCGCGGGCGAGGTCCCGCCCGCTCACCCGGGAATCGGCGGGGAGCAGTTCCCGGTCGTGCAGCCAGGCGGCCAAGGCCCGTGGCGTGGACAGCAGGTCGTCGCCGTGCAGCGGGGTTCCGTACCGGGTGAAGGTGCGCAGGTCGAGGGTGTTGAGGAAGGAGTGCAGCAGCGCGGCCTCGGGTGACGGTGTGCTGCTTGTGACGTCCATGAGCTGTCCCCGCACCGAGTTTCACGACACTTCTTATGCTCAATTGTAAGTGTTGACTTCCCATCCGTCATTCTCCTAGGTTCTGCCTGGAGAAGTGCCTTGGAGGAGGAACGATGGCTCAGCCGTTACAGCGCACCATCACGGTCACGCAGGGCATCGCCCTGTACGTGGGTGCCATCGTCGGCGCGGGCGTACTGCTCCTGCCCGCGCTGAGCGCCACCCGCGCGGGACCTGCCTCGATCGTGGCCTGGGTGTTCGACGCCACCCTCGGCATCCCGCTCGCGCTGACCTTCGCGGCGCTCGCCAGCCGCTTTCCCGACGCCGGCGGCGTGGCGACGTTCGTCACCAAGGCGTTCGGCCCCGCGTCGGGCACCGTCGCCGGCTGGTTCTACTTCATCGCGTCCGCCACCGCGCAGACCCTGGTGGCGCTCACCGGCGCCTACTACGGCGCTTCCTACCTGGGCCTCTCACGCGGCACGACGTTCCTCTTCGCCGGCGGCATCCTGGTCGTCGCCACGGTCGCCAACCTCCGCGGCATCAAGGTCAGCGGGCGGCTGCAACTCGTCTTCGCCGCGACCGTCTCCCTCATGCTGCTGGCCGCCCTCGTGGTGTCCGTTCCCCGGTTCACCGCCGCGAACTGGACGCCGTTCGCGCCGCACGGCATGTCCGAGGTGGGCAGCGTCGCCGTCGTCATCTTCTTCGCGTTCTTCGGCTGGGAGGCCATCACCCACCTCGCCGAGGAATTCCGCGATCCGGTACGGGACGTCCCGCGCTCCACGGTGATCAGCGTCGGCGTCATCACCTTCCTGTACGTCGGCGTCGTCGTGGCGACGATCGGTACCAAGACCTACGGTTCCGACGACGTGAACCACACCGTCATCGCCCGGCTGCTGGCCAACGGCGTCGGCGGCCCGATCGGGACGATGACCGCCGTGATCGCCATGCTGATCGCGCTGGGCACGGCGAACGCCTTCGTCGCCACCACCTCACGGCTCGGCTACGCGCTGGCCAGGGACGGCGCGTTCCCCGCCCCGCTGGCCCGGGTGAGCCCGCGGGGCATCCCCGCGGTGTCCGTCCTCACGGTCGGCGGCTACGCGACGGCCGGACTGGTCGTCAGCTACTTCATGCACTGGGGCCCCGAGACGCTGCTGGTCGTACCGAACTCGCTCGTCATCATGACGTTCGTCGCCGCCATGGCCGCCGGGGTACGGCTGCTGACCGGCACCCGCCGGGTACTGGCCGTCATCGGGACCGTGCTGTGCCTGATCCTCGTCCCGTTCAGCGGCGTCGTCATCGTCATCCCGGTGCTGATCGCGGCGCTGGCCCTGCTCTACCGGTACTGGACCCGGCGGCGGGGCGCCGGACGGCCGGCCCCGTCCGACGAGGGCCGGGAGGACGAGAAGGAGGCCGCGGCGGTGCGCCAGGAATGAGCGGCGCGCGGCTCCAGCGGCCACCGGCGGAACGTTCGCGTCGGCAACGGCCGCCCCTCAGGGCGGGCGCCCACCGGAGACCGCTGCTCCGCAACGCTCCGCGCGGGCGGCGATTACGGAGCGTTCGCACCGCCCGGTCCCCGCACCGGAGAGATCCGGACGTATCCGCAGATCACCCGCGAGATACTCCGGCCCGTGACACGCCGCTTCAGACATTCCGCCAAAACGGCAAGAAGGTCGCAACCGATCCACCGCCGTGAAGCATCTAGCGTATCGCCACAACGGTGTGGAATATTCAGGGGCATCACAGTCGCCCCAGCCACTCGGCCGGGATCCCTGGGCGGGGTGCATGGTGTTCCGAAACCGTTACAGGTGTGCGCATGAGCAGGTCGCAGAGCGGATACAGGTGGGGGTGATCTTCGTCGCCGATCGAGTCGGCACACCGGACAATCGACGGCATCAGCGGTAAACACGTCCCGGCCTCACGGTATTCACGCCTACAGCCTCGGAAGGCGCCGCGCAAAATCTGCACCACAGATGTGTGTGCACGCGCCTGGGGAGCCGCAAACATGACGATTTGCCCAGCCAGTCACACCCTCAAAAGGGACAAAGGCGAGGTTAAGCGCATCATCGTGTTCGACCAGAATGAATTAAGCAGAGCCGGCTTCACTTCACTCATCAATGGTGAATTGAACCTCGTCGCCACGGAAGCGGACCACCGCACAACAGAATTGAGCAGCATCATCGGCCATCTGCGCCCCGATGTCATCGTCGTGGCCGCAACGGACCGTATACTCGATGAATTAAAGGGATTGACCACGGCCGCCGCCACACTGCCCGTCATCGCCTTCGCCGACCACTGGGACCTGGAATCCGCAGTCAGCGCACTCCGGCTCGGCGCCCGCGGCCTCGGAGAGAAATCCGGAAGCCGCTCCATGATCACGGCAGCCATTCGCGCCGTCGCGGCCGGCGGGACATATCTCGCCCCTTCGGTGGCCGACCGGGTCATCGGCGCCGCACTCGACCAAGCCGTCGTCCCGGACACGGCGCTGCTGGCGAAACTCGCCACACTCACCGACCGGGAGAGCCGGGTGCTGAACCTGCTGGCGAACGGCCTCGCCACGGCGGACATCGCGGAATCGCTCGCGGTCAGCTCCGCCACCGTCAAGTCACACATCTCCCACATGCTGCGGAAACTCGGGCTCCGGGACCGCGCCCAGGCCGTGGCGTTCGCCTACCGGTCCGGCCTGGCGAGCCGCGACACCTTTCCCAGCGCCGCATGACAGGGTTCCCTCTTCCCCTTTCACGTCGACTCACCCCTCGGATTCGGCGACCGGGAGTGCGCCGAGCACGTCGGCGCGCTCCCCTGACCGGGTCATCGCCGAAATGTGCGGCGGCATCTCGATATCCGCGGAGAGCAATGGATCGGGCTCCGGAGTTCCCCGGACCGTGCCGAGCGGAATCACTCCGGCCCAGCGGTTCGTCATGCCGTCAGGACCCTCACCGTCATCCGGCGGCCCGGTGCGTGCCTTCACCGAAACCTCCGAAAGACCGAGTGCCAGCAGCGTGGTCGCGGCGGATTCCTTACGGTTCGGTCCGCGCGCGTAATCCCACTGTCCTGGCGCGCACTGTTCGGTCACCGCGCGCAGGCCGGCCAGTTTCTCGTCGGGGTCGGTGACCACCCGCGGAACGCCGTAGATCATGACGCTCCGGTAGTTGATGCTGTGCTCGAAGACGGAACGCGCCAGCACGATTCCGTCCACCTGCGTGACCGTCACACACACCGGTGCGTCCGGCGCCTGGACCAGACTGCGACTCGCGACCGAGCCATGCAGATAAAGGACGTCGTCACCGACTCCGTAAACCGTGGGAACGACCATGGGGGCACCGTCGACCAGGACACCGAGATGGCAGACAAATCCCGCGGCGAGAACCTCATCCAAATCAGCCCGGGTGGTACGGACTTTCTCCCGTCCGCGACGCAGCCGCGTGCGATCAGTGACGGTCAGCTGCCCGTCGCCCGATCGGTCCGAGAGCTGGTTCACCCCTAATTCTCCTGACTGTGGATCCACATTGTGCGGCCCTGTCCCGAATCAGAGGGACATCGGAAGGCGCTATGACGTGCGAACTTCACAGAGGAAGCATCACCGAGCGGAACGATGTTAGCGCACTTCGGAATTCAGGGGAAGATCGTCTTTAATTGCGTGAGCACATTCGAAAAAAACCAGCCGCCGCCGCACCGGACGAACACCGCGCTGACCACGAACCTTCTTGCGCCACGACGGCACCGATGGCCACCGCCCTCACCGCACTGCCCCCACCGCCCCGGCGCCATCCACGGCGACAACCACCGCGACCCGCCGCCACCTGCACCGACGGCTCCGGCGACGCGGCGCACGGCCCCGCATCCCCCGCGGGTACGGAAACGCCGCCGCCACAGCGCGGAACACCGCCGGGTGGCCGAACATCCCTTCCCTGCCGCCCACTTGCCCTCCCGCGCCCTCACTGTCAGCCACCGAGCTCACCGCCCGCCACCGGCATCCGCTCCGCCCTCTCGGGGAGAACCCGTCGGCCACGGGGATCCGCGCGACAGCCGCCCTCCGCAACGGCGATGTCCGGCCCCGGCCTGCCTTCATCCGGCCGTGCGCCGATGCGTACCGCTCGGACCGCGGAATCCTTCACGGCCTTGGCTCGAACACCAAATCATTCACCGAACCCGGCCCTCTTCATTCTTGACCGGGGCGGGAGAGCAACTCGCCGCTACACCCCACGGCGTGCGGCTGCCCGCCGTGGTCGCAGATATCGGATATCGGACACGTCATCCCGCCGCGCCGCCCGCCCCCGATATCCGTTCGCCGAATAGCCACCGACGACGAGGCCACACGAAGAAACCGCGCGCCGCCCGGCATTCGCCGTCGCCGCGCACACACACCGCGAATTCCGGCCCTGCGCACGCCCGATGGGGATGAGCGGGCACGCGCGCCGCTCCCCCGCCCCTCACCGCTGCGGATCCCGCTCCCCTCACGGCTGCGGATCCCGCGCGTCGTAGCGGGCGAAGGCGCGGCGGCCCAGGCCGAGGGCGGTGACCACCAGGACGCAGGCGAGGCCGCCGCCGACGACCGCGGTGGCGGGTGAGGTCAGGCCGGCGGCGGACCCGGCGAGGAAGTCGCCGAGGCGAGGGCCGCCGGCGACCACGACGATGAAGACGCCCTGGAGCCGGCCGCGCATCTTGTCGGGGGTGGCGGCCTGGAGCATGGTGCTGCGGAAGACCATCGAGACGGTGTCGGCGCAGCCGGCGACGGCCAGGAAGAACAGTCCGAGCCAGAGGTGGCGGGAGAGGCCGAAGCTGGCGACGGCGGCGCCCCAGGCTCCGACGGCGACCAGGATGGCCAGGCCGTGCCGGCGGATGCCGCCGAGCCAGCCGGAGAACAGGCCGCCGAGTACGGCGCCGACGGCGGGCGCGGCGACCAGCAGGCCGACCGTCTTGGCGTCGCCTCCGAACCACAGTGCCGCGATGGCGGGGAAGAGCGCGCGGGGCTGGGCGAGGACCATCGCCGCCATGTCGGTGAAGAACGTCATGCGCAGGTTGGGCCGGGTGGCGAGGAAGCGCAGCCCGTCAAGGACGGAGGCCCTGCGGGGCGTTGTGGCGCCGTCGCCTTCCCCGTGGTCGGGCCGCATGGCGGGCAGTCGCCACATCGCGTAGAGGGAGGCGCTGAAGGCGGCCACGTCGATGAGGTAGGCGGCCTGGTATCCCCACAGGCCGACGATGACGCCGCCGAGCATGGGGCCGCCCATCAGGCCGAGGTTGCTGGTGAGCGAGTTGAGGGCGTTGGCGGCCGGGAGCTGTTCGACGGGCAGCAGCCTGGGGATCATCGACGTACGGGCCGGCGAGTTCATCGCGAAGCAGACGGCCTGGAGGGCGACGACGCAGTAGAGCAGCCAGACGTGCCGGTAGTGCGCGAGCGCGGCGGCGGCCAGCACGACGGACATGACGGTGGCGCCGGCGGCGCTGTAGAGGCCGAGTTTGCGGCGGTCGACGGTGTCGGCGATGGCGCCGCCGTAGAGCCCGAAGACGACGAGCGGTACGAGCGAGCACAGGCCCACCAGGCCGACGGCGAAGGTGGATCGGGTGAGGGAGTAGACCTGGAGGGAGACCGCGAGGGCGGTCATCTGCTGGCCCATCCAGGAGACGGTGTTGCCGCACCACAGCCTGCGGTAGTCCGGTGAGCTGCGGAGCGGGGTGAGGTCGGCGAATATGCGGGGGCGGGCGGGCGCTGGGCCCTTCGTGGATATGGGTGTAGGAGGCACGCGGAAGTAAAGCACGGGGGTGCCGCGCGTTCTTCCCTGACGGCCGGTGGTGCGGTCAGCCGCCCGTGAGTCCGTACACACGGCGGGAGTTGTCGGCGGCGATCATGGCGCCGACGCGTCGGGCGTCGTCCTGCGACCAGGCGCCGGACGCGGTCCAGTCGCCGATGACGGTGTGCAGGGCGGTGCGGAACAGGGCGCTGCCGACGGTGTACAGCTCCGGCAGGCCGTAGGCGTCGGTGGAGAAGAGGAGTTTGCCGAACGGGGCGAGTTCCAGGAATTCGGCGAGTACGGCGGCGGCGCGTGGTCCGGTGTGGGTGAGGGTCAGCCCGATGTCGGCGTACACGTGCGGGAAGACGGCGGCCAGGTAGGCGGCCTGGCGGTGGTACGGGTAGCAGTGCAGCAGGACGAGGTCGGTGCCGGTGTCGGCGGTGGCGCGGACGAAGTCGGTGAGCAGTGCGGGGTCGGCGTGGTCGATGCGCAGGTCGGGGTCGCCGAATCCGGTGTGGAGTTGGAGGGGGCGGCCGGTGGCGACGGCGAGGTGGATGAGGTGGCGCAGCAGGACCGGGTCGGTGAGTTTGGCGGGTCCTGCGGCCAGCCAGTCGCGGGCGGCGGTGTGCAGGGTGTCGTGGGTGGGCGGCCTGGGGTCGAGGGCGAGGCCGTGGCGGTAGGCGGCGACGGTTTTGAAGGCGACGGCGGTCCTGGCTGCGTCGCGTACGGCGTGGGCGAGGGTGCCGGTGAACTCCTCGGCGTCCCGGGTGCCTGCCGCGAGGTGTTCGGCGAGGGTTTCCAGGCGGACGACTTCGTGTCCGGTGCCGCCGCCTGCCGCGGCGGTTTCGTCGGGGCCTGTGAGGTTGCCGGGGAGTCCGGTGTCGAGGAGGTAGGTGCCGATGCCGGTGGCGGCCAGCAGCCGGCGGCGGGTCTCGTCGGGGCCGAGTTCGTGGCGGCGGGCGAGGTAGCGGTCGGGCGGGCAGTGCGGCGGGAGGCCGAGCAGGGGTGGGCACCAGCGGCGTACGGCGAAGCCTGCCTGGGTGTCGAAGAAGGTGGTGCCGGGGGCGGGCGGGCGGTCCGATTCGGTGAGGAGTCCGGTGAATTCGGCGGGGGTCGGGGCGTGGCGGATGACGCCGTGGCAGTGGTGGTCGACCAGCGGCGGAAGGCCGTCGTCGGGGGCGGCGGGCCCCGGGGTGCCGGTCGTCATCACCAGCGCCAGCGCGTCTCGGCGGCGATCTCGTCGGCGTCGCTCCCGGCGAACCTGGCTTCCTCCGCGCGGCGTACGGCGAGTACCGCGCCGTGCAGGACCTCGCCCATCGCGTCGCGGAGCGGGGCGGATTTCTCCAGGTGGTCGGTGGCGTCGGTGAGTGTGGCGGGGAGCCGGACGATGCCGCGCCTGCTGCGTTCGCGGACGCCGAGTGCGCCGGGGTCGCCGCTGACGGGTTCGGGGAGCGGCGTACCGGTTTCGATGCCGTGCAGGCCGGCGGCGATGACCGCGCCGACGACGAGGTAGGGGTTGGCGGCGGCGTCGAAGGGTTTGATCTCGGCGTTGCCGCCGTCCGGGTCGTCGGGGGCTCCGGTGATCAGGCGCAGTGCCGCCTCTCGGTTCTCGACGCCCCAGCACTGGTAGACGCCGGCCCATTGGGAGGGCTGGAGCCGCAGGTAACTGGCGGGCGAGGGGCAGCCGATGGCGAGCAGGGCGGGGAGGGCGGCGAGGATGCCGCCGAGGAAGGCGGCGGCTTCGGGTGCCAGGCCCCAGGGGGTGTCGGGGGTGCGGTGCAGGCTGTGGCCCTCGCGGTACAGGCTGAGGTGGAGGTGGCAGCCGTTGCCGACCTGGCCTGCGACGACGGTGGGGGCGAAGGCGGCGCGCAGCTGGTGGCGCTGGGAGACGGCGCGGATGGTCTCGCGGACCAGGACGATGTCGTCGGCGGCGCGTACCGGGTCGGCGGCGGCGGTGGAGACCTCGAACTGGCCCGGTGCGTACTCGGGGTGGAGCTGGAGTACCTCGATGCCCTGGACGGTGAGCGCTTCGGTGATGTCGCGGAGGTAGTCGGAGAGTTCGACGACGCGGGTCATGCCGTAGGCGGGGCCCGCGCAGGGGTGGTCGAGCGGGGTGTGCGGGTCGGTAGGGTGCGCTCCGCCGCCTTCCGGGACGCGGCTGACGACCCATTCGGTTTCGAAGCCCATGCGCAGGCCGATTCCCGCGTCGGCGGCGCGGGCGGTCATCCGCCGGGCGAAGTCCCGCTGGCAGGCGGGGTGGGGGGCGCCGAGCTGGTCGTAGCGGTCGGCGGGTGCCCAGGCCCAGCCGGGCTGCGCGGCGAGTACCGTGACGCGGTCGAGGACGGGGAAGATCCGCAGGTCGCCGTCGGGGCCGCCGAGGTGGGGGGATTCGGTGATGGCGTCGTCGGATGTGAAGACGTCGAAGACCGGGGACATGCCGATGCCGCGTTCGGCCGCGTTGCCGATGCGGGTGGCGGGGATCGCTTTGACGCGTGCGATGCCGGCGTTGTCGATCCAGGTCAGGGCGATGTTCCTGACCCCTTCGGCGTCCAGGTGCGCTGCCAGTTGGCGGGCTTGAACGCGCTGTTCCGCCGGTCGCGATGCCATATGCCGTCCTCACTCGACGTGCCGATTGCTCGGCGTACGGACCCGTCGTGCCGGACCGGCACCACGGCCGGTCCGGTCAGGGGCAGTTGAACTCGCACCATACGCATTTTCCGCTGCCGCGCGGTTCCACTCCCCAGACGTCGGCCAGCCTGTCCACGAGCAGCAGTCCGCGTCCCGATACGCCGGCTTCGCCCGGCTCCCGGCGCTTGGGGAGGTTGCTCGACGGGTCTTCCACCTCCAGGCGCAGCCGTCGTTCGGCGCCGTGGGGCATCTCGATGCGGATGACGGCGGGGCCTTCGGTGTGCAGCAGGGCGTTGGTGATGAGTTCGTCGGCGACGAGTTCGATCTCTTCGGCGCGTTCGCGGGCGCCCCAGGCGCGTACCGCGGCCCTGATCATGTGGCGGGCGGCGGAGAGCCCTTCGGGGTCGGCGGGGGCGATCTGGCGCTGGACCCGGCCTGCGATGTCGTGGTGGGGGTTGCCGAGGCGGCGCAGCAGGAGGAAGGCCATGTCGTCCTCGCCGGGGCGCCGGTCGGCCAGTGTGCAGAGCCGGTCGGCGAGTTGCTGGACGTCCTGGGGGCCGTGCCGTACCTCGGCGGTCAGGTGGCGCAGTCCGTCGTCGATGTCGGTGCCGGGCTCTTCGACGAGGCCGTCGGTGCACAGCAGCAAAGTGTCACCGGGCGCGAGGTGCACGGTGGTGACGGGGTAGTCCAGACGGGTGAATTCGGCGGAGAGGCCGAGGGGCAGTCCGCCGGCGACCGGGAGTCTGCGGCAGATGCCTTCGGCGTGCCGTAGCAGGGGGTCGATGTGTCCGGCGCGGACGAAGCGGGCGGCGCCGGTGCTGAGGTCGGCGTCGACGTAGACGCAGGTGGCGAAGCGGTCGGTGTCGAGTTCTTTGAGGAAGGCGGAGGCGCGGGCCATGACGGTGGCCGGTGAGTGGCCTTCGGTGGCGTAGGCGCGCAGCACGATCCGCAGCTGGCCCATGAGGGCGGCGGCCTGGGTGTCGTGGCCCTGGACGTCGCCGACGACGGCGCCGACCCGTCCGTCGGGCAGCGGGATCACGTCGTACCAGTCGCCGCCGATGTCGCGGCCGAGCCGGGCGGAGCGGTAGCGGACGGCGATCTGGGCGCCGGGGACGCCGGGGATGCGGCGCGGCAGCATGGCCTTTTGGAGTCCGGCGGCGAGTTCGTGTTCCTGGTCGTAGAGCATGGAGCGGGCCAGGCTCTGGGAGATGCTGCTGCCGAGGGCGATCAGGAGGTTGCGTTCCTGGTCGCGGAAGGCGCTTTCGCGTTGGTAGAAGAGGCCGATGACGCCGATGGTGCGGCCCTGGGCGATCAGCGGGAGGTAGGCGGCTGAGCCGATGTCCAGGGGTTCGATGGCCGGCCACAGGCGGGGGTAGCCGGTGGCGAATTCGGTGCGGCTGGCGATGAAGCGGGGGGCGAGGGTGCGGACGACCTCGCTCATCGGGAACTCGTCGCCGACGCGGGTCACTTCGTGGTCGGGGATGAAGCTGCCCGCCTTGCCTTCGGACACCAGCCGGATGCGTCCTGCTTCGACGAGTCCGAGGATGATGTTTTCGGCGCCGAGCCGGCTCAGGCCCTGGTCGTCGGCGAGTACGGCGATCACGTCGTGGACGGTTCTGGCGTGGGCGAGTGCGGCGGTGGTGCGCTCGACGACGCTGTTGTGGCGGCGGCGTTCCTCATCGACCGCGAGGCGTTCGGCCGCCTGGGTGTATTCCTCGCCCGCGTCGCGGACCACGCCGATGACGCGGCGTGGTCTGCCGGATGCGTCCCTGCGGATGCTGCCCTGGCAGTGGGCCCAGTGCAGTGCGCCGTCGCGGTGGCGGACGCGGAAGTAGGCGCCGTAGGAGTCGCTGCCGTCCTTGAGCGCGCGGGCGACCAGGGCGTCGAGGCGGGCGGCTTCGGTGGGCGGGACGTGGTCGGCGAGGGTGGCGGGGCGCTCGTCGTAGGTGCCGGGCGGCACGTCGAACAGCTCCAGTGCGGGCGGGTCCAGGTGCAGCCGCCCGCTGTCGAGATCCCAGTCGAAGCCGCCCATGCCGTTGAGGGCCAGGGTCAGGTCCGGGTGGGCGGGCCAGTCGTCCGGCACCGACACGGTGGGCCGCTTCGCTCCCCGGTCAGCCATGCCGTCACTTTGCCACATTCACCCGCTTTGCGGAGCCTCGGGCGTCTCGCGCACCCCTCTCGCCCCACTCCTGACTCCCTCATCAGTTGATGCGCAACACCACCCCACCAAAGGGCCACGAACAGGAACTTTCTCCCCTTCATGCACCTTGGAGTGTTGCGATGTTCTCAACACGCTGTTACGGTCCCTGGCCATGAAGGAAGACCCCGGGGCCCGGGTCGCCGACGAGGCGGGCGCCCTCACGGAACGTGTCCGGCAGGTGATCGACGGTCTCGGCTGCAGCCGCCGCGAGTTCGCCCGCCGGATCGTGATGGACCCGTCGAAGCTGTCCAGGTCGCTGAGCGGCAGCCGTCGGTTCACCGTCGCCGAGATCGTGCGGATCGCCGATATCGCGGGCGTGGACGCGGGCCGGCTGCTCGGCTCTCCGGAACGTCCCGCACCGCCGCAGGAGCGCGGCCCCGCACACGTACCGGAGGGCGGCAGACCGCTCCAGATCGTGCGGGAGACCGTACGGCTGATCGCCGAGCACGGCTTTCACGAGGTGCGGGTCGCCGACATCGCCGCGGCCTGCGGCACCAGCACCGCGGCGGTTCATTACCACTTCCCCGGCCGCGACGAGCTGCTGGAAGCCGCCGTCCGCTGGTGCATGGACGAGGACACCGCCCGCCGCGCCGCGGGCCTCGCCGAGGCGACCGACGCCCGCGCCGAGCTGCTGCACCTGATCGCGCTCCAGACGCCGCGCACCGCGCAGCAGCGCCGCCAGTGGCTGGTGTGGCTGGACCTGTGGGCGCAGGCCGCCCGGTCCACCGCCGTCGGCCGGCTGCACGAGCACTACTACCGGCAGTGGCGCACCACCGTCGCCGACGTGCTGCGCCGCGGCGTCACCCAGGGCGTCTTCCGCCCCGTCGACCCGGAGTCCACCGCGCTGCGGCTGACCGCCCTGATCGACGGCCTGGCCACCCAGGTGCTGGCCACCGCGCCGGACAGCACGACCCCGGACACCATGCACACCGCCCTGCTCGCCTTCGTGACGAGCGAACTGGCCGCTGACTGACGAGGCGCAGCCCCCGCATCCGCAGCCCCCGCACCACGGCACACCCCGGCGGGCACGGCGCCGTCCGGCCCGCTCCCCCGCCCTCTCCCCTGCCCGACCGGGCCACCACCGAAGGGAATCCCCGTGAACAACGAGGTCATCATCACCTGCGCGCTCACCGGCGCGGGCGACACCGTCAGCCGCTCCCCGCACGTCCCGGTGACGCCCGAGCAGATCGCCGCGTCGGCCGTGGAGGCGGCGTCCGCCGGTGCCGCGGTCGTGCACATCCACGTCCGCGACCCCGAGACCGGCGCGCCCTCGCGTGACCCGCGGCTCTACGCGGAGGTCGTCGAGCGGGTCAAGGAGACCGGCACCGACGTCATCATCAACCTCACCGCGGGCATGGGCGGCGACCTGGTCATCGACCCGGAGAACCCGCTGACCAGCCTGCCGGGCACCGACCTGGTCAGCGGCCTGGAGCGGCTGCCGCACGTCGAGGAGCTGCTGCCCGACATCTGCACGCTGGACTGCGGCTCGCTCAACTTCGGCGACGGCTCCAACCTCTACGTCTCCACCCCCGACATGCTGCGGGCCGGCGCCAAGCGGATCCAGGACCTGGGCGTGCGGCCCGAGTTGGAGATCTTCGACACCGGGCAGCTGTGGTTCGCCAAGCAGCTGCTGGCCGAGGGGCTGCTGGACGACCCGACCGTCTTCCAGCTGTGCATGGGCATCCCGTGGGGCGCGCCCGCCGACCCCGGTGTGCTCCAGTCGATGGTCAACATGCTGCCCGACGGCGCGCAGTGGGCGAGCTTCGCGCTGGGCCGGATGCAGATGCCGTGGGTGGCCCAGTCGATCCTGCTCGGCGGCAATGTCCGGGTCGGCCTGGAGGACAACCTCTACCTCAGCAAGGGCGTCAAGGCCACCAACGGCCAGCTGGTCGAGCGCGCCGTGCAGATCACCGAGCTGCTGGGCGCCTCGGTCGCCACCCCCGACCAGGCCCGCGCCCGGCTCGGCCTCAAGCCCCGCGGCTGACCTCGACCACCCACCGCACCCCCCGACTTGGAGTTCTGCCGCATGTCCGACACCACCCCCGCCCCCTGCGCCCCCGAGGACGTCCGCCGCATCGCCTGCATCGGCGCCGGCGTCATCGGCGGCGGCTGGGTGGCGCACTTCCTCGCCCGTGGCTACGACGTCACCGCCTGGGATCCGGCCGCCGACGCCGAGGAGAAGCTGCGCCGCCTGGTCGCCGCCGCCTGGCCTGCGCTGGAGCAGATAGGTCTCGCCGACGGCGCCTCGCAGGACCGGCTGACCGTCACGCCGACCCTCGCCGAAGCGGTCGCCGACGCCCAGTTCGTCCAGGAAAGCGCCCCGGAGAAGCTGGAGTTGAAGCGTGCGCTGCTCGCCGAGCTGGACGCCGCGACGCCGCCCGGCGTGGTGATCGCCTCCTCCACGTCCGGCTACCCGATGACCGACATGCAGACGGACGCCACCACCCCGTCCCGCCTCGTCGTCGGCCACCCCTTCAACCCGCCGTACCTCATTCCGCTGGTCGAGGTCGTCGGCGGCGAGCGGACCGACGCGGACGCCGTGGCGTGGTCGTCCCGTTTCTACGACGTGGCGGGCAAGTCCGTCATCACCATGGACCGCGAGCTGCCCGGCTTCATCGCCAACCGCCTCCAGGAGGCGCTGTGGCGCGAGGCGCTGCACATGGTCGCCAACGGCGAGGCGTCCGTCGAGGACATCGACGCGTCGATCACCGAGGGCCCCGGGCTGCGCTGGGCGTTCATGGGCCCCTGCCTGACCTTCGCGCTGGCCGGCGGCGAGGGCGGGATGGCGCACATGCTCGACCACTTCGGCCCGTCGCTGAAGTCGCCGTGGACCCGCCTGGAGGCCCCCGAGCTGGACCGGAAGCTGCGGGACGCCATGGTCGACGGCTGCGAGGCGGCGGCCGGCGACCGCACCTACGCGGATCTGGTCGCCGAGCGTGACCAGGGCGTCATCGACGTGCTGCGGGCCACCGGACGCCTGGGAGGCACCGCGCGATGACGGCTCCGCTTCCCCTCTTCCGGCAGCAGGTCCAGGACGACTGGATCGACTACAACGGCCACCTCAGCGAGGCGTACTACGTCCTGGTCTTCGGCTTCGCGACGGACGCGCTGATGGCGGACGCGGGCCTGGACGCGGACTACCGCGCCCGCACCGGGTGCTCGCTGTACACGGTCGAGGCCCATGTCCGCTATCTCGACGAGGTGGCGCGCGGCAGCGAACTGACCGTCCGCACCACGGTGCTGGGGGCGGACGCCAAGAAGGTGCGGTTCCTGCACGAGATGTTCGTGGGCGAGCCGGCCGGCGATCCGGTGGCCACCGAGGAACTGTTCGCGCTGCACGTCGACCAGGGCGCCGGGCGGGCCGTGCCGCTGCCCGACGCGGCGCACTCCCGACTCGCCGGGCTCGTGGCTCCGGCGCCCGCGTGGGCGGGGCGCGGGATCCGCGAGATCTAGGGCACATCGGCCCGGGTCCTGGCACGGCGCACGTCGGCCCGGATCGGGGCACGGCACGGGCGGCAGGGGCGGTACCGCACCCCCTGCCGCCCCCGCCGCACCGGCCTCCCGGTCGGGCCGCCCGCGCGGGTTTGTATTCTCGGCAGGCGCCACCCCGATCCATGCGGTACCCGTGAGAGGACACACCATGACCACCGAGCTGAGCCCCGACGCCCTGACCGGGCTCCTGGAGCGCGCCCGCCAGGACTACCAGGACCTTGCGGGGCGCGGGCTCTCGCTCAACCTCACCCGGGGCAAGCCGGCGCCCGAGCAGCTCGGCCTCTCCGATGACCTGCTGAGCCTGCCCAACGGCCGGTACACCTCGGCCGACGGCACGGACCTGCGCAACTACGGCGGGCTCCAGGGACTGCCCGAGCTGCGGGAGATGTTCGCCGATGTGCTCCAGGTGCCGGCCGGGCAGCTGCTCGCCCTCGGCAACTCCAGCCTGGAGCTGATGCACGACAGCCTGGTGCACGCCCTGCTGAGCGTGCTGCCCGGCGCCGAGTCGCGCTGGGTGGACCAGGAGCGGATCGCGTTCCTGTGCCCGGTGCCCGGCTACGACCGGCACTTCGCGCTCTGCGAGCGGTTCGGGATCGACATGATCCCCGTGCCGATGACCGCCGAAGGACCGGACATGGACGCCGTGGAGCGGCTGGTCGCCGACGACCCGTCGGTCAAGGGCATCTGGTGCGTCCCGAAGTACAGCAACCCGGACGGCGTCTGCTACAGCGACGCGACCGTGGCGCGGCTGGCCCGCATGGAGACCGCCGCACCCGACTTCCGGATCTTCTGGGACAACGCCTACGCCGCCCACCACCTCACCGACGAGCCCGTCGGGATAGCCGACCTGCTCGCCGCCTGCGCCGAGGCCGGGAACGCGGACCGGGCGTTCGTGTTCGGCTCCACCTCGAAGATCACCATGGCGGGCGCGGGTGTCGCCTTCTTCGGCTCGTCGCCCGCGAACGTGCAGTGGCTGCTCGCCAACAACACCAAGCGGTCGATCGGCCCCGACAAGATCAACCAGCTGCGGCACGTGCTGTTCCTCCAGGACGCCGACGGCGTGCAGGCGCACATGGAGCGCCAGCGTGCCCTGCTCCAGCCCAAGTTCGAAGCGGTGGCCCGGATCCTGGACGCCGAGCTGGGCGGCACCGGCCTGGCCACCTGGACCTCGCCCAAGGGCGGCTACTTCGTGACCCTCCAGGTGCCGGACGGCTGCGCCAAGGAGGTCGTACGCCGCGCCGCCGACGCGGGCATCGTGCTGACCCCGGCCGGCGCCACCCACCCGTACGGCAACGACCCGCGCGACGCCACCATCCGGATCGCGCCCAGCTACCCGGGCCTCGCGGAGCTGGAGCAGGCCATCGCGGGCCTCGCCGTCTGCGTCCGGCTCGTCGGGTACGAGCAGCGGGCCGCCTGACCGCCTTCCTCCCCGGATCCGGCGTCGCGCCCTCCCCTTCGCGGGGCGGGCGGGCGCCGGATTCGGCCGTTCGGGGCGGGCGGGGCGCGGCCTGCGGGACGGGCGGGCACACTGCGGGTTCACCGGCACGACACTCTCAGGTCCGCCCTGAGCCGATCGGAAGGACGACCATGACCGCAGGACACCGCATCACGGTGGAGCAGGGCACCGACCACGTCCGCGTCGAGCACGAGGGGGTGCTGCTGGCCGACAGCCGCCGGCCGCTGCTGCTGCGCGAGACGGGATATCCGGTGCGCTACTACCTGCCGCCGCAGGACGTGCGCACCGATCTGCTGACGCCGTCGCCGACGCGGACGTACTGCCCGTTCAAGGGCACCGCTTCGTACTGGTCGCTGGCCGACGGCGGGGCGGCCGATCTGGTGTGGTCGTACCCCGAACCGAAGCCCGAAGTGGCCGGAATCCAGGGGCACTTGTGCTTCTTCGATGCCACTGTCACGAGCGAGTAGTAAAGTTTCCTAACAATGCTGGGGTACGCATCTTGACGGGTACATGACCGCCCGCCAGGATTCCTCGGGACGGCTGTGTCGCCGACCCTGGAGACGGACATGACGCACACCCCCCGCGCCACGAAGCACCGGCTCACCAACCCCCGCATCGGCATCCCCGCCGCCGGCGCAGCCCTCGCGCTGCTCGGCGGCGTACTGCTGTGGTCGCCGGTCGGCCGCGCCGACGCGGCACCCGACCGCCCCCAGGCCGGGGGCTTCACCGCCGTCGCCGCCGGCGACATCGCCGAGCAGTGCACCGCGAGCGACAGCGACTGCGAGCACCCCAAGACCGCCGCACTGGTGGAGAAGATCAACCCGGCGTTCGTGATGACCATGGGCGACAACCAGTACGACGACGCCCGCATCAAGGACTTCACGCGCTACTACGACAAGACCTGGGGCAAGTTCAAGGACAAGACGCACCCCATCCCCGGCAACCACGAGACCTACGACCCGGACGGCGAACTCAAGGGCTACAAGTCCTACTTCGGCGACATCGCCTACCCGCACGGCAAGCCCTACTACAGCTTCGACCAGGGCAACTGGCACTTCGTCGCGCTGAACACCAACGACCTCGACAAGGCGCAGCTCGCCTGGCTCAAGGACGACCTCGCCGCCAACTCCAAGAAGTGCGTGGCCGCCTACTTCCACCACCCGCTCTTCTCCTCGGGCGAGCACGGCAACGACCCGGTCAGCAGGCCGGTGTGGAAGCAGCTCTACGACGCCAAGGCCGAACTCGTCCTCAACGGCCACGACCACCACTACGAGCGGTTCGCCCCGCAGAACCCGGACGGCGACCGGGACGAGAACGGGATCGTCGAACTGCTCGGCGGCATGGGCGGCGCCCACCCCTACAAGATCGAAGAGGTCCAGCCCAACAGCGAGAAGCGGCTGACCAACACCTTCGGGGTGGTGAAGCTGAACTTCACCGACACCGGGTTCTCCTGGAACCTGATCGGCACCGACGGCAAGACGAAGGACAGCAGCCCGTCCTACGAGTGCCACTGACCGGGCGCCCGCCGCGGTCCACGGACGCCACGCCATGTATCTCGCCACCACGGACGCGGCTGCCACGGCGAAGGTGACGCGGGGCCGCGTCGGAGGGCCGGTCCTGGCCCTCGGCGCGGTCAGCCTCGTCACCGACATCTCATCCGAGATGGTCACCGCCGTGCTGCCCCTCTACTTCGTCATCCAACTCGGCCTCTCCCCGCTCCAGTTCGGCTTCCTCGACGGCCTCTACAACGGCGTGACCGCGCTCGTCAGGCTGCTCGGCGGGCACGCGGCCGACCGCGGCGGACGGCACAAACTCGTCGCGGGATGGGGCTACGCGCTCTCCGCCCTCTCCCGCATCGGACTGCTGCTCGCCGGCGGCGGCACCCTCGGCATCGGCGCCTCGCTCGCCGCCGACCGGATCGGCAAGGGCGTACGCACCGCACCCCGCGACGCGCTGATCTCGCTGAGCGCACCGCCCGACGCACTCGGCCGGGCCTTCGGCGTGCACCGCGCGATGGACACCACCGGCGCGCTGCTCGGCCCGCTCGCCGCGTTCGCGCTGCTGTGGGCCACCGCCGACGCCTACGACGCGGTCTTCGTCGTGAGCTTCTGCACCGGCCTGCTGGGCGTCCTCATGCTCGTCGCCTTCGTACCGGGACGGGACGCCGTGCCCGCGCCCCGGCCGGCGCCGGCAGCCGCGCCCAAGCCCCGTGCCGCGCTCCTCGCACCGCTGCGCGACCCCGCGTTCCGGCGCATCTTCGCCGCCGCGGCGCTGCTCGGGGCCGCCACCATCGGCGACTCGTTCCTGTACCTGCTGCTGCAACGCCGGCTGGAGTTCGCGGTCAGCTGGTTCCCGCTGCTGCCGCTGGGGGCCGCCGCCGTCTACCTGCTGCTGGCCGTGCCCGCCGGCCGTCTCGGCGACCGCATCGGGCGGCGGGTACCGCTCCTCTGCGGCCACGCGGCGCTGCTCGGCGGCTACCTCCTGCTGCTGACGACCGAGGCCGGGCTGCCGCTGCTGGCCGCCGTCCTGCTGCTGCTCGGCGTGTTCTACGCGGCCACCGACGGCGTGCTGATGGCGCTGGCCGGTCCGGTGCTGCCCGCCGCGCGCCGGGCGAGCGGGATGGCGCTGCTCCAGACCGGCCAGGCACTGTGCCGGCTGCTGGCCGCTGCCGGATTCGGCGCCGCCTGGACGCTCTGGGGCACCCGCCCCGCGCTGCTCGCCGCGGTCCTCGCGCTGGCCGCGGCGCTGGCCGTGTCCGCCGTCCTGCTCCCCCGCACGGAAAGGCACCGTCCCGCGCATGAACCCACCCGACCGTCCGCTCCGTGAGGCGGTGCGCCCGGCGCCGCCCGCACCGCCCGAAAGCCCCGCGGGCCGACCCGCCCGCCGCATCGGCACCCCGTCGCTGCGCGCCCGGATCACCGCCGTGGCCGTCGCCGGAGTGCTCCTGGCGGGCATCGCCGTCGTCTACACCGTGGGGGCCGCCCGGCGGGCCGAACCCGCCGACCCCGTATCGGCGTTCGGCATCGGCCACGGACAGCTGTACTTCCGCAGCACCGGCGCCGGCTCCGGCCGGATCGCCCACCTGCCGGCCCCGGCCGCAGGCATCACCCCCGCCACGGAGGGCCGCGCGTCCGGACCGCACCGGACGACGGGCGGCCCCCGCTGCGAACGCTTCTACGCCGCCGCGGACACCGCCCTGTGCCTCCAGCGCCGCCCCGGCATCCCACCGACGTCGTACGCCGTGGTCCTGGACCGCAAGCTGCACGAGAAGCGCCGGATCGCGCTGACCGGCATCCCCAACCGGGCCCGGGTCTCCGCGTCCGGACGGATGCTCTCCTGGACGATGTTCGCCACCGGCGACTCCTACGCCACCACGTCCTTCTCCACCCGCACCTCCCTTCTCGACACCCGCACCGGCTACCTCATCAAGAACATGGAGGAAATCCCGCTCACCCTCGACGGCCGCCGCTACCACTCCCCCGACGTCAACTACTGGGGCGTCAGCTTCGCCCGCGACGACAACACCTTCTACGCCACCGTCTCCACCCGGGGCTCGACCTACCTCGTCCAGGGCGACCTGCGGAAGTGGACCGCGCACACCCTCCGCGAAAACGTCGAGTGCCCGTCGCTCTCCCCCGACAACACCCGGCTCGCCTTCAAGAAACGGGTCCGCGACGGCGCCCGCGCGCCCTGGCGGCTGTACGTACTCGACCTGCGCACCCACCGCGAGCGGCCACTCGCCGAGACCCGCAGCGTGGACGACCAGGCCGCCTGGCTCGACAACGGCACGCTGGCCTACGCGCTGCCGGGCAAGGAGAGCGGCAGCAGCGACATCTGGACCGTCCCCGCCGACGGCCACGGCTCCCCCGCCCTGCGCGTACCGGACGCCTCGTCCCCGGCGCGGGTGCCCTGAGCCGGTGCCGCCCCCGGCGGGACGTGCGGCGGGCCCGCGGCGCACAATCGAAGGGTGAACGAAGCGGAGACGGGCAACGGAAGGACCGGCGCGCGGGGCAACGGCGGCCCTGCGCCCGCCGCGGTCACCGGCCGGGGCGAGGGCGGCGATCCGGCCTGCTGGCTGGACCGGGTCTGCGACCGCTGCGGCCGGATCGACGACCGGCCGGGCGACGGCGGCTGCCGGTACTGCGCGGCCGACGAGGAAGCCGCGGCGGCGACGGCGGGCGGCGCCCCGTCGCGCAGGCGGGACCGTGACGCGCAGGGCAAGGCCCGCAACGCCAGGCCGCGTGACGGGCTCGGCCGGCCGCTGCCGTACGGCACACCGGGCGTGGACCGGCAGCCCGAGGGTGTGGTGCGCCCGCCGCACGCCTCACTCGCCGAGGCACAGCGGCTGCTCGACGCGGGGATGCCGTTCCACGCCCACGAGGTCCTGGAGGACGCCTGGAAGGCGGCGCCGGAACCGGAGCGCGAACTGTGGCGCGGCCTGGCCCAGCTGGCCGTCGGCCTCACGCACGCCGCCCGCGGCAATGCCACGGGCGGCGTCGCCCTGCTCGACCGCGGCGCCGCGGCCCTCACTCCGTACGCGGACACCGCGCCGTACGGCATCGACGTCGCCGGGCTGACCGCCTGGGCCCGGGAGCTGACCCGGCGCCTGCGGCAGCCACCGCAGACGCCGGTCCCGGCAGCGGCCACGGCCCCGCGACTGCGCCGCTGAGCCGCTGAGCCGCTGAGCCGCCGGGCTACCGGGCTACGGGGCTTCCGGGTCGGCCGCCCGGCGTCTGGCGTGCATCCGCCAGGCCAGCGCGGCGCCCATGGCCAGCACCGTCGCGCCGACACCTCCGGCCCACAGGGCCAGCGCGTTGCGCCACGGCGAGCCGCCCCGCTCGTCGGTCTGGGTGGTGTGCGCCGCGGGCTGCACCGCTGGCCCCTGCGCCACCGCACGGGTCATCGAGCTGATCGGCTCGGCCTTGTCCACGCTCGCGAATCCCCAGTCCAGCAGGGCACCGGCCTCCTTGTAGACCCCGTTGGCCTCGCCGGAGCGCGGGTTCATGACGGTCACCAGCAGGGTGTGGCCGTCCCGCCTGGCGGCGGCGATCAGCGTGTTGCCCGCCTGCGTGGTGTAGCCGTTCTTGACGCCGATGATCCCCGGGTAGCGGGGCAGCCCGTCAGCTCCCGACAACAGCCGGTTGGTGTTCTCGATCCGGGTGACGCCGTCCGCGGTGGGGAAGTCGGCCTGCGCGGTGGAGCAGTAGCGCGCGAAGTCGGCGTTGGCGAGCCCGGCGCGGGCGAAGACGGTCAGGTCGTAGGCGGAGGACACCTGGCCCGGTGAGTCGTAGCCGTCCGGGGACTCCACCGTGGTGTCGTCGGCGCCGAGCGCGCGGGCCTTCTCCTGCATCTCGCGGGCCGTGGCGCCCCAGCCGCCGTTCATCGACGCCAGGACGTGCACCGCGTCGTTGCCCGACCGCAGGAAGACGCCGCGCCACAGGTCGGCCACCGTGTAACTGCCGCCCTCCGCGACCCCGACGAGGCTGCTGCCGGTGCCGACGCCTTCGAGGTCGGCTGCGCTGACCCGGTGTACCGAATCGGCGGCGAACTTCGGCAGGGCGGTCACGGCGAACAGCGTCTTCAGGGTGCTGGCGGGCGGCAGCTTGCGATGCAGGTCCTTGGCCGCCAGGACGCTGCCCGAATCGGCGTCGGTGACCGCCCAGGACAGCGCCGAAAGACCGTCCGGCAGCTTCGGCACCCCGGGGACATCGGCCACCTGCACCCCGGCCGCGGACGGCTCCGGAGGGCGGTGTGCGGAGGTGCCCGCGAGGGCCGGGGCCGGTATGAAGGCCAGGGACAGGCCGGTGGCGGCGATCACCGCCAGCGCACCGGTCCTCCGGGAAAGCGCGTCAATTGCCATGCCGTCACGCTAGGAAGGGCCGGGGCGCCACGCAGGACGGCTGCGCCAGACGGCCCAAGCGGCGGCACCGGTCACCGGCGTGTCGTGGACGACAACGACCCGCCCGGTGCGACGGGGGATGCACACCGGGCGGGTCTCAACACCTTTCTACCTCATGACAGAACACTTACGCCGCAGAAAACTTGTTCGTCTTCGGATTACCAGGCGACAGGGAGCGAAATCAGGCCACGCGCGCGCAGCGTACGGCGGTGCCGCAGCTCCGCGCGCGGCACGTCGAGCCGCAGCCCGGGGAAGCGCTCGATCAGCGCGGCCAGCGCCGTCGCCGTCTCCATCCGGGCGAGCGGCGCGCCCAGGCAGTAGTGGATGCCGTGGCCGAGCGCGAGGTGCCCGGAGAGGTCACGGCCGGGGTCCAGGGTGTCGGGGGCGGGGAAGCGTGCGGGGTCGCGGTTGGCGGACGCGAGGGAGAGCAGCACGCAGTCGCCCGCCGGGATCCGTACGCCGCCGATGTCCAGGTCCTCGCGTGCGAAGCGCCGGATGGACAGCGACGCCGGGGATTCGTAGCGCATCAACTCCTCGATGAGCGTCGGCAGTTCGGCCGGATTGCGGCGCAACTGGTGGAGCTGTTCGGGGTGGTCGAGCAGGGCCAGGACGGCAGTGCCGATGAGGTGGACGGTGTTCTCGTACCCGCCGAACAGGATCAGGAAGGCCAAGGAGGTCAGTTCGTCCTCGGTGAGCCGATCGCCGCCCGGTGCGGCGGGGTCCGCTTCCTGTGTGTCGCGTACCGCGATCAGCTCGGAGAGCAGGTCGTCGGCGGGGTGGGCGCGCTTGGTGGCGATCAGTCCGGTGAAGTAGGCCGTCAGCTCGCCGATCGTCTGCTTCATCAGCTGCGGGCGGGTGGGGTCGGGGGTGATCAGCGTGTCGGTCCAGGCGCGGAAGTCGCGGCGGTCGGCGCGGGGGACGCCGAGCAGGTCGCAGATGACGACGATCGGCAGATGGCCCGCGTAGTCGGCGATCAGGTCCGCGCGGCCCGCCGGTTCGATCGCGTCGAGCAGCTCGTCGGCGACCCGCCGTACGGGGGTGCGCAGCGCCTCGACGTGGCGGGTGGTGAACGCCTTCACGACCAGCCTGCGCACCCGGGTGTGGTCCGGCGGGTCCATGTTGAGGAGGTTGGCGTCCAGGGCGGGCGGCAGCGCGAAGCCGCGGTAACTGCCGGGTGTGGCATGGCGTTTGTCGAGCGAGAGCCGGGGGTCGGCGAGTGCGCTGCGGACGTCGTCGTAGCGGGTGACCAGCCAGGCCGGCTGCCCGTCGGGGGCGGTGATGCGGTGGACGGGCCCGCTCTCGCGCAGCGCGGCGTACGCGGTGTGCGGATCGTCGAGGAGTGCCGTCACGTCGGCGGTGGTGTCGGGGCCGGTCCCGGCGGTGTTCTGCATGGTGTCCGACTCTAGAGGAGTGGCCGTCCGGGGCACCCCCGGGCGGCCACCCACCGTCGCGGTGCGGTCAGTTGTCGTCGCCGCAGACCTTCAGGACGGCGCTCAGCACCTCGATGCTGTGGCTTGTCGCCTCCCCCCTCATGAGGACGGGCCGCGGGCGGCAAGCGCGGCCGGCGCGGCCCCTGTCACCGGCGGCACCGGCTTCGATGCCGGTGCCGCCGGTGCGGTACGGGCGGCCCGGACCCCCGTGCCGGGCCACCCCGTCTGTGTGCCGCGGTCAGTCGCGTGACACCGTGCTGCGCTGGCGCAGTTCGGCGAGCACGGTGTCGATCAGCGGCGAGTGGTACACATCGGCGACGAGCGCCAGATGCTCGTATTCGGCGGCGAGTTGGGCGGACGCGCCGGGCCTGGTGACGACGACGCTGTCGGCGCCGTGCACGGGCACGTGGCCCACCGCGCGGTTCTCCAGGCCGCGGCGCAGCGCGGTGGCCTCGGCGACGGCCGCGAGCTGCCGTTCGTCGGGCACCACGGGGCGGGCGCGTTCGCAGGCGATGTCGAGGGCGTCGGACTCGACGTGGCGCCGGATGCCGCGCTGGATGTCCCGGATTTCCGCCATCTGACGGTTGGCGCGCCACTCCAGGTCGGCGAACGGCCGGCGCGCGCCGTCCATCGTGACCTCGGGTGCCTGTGCGGTGACCAGGCGCCAGAGGGGGGTGAGGCGACGGAGGCGGCGCCAGGCGGCAGCACGCGGGCCGACGGCCGGCAGCGCGAAACCGGCGAGGACGAGGATCGCGGCGACGGATGCGCTGAGCGGTGCCACGCCGTTGGAGAGCCAGGGGGCGGGGTGTCCCGCCCAGGACAGCGCGAAGCCGGTCAGCTTGCAGGCGCAGTAGAGCAGGCCGAGCCAGCAGCCTGCGGAGAGCACCCGCAGACCGCGGGCCAGCCAGGAGGTGCCGAGCCTGGCGGCGTAGCGCGGGCAGAGCGTGCCGAGTGCCGCCAGGCTCGCTCCGAAGATGGCCAAATACAGCCCCAGGAAGAGCATCACGCCGGGAGAGCCGGTGTAGGCGGTACTGAAGTCGCGGGGGTGCTCGACGGTGTCCGGGCGGCCGACGGCGAAGCCCGTGACGGCCACCGCCCAGAGCGCGGCGACGACGGCGACGGTCCAGCGGGCCCGTACCCGGGCGCGGGCGCGCGTGTCGGCGCCTTCGCCCGCCGCCCAGCGCAGCAGCAGCACCTGGGCGCCGACGGCGAACACCACGACGGCGGAGTAGAGGAAGACCATGGCGAGGTTGGCCACGCCGAGGAGCCGGTCGAAGGCGCGGTAGAGGCTGGGCGCGGAGAACAGGAAGACCGTCGCGACGCCGCCGGTCATCACGCAGGCCAGGCCCAGGTCGGCGTTGCCGCGGTCGCGGAACCAGGCGACGGCCTTGTAGCCGACGAGGGTCCAGGCGACGGCGGCGAAGCAGAGGTAGATGACGTCAAACACGGGGCTCACCGCCTGGGGTACTGCCGCCGTCACCGGCCGCCGCGGCGCGGGGTTCCGCGGGTGCGGACCTGAACTCCCCCTGTTGTCTGAGGTGTTGCAGGGCGGGCCCGAGCGCGGCGGCCAGGACGGCCGCCTGGCCCTCCGGTGGGAGTGCGTCCTCCTGGGCGGGCGGGGCCACCCGTTCCATCAGCAGCGTGCCCAGCACCTCGGTCTCCCGTTCGGCGGGGTTGTCGTAGCCGTGGTGGCGGGCGAAGCCCACGGTCAGGCCCATCCGCCGGATGGCCGTCGCGGCATCGACCGACGGGGTCCACAGGCGCAGGGCGTCCTCGGTGACCGCCGGGTCCTGGCCGTGGCCCAGGAGGAGATGGCTCAGTTCGTGCAGCACGATGTGGGCCTGGTGCCAGGGGGAGGTGCGGCTTTCGTAGAAGACCCAGTAGGCGTCGTCGGTCGCGGCGGTCATGCCCGAGACCACGCCGCCGAGGCTCATCGGCACCATGTGGACCGGCCGTTCGACCCGTGCGCCGACGATGTCGCACATTCCCCGCAGATCGATCGCGGCGGGCAGTGCCAGCTCCTTGATCAGCTGCTTGCACCGCCGCCGTATCTGCCCCAGTCGCATGCTCATCCCGTCGTCGTGCTCCACCCGCCGCCAGGTGGCGAAGATCCCGTCGCGCTCGGCGGCCCGCACCGCTTCACCCGCCACGCACCTCACCGCCCTGGTCCGGCAGGTCGGCCGGCAGGTCCATCTGCCGGCGGAACTGGGTGATGATGGTGGTGAGGCTGTCCTGCACCTCGGGCGGCAGGCCGACCGAGCGCAGCGCGATGGCGCGGACCCGCTGGTCGCGCATGGCGGCGAGGAAGCGGACCTCTTCCTCCACCCGCTCGGCCTGCGGCTGGGAGAGGTCCCCGATGAGGTAGCCGACCGGCACCCCGAAGAACTTGGCGAGCGCCCTGAGGACTTCGGGCGACGGGTTGGTGCGCTTGCCGTTGCGCAGCATCGAGAGGTACTGCTCGGTGAGCCGCACGCCGCCGTACGTCTGCGCGTCGCCGCTGATCTCCTCGGCGACGTACGCGTTGGTGTAGGGCGCCCCCGGCGGGTGCATGTGCGCGAAGAGCCGGCCCAGCCGGTCGCCCAGCATGCCCCGCTCCGTCTGCTCCCCTTCACCGTCTGCCGCCGCCATCCCCCACCGTCCCTCGCCCGTGCTTGCCGGCCTGCGGACAGCGGTGTGCGTGGATCGTTCCCCGGCTGCCCGGCGCCGCCCCCTGCGGTTCCCAACGGCCGGTTAAGTCCGCCGGGTTCCGCGTGCACATCCTGTCACGGACCGATCACTCCGCACCAGTGCCGATACGGACGACTGGGAGACCGGATCGGTCAGGAAGGGGACGTTGTGGCCTTAACGGGGAGTTGAGTCGGCCCGGAACCGGGTGCGTGCTCCGGGTGCCGTCTCCTCGCCCGTCCCCCCCAGGAGGGGGTGCAGGCCGTCCGGTCGCGGCGTTTCAATGGGGGCAGCCGGAAGGACCCGCCGGGACCGGGGGTGTTGTCGCACTCCCCGCCGCCCGCCCCGTCCCTCCCCCGGCGGTGATCAGGACGGCCCTCGCCCGTCCCGCCGCCCCCCACCGAGGAGAGGATCACCCGTGTTCCGTGCATCGCGTTCGCGCCATACCGCCGCGCGGCCGGCCTCTCCCGTCGTGCCGTCGTCCCGCCGCCTTCGGGGCGGTGCGCCGTGCCCGGCATGACGATCACGGTGTACCGGGTCGATCCCGACACCCGCCGGCGCACCGACGTCAGCGCGCTGTCGGTTCCGCAGGCGGTGGCGCCGCCACAACTGCCGCAGGTCAGCATGGCGTTCCCGCCGTGCCGGTGTGCGCGGTGCGGTGGCCGGGCCGTCCCCTCCCCGCTCCCGCCGCCCGTCGGACCGCACCGTACGGCGTCCCGGGCGCTGCCCTGAGCGGGCTCTTCTACCGCTCCGCGGCGGACGGCGACGCAGTGGTGACGGGATGCACCTCCCCCTCCCGTACCGGTCGCCGCCGCGGAGCACGGCGCGTCGGCCCCGTCCCCCCGTGACGGCGGGCCGACGCCCGGAGGGGGCGGGCCCTGGAGTATCCCCCGACTCCGGCCCTGCGGGCCCGCCCCCGACCGCGGAACCTCTGACTCCGCTCCGCTCCTCCCCCGCTGTTCCCCAGGCCCCCGGCCGGCGCTCCCCGCGCCCGCCGGGGGCCTTTCGACGCCTGCCCGCACACCGCCTCCTGAGGCTCGCGCCCGACCCTCGATTCCCCTCCGTTAACAGCGAGTTGATGGTTCGTTACGCGGCTCCTGATGTGCGGACCCGACTCTTGTCGACGTGCAACCACCACGGCAGAGCACCCCTGGACAGGACACCGTCGCCGGTGTCCTGCGGCGACGCGCCCGGAGCCATCCGGAGCGCCCGTTCCTCTCCTTCCTGGACGAGTCCAATACGGTCACGAGCATCAGCTACGGCGAGATGGACCGGCGCGCCGAGCGGATGGCCGACCTGCTGGCCAGTCGGGGCATCGGCCCCGGCAAGCGCTTCCACGTCCATCTGACCAACCGCCCCGAGTTCTTCGACGCGTGGTTCGGCGCGGCGAAGGCGGGCGCCGTGATGGTCCCCACCAACCCCCTCTCCACCGCCGACGAACTCGCCTACGTCCTCGCCCACGCCGAATGCCGGCTGAGCCTGACCCAGCCCGACCTGCTCACCACCGCGCAGGTCGCCGCCATCTCCGCCCCGTGCTGCGAGCAGTTGCTGGTGGCCGGGACGGATTCGCTGGCCAAGGCGCTGGCCACCGCGCCGGTACGGACCGCGCGTCCGGCGGTCGGTCCGTCGGCGCCGCTGGGCGTGCTGTACACATCGGGCACCACCAGCCGCCCCAAGGGCGTGGTCGTGCCGCACGCGGCGTATCTGCACTCGGGCGAGGTGGTCGCCCGGCATCTGCGGCTGCGCCCGGAGGACCGGCAGCTGATCGTGCTGCCGCTGTTCCACGGCAACGCGCAGTACTACTCCGCCATGTCCGCGCTGGTGTCCGGCGCGTCGATCGCCCTGACGCCGCGGTTCAGCGCCTCCCGGTGGTCCGAGCAGGCCGCCCGGCTCGACGCCACGGTGGCGAGCCTGTTCGCGGCGCCCATCCGCATGATCCTGGCGCAGCAGCCCACCGCGCACGACATCGCGCACCGGCTGCGGGCCGTGCTGTTCGCGCAGAACGTCACCGACGACCAACTCCACTCGTTCGAGCGGCGGTTCCGTGCACCGCTGCTCCAGCTCTACGGCATGACCGAGACAGTCGCGCCGCCGCTGATGAACCCGCTGTACGGGCGGCGCCGCAACCAGAGCATGGGGCGTCCGGTGCCCGGTGCGCGGCTGCGGGTGGTGGACGAGCGGCTGCGGGACGTGGTGCGCGGCGAGACCGGCGAGCTGCTGGTGGGCGGGGTGCCGGGGCGGACGCTGATGGCCGGCTACCTGGGCGACCCCGAGGCGACGGCCGCGGCCGTCGGCGGCGGCTGGCTGCGTACCGGCGACCACGTCCGGGTGGACGCGGACGGCTATGTGCACTTCGTGGACCGCGGCAAGGACGTCATCAAGCGGGCCGGCGAGAACGTGTCGTCGAGCGAGATCGAGCGGGTGGTCAACGCGCACCCCGCGGTGTTCGAGTCGGCCGTCGTGGGGGTTCCGGACGCGATCCGGGACGAGACGGTGAAGGTCTTCGTCGTGACCAACGGCCAACTGCCGCTGAGCGAGCGCGAGTTGATCGAGTGGTGTGCGGCCAGGCTGGCGCCGTTCAAGGTTCCGAGCTGTGTGGAGGTCGTCGAAGGACTGCCACGCACTTCGGTAGGCAAGATCCGCAAGCACCTGCTTCGCGGCAGCTGAACCGGCGTGGCGGCCACGGCCGCGAGCGCCGTCTTCTTTCCCTTCAGTAACGCTTTCATCCGTCAACATCAGGGAGTACCCGTGGAATTCAAGCGCACGGTAGGTACGCGGCGGACCACCCGCTACTACCAGGCATGGCGCCCGGTGGAGAAGCAGAAGATCCAGAAGATCCTGCACGCGGCGCGGCTCCAGTCGCACCACGGCAATGCCCAGGAGGTCCGCAAGGCCGTCGTCGTCACCAAGGGCGAGACGCCCGACGCGGTGCGCGACGGCCTGATCGACGCGGTCTACAACCAGCCGCAGGCCCACCAGGCGCCGGTCGCCATCGTCTGGTGCACCGACCTGGCGGGCTGGGAGCCGCTGCGCCCCACGCTGCTCAAGCTCATCGAAACGGGCTCCCTCACCTCCAGCTACGGCTGGAGCGAGGAGTTCGTCGACAGCGTCGTGATGAAGACGCCGGACTTCAACGTGCTGGCCGGTGACATCGAGTTCGCCAAGTGGCTCAGCTCCTTCGAGTGCGGCCTGGGTGTCGGCTCCGCGCTGCTCGCGGCCACCGACGAGGGCCTGGGCACCGGCCTGGTCACCGGCCGCCGGGACCAGATCCGCGAGCTGCTGAACATGCCCGAGAGCGTCATCCCGACCCAGATCCAGCTGGTCGGCTACGCGGCGGAGAGCATCGAGGCGGGCGGCCAGCGGCCTCGTCCCGACTTCGAGCAGCTCTACTTCGACGGCACCTGGGGCAACAGCATCCAGGGCGACCCCGAGGTGGTGGACGAGCTGGCCGAGGCCGGCATGATCCAGACCGCCGCGCCCCTCCCGCACCGCAAGGCGGAACTGCGGGCCCTCGCGGGGATGTTCGGCCTTCCCGAGTGAGAAATGAGGTGACAGCGGAGGTCGCGGCGCCCGCGCCGCGGCCTCCGGCCCGCCCCGACGGCCCGGAGGCGGTCCGCAGGCTGGCGGAGGCGCGGATCCCGACCGTCCACGGTGAGCTGCGCTGCCTGGCGTACGCGGCGGCGGACGGCGCCGAGCATCTCGCGTTCGTGGCCGGCGAGGTGGCAGGTGCGGGCGACGCGCTGGTCAGGCTGCACAGCGAGTGCGCCACCGGGGACCTCATGGGGTCGCTGCGCTGCGACTGCGGCGGGCAGCTCGACGAGGCGCTGCGGCTGGTCGCGGGCGAGGGCCGGGGCGCGGTGATCTATCTGCGCGGCCACGAGGGCCGGGGCATCGGCATCGCCGCCAAGCTGCGCGCCTACCAGCTCCAGGACACCGGCCTCGACACCGTGGACGCCAACCTGGCCCTGGGACTTCCGGTCGACGGGCGGGACTACGGGGCGGGCGCGGCGGTCCTGCGCGATCTGGGGATCGCCGGGGTGCGGCTGCTCACCAACAACCCCGACAAGGTGGCGGCGCTCGCCCGGCACGGGGTGCGGGTGTCCGCACGCGTGCCGCTGGTGATGCCGTCCCATCACGAGAGCCTGCGCTATCTGCGGACCAAGCGGTCCCGGATGGGGCACCTCCTTGACGACATCGACGAAGCCGGCTGAGGAAGACCATGACCGACCCGACCTTTCACGACCTGATCACCGTCAAGCGGTACGCGGCGCACCTCGCCGACCTCGAACCGAAGGACCGGGACACCAGGCTCGGCACGCTCGCCGAGTTCGCCGAATTCGTCGGCAGGACCCCCGACGAGATGGTGGCCGAGATCTTCAACGAGGAGACCCGCAAGTACCGCAAGCGCGGCTTCTACAGCGACCGTGTCAAGGAGTTCTCCGCCGCGCTCGACGGGCCGCGCAACCGCCAGCTCTTCCGCGGCAACGTGATCCGCGCGTTCTTCATCGCCAACGGGCGCCGGATTCCCCCGGAGCAGCCGGACTGGATCTGATCCGCCGCGGCGCCTCCCGGCCCCGGTGTCGGGCCGCCGTGCCCGTGCGCGGCGGCCCGCGGACGTTCCTGACCGCCAACTCCTCATGCAGCGGCGCCCGTACGGTGCCCACCCCGAATGGAGCGGACCCTTGACCCGTCAGACGCATCCACTCGACGCTCTCCTCGGCATCCGGTACGAGGAACTGTCCGCGAAGCGGGTGATCACGTCGCTGGTCCTGTCGCCGCGGATACACGGGCCTGCGGGGGCCGTGCACGGCGGTGTCCTGGCGGCGCTCGTGGAGAGCGCGGTGTCCGCCGGCGGGGCGCTGAACGCCGACGAAGGGCGGTCGGCCGTCTGCGCCGAGACGCAGATGCACCACATGCGGCCGGTCGTCTCGGGGACGCTGCACGCCTGCGCGGTGCCCGTCCACTGCGGTTTCACGCAGCAGTTGTGGTCGGCGGAGGTCTTCGACGAGCGCAACCGCCTGGTGAGCTGTGCGACCGTCCAGCTGCTGAACGTTCCGGACCACGGGGGTCCGGTGCAGGAGAGCGTGCCGGGGCCCGTGGAGTGACGGTCACCGCACCGCACCGAAGCCCGCCCCGGGAGGTCCTGGGGCGGGCTTCGGTCGTACGGCGGACTTCCGGATCGGGCCGGATCGGGCCGGATCAGGCCGGGCGGCGGCCCCAGGCGCTGACCATCAGCGGCCCGAAGCCGACCGTTTCGCCGTCGTGCCACTGCCGGTTGAAGGCGTCGAGGTCCGCCTGGGTGAGCAGTCCTTGGGCGAGCATCCGGGGGGCGAGCTGGCCGATCCACATCTCCCAGTCCGGCTGGCCGCGCTCGGTGTCGGCCTGCGCCGGCATCGCCACCGCCTGGATCCCGATGTCGGTCAGCCCTGCCTCGCGCAGCTGCCGCGGCACCTTCCGGCCGTACCAGGCGTCGTAGGCGCTGCCCGCGTACAGCTTGTGGCAGGCGGCGACGACCCGCTCGTGGGCCTCGGACGGGGGGTCGATGGTCAGCACCGTGGACCAGTCGAGGTCTTCGACGACCACCCAGCCGCCCGGCTTGGCGGCGGCCGCCATCGACCGTACGACGTCGGCGGGCCGGTGGAGGTGCTCCAGGATCAGCCGGGCGTGCACGAAGTCGAACCGGCCCTCGGGCAGCGGCTCGGCCGTGACGTCCATGGCGCGGACGGTGAGCGGGCCGCCGGCCAGCGGCTCCAGGAAGCGGGTGTCCGCGTCGACCGCCAGCACCTCGCCCTCGGGGCCGACCCGTTCGGCGAGCATCCGCACGATGCTGCCGGTGCCCGCGCCCACGTCCAGGCAGCGCCAGCCGGCGCCGAGACCCAGCCGGTCGCAGATCTCGGTGGTGCCCTGGTCGTAGAAGGCGGACAGGCTTTCCAGACGGTCGCGCTCGTCGGCCCACGCCGGGTCAAGGATGTAGCTCATGGGGTTGCGTACCTCTCGGATGGTGATGGTGCCGTCCACGGCCGGCCCTCTGGCGCGGTGCGCGCGGGGGCCGGCGAGGTGACGGTGAACGGGGTTGCTGCGGCCCTCAGTTGACGGCGCGCTCGCGGGATTCCCAGAACTGGTCCCGCAGGGTGCGGCGGAGGATCTTGCCGCTGGGGTTGCGGGGTACCGCGTCGATGAACGTGTAGCGGGTGGGGATCTTGAAGCCGGCGAGCCGGCCGCGCAGGAACGTCCGCAGTGCGTAGGGGGCGGCCTCGTTCTCCGGCCGGAGGACGACGAAGGCGTGGACCGCCTCGCCCCACCGGTCGTCGGGGACACCGATGACCGCCACGTCCTGCACGGCCGGATGAGCGCCGAGCGCGTTCTCGACCTCGGCGGGGAAGATGTTCTCGCCCGCGCGGACGATCATTTCCTTGATGCGGTCCTGGATGAACAGATAGCCCTGCTCGTCGAGGTATCCGGCGTCGCCGGTGTGCACCCAGCCGTCCTTGAGAGTGGCGGCGGTGGCGTCGGGCAGGCACCAGTATCCGAGCATGCGGGCGGGGGACTTGATGCAGACCTCGCCGACCTCGCCGGGGCCGAGGGTGTGGCCGTCGTCGCCGATGGTCTTCAGCTCGACGCCGGGGTAGGCCCGCCCGGCCGCCCGCAGCCGGGGGTTGCCGGGCGTGTGGTCGGCGGGCGGCAGGCAGACGGCGGTGTTGCCGGTCTCGGTCAGGCCGTAGATCTGTGCGAGGTCGCACCGGAGTACATCGATGCACTGCTGGAGCAGCGAGGCGGAGATGGGCGATCCGCCGTAGACGACGGTGCGCAGGGTGGCGAAGTCGGCGCTGGATATGCCGGGTTCGGACAGCAGGACCAGCAGCAGCGCCGGGGGCATACAGGCGGTGGTGACGCCGGTGGTGCGGATCAGCTCCCGTATCTCACGGCCGCCGAAGGAGCGGATGGCGACGTTGGTGACGCCGGCGTTGAAGCCCTGGGCCGCCCACCACAGCGCGCCGATGTGGGATCCGGAGCCGCCGATGAGGCTCTTGTCGTCGGGCCGGAATTCGTACCAGTCGAGGCCGGCCTCGTCGAGCAGGCCGCGTACCGCGAAGAAGCTGCGGTGGGCGAGGACGACGCCCTTGGGGAGACCGGTGGTGCCGCTGGTGTACATCTGGGCGACGGGGTCGTCGGTGCCGGACGCGGTGGGCGGCAGGGCGCCGGTGCCCGCGGCCTTCCACGCGGCGAAGGCGGGCCCGTCCGGGCCGTCACCGTCCAGCAGAACCAGCTGCCGCAGCTCGGGCAGTTCGGGGTGGAGCGCGCGTGCGGTGGGCAGGAACGCGTCCTCGACGAAGAGGAGTTCGGCCCGGGAGTCGCGCAGGATGTAGTCGACCTCGTCGGCCGCCAGCCGCCAGCTGACGGGGACGAGGACCGTACCTGCGGCCGCGCAGGCGAAGAACAGTTCGTAGAAGAGCGCCGATTCCTTTCCCAGGTAGCCGACGCGGGCGCCCTTGCCCAGGCCCGCCGCGGTCATGGCGAGGGCGCTCCGGGCGCTCTCCTGGTGCAGGCGCCCGTAGCTGACCTGGACGCCGTCGCAGAGCAGGGCGGTGTGCGCGGGCCTGCGGGCGGCGTGGACGGCGAGCCGGGCGTCGAGGGTGTGTGGCAGGGGCGTGGTGGTGTGGCCGGTCATGGGGCAGACCTCTTCAGATGCGGGCGGCACGGAGCCAGTAGGGGCGGCGTCGGAAGGCGTAGGTGGGCAGGTCGGTCAGGCGGGCTCCGGCGGCGGCGAAGACGGCGTCGCCCGCGGTGGATTCGCCCCGGCAGTGCGCAGCGGCGAGCGCCGCCAGCGGGTCCTGGTCGCCGGACGGCGCCGGGCCTGCGGGCTGTGCCGCGTCCGGCGGGGTGCCGTGGCGCAGTTCCGGGGCGCCTTGCCCGTGGGCGAGCGCGGTGAGGCCCCGCAGGTGTCCGGCGCGGTCGGTGGCCGTCACCACGGCCCGGTACGGTGCGCCCGCGCGGCTCGCGGCGAGCGAGCGGCCGATGTCCAGGGCGTCCGCCTCCGGGTGCGCGGCGAGGTGGCGGGCGAGGTGGGCGGCCTGGGCGCGCAGTGCCTCTTCGGTGGCCGCGGACAGCAGCCACGGGACGGCGCGGGCGGGATCTGCCGGTGGCCGGGCGGCGGTCGCCGGGCCCTGCGGCGGCGCTTCTTCCAGGATGACGTGGGCGTTGGTGCCGCTGATGCCGAAGGAGGAGACGGCGGCACGGCGGGTGCGGTCCCCCGCGGGCCAGGGGACGGGGTCGGTCAGCAGCCGGACGGTGCCCTGCGACCAGTCCAGGTGCGGTGAGGGTTCCTCGGCGTGCAGGGTCTGCGGGAGCAGGCCGTGCCGCAGGGCGAGCACCATCTTGATCACTCCGCCGATGCCGCCCGCCGCCTGGGTGTGGCCGAGGTTCGACTTGAGGGAACCCAGCCACAGCGGCCGGTCCCGGCCGCGTTCGGCGCCGTAGGTGTCCATCAGTGCCTGCGCCTCGATCGGGTCGCCCAGCGGGGTGCCGGTGCCGTGGCCCTCCACCGCGTCGATGTCGGCCGAGGCCAGCCGGGCGGCGGCGAGTGCCTGGCGGATCATGCGGCGGTGGGCCTGCCCGTTGGGTGCCGTCAGGCCGTGCGAGGTGCCGTCCTGGACGAGGGCGGAGCCGCTGATCACGGCGAGGACCGTACGGCCGGCCCGTCGCGTGTCCGAGAGCCGTTCCAGCGCCAGCATCCCGACGCCTTCGGACAGGCCCCAGCCGTCCGCGTCCGCGGAGAAGGATTTGCAGCGGCCCTCCGGGGAGAGCATGCCCTGCCGCCCCAGTGCGTGCAGCACGGCCGGGGTCGCCATCACGGACGCCCCGCCGACCAGCGCGAGGGTGGATTCGCCGGCGCGCAGCGACTGGACCGCCGTGTGCAGGGCCACAAGGCCCGACGAGCAGGCGGTGTCGATGGTGACCGCGGGGCCCTGGAGGCCGAAGGTGTAGGCGATGCGGCCGGATGCCACGCTCGGTGAGCTGCCGACGAGGAGATCGGCTGCCGTCCCTTCCGGGGCGTGCCGGACCCGGCCGCCGTAGTCGTTGTACATGATGCCGGCGAAGGTGCCGGTGAGGCTTTCGCGCAGGGACAGCGGGTCGATTCCGGCCCGCTCCAGCGCCTCCCAGGCGCACTCCAGGAGCAGCCGCTGCTGCGGGTCGCAGGCCAGCGCCTCCTGTTCCGACATCCGGAAGGGATCCGGGTCGAAGTCGGCGGCGTGGTGCAGGAATCCGCCTTCCCGGAGGGGGGCGGTGTCCTGGCCGTCCCCGGGCGCGTCCCAGTCCCGGTTGTCCGGGTGCGGGGAGATCGCGTCCCGCCCGTCGGTGAGCAGCTGCCACAGGTCGTCGGGTGACTCGACGCCGCCCGGGTACCGGCAGGCCATCCCGACGATGGCGACCGGTTCGTGCCGCGCTTGTGTGGCCTCCTCCAACTCCCGCCTGGTGCGGCGGAGTTCCAGTGTGACGCGCTTGAGGTATTCCCGTAGCCGGCGGTCGTCTGCCATGGGTGCCTTCCCTTGGGTGCTGCCTGCTGCGGCAGGACCGGTCAGATGGAGCCGAGCTCGTCGTCGATCAGGTCGAAGAGCTGTTCGTCGGTGGCCGCGTCCAGACCGTCGTGGTCCGTCACGGTGTCCCCGGTCCGCACCCGGGCCAGCAGCGTGGCCAGCCGGGAGCCGGCCGCGGCCAGGTCCCCTTCCGTGGCGCCGCCCCACGCGGCTTCCAGCCGGTCGAGTTCCTCCAGGAGTGAGAGCCGGGACGCCTCGGGGGGTGCCTGCGGGGCGGGGGCGGACGCCGCGTCGAGCCGCTCGCCGACGCCGCGGGCCAGGGCGGCCGGTGTGGGGTGGTCGAAGACCACGGTGGCGGGCAGCCGCAGGCCGGTGGCGGTGTCGAGTGCGTTGCGCAGTGCCACTGCGGTGAGCGAGTCGAAGCCGATGTCGGAGAGCGTCCGGTCGGCGGGGTACCGGTCCGCCGCCGCGTGCCCCAGCACCGTGCCGATCTGTGTCCGCACCAGGTCGAGCAGCGCGGCTTCGCGCTCCGGTGCGTCGAGGCGGTCGAGCCGGGCGCGCAGCGCCGCGGGTCCTGGCGCTCCGGCGGGCGCGGCGGCGTCCGGGCGGGCCGAGGGGATCAACGCGCCGAGTACGGCGGGTACTTCGGCGCCCGGTGCGCGCAGCGCCGCCAGGTCCAGGGGCGCCGTCACGAGGACCGGTTCGGCGGCTTCCTGCGCGGTGTCGAAGAGGTCAAGACCCTCTTCGACGGTGAGCGGCCGGGTGCCGGCCACCCGCAGTTGCCGCGCCAGGGCCTCTTGGTCCACGTCCTTGAGCAGGTCGCTGTCCTGTGCCCAGTAGCCCCAGGCCAGCGCGGTGGCGGGGAGTCCCGCCGCGTGCCGGTGCCGGGCCAGCGCGTCCAGCAGGGTGTTCGCCGCGGCGTAGTTGCCCTGCCCGGGGGTGCCGAGTTCGCCCGCGGCGGAGGAGAAGAGGAGGAACCTGCGCAGCGGCAGATCCGCGGTCAGTTCGTGCAGGTGCAGGGCGGCCTCGGCCTTCGGCCGGAAGACGCGGGTGACGCGGTCCTCGTCGAGGGCGGGGATCATGCCGTCGTCGAGGACGCCGGCGAGGTGGACGACGGCGGTCAGCGGGTGCTGTGCCGGGATGCCGGCCAGGAGCCCGGCCAGTTCCCCGCGGTCGCCGACGTCGCAGGCGCGGAGGGCGACGTGTTCGGCGCCGAGTCCGGTCAGCTCCCGCTCCAGTGCGGCGGCTCCGGGCGCGTCCGGGCCGCGGCGGCTGACCAGCAGCAGACGGCGGGCACCGTGCTCGGCGACCAGGTGGCGCGCGACGAGCCGGCCGAGGCCGCCGGTGCCGCCGGTGACCAGGACCGTGCCCCCGGGGTCGACGGGCCCGTCCGGCACCCGTGCCGGGGAGGTGGCCCGTATCAGCCGCGGCGCCAGCAACGCACCCTTACGCAGGGCGAGTTGCGGTTCACCGGTGGCCACGGCACCGGGCAGCGCGCGCAGTGAGGCAGTGGTGTCGTCGGTGTCCAGCAGGACGATGCGGTCCGGGTACTCCCGTTGGGCGGAGCGCACGAGCCCCCACAGTGCGGCGTGGGCCAGGTCGGGGACACCCTCCGCGGGGGACGCGGCGACCGCGCCCCGGGTCACCAGTACCAGCCGGACGGCGGCCAGCCGCTCGTCCGCCTGCCATTCCTGGAGCAGCGCCAGGGCCCGGCAGGTCGCCCGGCGGGCCCGTTCGGCGAGGGTGCCCTGCTGTCCGTCCGTCGCGGCCGGGTGCGGCACGACGAGGACCTGCGGCACGGCCTCGCCCGCGGCCAGCGCCACGGCGAGGTCGGGCAGGGTGGCGTAGCGCCGGGCCCCGGGCACCGCGAGGCCGTCGCCGAGCACCGCGCAGGAGCCCGCGGCGGTGGCGTCGGCCGGTGCCACGGTCTGCCACTCGGTGCGGAACAGCGTGTCGTGGTGGGTGTCCCGGGCCGCGGCGACCGCCGCCGGGTCCACCGGGCGCAGGGTGAGCGCCTCGGCCGATGCCACCGGCCTGCCCTCGGTGTCGGTCGCGGTCAGCGAGACCGAGCCGGAGCTCGCGGGCACCAGGTGGACGCGGAGCGCCGATGCGCCCCGGGAGTGCACGGCGAAGCGGCGCCACACGAAGGGCAGCCGCAGTTGGGGGGTGTCCAGGCCCAGGGAGTGCAGTGCGGCGTCCAGCAGGGCCGGGTGCAGCGCGAACGCGCCGGATCCGTGGTCGCCGACGGCCGCGTCGGGCGCACCGGCCTCGGCGAACAGCTCATCGCCGCGGCGCCATACGGCGTGCAGCCCCCGGAACGCGGGGCCGTACTCCAATCCGGCCGCGTCGAACTGCTCGTACAGACCCTCCAGTGCCACGGGCTCGGCGCCGGGCGGCGGCCAGACGGTGCCGGCCGCGGGCGGCGGGGTGCCGCCGGCAGTGAGCGAGCCCTTGGCGTGGCAGGTCCAGGGCTGCCGCGCGTCCGCGCCGTCGTCGGGGCGGGAGTGGAGGGTGACGGTGCGGCGCCCTGCGGTGTCCTCGGCGCCGACGACCACCTGGAAGCGCACGCCGCCTTCATCGGGCAGCAACAGCGGTGCTTCCAGCACCAGTTCCGCCACCTCGGCGCAGCCGACCTCCTCACCGGCCCGCATCATCACCTCCAGGAACGCCGTGCCCGGCAGCAGCGCCGTGCCGGCCACCGCGTGATCGGCCAGCCACGGGTGCGACGCCAGGGACAGCCGCCCCGTCAGCACCACTCCGTCCGCGTCCACCGACTCGACGACGGCGCCCAGCAGCGGATGGTCCGCCCCGCCGAGCCCGAGCCCGGTCGCGTCACCGGCCGGCTGCCGTACCGGCACCGGCCAGTACCGCTCCCGCTGGAACGCGTACGTCGGCAGCTCCACCCGAGCCGGAGCGGCCCCCAGGACCGCTTCCCACTCCAGGTCGACGCCGCGCACCTGTGCCCGTGCGAGGGACTCCGCGAACTGCTCAAGACCGCCCTGGCCGCGGCGCAGCGACTCCAGTACGGCGCCTTCGACCGAGAGTTCCTCCAGGATCTGCCCGACCGCCACCGTCAGCACCGGATGCGGACTCGCCTCCACGAACACCCGGTGGCCCGCGGCCACGGCGGACTCCACGGCGCCCCGGAAATCGACCGGCCGCCGCACGTTCCGGTACCAGTACCGGCCGTCCAGCATCGCGGTATCCATCGGTTCGCCCGTCACCGACGAGAGGAATTCCGCCTCGCCCGACCGCGGGACGATGCCGCCCAGCATCTCCCGCAGCGGCTCCTCCACGACCTCCACGTGCCGGGAGTGCGAGGCGTAGGCAATGGGAATGCGGCGGACCCGCACGGCGCCCGCCGCCAGCTCCGCGACGAATTCCGCCAGCGCGTCGGCGTCCCCCGAAACGGATGTGGAGGCGGCGGAGTTCACCGCGGCGACGCACAACTTCCCTTCCCAGCGCGCCAGTCGTCGCTCGACCTCCGCGCGCCCCAGCATCACCGAGGCCATGCCGCCCGCCGTCCGGATCCCCTGAAGCGCCCGCCCCCGCAGCGCCACGATCTTCGCCGCGTCCGCCAGCGACAGCGCACCCGCCGCGCACGCGGCGGCGATCTCCCCCTGCGAATGCCCGATCACCGCGGACGGTACGACACCGCAGTGCCGCCACAATTCCGCGATGCCCGTGGTCACCGTGAACAGCGCCGGCTGCAGAACCTCCGTCTCCTCCAGCACGGACGCGTCCCGCACTTCCCGCAGCACCGCGCTCAGCGAGCGGTCGAGATACGGGGCGAACGCCTCTTCGCACCGCGCGACCCAGTCGGCGAACACCGCCGACTCCGCCATCAACTGGCGCCCCATTCCCAGCCATTGCGAGCCCTGACCGGGGAACACCAGCACCACACCGCGCTCGGCCCCCGCGACACGGGAACCCTTCACCACGCCGGGCGCGGTCACCCCGGCGGCCAGCGCCTCCAGCCCCTCGACCGCCTCCGCGCGATCTCCCGCCACCACCACGCCGCGGGAATCGAACGCCGTACGGCTCCTGGCCAGCGCCGCCGCGATCCCCGCGTCCGGCGCATCGGTCCCGGCGCGCAAGAACTCCGCGAGCCGCCCCGCCTGGCCCCGCAACGCGCCATCGCCGCGCCCCGAAACGGGCCACAGCGTCAGCCCGGCGGCACCCGTTCGCGTACTGCCCGCGGTCTCCTGCACCTCGTCGGGTGCCTGCTCCAGGATGACGTGGGCGTTGGTCCCGCTGATGCCGAAGGAGGACACGGCGGCACGGCGGGGCCGGTCCACCTCGGGCCACGGCACCGCGTCCGCGGCCAGCTCCACCGCGCCCGCGTCCCAGTCCACGTGCGACGACGGCGACTTGGCGTGCAGCGACGCCGGGACGAGCCCCCGCCCCAGCGCCAGCACCGACTTGATGACACCCGCCGCTCCGGCCGCGGCCTGCGTATGGCCGATGTTCGTCTTCACCGAACCCAGCAGCAGCGGCGGCGTGCCGGGCTCCCGCTGCCCGTACGTGGCCAGCAGCGCCTGCGCCTCGATCGGATCGCCCAGCGCCGTCCCCGTCCCGTGCGCCTCCACCACGTCCACGTCGCCCACCGACAGCCCGCCGGACGCCAGCGCCTGACGGATCACCCGCTGCTGCGAGGGGCCGTTCGGCGCCGTCAGACCGTTCGACGCGCCGTCCTGGTTCACCGCGGAGCCCCGCACCACGGCCCACACCCGGTGCCCCAGCCGCCGGGCATCCGAAAGCCGCTCCAGGACCAGCATCCCGACGCCTTCGGCGGGTCCGAAGCCGTCCGCGCCGTCGGCGAAGGCGCGGCAGCGGCCGTCGGCCGACAGGGCGCGCTGGCGGCTGAAGCCCTGGTAGACGCCGGGGCCCGAGAGGACCGTCGCGCCGCCGGCGAGCGCCATGGTGCACTCGCCCTGCCGCAGCGCCTGCGCCGCCAGATGCAGCGTCACCAGCGAGGACGAGCAGGCCGTGTCCACGGTCAGGGCGGCGCCCTCCAGGCCGAGCGCGTAGGCGATCCGGCCGGACGCCACGCTGCCCTGGGTGCCGGTGGCGTAGTACATGTCGTTGTCCGGTAGGGACGCGGACAGCAGCGGGTAGTCGAAGTTCGCCACTCCCGCGTAGACGGCGGTGCGGGTACCGCGCAGCGACGCCGGGTCGATGCCGGCCTGCTCCAGCGCTTCCCAGGACGTCTCCAGGAGCAGCCTCTGCTGCGGGTCCATCGCCAGCGCCTCACGCGGTGAGATCCCGAAGAACGCGGCGTCGAACTCCGCCGCGCGGTCGAGGAAGACGCCTTCGCGGACGTAGCTGGTGCCCTGGACGTCGGGGTCCGGGTCGTAGAGCGCTTCCAGGTCCCAGCCACGGTCCTGCGGAAGGGGGCCGTGTGCCTCGGCGCCGTCGGCGACCAGGCGCCACAGGTCATCGGGGGAATCCACCCCGCCGCCGAAGTGACAGGCCATGCCGACGATCACGACGGGGTCGTCCTCGTGCCGGTCGGGTGCCGGGCCGACGGCGCTGCGGGGGTCGGCCCCGGATTCCCCGGTGGCCTCCTCGGGCCGCTGCCCGGCGTCGAGTTGGGAGTCCAGGAAAGCGGCCAGCTGCACCGGGGTGGGGTGGTCGAACACCATGGTGGAGGGCAGGTCGAGCCCGAGCGCCTTGCCGAGCCGGTCGCGCAGGTCGACGGCGGTGAGCGAGTCGAGGCCGAGGTCGAGGAAGGTGAGGCCGGCCGCGTCGTCGGGGACGGTGAACCCGAGCAGGTCGCCCACCTGGCCGCGTACGAGATCGGACAGCGCCCGCGTCCGCGCGGCGCCGGTGAGACCGGAAATACGCCGGGCGAATACCGAAGTTGAGTCCATGGAAAACGCGCCTCCGAAGTCCGCGCGACACCACGTGCCGATAGCAGCGGATGGTTGGGATGCAAATACAGCCCGGCGAAATTTCTTCGTGGTGGCCGAAGAGCACCGGGCGGCGAAGACATTTGATACGCCGAAGGTATGGCCCCGTGCAACTGCCGATACGTTCCCTCTCCTGCGGGTTTACCGTCGGGCACAGCGGCCCGCACCGCCCAACCCTCCCGGCCAGCAGAGCGTTAATGCAGGTCAGCCGATGCGCCTCGGAGTGTCCCGGGTACCCTTCCGAGGCCCCGCGGGGCGCACCCGGGCCTTCAGAGCGCCTTTAGAATCGCTTCAGGATTCCGCTCCGGCATTGACACGCACGGCACTTCGGTCTTTGTCTTAATGGGTATCCACCTCGTGGATGACAGTTCCGCGAAAACCTTCCCCTGCGATGCGGAAGGTTCGTCGTGAGCACGCACGGAATTCCCTCCGCCCCGCACGGGCCGCTGACCGGTCGCGCACCGGTATCGGGAAGTTCGTACGGCCGCCGGTCGGTACGGACCGCCATCGTCGCGGGGATCCTGCAGCGCCCGGCCGCCACAGACAGGTGACCTCCCCCCCCCGTACCGGCACCGGAATCCCCGGCTGACGGCTCCCCCTCCCCGCACCGGCGCCCCATCCGCCGCCCCCCTCACAAGAATCCGGAGAACGCCCACCATGAACATCACGCCGCAGGCAGGCAAGAAACTGGGTGTGACCGTCGAAGGCTTCGACCACACCACCGCGTCGGATTCCGACGTCCAGGAACTCATGCAGGCCGTGTACACCAGCAAGATCGCGGTACTCAAGAACCAGGACCTGTCGACGGATTCCTTCCTGGAGTTGAGCAAGCGACTGGGCCGTCCGGAGCGCTACTACGAGCCGATGTACCACCACCCGGACAACCCGGACATCTTTGTGTCGTCGAACATTCCGCAGGACGGCAAGCAGGTCGGCGTTCCCAAGACCGGCCAGTTCTGGCACGCCGACTACCAGTTCATGCCCGACCCGTTCGGCATCACCCTCATCCACCCGCAGGTCGTGCCGAAGAAGAACCGCGGCACGTACTTCATCGACATGGGCGAGGCATACCGCAGGCTGCCCGATGACCTGAAGGCGGCGGTGGCCGGCACCCACTCCCGGCACACCGTGAGCAAGTACTTCAAGATCCGTCCGGGGGACGTCCACCGGCCGCTGTCCGAAGTCATCGCGGAGATCAAGCAGAAGACCCCGGATGTGCTGCATCCCACCACCTTCACGCACCCACTGACCGGGGAAACGGTTCTCTACGTCAGCGAGGCCGGCACCGTCGAGATCCAGGACGCGCACGGCAACCCGCTCGACGACAAGCTGCTGCGGCAGCTCTTCGAGATCACCGGTCAGCTCGACGAGGAGCTGAGCCACGAGCTGATCCACCTCCAGGAGTTCGAGGTGGGCGACCTGCTCGTCTGGGACAACCGCAGCCTGATCCACCGCGCCCGGCACACCACGACACCGGAGCCGACCGCCTCGCACCGCATCACCGTGCACGACGCCCACAAGTTGTACGAGAAGGAGGCGTGACCATGTCCGCGATCAGCTACCCGACCGACCCGGAAATTCTGGACAAGGTGCTCCAGCCCTACAAGGAGCACTGCAAGTATCTGAAGTCGGCCGATGTCACCGCCGCTGACGGGGTCGCCTCCACACGGTGCACGTTCTCGATCCCCGAGTCCTGCTACATCGATGACACCGGGCACCTCAACTCCGTCGAGGTCAACATCTGCTACAACCAGATGGCGTATTACACCGCCGCCGCGGCGGTCAAGTGGGGGCTGCTGGAGGAGTTCTCGGGCTGGACGATGGACGATTACTGGAAGCGTCTGCTGCCCGACATGCTCATCACCCGGTTCCAGGCCAGGTTCCGGCGCCCGGTCGACCCGCGTGCCTTCGGCGGCGAGGTGGTGTTCAACCGGCTCCAGCGGCGGGCGTCCCGCGTCGGCGACCCGCTTCTGATGATCAACACCACCCACCGTTATTACGACGACGCCGGAGAAGGCTGCGGCGGTGAGGTGACGCTCGCTCTCACCCGCCTTCCCGACTGAACGGCGCCGCACCGCGGTTCCGGTACGGCATGGTGGTCACGGCACACGGCGCGCCGCCCGGCCGTGGCCACCTCCCGTACCGCGACCGCGGGCGCACCCCAGGAAGGACCATCCGTGCAGCACACCGACCCGACCGGCACACCGGCACCCGTGCTCCCCGCCCCCGCGGCGAGCCCGTGGATCCGGCGCTTTCGCCCCTCACCGGAGAGCCGGGTCCGGCTCGTCTGCTTCCCGCACGCCGGGGGCTCCGCAAGCTCCTACCTCTCCCTCTCCCGGCAGCTGCCCGCCGAGATCGAAGCCTGGGCACTCCAGTACCCGGGACGCCAGGAACGGCGCGCGGAGCAGCCGTTCACCGGCCTGCCCGAGCTGGCGGACGCCGTCTTCGACGTGCTGCGGCCCCAACTGGCCGAGCCGTACGCCTTTTTCGGGCACAGCATGGGATCGGTCGTCGCCTTCGAGGTGGCCAGGCGGTTCGAGCGGGCCGGCCTCGCGAGCCCGGTACAGCTGTTCGCCTCCGCCCGCCGTCCGCCGTCCTCCCCGCAGCGCACCACCATCCGGCTGCGGGACGACGACGGGCTGGTCGCCGAGATGGAGCGGCTGGGCGGCACCGCACCCGGGGTGCTGGACGACGAGGAGCTGCGGGCCATGGTGCTGCCGGTCGTCCGCGCCGACTACCACGCGCTGGAGACCTACACCTGCGACCAGGGCGCGGTGGTGCACTGCCCGCTGACCGCGCTCTCCGGCGACGCCGACCCGTCGCTGGCGGTCACCGAGGTCGAGGGATGGCGGGAGCACACCACGGGCGCGTTCGGTGTGTCGGTGTATTCCGGCGGCCACTTCTACCTCGACGGCAATGTCCCCGCGGTCACCCGGGAGATCGCCACCACGCTCCTCGGGCCGTCCGGCGCCGTGTGACGTGAGCCGCCCCGCGGGGCGGCGGCAGGCGCGGACGACCGGCCGGAATCCCCCCGATGACGGTACACATCGCGCCAGAAGCCCTATGCCCCTCCAACTGGGGGTGCCCCGGCAACACAGCGTCGCGGGATGCTGACGTTCCGACAAACCACCGTCGGCGCAAGGCTGTTGTGGCGTGACCCGGGGCACTCCGGTGGCGCCGTGACCGGGCTCCGCCCGGCGGTGAGACATGCCAGGCCCGGGGAGCTCGCCATGAGCTGTTGGATGACTGGTGAAGGAGAAACCACGGTGATCACCCGGCAGCGGCCCCGCCGATTCGTCTGGATGCCGGTGGACGGCACGGTACTGGAACGGCTCACCGACCGGGAACGTGAGGTACTGCTCCTGCTGACCCAGGGGCTGTCGAACGCGGAGATCGCGGACAGCCTCGTGCTGTCCGCGGCCACCGTCAAGACCCATGTCGGGCGGATGCTCGCCAAGTTGCATCTGCGCGACCGGGTCCAGGCGGTGGTCTTCGCCTACGAGGTGGGGCTGGTGCAGGCCGGCAAGGACCGCTGCTGCTGACCGCTCCGCACTGCGCTGAACCGCCCCGCCGATGCGCGGGGCGCGGCGCTGTCGTGGCGCTGTCGTGGCGCTGTCGTGGCGCTGTCGTGGCGCGGAAGGCTTCGCGCACGGAACAGCCACGGAACAGCGGAGACGGCGGCCCCGCAGGACCGCCGTCTGCGCTGCACCGCCCGTCACACCGCCAGGCGCATGCCGGGCCGCTCGTCGTCGGACCGCAGGATCGTCCGCTGGAGTTCCCGCAGCGCCTGGCAGGGCTCCAGGCCCAGTTCGCGGCGGATCGTCTCGCGTGCGCAGTGGTAGACGCGCAGTGCCTCGGCCCGCCGGCCCGACCGTGACAGGCAGCGGATGAGCTGCTGGTAGAAGACCTCGTGCAGCGGGTGTTCGGCGAGCAGGGAGCGCAGCAGTCCGGCCATCTCCTGGTAGCGGTCCAGCGCCATGCCGGACTCGACGAACAGTTCGGCGCACTCGATCCTGGCTTCCTCGGCCCAGCGGACGAAGCCGCCGACGATCGGCCCGTCCGCCACCCCGTTCAGCACCGCGCCACGATGCAGGGAGAGCGCCGCGCCCAGCACCGTCGCCGCCTTGTCGTGGTTCTTGGCGCGCGCCGCCTGCCGCCCGTCGCGCAGCAGTTGCTGGAAGCGGTGCAGGTCCAGCTCGCCCGGCTCGACGCGCAGGAGATAGCCGGGCGCCTCGGTGCCGATCGGGCTCTCGGGCCGTCCGGGGCGGGCGAGGATCTTCCGCAGCTGGGAGACGTGGACGTGCAGGGAAGCGGTCGCGCGCCGTGGCGGGTTGCTGCCCCAGATCTCGCGGGTCAGCTCGTCGCCCGACACGACGTGGTTGGCCCGGACGAGCAGCGCAGCCATCAGAATCTGCATCTTCGGCGCGCTGACCGAGGAGACGCCGTGGTCATCGGTCACCCGAAGCGCACCAAGAATGTCATACCGCATGAATGGCTCCTCGCTCTCCCGCTGCACTGTCGTCGCACACGCATCCCCGGCGACAAGGGACTACCGAATCCGGTACGGAATGCGCCGGGCGTCCGCCCCGGTGCCGTACGCCGCGGTCTCCCACGAACGCCCTGTCAACGTATCCACGCCCGCCCCCTACTTTGAACCCCAGACCGGCCGCCCCACCCCCTACTTCTCGGGCCCTGCCACCGGTCGCGAGCAGCGCTGCGCCGCGCCGGGACGGGGGTCACGGCGCGGCGGCGGGGAGGGGGTGGACGGGTTGCTCAGCGGTGGCCGGCGAGTTCCAGCAGCCGGGACAACAGCCCGGCCTCGCGCAGGCGTTGCAGGGGCAGCTCACCGATGATCTCCAGCACCTGTTCGTCGTCCAGCTCCGCCGCGGCGTCCGCGAAGCCGTCCCGGTCGGCGCCCACGAGGACGGCGCGGTACGGGGCGGCGTCCCGGGCGGGGGCGAGGGTGTGGGCGAGGTCGTCGGGGTGGCGTCCGGGGTGGGCGTGCGGGCGGGCCGGGCGGGTGCGCAGGGCGTCGGCGATGCCCGTCGAGAGGACCCACGGGACGGGGAGTCCGCCGTGGTCGCGCCGCGCAGGTCCCGGCCGGCCGGCCTCCTCACCGGAAGGCCGCTCCGCCGCGGTGGCAGGCGCCGCGCGCCGCGGGCGCCAGTCGGACAGCACCACATGGCAGTTGGTGCCGCCCGCGCCGAAGGCGCTGACCCCGGCGAGTACCGGCTCGCCGCCGTGCCGTACGAGCGGCCGTACGCCGTCGCCCGCCCGGAGGTGCGGCGCCTCGGGAGAGGCTTCGGTGTGCGGGGAACCCGCTACGAGGACGGCCTCGCGCAGGCACAGGACCGCTTTGATCAGCGCGGCGATGCCGACGGCGCCCGCCGGTTGTCCGACGGCGGCCCTGACCGAGCTGACCAGCAGGGGCGCGCGTGCCGGGCGGGCGCAGCCGAGTACCGCGTGCAGCGCCGCCTTCTCGGCCAGGTCGGCGTCGGCGGTGCCCGCGCCGTGCAGTTCGACGAACCGGGCGGCTGCGGGGTCGGCCCCGGCGTGTGCGTAGGCACGGCGCAGGACGTCTTCCTGGGCGGCGGCGAGCGGGCCCGCCGGGGTGCCGCCGCCGTCGTTGTTGACGGCGCCGCCACGGATCAGGCAGTGCACGGTGTCGCCGTCGGCGAGCGCCCTGCGCAGGGTCTTGAGGACGACCACCCCGCCGGCCGCGCGGGCGCCTCCGACAGGTGAGTCCGCGTCAGATATGAGGTGGGCGGCGGCTCCCCCGGCCAGCGCCTCGCTGCACTCGCCGGCCCGCAGCGCCTGACAGGCGAGATGGACGGCGGTCAGCGCGGATGACTGCGCGGTGTCGATCACCAGGCTCGGGCCGCGCAGGCCGAAGACGTAGGACACCCGGTTGGCGAGCGTGCCGCGGCTGAGGCCGGTGGGCGCGGTCCTGGCGGCACCGGCTTCGTGGGGGCGCAGGGGCGCCGTGTCCTCGTCGGCTCCGATGAAGACGCCGGTCTCGCTGCCCGCCAGACCCTCCGGCAGTATTCCAGCGCTCTCCAGGGCTTCCCAGGCGAGTTCCAGGACCAGCCGCTGCTGCGGGTCCATCGCGGCGGCTTCACTGGCGGCGATGCCGAAGAATTCCGGCTCGAAGCGGTTGACGGAGTCGAGGCACGCGGCGGCCCCGGTACGGCCCCGGTCCGGGTGCCCCGCCATCTGCGGCTCGCCGCCTGCCGGTGGCGTGCCGTCGTGGAGGAGCCGCCAGAAGGCTTCGGGTCCTGCCGCCCGGGGGAAGCGGCAGGACAGTCCGACGACCGCGATGGCGCCGGCTTCTTCCGGCGCGGGCTGTGCCGCACCTGTGTCCCCGTCGGAAGCGATGCCCATGTCATTCCTCTCGCGCGCCGCGCCCGGCGCGCACTCCGCTTCCGTGCGCGGTGCCGGCCATCGCTTTCCGTGCCGTCGATTTCCGTGCCTCCATTGTCTCTGCCGGAAGGAGCGGAACGGCGCACTCACACCCCCTACCGACCCCTAAAAATCGGCCCGGAGAGATAAGGGGTTCCCTCAGCTCTCCGGGCCGTGCCGCTGGTGCCGTTCAGCGCTCGGGCGGTGCGCAGACCGTCAGCGGACCGTCAGCCGGTGCACTGCACCCCGACCGCCGCCGCGGCGTGGTGCGCGTTGGCGAAGCCGGAGCCGTAGTCGACGCCGCGGGTGTGCAGCTTGACGGCCAGGTGTCCGCCGGTGATGGCGAAGCTGCCGCCCGACACCCAACTGCCGCGCTTGTCCACCTGGTTGACCGTGAAGTCGCCGAGCGGCTTGCCCGTCGCGCCGGCCGCGCCGTACACGGAGTACCGGGTGGGGTGCCCGCCGACGTGCGCCACCGCGCTGTCCTTGGGGATGTACACCCGGACCTGGCAACTTCCGGACGTCACCGGCCCGGTGGCGAAGGTCCACAGGGCGTAGTTGCCGTCGTCGCCCTGCTCGCCCGCCATCGGGACGGAGGTGAACTTCCCGCCGCAGCCCTCCTTGCCGTAGCCGCCGTCGTGGGTCGTCCAGCCCTTGTCGCCGTCGCTGTACGTCCCGTGCTCCTTGTAGCCGGTGGTGCTGTTGGTGCAGTCCGGGCCCGCCACGGCCGCGTAGGTCTTGCCGTCCTTGGGCGGGGGTGAGGAGTGGCCGCCGTCGGCGGGGGCTCCCGCGCCCGCCGAACCGCCGTCGCCCGAGCCACCGTTGCCGGAACCGCCGTTGCCCGAACCGCCGTTGCCCGAACCGCCCGAGCCGCCGCCGTCGCCGCCGGGCGGGCCCTGGTTGCCCTGCGGCTGGTCGGCGCCCGGCACGATGCCCGCGCCGCGGCCCTGCCCGTCGTAGTCGGACCCGGCGGCCGGCGGCTGCTTGGCGTCGTCCGAACCGTGCCCCATCAGGCCCTTGATGAGGAAAGGCGAGCACAGCAGCAGCACACCGGCCAGGGCGGCTGCCGCCACCATCGGCTTGGACACCCGCCCGGCGGGCCCCGCCGCCTCGTCCGTGGCATCCTCGCCAGGCCCCGACGAGCCCGCGGCTGCGGCGGACCTGGCGTCCTTCTTCCCGGCTACGGCCTGTGCCGCCGTTCCCTGCGCGCCTGCGGCGCTCTGCCCCGACGCGGCGGTGGCCTGCGCGGATGCCGCTCGCGGTGCGGGCGCGGGTTCCGCGGCGGGATCGGTGTCCGCGGAGATGACGGGCACGGTCACGCCGCCCGTGGCGTACGGCCTGCCCTCGGTCGCCTGCGGTCGCGGTCCGGCCGGCGCCGATGGCTCGGCCTCCGCCGCTTCAACGGCCGCTGTCTCGGCGGCCGTCGACGGGGCATCGGCCGCGTCCCGTCGCGCGCCGCCGCCCTTGCGGGACTCTTCCGGCTCCATGGGCGCCATCGTCTCCTCTTCTGCTGTTGCTCGAAGTGCGTGTGCGGAGGGGTGTAGGGGGTGGGGACGGATGCGGCGGGTGTGTCGTCCGATCCGCCGCGCGGGCTCCTCGGCCCGGAACGGGCGGCGGTGCGTGGCCCTGGATCATCCCCGGGCCTCCGGATCGGGCTGCCCGTCCGGGGCGGTGCCGGTGTCCACGGGCCCGTCCCAGGTGGCGAGAGGCTGCAGGTCGACGGGCGACACGGCACCTGGGGCCGGGGCGGCGGGAAGGTCCGTCCCCTGGGAGATCATATCCAGGTCCTGAGCCTCCCTGCCGGGCGGCGGCAGGTCCGGGAGCACGTAGTCGATGACCGTGCCGGTACCGGCGTCGAAGGTCACCCGGAGCCGGAACGGCAGCTCCGCGTCGGCGACCAGGACATGGGCGTCCCCCGCCAACTCCTGGGCCTGCCGGGCACGTCGAGCCGTCAGATACGCCGCGACCCGCAGCCGGTCGGTGGTCCAGCCGTCCGGCAGCGCCTCCGGTGCGTACCACGCGTCCCACGCCTTCCGGGCGAACCGGTCGCGGAGTTGCGCCGCCAGCTCCCCGGCGCCCGGTCCGTGCGGTGCCGCGTCGGGGTCGTCGGACCAGGTGCGGACCTCGGGGTCGGAGGACAGTCGGTCAACTCCCGCCTTGTGCAGCTGCGACAGGGCCGACGCCGTCTCCTGCGCCGTCCACGTCCGCTCCGCCGAGGAATGCGGCTGCCATCCGTCCGGCTCCACGGGCATCGGGGCCAACTGCCGTACGCGCGCCGCGAGTGCGTCCACGTCCGAAGCGGCAGGCTCCACGCCGAGCAGCCGGTACGCCGCCTCCGCGAGGTCGGCTTCGCTGCCGAGGAGGAGGGCGGCGACCGGGTCGGGATCGGCGGCGGTCCCCTGGGAGTGGGCCGGATCCGCCGCTGCCACCGTGAACTTCACCGGGACGGCCGTCCCCTGCACCTGGTTGTAGACCGCGTCGACATGCTCCTGGAGACGCCGCAACGCGCCTTCGTAGTCCGCGTCGTCGACACCGCTCCCCCGGGCGGGCCGGGGCGCCGTGGCGGTGAGGTGTACGCCGTGCTCGCCGCCGGTGAACAGCGCGTGCCGTACGGCGAGGCCGACCGAGCCACCGCCCACCGGCACCCGTACCGTGACCGGCCCGCTCGTGGCGACCCGTGCGTCCTCGCTCCACCGGGGCAGCGGCTGCCGCGCCGACGGCCGGATCCAGACGTGTTCGCCGTCACGCACGAAGCCCTCGATACGGACGCCGTTGCCGGTGCCTGACCACAGGTAGCCGGTGTCGTACAGGGTGATGTCGCCCGCGTCCAGCGCCCGTTCGTGGCCCTGCGCCACCGCGTCCCACAGGCCACCGGTCGTCCAGTCCGACGGGAAGAGCTGCGACCACCGGCCGCCCGCCGGAACCTGCCAGTCCCCCTCGCCCGCCGTCTCCGGGCCGTGCGCCCCGGTGTTCAGGTCCGGCAGGAGACTCACCCGTGCGGTGACGACGCCGTTCGCCTCCTTCCAGTCGACCTCCCTCGTCACGCCGTCCTCATGGACCAGCTTCTTGCGCGGCCGGTACGACATGCCCCGCTCGCGCTGGCTGTCCGCGTCGTAGAGGAAGTGCCCGGCGAGGTTGCGGGCCCGGTCACCATCCAGGACCAGCCGTTCCAGCCGCTCGGTGACGCGCGGGCCCGGTGTACCGGGACGGGGAGCGAGGAAGGAAGGCGCCCGGAGGTCGGCCTGGACGGGGTGCAGCCCGAAGTCGACGACGTTCCCCTCGCCGTCGGCCTCGCCCCACAGCCGCAGGCCCTGGTAGACCCCGTCGAAGCGGCGCGGCGCCGACGGGTCCTGCCAGCTGCCGCCGTCCCGCCGCCAGGCCAGATACGCCTGCTCGACGGCGTAGGTCACCTGCTCCGACGACCAGTTGGGCGGCAGCATCAGCACCGGCTCGGTGGTGTGTGCCGTGCGGGTGAGGTAGGTGCCGTTGGGGTGCGGCTGCCCGACCCGGTACGAGGAGGGGCGGGCCCCCGTCCCGGCCGGTTCGAGCAGTCCCGGGGAACCGGCGCCGCCGTACAGCATCCGCCGTCGCACCTCCAGGGGCACCCGCACCCGCGCGGGGCCATCGGCATCCGGCGTGCCGGTGCGGGCGGCGCCCGATGGGGTGTCATCGGTCGCGCGGTCCTGCCGCCGGACCTGGCCGGCATCGGCGGCGGCCCGCCAGGCGTCGTCGATGGCCTGCCCGAGAGAGCGCAACTCCCTTGGTTCCAGGACCACTTCGCCGGATGCGGACAGCAGCGGGACGGGCCCGGGGGCCGGAGGCTGCGCGTCGGAGCCCGGCGTGACCAGGACGAATTCCAGCGGCTCCCCGTCCGGCAGACGGTGGGCTGTGGTGGTGTGCACGGCACCGGGCAGGTCCGGCTGCCCAGCCGCCGTGCGCAGGACCACCCGGGTCGTCCAGGGCCCGCCCGTGTGGCGCACCCGGCTGACCTCAAGCCCCTGGAACAGTCCGGACGGCTGGTATCCGAAGCCGTCCTGTCCTGCCGGTCCCGGCACGTCGACGCGGATGGTGCCGAGCGTCATCGGCGGGAGCGTCGCCCCACCGGTGCCCGAAGTGGCGGCTTCCGGGGAGGAGTCGGCGCCCGCGCCGGCCGGCCGGTGGCCGCCGATCGGGGGCGGAACCGGCCCGTCCGGGTGCGCGGGGGCGACGGCCACCTGCCGGAAGGGCGGCGCCTGCTCCTCGACCCCCGACATGTCCGAGACCGTGTCGCTGTCGGAATCCGTGCCGGAACCCCCTTCCGCATCCGTGTCCGTGTCCATGTGTGCGTCCATGTCCGTGTCCGTGTCCTGGCGCGGGCCATCGGGCTCGTAGGGGCGCCGCTCCCCCGGCGTCGGCGCGCTCGGCCGCGGCGGGGCGCTCGGCCGCGGCGGGGCGCTCGGCCGCGGCGGGGCGGAGCGGCCACTCAGTACGGAGAAGATGTCCGAAGCGTCGTCCGGGTCCATGGCGGGCTCGTTCCCACCGGACTCCGGATCCCGCACCCCGTACGCGGCGAGGTCGTCGTCACTGTCCGACTCCGGATCCCGCACCCCGTACGCGGCGAGGTCGTCCTCACTGCCGTCATCCGGCAGGAGCGGCGGTGCCGCCATCCGTTCGTCCTCCGGCCAGAACTGCTCGGCCGCATCGGACGGCACCAGCCGGTAGTCACGGATCGTGCCTTCGGCGTCGGTCCTGACCTGGAGTGCCAGGTCGTCGTGGCCCGGGACGGTTCCGGTGGACACGTCGCGCCCCGGTGTGTCCGACCTGCCCTGCTGCGCCGTGCGGAAGGCGAGCAGCCGCAGTTCGTCATCGGTGAGTCCGGCGGGCAGCTCGTCCCCCGTTTCCTTGTACCAGGACTCGGGGGCGAATGCCGGCCGGAGCTGGGCGAGCAGTTCTTCGACGGTGTTCCGACGGGTGGCGAACGGGGCGAGCTCCTCGGCCCGGTACGTCTCCAGCAGCACCCTCGCCCCCGGGTCGGCGGCCATCCCCGCCGGTGTCCTGTGGCGTAGCGCCGTCACGATGTGCTGCTCCGCGTTGTGCGGGAGCCAGGCGCCGGCCGCATGCGGGGACGGCATCGGCACCTGTTGGCAGGCGGCAGCGAGCAGCGCGTCTATCTGCTGGGCAGCGGGCGGAATGCCCAGCAACTGCCGTGCCAGCGTGGCCGGTCCGACCCGGGCACACAGCGCGAGGAATTCGGCCGGCTGCGGTGACCTGACTCCCGGCGGCGGCCCGACGGGCACGACATCGAAGCGGACCAAGGGCAGCCCGTCGCCCCGGGGCACCTTGTTGTACGTCGCGTCGATCTCCTCCTGGACCTCTTCCAGATAGTCCGTCAACTCGCGCTGCTGGTCGGTGTCCATGCCGTGCGGGACGGGCAGTTCGACGGCCAGTTGCACGCCCAGATCACCGTCGTCGAGCACGATGTGCGACACCCGGAAGGGAGCCTCGGTGGTGCCGCTGGTCGGCAGCCGGACCGTGTGCTCCTGGGACTGCGCGAGGTGCTCGTCGTCGTCCCAGGTGGACCAGGTCACCCTCGGCTGGTACGCGGAGGGGCGGACCCAGATGTGGCGTCCTTGGAGCGTGTAGCCCTGGATACGGACGCCGTCGCTCTCGCCGATCCAGAGGTAGCCCGCGCCCAGGGCGTTGTCGCCCTCGGTGTGCCAGCTGAACCGCCCGCTGTCCAGGGCGCGAGTGTGGGCGTCGCGGACCGCGCCCCACAGGACATCGGCCGTCCACGCTTGCGGGAAGAGCAGGTGTCCGCCGTTGTGGCCGTCGGCGACCGTATGCCACTGGCTGAGGTCTCCGAACGCACCCGGTCGCGGGGAGACGCGTAGGTCCAGCAGCCTCACCACCCCTGCCCGGACGCCGTTCTCCAGGGGTTCACTGTCCGGCACGTCATACCAAATGCCGCGCTTGAACTGCTTTGTGGGCGCAAAGCCGTGATAGCCGCCCACACCCTTGGCGCGGTCGCCGTCGAGCACGAAGCGTTCCGTGAAGCGGGTGATCAGTGGCGCGCCGCCCGTGGTCGGCTCCGGCAGCAGGGTGCGGAACAGGGGGACTTGGAGTGCGCGCGGTGCCGGCCCGGTGTCGTTGGGGTCGGTCTGCTGTTCGTGCGGGGCGAAGTCGAGGATCTTGCCGGAGGCGTCGGCGACACCCCGTACCCGCAGGCCCTGATAGACCCCGTCGAAGGCGACCCGGCCCGCCCCGTCGGGCCAGATTCCGCCGTTGGCACGCCAGTTGAGGTACGCCTGCTCGGCGGCCTTCACCACCTCGTCCTCGGTCATGTGGTGGGGGAACATCATCACCGGGGCGCCCTCGGCCGTCGGCCGGCCGGCGAGATCACCGACCGTGGGGTGGTGGACGACGCCGTCGCTGCCCGCCGTGGGCTGCGACGGAAAGCGCGCCAGATAGGTGCCGTTGGGGTTCATCTCCTCCACACGCTGCGGGTACTCGCGGTGGATCGCGTGGTTCCGCGGCGCCATCCGCCCCGGGCGGGCGGTGCCGGGGTCGCCCCACAGCACCCGCCGGCGGACCTCCAGCGGGACGGAGACGCGCTCGGCCTCGGGGTCAGGCCGACGCCCGGCCGCAGGGCCTTGGGGTGCGCCGTCGCCGTGCGCTTCCTTCGCCTGCGCGAGGCGCGCCTGCTGCACGGACGACCAGAGCATCTGCAGGTCGTGCGGCAGCCACCGCAGGTTCGGCACCTGTTCGCCGGTGGACGAAGGCAAGTCACTGTTCAGCCAGGTGCGGCCCCACCGGTCGAGGTACTGCCCGGCCATGATCGAGCCGTCCTCGTCCAGCGGGCGCGGCCATCCTTCCTGGTACCAGTCCCGGCCGCCGAAGAGGTGACTGAGCTCGTGCAGCACGATCAGCGGGAGAGTGTCCAGGAACCACTCGACACTGTTCGCCCGGCCGTTGCCCGGGAACAGCGACACCGTGTGGTGGGCGCGGGAGCTGTCGTCGGTGAACTCCACGACGAACTGCACCAGATCGCCGTCGGGGAAGCGGTGCCCGATGTTGTGATACATGTCCACGTACGGGAGGACTTGCTGCTTCTTGGCCGCCACATCGGCGGGCGGGAGTGCGGGATCGGCGACCAAGTGAATCCGCGCGATCAGCCGGCTCAGCTTCGTACCGTCGCCGAGGTGATAGCGCCTGACCTCGAACCGCTGGGAGGGCACGGGCGAGAGCTGGCCCATCCCTTCCATGAACTTCTCGGACGGCTGCTTCACCTGGATCCGCTCGATCTCGGCCCCGAGCGACACCACGTGGAGCCGGTGGCCGAGGCCGTCAGGACCGTCGAGGTCGGGTGCCCGCTCGACGGAGGTGACGACGCCGCGCTCGCCCGGGGACATGACCACCGGCGCCCCGGGGTTGCCGGGGAAGAGGGGGTGGGTGCCGGTCGCCCGGAAGCCGGTGTAGACGATCTCCGTGTTGCCGACTGCCTGCGGATGGGCGACCACGAGGCTCAGGTCCAGTTCACGGCCCGTCATGTACGGCACCTGCGGCGAGGAGAAGCGCTGCCGGACGGCACCGTGGTGGGCGGGCAGCCTGCGCAGCCCGGCCGCGGCGACGGCGGCGGTGACCACGGCGGGCAGCGTCCGGTTGCCGAGGGCCTGCGCGAAATCGGGGAGCGCGTCGCCGGCGACGAGGGAGTGGACGGTGGCCAGTTCGATGACGGCGGGCCCGGTGGGCTGCCCGGCGTCCTGACCTGCCAGTTGCGCGAGGAAGTTCCGGAAGGCGACCGTTTCGTAGGCGGCTGACCGGTCGGCCCGGGTCTTGGTGAGGTACCGGTAGTCCAGGTCCACGGGCCGGTAGCCGTCCTGGATACGGCGCATCGGGTCGTCGGCGAGCAGCCAGCGGTCGCGCCAGGCCGACGTCTCCTGCCGCTGCCGCGCGAGGTGCGCGTACGCCTGGCGGATGCCCTCGGGCGACGCGAACAGCTCGGTGATCCGCGCGAAGCGTTCCTGGTGGACGCCGTCGTAGCGGAACAGGGAGGGGGCGCCGCCGGTACGCGCCAGTTGGCGGTTGCCGTTCGGGGGCTCGTGGTAGGCGAACGCAGGACCATCCGAGTGCACCGGCGTCCCGGGGAACCGCTCCCCCGCCACGTACGGGAGCGAGGCCCCGGCCTGGTAGTACTGGTGCAGTTCGGCGAAGAGCACGCGCACTGCGTCCACCATGGAGTCCGACAGCTCGACGGGGGTGCCTTCGCCCCGGTCGCCCAGCCGGATCGCGACCTGCGCGATGTGGTCGCCGAGCCACTCCGCGGGGATCCGGCCGGTGAAGTACATGTGGAAGGCGTCACGCGACTCGGCGGCCGCACGGGCGATGAGCACCTCGTCCGGCCCGCGGAAGATGTCGCCGTAGCGGTGGAACAGCTCGGCGGCGGGCAGCAGCCGGACCGGACCGTTGCCGTCGCGCAGCGGCAGACGGTCGAGGAGGAGCGACTTGGCGAGGACGTCCACGGGCAGGATCCGGCCGATGCCGTCGCCATCGGACCAGGCCAGCCTCAGGTACTGGCGGACGGTTTCCGATACGCGGGCGCCGACCGTCTGCCAGCGGCCGTCGGCGGCGGCGGTCTGCCGGTAGGCGTCGCCGATCTCCGGCCAGGCGCGCGCCACCCTGTCCGACATCGCCTTGGGCGCCTTCCTGGTACGGCACAGGGTGCGCAGCTCGGCGCTGACGGGGTGTTCGCCGGTGGCCGGGCCCGGCACCGCGCCTGCCGGACCGGCGGCCGGGGCGTCGAGCGCGCTCTCGTCGTGCGTCCAGGGCTCGACGGTCCCGGTCATGAAGCGGCGGACGGCAATCGTCCGGTCCGCCTCCCCCAACGCCTCGATGAGCGGCAGGTGTTGCTCCAGGAAGGCGTCGAGCCCGCGCTTGCGGAGGTGGTAGGACTGCTCGGGCCCGTCGGCCAGCAGCGGGTGCCGGGTCCTGCCGTCCTCCGGCTGCTGCGACTGCTCCCACGTCGCGTAGTGCGTGCGCAGCAGCCGCAGGGCCTGCCGCGACCTGCGGAGGTCGCCTGCGGCCCGTTCGACCGGGGTCGGCCGGGGGTCCAGCTCGGCGTCGAGCGGGAAGGCCGGGGTCCGGGTGGAGGTGTCCGTGCCCGGCTCGGCAGCCGTCGGCGTGCGGCCTGCCTGCTGCCGCACCGAGGCCGCGCTGTACCGCACGCCGGAGTCCTGGCCCGGCCCGGAGCCGCCAGGCCAGCCGTAGGGGCCGAAGCCCGCGTCGTCCAGGAAGCCCTGGGTGGTGGGCCGGTCCTCCCCCGCTGTGTCCGGGCGCAGATACAGGCGCGTGCGGCCGGATCCGAGGTCTTCCACCCGCTCGATCCGGAACGCCGATGCCGGCCTCAACATCACGGCCCCTGCGGGGAATTCGTCGTGGTACTCGGGCCAATCCCCAGGCAGGCGGCTGCCGTTCGCCCCCTCGATGTGCCATTCGACGGTCTGCTCGGCGCGCGGGGGCAGCGAGGCCGTGGATCCCACCAGCAGCGGTCCGAGATCGAGGTGCGAGCCGATCGTGTGGTGCTCGGCCATGACCTCGTCGGACCACGCGAACACCGGCTCCGTGTGTGCCGGCAGGGCGGACGCGGTGTCGTGGAGAAGATCCAACAGCGCGCGGCCCACCGGGTTTTCCCCGCCGAGCACCGTCTGCGCCTGGTTCCGCGCGGCCGCACTGCCCAGCCACCGCGCCAGGACCTCGCCGGGATCGGCGCCCAAGGTCACCGAAACGACCAGTTCCCCGGGCAGCCACTGCCACAGCGCCTCTGGCACACCGGCATCGGTCCCCGTGTGTCCCGCGTCGGCCTGCACCTGCTCGTACTCGGCGGCGATCAGGTCCATCGGCACGTCGTCCGCCGGCACGTCGTCCGCACGCGGCCGGTGCTCGAAGAAATCGTCCGCGTCGGCGCGCAGGCGCCTGCGCGCACCCACCCGCAGGACGAGGCCGTTGTCGCCCTGGACCGTGCAGAGGAATGTGTCGTAGTCGATGTCGGCCGACGGCGGGGCCGTCTCGGTCAGCGGGTTCCTGCCGCGTGCGCGGAGGTACTCGCCCCACTGAAGCAGCGCCCGCGCCAGGTCATCGCGCGGCGCCGTGCCGCGTTCGTCCGCCGCCGCCAGCCACGCCCGCGCCGCTTCGGCCAGGGGTGCGCCGTGCCAGGCGGCCAGCCGCTCCAGCGCCTCGTCCGCCGTGACGTCCGTATGGACGCCGCCGCCCTCGATCGGCTTCCGCTTCCGCGGGCGGGGGGCGGGCGGCGGCTCGCTGATGACGCCCTGCCGGACCAGGTGCCGGTAGAGGGAGCGGGCTGCGCTCTTCTGCTGGGGCCTCAGCGGTGCGGCAGCGTCCTGGGTACGGCGATCCGCGGGCCCTGCCACGGCCACCAGGTTCCGCAGGATTCCGGCCGTCTGCTCGTCGGGGCCGAGCTGCGGGTCCAGGTTCGCGGTACGTGCCTGCTCCCACCACGCGCGGATCTCGGAAGCGTGGACCTCGCGGGTGGCGACGGCGAATTCCGGGTCGGTGAGCCAGTTGCCCATGGCCGAGGCGAGGGGGTGACCGGAGCCGAGTGCTTCGTCCCACTCGCGGATCAGCCGGGCAACCGAACCGGGGACGCGGGACGTGCCCGCAGGCCCCGCGTCCAGGGCGGCAGTCGCGTCGTTGTCCGGATCCTGGCCGGTGCTCACCGGCTGCGGCTCCCTCAGTTCAGGGTGGTCCAACCGGTACAGCACGAACTTGTCGGCCCGCCGGCGCAGGTACTCGCGGGTGGTGTCGGCGAGGTTCAGCGGCAGACCGTCGTCCCCTCGCAGGTGCTGAAGGTGAAGGTCGTAGGCGTCGTCCAGGGACGGGAGCAGGTCCTCGTGCATCGGGTGCCGCCCCTGTGCACGCAGATACTCGTCCCACTGGAGGAACGCCCTCGCCAGGTTCGCCAGCGCCGCCGGTTTGCTGCCATCGGACGACAGCCAGGCCGGCACCGCGCGGTTCAGCGGGTCGCCGGGATAGAGCTCTGCCAGGGTCCGCCGCAGCCGGCCGACGGTCGAGCGGGGATCGCTGCCCGGAGCGGGCCGGTCCTCGGCGGTCGTCCGGCGGACGGGGGTGACGGGCGCATCGATGTGACCGGCGTGGGCCAGGTACGTGTGGAGGGACCTGATCGCGTTGGCCTGCCGGCGGGGCAGGCCCGCGGCGAATGCGGACAGGGCTGAGCCGTCCTGGCCCGGGTTCTTGAGAAGGCCCACCACGGCCTCCAGATTCCCTACGAATACCCGCAGTTGTTCAGCGGGCGAGACCTGCGGCTCCCCCGCAGCAGTGCGCGCCTGGTCCCACCAGGGCCTGATGTCGAGGGCGTAGGACGCCCGGGTGCGCTCGGCGAGCTGCCTCTGGTTGAGCCAGTTGCCCATTTCCACGACGAAGGGGTGGGTCTCGCCGTGCGCGTGATGCATCTCGCGCATCAGGTCCGCGACCGCGCGGGGCACGGAGGAGTGCTCGTCCCCGGCCGGTCCTGCGGTGCCGGGGGCCGGTGGCTGCGGGGGCCCGGCCTGCTCGGCCACGGCGAGCGCCTGGTTCAGCCGCCGGGTCACCTCGGCCTGGGCCCCCGCCGCGAAGTGCCGGCCGGTCGCCTCCTGCCACAGGTCCCGGCGGTAGCTCCGAGCCAGGTTGACCAGGCGGGTCCGCGTCCTGCCCGTGCTGGGATCGGTCTCCAGCCGGTGGACGAGAGCCGTCAGCTCCCGGCTCCAGGCCGCCCATTCCGTCTCACCGGCGGACAGTCCCGGCAGCCTGCTCTCGGCCCTCGACTTTCCGGCGCCGACCTGCTCCATCTCCTCCAGCGCCGCCAGCAGTTGCCGACGCGGCAGCTCCGCGTCGGCGTGGCCTGCCCGCGCGGCCTCATCGAGCTGCACCAGGTGCGCCCAGCCTTCCTCCCGATGCGCGAGCGGCGCCACCGCACCCCGGGTGCTCTTGCTCCACGACCGCAGGTAGCCCTGGACGGCGTCGATGAGCTGTGCGGCTTGCTGCCCGGTCATGGGCTCCGGCGCGTAAGAGGAGTCCGGCACCTGTACCGACGACGGCGTCCGGCCCGAACCCGACGCCTCGACCTGTCCGCCACTTTGCGCCACTGCGCCCTTCCGCCGGATCGGCCCGGCGCCCGATACGCGCCGCAGCCGCTCCTCCTCCGTGCCGATCCAGGTGTGGCCCGCCTCCCGCGCCTGCTGCGACACGTGGACGGCGACGGCGTGGGCGGCATCCCGCCCTTCGGTGATCAGCGCCGTCTTCACTTCGTCCAGCGCCCACTGCGTCAGGTCCCGGTGGCCGGTATGGGCCGCGTCCAGCACCGACGGCCACCGCAGGATCCCCGACGCCTCGATCTGGAGCTCCATGAGGTCGACCGGCGGGGCCGAAAAGGCGTCAGCCGAGTGGCCGAGGCCCTGTCCTCCACCGGCGGCCGTCGTCGGATCCAACGGCGTGAGCCACTGGCTCAGCGGGTCCTGGCCCTGCCACGTCCCGGTGTCGGCCTCCAGGAGCCCTTGCATGAAGGCGTCATCGGACTCCATGGCGTGGACGTCGGTACCGGGCGGCAGCCCGGTCGGGGCCCCTTCCATGGCCTGCGGCGCAGGCGGCTCGTCGCCGGTCGCCGCCGGGCGCGGATCCAGCTGCCGTTCACCGGCCATGCCGGGACCGGCGCCCTGCTGCTGCGACGGGTACCCAGCCGCCCCGAAGGACAGCTGAGGGGCGCTGTCTCCCCTTCCTCCACTGGGATCGAAGTCCGCGTGATCCGGGAAGCCCTGCGTGGCCGATGGGCCCGCCGCCGGTGAGAGCGGCAGCAGATACAGCCGCCTCCGGCCGCCGGGCAGCTCCTCCTGGGCCACCACCTGGAAGGGAGGCGGCATCGGCAGCAGCACGGCGCCCGCGGGGAATTCCTCGGCGAACTGCTGCCAGTCGCCGGGGACGCGGCGCGCGCCCGCTGCGCTGCCGATGCACAACTCCACGTTCTGCCAGTCCTGCGGCGGCAGGGACCGCGGGGACATCGCCAGCAGGCTCCCCAGGGAGATCTGAGCCCCGGGGACGAAGCCACGGACCGCCTCCTCATCGGTCCACAGGTACGCCTGCTCCTGATGTCGCGGCTGGTCCGACAACGCGTCGTCGACAAGTCCCAACAGCGCGGAGCCCAAGGGGTTCTCGGCATCGATCCAGTCCCACGCCTGCGCCCGCGCCGCCGCGCTGCCCAGCCACCGGGTCACGGCCTCGCCCAGCCCTGGCCCCGTGAAGCCCATCCCGTTCAGCTCCTGGGGCAGCAGCGCCCACAGGTACGCATGGGCCCACTCACGTTCCTCGTCGGCCGCGGACCAGCTGGTGCCCACTCCCTCCTGCTCCTCGCTCAGCTCGGCATACGCCTCCCGAATCAACTCCATCGGCACCTCATCGCCGGCACCACCCCCACCAACGGCATCCCCCAACTGCCCCTCACCCAGCTCGGCATACGCCTCCCGAATCAACTCCATCGGCACCTCATCGTCGTCCGGCCGGGTGTCCGGAGACTGCTGGTCGGCTCCGGGCCGCTCCGGGTGGGGCCGGGCGAAGGTCAGGAAGAATTCGTCGGCCCTGGACCGCAGCAACGCGCGGACGTCGCGCGACAGCTCGGGGGTACGGAGTCTCCGCAGAAAGCGGTCGAACTCCTCATCCTGGGACGGCTGGACCGTCTCGGTCAGCGGATGGCGGCCACGCTGGTGCAGGTACTCCTCCCAGCGGAGGAACGCCAGCGCGTACGCCGACTGCGTCTCAGGGGCGAACCGGCTTGCGAGCCAGTGGGGCACCACACGGGCCAAGGGGTCGTTGGCGTAGCGCTGCTCCAGCATGTGCTGCACACGCTGCATCGGCGGGCGGCGGCCACCGGTGAGGTGGCTGTGGAATGCCCGGACCACTGCGCGTACGTACCCGGGAACCGCACCGAAGTCTTCGGGGCCCCCGGACCTTGCCGCCTTCGCGACCTCCAGGTGCGCAACGAAGCGCTGCATCTGCTCATCCGGGGAGCCGTGCAGCTCCCCGAGGTCGTTCCGTGCCTTCTCCCACCACCGCCTGAGCCCCTTCGCGTTGTTGTCTCGCGTCCTCACCGACTGCGGCCGCTGGTGACTGGTGCGCCGTTGACTGTCCAGGAAGCTGGTCACCGCCTCGGTCATCGGGTGTCCCGCACCGTGGATTTTTGTCACGTCAGCCACAAGTGCTGGGGCAGCGGTTGTCCTGGGGGCGTCGACCCGACGCGGCAACCCCAGATCCATGACAATCCGCTCCCGCCCACCGGCACCGGCCGCCGGCAGCGAGGGCCGGGCACCGGGCCGCGCCGCATCGGCGTCGCCCAGAGCCTCCAGCAGTTCCGTCCGCAGGCTCTCGGGCGCGGCTCCTGCCCGCACGGCTTCATCCAGCTCGGCCAGGTAAGCCCGGCCCTCCTCCAGGCGCGCGGCCGACACCGTGCGCTGGGCGCTCTTGCCCCACCGCACCAGGTAGCTCCGGACGGCTTCGACGAGCTGCCGGTGCGTCAACTCCCCCGGCGGCACCGTAGCGGGCCCGGAGAGCGACACCTGCCCGGCCTCGTGCAGCACGGTCTCGTCGTGCGGGCCGGAGCCCGGACGGGTACCCGACGGGCCCGCTTGCGACGTGCGGCCCGAACCCGAAGCCGCGGGCGGACCGGACTCGTTCGACGGCCGGAATGTGGTGTGGCGCCAGCCCCGCAGCGGCCCTCCGCCCACCCGGCGGCTCAGCCGCTCCGGCTCCGTGCCGATCCACGGCCTGACGTCCTCCCGCTGGTCCTCCGGCAGGGCGGCCAGCTCCCGTTCCCGCTCCGCTTCGGACAGCCGGGCGGCGACCTGCGCCGCCATGTCGGGGCCCGACCTGAACAGCGCGGACTCCACCTCCTTCAGCGCGTTCCTGGTCGCCTCCCGGCGCTGCCGTACCGTCGGCGACTCCTCGTCGGTGCCGATCACGGGCGGCCAGCGCAGCACCGCCGATGCCATCCGGGCCCGTGCCCCGGCACCGCCCTCCAGCAGTCCGGCGATCATCATGTCCGCCGGCTCCGCACGCTCTCCGGCCGCGATGCCGACAAGTCCGCGGGGCACCATCCGCAGGGACTCGGCCAGGTCTGTGAGCTGCGAGGCCGCATCTCCCTGCAGGCGCAGCTCGCGGGTGAGGCGGGTCATGGCCGGGGCGTCGAACCACGGCTGTGCGGCCAGATCGGCGTAGCGGTCGGTGTCCACGCCCAGTTGCTCCGAGCGCCAGGCGTGGACCAGGTCCCGCGCCGTTTCCTCACCGGCGCCGAGGTACTGCCACAGGCTGCGGTGCTCGGCGGGGGTGCCGTCGCGGTAGGAGGCCAGACCGAGCTGCCCGCCGACGAAGGAGAGGTCCGTCAAGTGCCGGCCCAGGTGGGACAGTTCACCGATGTCGAGGTCGAGGGTGTTCAGCGTGGTGAGCAGTCCCCGCGCGTAGGCCAGCTCACGCGGCCGTCCGAGGAGAAGCTGGTTCATCTCGATCCCGGCGTCCTCCAGCAGAGGCTCAAGGCTGTCCTCCTGCCACCTGCCCGACGACTGCCCCGCAGCCAAGTGGTCCAGCAGGTTGATACGCAGGCCCCGGAGCAGGTGGTATTGGTCCTCGGTCAGGTCCAGCGCACGGGCGAGAGCGTAGAGCGTCGGGCCGTGGGCCGGGGGCAGGTCCACCGCGGCTGCTGCGGCTCTGATCTCCCGCTCGGGCAGCCACCCATCCGTCGTGCCGAGGTCATGGAGCCGCCTCTCCTCCTCTGGCCCCACACCGATGTCCTGGGCGAAGGTGTGCGCCTGCGCGAGGAACAGTTCCCGGGACTCCGAGTTCGCGTCCGGCTCGGCGCCCGGCAGCTCCGTCGTCTCGGCGACCCAACGCCGCAAGGCCGATACCACCTCGGCGCCGCCCGGACCCACCGGGTAGTGCTGCTGCACCGGAGTCGGCCGGCCCTCCATCCGCTCGCCCAGCTCGAATTCGACGGCCACACCGTCGAGCGCGTCCAGTACGCCGAGGAAGTCCATCTCCCGCAGCTCGGCGAAGGAGTGCCCGATGGGCCGTAGGGCGGTGTACGCCATGAGCTCGAAGACGTGCGGGGGCGCCATCCAGCGGCCGGTCCAGTCGCGTGCCGACAGATCGCCGGGCCCGGTGAACGCGCTGTCCGACACCAGGCGGTACAACCATGCCCGGCCCTGCGGCGTACGGGCGCCCAGCAGGTGGGCCGCGTCCCGCAGCAGGGACTCGGTCTCCGGGCCGTCGCCCAGGCCGAACACGGATCGGAAGTGCTGGAGCGCCGCCGTCTCGTCGGCCAGCAGCTGGGGCTGGAGCGACCAGTGGATGCCGGAACGCACAGGGGCATGGGTGGCCAACTGCCGCAACGTGTCGGCCACTTGGGTGATCCTTCGGCCGTGCCGCACCGACTGCGGGCCGGCGAGCGGCCGGAAGATGTCCGCAAGTTCCTGCGGCTCGGCGAGCAGGGGCAGCACGTCCAACCGCACCGGGAACTGCTTGAGCACCCGGTAGAGGTCCTTGGGCGTCACCCCCAGCGCGCGGGCCTGCTGCTCGTACGCCTCGTAGGTCGGTACCTCTCCGGTGACCCGGGCGAGGTGCACCAGGTGCTGCATCCGCTGGACGCCGAGCCGGGTGTACAGAGTGTCGAGGCGGAGGGTCTCCTCGGGGGTGAAGCCGTCCATCAGGGGCCGGTGGGTGCGCTGGATCTCCGCCGCCCGCAGGTGCAGTGCCTCGTCCGCCGCGCGGCGCGACGCCTCGTACGCGGGCGGGGTTTCGCTGTTCTCCGGCTGGGAGGTGGCGTCGTCGTAGCTGGGCAGGTCGTCGTCGGTCAGGGGGGTCCGGCCTGTCGGGGCCGTGTCGGTGGCCGGGGCCGCCGGGGTCTGCGGTGGTGTCGTCGGCCACTCGTTCAGCCAGGCCGTCACCGCGTCGTGGGCGTGCTGCGGCGTCATGGCGCCGTCCCGTGTCCGGTCCAGCAGCAGGGGGCGCAGGTTCTCCAGGGCGCGGAAGTCGGTGCGGAGTGCGGGCCTGGGTTCCAGTGCGCGGAAGATCGCGTCGTAGAGGTCGACGGTGGCGGGCGATGCGTGCATCAGCTCACGCACCGACGTGCCGAACGGGCGCAGGAACTGATCGGTCCGCAGGTAGCGGACGGCGCCCAGCTGTGCTTGTGCGCCGCTCCGTGCCGCCTGGTCAGGGGCGCCGCCAGGGGCCTCGTCCCCGGTTCCCCAGGTGGGCTGCGTCAGCGGCCGGAACCGGTCCGCCAGCCGGGACAGCGCCACCCAGTCGGCAGTCCCCCGCAGCCCGAGTACCCGCAGTCGCACGTTCATCGCGTCGGTCCACCGGCCCGGGGGCGTCCAGGCGCTGTCCTGGAGCGCGTTGACCTCGCCGCGCCCCCGGTGCAGTTCCCGCACCTCCCGGGCGAAGAGGCGGTTCAGGTCCCGTGCGTCCACGCCGATGGCCCTCGATGCCGCCTGCACGGTCGTGTGGAACTCTGCGTCGACGCCGGCCGGCACCCGGGCGCCGGAGTCCACCAGGTCGTTCAGCTCCAGCCGCTCTCCACGGTCGGCGAACGGGCCGAGATCGTGCGGTTCGAGGCCCACCTGTGCCAGCCGGTCGCGCAGCCGGTACGCGCCGAGCTCGACGCGTTGGTGCGCGTCGGCATCGCCGAGCCAGGACAACTCGCCCGACAGTACGGCCAGTTGTTCCGGCGTGATGTCCAGGGCTTCCGCCAGCTCGATGACGTCCGACGGGCGCACCCGCCAGTCCGTGACCAGGCCGGTCAAGGCCACGGACAGCTGCCCTGCCTCGGCGACGTGCCGGACCAGGGCCGCCGTCTGGTTCCTGTCCAGCCGCTGCTCCTGCGCGAAGGCCAGCAGCCCGGCGACGTCCACGGTGTCCGGCAGCGCACGCTCTCCGTCCATGGCCCTGCGCCACCCCGTCATGATGTCGCGGAACGCCCCGTGGTCCGGCGCCGTCCGGCTGCCCGGCGCCTCCCCGACGTCACGTACCGAAGCCACGAAGCGGGTGAACGCGATGGCCTGCGGCCCCGTCGCACGCGCCGTCAGGTCTCGGAACCAGGCGAGATCGCCGACGGACGGCAGGCCGTGGTACTTCAGATGCGACAGAACCTGTACCGCCGCGTGCACCCCGCCGAAGCGCCGCACCAGGTCGCCGAGCCGCTGCGGATCGAGGAATGCCAGCGCAGCCACCTTCCCTTGCGCGTCGGTGAACCGGACCAGTTCCTCGGCCTCTTCGGCATCGATTCCGATCCGGTCGGCCAGCTCCTCGACGGTGTGTGGCTGATGCGCCGCGTCCTCGTGCACGGCGTCCACGTTCTCGGCGGGGGCGAGGCTGCCGGCCTCGGAGACGTCGTCGGTCTCGGGGTAGGAGTCGGCGTCGTCGTTCCACCATGCCTCCGGGGCGGCGCCGCCCCGGAGCCGCAGCGGGCCGTCGGGGACGGATCCCGCTTCGGACTGCGTGTCCGTGGCCGTGTTCGCGGTCGGGGCCGTGTCCGTGTCCGTGTCCGTGTTCGCGGTCGGGGCCGTTTCCGTGTCCGGGGCGGGCTCGGGGGCGGGGTCCTGCACGCCCACGGGCTCGGCCGCTGCCCGGCGTGTGCGCTGTGACAGTTCGGCCGCCTCCCGGATGGCGGCGCGCGGCCCGCCCGCCAAAAGCACCCGACTCAACCGGTCCAGGGCGGTGTCGGTGCGCTCGCGGCGGCGCGCGGCCTCCTGCGCATCGATCCCCGCGTCCTCAGCGGCGTCGGACCACAACAAGTAGTGACGCGCCAGCGCACGCCGGGCACCCGTGCCGCCATCGACGAGGCTGCGCAGCAGGGAGCGCGGGTCCATCTCGACGTCGCGGGCCACCTCGCGGAGTGCGTACGGCATGCCCTGGATCTGATAGGCCAGATTCGCCAGTTGCTGCGGGGGCAGTTCGGCACTCATGTGGAGGCCGAGCCCTGACTCCGCCCCCTCACCCGAGTCCGTGTCCCGGCCGCGCGACATCTCCATCAGCTCGGCCGTGTCGAACCACGGCTGTGCGCCCAGCGACGTGAATTGCTCCACTTCGAGGCCCAGTTGCCCGGCGCGCCAGGCGCTGACCGCTTCGGGAGTCAGCGGCTCGTTGAAGCGGAAGCGCCACAACCGGCGTCGCCGGCCCCGGCTCAGCTCCGCGTAGGGAAGCCCTCCCGTCCGCCCGGACCGCACAGGGGTCTGGTTCAGGTACGCGCCCAGCGCCGGGAGCTCGGCGAGGCTCGCGCCGGCGGCGTGCAGGGTGCGCAGAAGTCCCTGGAGGTAGGCCAGCTCATCCCGCCGGCCCGCCATACGGAAGTTCTGCTGCTCTTCGTCGTCCGACGGGTTGCGCAGGGCATCGGTCAGCATCTCCAGATCGGCGCCGCTGTCCGCGAGCAGCGCGTCGATGCCGCCGTCCCAGTCCTGAGGGCTCTCGCCGCGCCGCACCATCTCCCTGTACGGGGCGCGGAACACCCGCATCAGCGAGAACTCTTCAGGCTGGATCCCGAAGTTGCCGCTCTGCCGGTACAGGAGCGGACCGAGCGACTGCGGCAACCCTGCCGCGTGCGCCAGGCCCTGGATCTGCTGGTACGGGATGTGCCCCAGCGCCTGGATGCTGCCGAGCAGACTCCTCAGGTCGGCAGTGCCCGCCTGGTAGCCGCCCGGCTGGGCCGCGTTCAGGTCGCGGAGGAAGCCGATCGCCTGGGGCACGGTCACGCCGGCCTCGTCCCATCGCGCGTGCTCCGCCCCGTCCATGGCCAGCTGCCCCAGGGTCCACGCGCCGATGCCGTGCAGCACGAGCTGTTCGTCGAGCGGCCCGTCCGACGTGTCCCTCAGGGGCGGTTCGTGCTGAAGCTCATAGTCCGCGGCCAGACCGTGGAGGGCATCCACGGCCTCGCCCAGCTCCATGTCGCGCAGCGTGGCCAAGGCGTTGCCACCGGGGAGGGCATCGCCCTCGGCCCGGTCGTCGGACCAGCGGAGGAGCCGCAGGAGATCACCGGGGAGTATCCGCCCGTGGCCGGGGTGGGGACGGGCCGCCTCGATGGCCAGCCGGTAGAGCCGGGCGCGGCTGTCCTCGTTCAGCGCTCCGACGAGTGCGGCGGAGTCCCTGAGCAGGCCCTCGATCGGCCAGTCGCCCGGCACACCGAAGGCTCGCCCGAAGGCTCGGATCGCACTCCTCTCAGCCAGCGCGTCCGCGTACCAGGCCGAGTACCGGAATCCGTCCAGAATGCCGGCACTCCCCGTGGAGACGGGGTGGATGTCCTGAACGACGTCGTCGCCCCGCCCGAATTCCTGGACCAGGTCGTCGAACCTTTCCAGCGCTTCCGCGAAGTCGCCCTCGCGCAGCGTCTGCACACCGCTCCGCGGCCACCGGTTTCCGAAACGCTCCTCGGAGGCCGCCCAGATCAGGGCCCAGATGACCTGCGACGGCGCGTACCACCTGTTCTGCCACACCTGTGTCTGCGGCGTCGGACCGGCCATGCCGGGGTCGGCCAGGAACCGGTACAGCCACGCGCGTTCGACGGGGGTGTTGGCCCCCACCAGGGATGCGGCGTGCTCCACGGTGCGGATGCTGTGCTCGTTGTCGGGCAGCCCGAACGTCGTCAGGAAGTGTTCCCTGGCGTCCTGTTCGTGCCGGGCCATCGCCTCCGGCGTCTCCGGCTCGGGCCGGAGGGACCAGTGGATCAGGGACTCGGACCAGGCCGGCGGGGCGACGTCATGCGTCGGCGCGTCGGTCACCTGCTGTTCGCCGTCGGCGGGCTGCACGGGCTCGTCCGGAGCATTTTCGTCCGGTACATGCTCGTCCGGTACGTGCGCGTCCGGTACGTGCTGCGGCGTCACGTCGTCCTGGCTCGGCTCGGGTGCGACGTGGGCGGCGGCATCGGATGCGGCGGTGGGGGGAACGTCGTGGAGGCCGGCCGGGGGCGGCGTCGGGGTGTCGGGCAACGTGGCGTGCAGGGTGGCGAGTTGGGTCGCCACCCGGTCGGCGACGGAGGTGCGCTGCAGCGCCGACGCCCTGTTGAGCGGCTGGAAGACCGCGGTCAGGTCGTGCCGCTCCCCGAGTGTGCGCAGGGTTTCCAGGGACATCGGGTGCTGCTTGAGCACCCGGTAGAGGTTCTTGGGGTCGGTCAGACCCAGGCGGCCCGCCGCGGCCCGCAGGTCGGTCAGGGACGGCACATCGGGCATCCCCTGGACCACGTCCAGCAGGTTCCGCATCCGCTGGACGCCGCGGCCGAGGCCCGTGCGCAGGTCCTCCAGCCGCCCGATGTCATCGGCGGTGAAGGTACGCAGCCGGGATTCCGGTACGTCCCAGGTGCGGGACGCCCACCGGCGCACCGGCTCCGGGGCCGGTGTGGCAGGAACCGGGTAGGGCGGGGGCTCTTCGCCTTCCTCGACGAGGGACAACCGGTCCGCTTCCGCGGACTCGTCATCGGCGGGCCCGGAGCCGGCCACGTGCTGCTCCGGCTCTTCGGACGGCGGCAGCGGCTGGGTGTCGCCGTCCGGCTCGTGTTCCTCGTAGGAGGGCAGGCGGGCGCCGTCCAGATCGGCGCGGACCTCGGGGTCCAGGACCACGTCGGCACCCGGGTCGGTTTCCTGAGCCGGCGTCTCGTGGATGGCGGCCCACCTCTCCACCATCCGGGCGAGGTTGTGGCCGGCCAGCCAGTCGCGGGTGTATTCCCACCGGCCGTGTGTGCCCCGTGCCGCCAGCTGCGCCCAGACATCGTTCGGTGTATCGCGCCGCACCATCAGGAAGAGGATGTCGGCCAGTTCACCGAGGTGGGCGGTCGTGCGCAGCTGCGGGTGCCCTCCGAGAGTCCTGAAGACGGTGTGGTGGAGGACGGCCCAGACCGGGTCGTCGCGCAGGGTGGCGAGCGACGGCGGTCGGGGGCTCCAGGAGGTGTCGCCGTCCAGCGTGTGGTCCGAGGGGACGAACGCCCGCAGGAAGCTGTCCGCCGCGCTGTAGGTGGAGGTGCCGAGGTGCTGGGTTCCGGCCTCTGCGTCCTGGTGTGCGGGCGCGGCGAACAGCGAAGGCAACCGGTCGGTGAGGTAGGCGAAGGCGGCGCGGTCGGCGGGCCCCTGGAGCCGTAGCCGCTCGATGGTCCGCCGCATGTTGGCTGTCCAGGCGTCCGTCGGCGTCCAGTTGGCGCCCGACCGCGCACGGTCGGCGTGCAGCATGTCCAGGTCGCCCTGGAAGAGCTGCCTGAGGTCGAGGATGCCGATGTCCAGCACGGCCGCTGCGGCCTGCGCGGTGGTGGCCGGCCCGCGACCGCCGAACACGGTGTCCGCCAACTGCTGCTGGACACCGGTGCCCCCGGCGTTCGCCGCCCGGTCCTGCGCCCGCTGCTGCTGGACGCCGGTCCCCTCGGGGTTCGCCTCCCGGTCCCGCAGCCACTGCGCCACCTGCCGCCCGGCCTCGTCCGCCAGGGCCTCCCGCAGCTCCGCGAGCGATGAGCCCCGGGCTTCCAGGTGGCGGCGGAACGCGTCCAGGTCGGCCAGGCCCAGATCCCCCGCGCCCGCGAACCACGCGAGGTCTCGTGGCTCGAAACCGATCAGCGCCAGCCTGCTGCGCAGCGCGTGCGCGGGCACGACGGACCGCTCGTCGGGCCGGAGCTCGCCTGCCCACGTCAACTCGCCCGCGAGCGACACCAGATGCTCCGTCGGCACCCGGAGCAGGTTCGCCGTCTTGATGACGTCGGGGAGAGGGACGCCCAGCGTCCCGGCCAGGTCGGTGACGGCGCCCGGCAGCCGCCCCCACGCCGTCGCGTATTCGAGGACGACGCGCATTCCGTCGGTGTCGAGCCGCCACGCGCTCGCGGCCGTCAGCAGGTCGCGGACGTCCACCGACGCCGGCAGATCCTCCCATTCGTCGATCAGGTCCGCCACGGCGGCCGGGATACCCAACTCATCGGCGAGGTCCCAGAAGACCTCCTGGATCGGGGCGCCTTCGGGGGTGTCCAGAACCCACTCGGATCGCCCTGTCCCGTACCGGCCGTCATCCCGGCTGACGCGGCTGACGGTGTCGTCCCGGTTCCCGTCGTCGTCCTCGGTGTGTTCGCTGTGCTGGGTGTGTTCGCTCAGCGGCGTCAGCCCGCCCGACCGGTCGCGGCCTGGGTCCGTGGTGTCCGGCTCGGAGTCCTCGTCGCTGAAGAACGTCATCTCGTGCGGGGCGGTGCCGGTGTCCTGCGTGGGGTCCGCTCCCGGCAGGGGGTCCGTGTAGGGCGGCGGCGGTGTGTCGCTCTCGTAGCGGGGCGACCACTCCCGCCATTCGGTGAGCCGCTGCGGCAGCACGATGTCCCGGCGCCGGTACAGCTCGCGCAGCCCGTCAGGGCCGCCGACGAAGCGGACGAAGCCCTGCAGCGTCTCGGGGTCGTCGCCCGCCCGCGCGGAGCCGTCCCAGTGCATGGACTCCGTACGGGCCAGGCTCAACAGCCAGCGCCTGACGGCCGGTTCGGACGCGCCGATGCGGGACAGCTCGCGCTCGGCGAAGCGTACGAAGTCCCGGTGCGGGCGCTGCCACGGATGGCCGGAGCCGGAGCGCAGCGCGCCCAGTTGGCCGGGGAAGAGGAAGGCGAGGTCCTGCGGATCGGCGTGCAGGTCCCGCGCCGCCCGGTACAGGTCCTTGGGGACGGGCATGCCGAGGCGGGTGGCGAGCGCCGTGATGTCGGTCGGCATCCGCCCGATGAGCCGGGTCATGGTGACCAGGTTGTGCATCTCGCCCACGCCGAGTTCGACCCCGAGCCGGTCGAGCCGCCGTGCGTCGAACCACGCCTGCCGCCGCAGGGCGGTGAGCGTGTGGAGCCCGACGTCCCACCGGGCGGCGAGGTCGGCGATCTCCCAGTCGGTCAGCAGCCGGCGCTCCGAGTCGCCGGACGCCTCCGTGAGCGGGCCCGACGCCTCCGCGTACGTGGGCGGTTCCTGCCGCAGCCCCCGGTCCCGGTAGTTCAGGAGCAGGTCGTCCCGCCTGCTGGGGTGCATGTCACGCAGGTGCGCCACGACCTCTTCGGCCCGGCGCAAGCGGTCCGCTCCGGCGACGTAGTGCAGGAAGGAGCGCATCGTTCCGTGGGGGATACGGCTGTCGCTGCTGTGGACGGTGGAGTCGCCGTCCGGCCAGGGCATCGACGCGCGGCCCGCCAGCTCGATCAGCCACGCGGCATCGGAGTTCCGCCCGCCCCTGAGGGTGGCGCCGTACCGGCCGAGCTGCCGCTGGACCATGTCCAGGAAGTGCCCGGCGGTCCGCAGCGGGTCCTCCGCGTTCACCGCGCGCAACGAATGCGGGAAGACCTGGGCGAGATGGCGGGGGTCGGCACCCAGGCCCCTGGCGATGCGGTACAGGTCCTTGACGCTGTGCATGCCCAGGTCACGGGCCAGCTGCGGGATGTCCGTCGGGATCCGTCCGATGGACTCGCTGAGGTCGGCGAGGTGCGCCGTCTGCCGGACGCCCACGTCGGTGCGCAGTTGGCTCAGTTGCTCCGGATCGAACCACGCGTAGCGGGCCAGTTCCCGGAAGCGGTCGCGGGTCAGGCCCGTCGTCCTGGCCCAGCGTGCGACGTCCTGTTCGGAGTAGGCGCGTGGCTCCTGGTAGACGGGCAGGGGGTCGGGCTCCGGCCCGACGCCGGTGCCCTCGGCCGACGGTGCGGACTCGGCGGTCTGGTGCAGGGCCGCCTTGTAGGAGGGTGGGTCGTCCTGGGGGGTGGAGCGCTCACCACTGCCCGTGGGCGGTTCCGCCTCGCCGTCCTGGGAGGATCCGGTCGGCTGGGCGGCGTCCTGCTCCTCGTCGGACGATTCCCCGAACGCGTGCCGGCTCACTGCCTCTTCGGATGCGTCGAGCTGCTCATCCCAGGCCAGGACCCGCTCGTCGATGAAGCCGGTCAGCTCGGTCATGCTCTGCCGCACGTCGGACGGCTTCGCCCCCAGCGAGCTGAGGTCCTGCGGAAGCGCGTCGAGCTGCGCGGAGAGCGCGTCGAGCTGCGCGCGGGCCCACTTCGCCAGGTCCCGGGTACGCCGCAAGGCTTCCCCGCTGGGCTCCTCCGGGCCGTCCCAGGCCACCGCGCCGTCGTTGCTCCGCACGCCCTCGGCGAGGCTCGGGTGCGTCAGCTGCGTGGCCAGTTGCAGGGTCAGTTCCGACCAGTCGGTGACGAATGTGTCCCACGCCGGCAGGTTGCTTCCCCGGGCGACGGCGGTCAGTTGGTCGCCGAGCGCCGTGAAGGTCGCCAGGTGTCCGGCGAACTCGGGGTGTTCGCCTGCGGTGCCTGCGGCGGCCGGCAGCTCCGTGACCGGCTGCTGTGCCGTACCCCCTGCGGGCGTCGGGGTGGTGAGCGCACCGGACGCGTCGCTGTGCGCAGGCCCGGAACCGGTGGTGGTGCCGTCGCCGGTGCGTGCGTGCTGCGGGAAGAACGTGACGAACCGGCCGCGCTCCCCTCCCGCCTCGTAGGCGAGGGCGAAGGTGTAGTCGGCCGCTCCGTTGACCACCATCACCTTCGTGGTGGGGGCGATCACCGTCAGACCCGTCTCGTCCGCGAATTCCTGGGCGAGGAGACGGCCGGACTTGCCCACGGTGCCCGCGTTGCACGCGAACAGCAGGACCTGGGCCGACTCCCTGGCGGTCCGCTGGAGATTGCTGAAACTCGGGCTGCGGGACAGTACCTCGCCGCCGAGCGTGTCACCCGTTACGGAGTGATCGACGCCGTCCTCCGTCATCAGCGTGACCCGGCCGGCCCCACCGTGCAGGAGGCCCAGATACAGGGGGCGCGTCACGTCCCAGTCCACCGGCTCAAGCCCGTCTTCGGGCACGTGGCCGCTCTTCCCGGCACCGGTCCCGTCGGCCGCGGTGGTCAGTTCGTAGTGCGCGAACTTCGGTTTCGTCAGGTCGATTTCGGTGTGCAGCGGCCGGCCTGCCGCCATGTCCCGCGCGCTCAGGAACAGGCGACCGATCCGCCGGCCGCCGGGGGCCGTGATCGGCACATGACGCACGTCGCCCAGCCGGATGGTCCCGGCCTCGTGCTTCGCCGTCCGTACGGTCCGGAGCTGCGAGTCCTCGTCGTGGAAGGCGCTCTGCGCATCCTGGTCCGGGTGCGTCGGCTCGGTGTGTGTCGGCTCGGTGTGTGCCGACTCCGGCGCGGTCGTGGCGTCGTCGCCGTCGGCCGGCTCCGTCCCGGGCTGTGTCACGGGCTGTGTCACGGACGGTTGGATGATGGTGATCTCGGCGCGGCGCCGGTCCTGGGGGGTGTCGGTGGCGCGGTCGGGCGCCGTCGGTTCCCGCTGGGTGAGGGTGAAGTCATCGGCCGTCAGGCGGGGGCCTTCGCCCTGGTCGAGCGCGTCGAGCCGCTCCGCCAGCTTCGTCCGCAGCATCTCCGCGGCACGCGCGGCCCGCGTCCGGCCGGTGCGCCGCGCCTGGTCCGCGGAGTCCACGAACGGCAGCCGGGAGCCGTTGCCGAAGCCGGTCACCTGGGCCTCGGGAAGCGGCAGGCCGGCGCGCAGGTTACGCAGCCCCTGCTCGATCAGGAGGTCCGCCACACGGTCGATGGCGGCGTGCTGCTTCGGGCTGGTGATCGTCTTCGAGCCCTCGGCGAACGGCACGGAGTGGGTGTCATCGCCGGGGGTTGTCGCGCCCTGACCGGGGAGTGCGGTGTGGACGACGGAAGGCGCGGCGGGCTCGGAAGCGGGGTCTTCCGTGTCCTGTACCGGTTCCTGCGCAACCTCTTTCGCCTGGAGGTTGCGTGCCAACCGCCCCAGCGGCGAGTCATCGGCCTGGAGGTTGCGTGCCAGCCGCCCCAGCGGCGAGTCATCGGACTGGAGGTCGTCGTCCGACACCGACCTGCGCGAGAGCGCGGACAGCCGCTTCTCGGCCTCGTCGTCATCGGAGGTGCGGGCGGGCTCGTCATCCGTTGCGTGAACGGGCTCGTCATCCGGGCTCTGGACGGACTCCTCCCCCGGGGACGTCGCGTCGGCTTCGGGCGTCTCCTTCTTCCCGGAGAGCAGCGCGAAGATCTCGTCGCCCGCCGAGAGCGGGGCGTCCTTCGGCGAGGCCGGTTCCTTCGACGAGGCCGGTTCCTCCGGCTGCGTGATGTTCTCGACGACGGTCGGTGCAGGCTCGGTCGTCGTCGGCGCTGACGGAGTGGTGAGGTTCCGACTGCCGTCGCCCGTATCGCCGTTGTAGTGGTTGATGCCGTTGTAGCGGAAGATGACCGGCGGGCCGTCGGGCGGGCCCAGTGGGGTCTCCAGCATGGTGCCGTTCGGCCGGCTGACGTAGATGCTGACGCCGAACGCCTCGGCCAGCAGCGGCGTGAGCTGTTCTCCGTAGTGCTCCTGGGCATAGGTGTGCGGCCAGCCCTTGGCGGTGTCGAGCAGTCCTTGGAACTCCGTGGTGGTCCAGCCGGATGCGTGCTCCCAGGCGTACTGCCTGAACAGTTCGAGGGTGTCGGTGTCCATCGCGGCAAGCTGGTCTGCCACGCTGCGGTTCAGGTCGACCTCGGGGAAGTCGCTCTCCGCAAGCGCTCGCAGGATCTGATCGAGATCCTGCTCGGACGAGGCCGGGCCGCGGAGCCTGCGCTCGTAGGCGGGGAGCCAGTCCCTCCTGAGGCGGTGCAGTTCCTCGGTGCTGCGGATGCGTTCGCCCAGTTCCCGGAGAAGGTCCTCCCGGCTTTCGGATGACGTGTGTGTGGTCCGGTGCATCCGGGCGGTTGGCCGGGACGCCAACCGCTCGGGCATGGTCGTGAGGTCCCCGGTGAGGAAGTCCAGGACGTGCTGGTGGGCGAGGCGAACGGCCTGGGAGAAGACGGCGCCCGCGGTCCGGTTGCCGCCGGCCGGCGCCTGCGCGGCGCGGCGCACCGCTGCCGGGTCGCTCAGCAGCTCATCCACCTCGCGGTGATGCGTCAAGTCGAGCTGCTGCCTGACGTGTTGGGGCGCATTCACGATGAGTGACGAGATCTGGCACCAGCCGTCCCCGGGGACCGGCAACTCGGTCCCCAAGGACGGGGGGCCTGCGGGGTGGGGCGGGTCCACCGTGACGGACTGCTGCGGCGGGGTGCCGACCGGTGCCGTCGAAGAGGGCGAGGAGTGGGACTGCTGGTCCGTCGCATCCGTCGTCGGGGCGGACGATCCGCCGCCGCGCGGAATGAGGGCCTTGACCGTGTCCCCCTCCAGGACCACGGTGACATGAGGGAGCGTCAGGTCGCGTTGCCCGTCGGGTCCGGCCGGGTGGAAGACCTCGACGCCGGCGTCGGGGCGTACGACGTGGACCTCGACTCCGTAGGCGCGGGCGAAGTACAGGGGCGCGAGGTAGAGGTCGGCGTCCTCGCGGTCCTCCATGGTGCCGTGGCGCAGCGGGGAGTTGGCCGGGCGTTCCATCTGGAGGGCGATGAGTTTGAGCCGCGCGGCGTGCGGCAGCCGGACGTTGGTGTGGAGGGTGCCGTCCTGGTGGAACTCGAGCTGGTGCTTGGGGTCCAGGGTGATGCCTGCCTCGTCGAGGTCCGCCTGGGTGAAGCGGTCCCTGCCGGGTTCCGGCTGGAGCCAGGTGTTGCCGGTGTCGTTGGCGGCGTTGAGCCAGGAGTCGGGGTCCTCGCCGTCCTGCCGCAGGCGGTCGGCCATCGCCTGCCGGACGCGCTGCGCGATCTCGGCGGGTGTGCCGCGGTGCGGCGCCACGGGAAGCGCCACGCCCTTGTCGGCGAGCTTGGTCAGCGCGGCGTTCAGGGCGAGCGGCAGGCCCTCGCCCTTGGTGCTGTCCGGGTTCGCGGCGTCGTGCGGGTCCAGGACGTCGTAGACGGTGCCGTCGTCGTGCGTGTAGGTGGTGGGGCTGTCGTCCTTGCCCTCGGTCTCGCCCGCCGTGAACTGCACGGGCTTGTCGAGGACGGCCAGCTCTTCGGCGGCCAGGCGCTCGTCATCGCCGCGGTCCTTGACCAGGGGCGGCTCGGGGAACGACGAAGGCTTCAGGCTTGCCGCGAACTCGGCGTCGGACGCTTCGCGTTGGGCGGTGCGGTGCAGCTTCTGGAGCGCCGCCAGCTGCTCGGCGGCCTCCTGCCCGGCCTTGGTCCTGGCTTCGGAGCCCGCGGGCTGCTCCTCGAATGCCTTCCGTGCCGCGTTGAACCTGGCCTGCTGCTCCGCGATCCGGCCGGTCAGGTCGTCGGTGGTCTCCACCGGGACGCCCTTGCGGAGCCGTTCGGCCGCCTCGGCCAGCAGTTCGGCGTCCGTGTCTCCCCGGCCGGTGGCCGCTTCGGCCTCGGCCAGCTTCGCGGCGATGGCGTCGCGGATGCGCTGCGCGGCCTCCTGGGCGCGGGCGCGGGTCTGCCGGAGGTAGGCGATCTCGGCGCGGCGCAGCACGACGAGGCGCTGGGCGGCCCTGCGGTCGGTGGCGGTCTGTCCCTCGCGGGCGGCGTCGTCCTGTGCCTCGCGCAGTTCCTGCCGCTTCTTGGGCAGTTCCTGGTCCAGCGCCCAGGCCATGATCTTCTCGCGCAGTTCGGCGTGGGCGGGCGGGACGGCGCCGCCCGCCCAGATGCCGCCGTAGGACTCGGCCTGCGACACCAGCTCCCCTACCGACGGGTCCTCGTACGGGGCGGGGAGCGGAGCCGGGCTCTCCGCGTCGTCATCGGTGGCCGGGGTCGCCAGCGGCCTGCGGGTGGTGTCTTCCTCCTTGTCCCAGGTGTACGGCTCGGGCTTGCCCTGGGCTTCGGGGCGGCCCGCGTTGTCCAGGTACCAGTCCCGCTGTTCGTCCGCGCTGCGGAGGGCCTTGTCCACTTCCTTCTTGAGGCGCTCGATCTCGGCGCGCAGGCCGACCCGCTCGACCGTGTACTCGAACAGGCGGCTTCCGGCGGACCGGCCGCTCTTGTCCAGCTCTTCGGCCGGGCGCGGCGGGGTGGGCGCGTTCTCGTGGGACGCGCTCCCGGCGGACGCGCTCCCGGCGGACGTCTGCTGCTGCGCGCGGCGCGCCTGGCCGGCCTCGCGGATGACCTCGTACAGCTCCTCGTAGCACCGTTCGACGCGCTTCTCGGCGCCCACGTACAGCTCCTGTGTGTCCTTGACCTTCTCGCGCAGGTCCTTGACCAGGTCGTACGCCTTCCCCACGGACTCGGGGAAGTTGTCGTCGTCGAGCAGGCCGGCCTCGCGCAGGACCCGCTCGGGCACCAGCGCCACCACCTTGTCCGAGGAGAAGGCGGCGGTGGCCGAGCCCTTGGCGGACTCGACGACGTGGCCGAGCAGTTCGGCGGTGGCGGCGTCGGTGGCTGGTGTGCCGCCGCGCCTGAGGGTTGCCTTGGCGCTGTCGAGTGCCTTGCCGATGGTGTCGGACGCCGACTTCAGGCCGTGCTTGGTGACGGTGGCGTCGACGAGGAAGTCCAGCGGCACCTCGACCAGGATGCGGCGCTCCGCCTTGGGCGACACCGCGGAGTTGACCGAGTTGCTGACGGCGCTCTGGGTGGTGGCGACATCGCCGCCCTGGGTGACCGGCGCCGTGCCGCGGCTGGTCATGTTGCCGGTGGTGGGCTGCACGGTGTGGGTGGGGTAGGCGCCGCCGGTGAGGCTGGAGCTGGCGGTGAGTCCCTCGGCGTGCTGGGTGGTGTCGGTGATCCGCTCGTCGCTGGTGAGGGTGACCTCGTCGAAGACGGCGAGGATCTTGGGCCGGGCGGTCTTCGCCCGCGCGTGGACGGTGATGTTGCCGCGGGCGGCGCCGAGAGCCGAGCTGTCCTCCAGCGTGGGCTGCTGCCAGCCGTGCGTGCCGAACGCCTGCGACAGCATCTCGCGCAGTACCAGTGAGCTGTTCTGCTGGGCGAGTTGACGGGCCGCCGTGGTGCGGGGCCTGGTCAGGCTGCCGCCGCCGACGGCGGTGGGCTCGGTGGAGACGGACGGCCCGGATTCCTGGCCCTGGGGCGGCCGGGACAGGGTGGTGGCCTGGCCCGCGGCGGCGTCCAGTGCCGCGGTGGCGTTCGCCAGCAGGTGGTGCGCACCCTGGGCGTCGAGGAACACCACGTCCTGGTGGGCCAGTGCACCCGTCAGCGCGCCGTTCCTGGCCTGCCAGGTGCCGGAGGGTACGGGCTCGATGATCTGCGGGGCGGGGGCCGGGGCGGAAACCGGGGCGGGGACGGGGTCGGAGACGGGCTTGGCCACCGGCCGGCCGGACGTCGTCGCCTCGGTCGTGGGCGTCGTCCCCTTGGTGGCGGACGCATCCGACTTGAGGGCGGACACATCCGGCTTGGCGGCGGGCACATCCGGCTTCGCGCCGGTCGCCTCCTCACGGACCGGCGTCAGCAGCAGCTCCGGATGCATCTGGATCAGCGAGCCGGCGTTCGCGCGCGCCTGGGTGACGTGGCCGTCCTCGTCGGTGTGGGTCAGCTCGATCTGGTAGTCGGCGCCGAAGTCGACGAAGCCGCCGCCGATCGACAGGGTGCGGGTGGTGCTGACCGCTTCGGTGACGGTGAGGGTACGGGTGGTGGTGGCGGTACCGGTCGCGGTCAGCGGCACGCCGACGCCCACGACATTGCCGGGCGGCTTGCCCTCCGTGGTGTTCGGCTGGGTGAGCGCGGTCTGTGTGCTGGTCACGCCGAGGCTGTGGGTCTCGGCCACGGCGACCGCACGGGACCGCGTGAAGGAGACCGAACGGTCCTCGTCGACCGAGACGTTGTGCTGGGTGTGCCGCTGGGTGAGGGGGCCTGGCACCAGTCGCAGCCACACGCCGGAGCTGAGCGGGACACCCTCGCGTACGAGTTGGTAGTGCAGGCCGCTGTTGAGGGAGTCCGGTGTCAGCAGCGTGTCGAGTTCGACGCGCAGCGCTCCCGCGGGGCCCATGCTGCTGTCGGGCAGCACCTTGCCCGCCTTGGATCCCAGTTGCCCGGCGAAGGCCCGCAGTGCGGGTCCTGCGTCGAGCGCGCCCCGTACGGAGACGAACGAGGGCAGGTCCTTCGGCGGCAACCACCGGGTGTTCTGGGGCAGTTCGTCCAGGCCGTTGGTCGCCCAGCCCAGTCGGCGGGCGTCGTCCAGGGAGTAGACCGTCGTCTTGTCGCCGGGCACCGTGGCGCCGCCGAACCCGGTGCGTTCCGGGGCGAACCAGCGCAGCGACTTCACTCCGCCGGTCACGATCCAGGTGGTCTCGTCGAAGTCCACCCTCGCCATCCGTCCGGACCGGGTTTCGGTGAAGGTCGTGCCGATGGAGAGCGAGTGGGATGTGGTGTGCGTGGTGCCGCGGTTGAACAGGGTCCACACGACGCCCCAGCCCTGGGACTCCTGGACCTTCCCCGGCACCCCGGCGTTGAAGGCGGTGCCGAACGTCAGCTGCGCCTGGGCGTTGACGGTGCGGGTCAGCGAGGTCCCGGTGCCGACGCTGAGGGCGCTGGAGACGGCGTGCTTGGCGTCGAGGTTGCTGTCGACGATATCGCGGACCTTCGGGCCCCGGGGCCGTGCTTCGAGACGCAGCTGTGCCTCGAAGCGGAACGCACGGTCGCGGTAGTGCAGCAGGTCCAGGGTGCGTCCGCCGTGCGCCGCGGCGTCGAACTGCGCCGCCAACTGCTCGGTGAGGGCCATCAGATCGGTGTGTGCCTGGGTGCCCCGGATGGCGAGCTTCTGCTTCAGGTGCTCCGAGAGCTGCCCGAGCACGTCCTTTGCCACGGCGGCGACGTAGGGCCCGTGCCCGATGCGGACGTGGGAGTGGAAGGCGTCGTCCCGGTCGTGGCGGACCCGCGGGGCCGCGGCCAGGGCCTCGGCCTCCTGCGGCGTCAGCTGTGTGACGCCTTGCTGCGGCGTCCACAGTGCGGTGCTGCCGGTGTCCTGCGCCTCGTTCCGGGGTGCATCGGGCAGCGTGGGGTTGCGGCGCGGCAGCCGGAGGTTGGCGGGCATCAGCGCGGTGGGGTGGAAGATGTGGACCTTGACCTTGGCGATCAGGTTGCCGTCCGGGTTCCCACTCAGTTCGATCTTGCTGGGGTCGATGTTGAACATCTCCCCGGCGGCGAGCCGCAGCAGGTAGCGCGGCTCGGCGTGGTGCTTTCCCTCCAGCGACAGCACACCTTCGGCCACGTAGGCGTGGACGCCCTTGCCGGGCCCCAGGGCGTATTCGGTGCCGGTCTCCACGCCGGCCTCGGACTTGCGGGCGTAGTTCTCGCCGTACGTGAAGGTGGCGCCGCCCATCGCGAGGTTGGAGGCGGCGGCGGGCTTGAAGCCCACGTCGACGCCGGCTCCCGCCTGCCAGTTGAGCTGCCCCTCGGTGCTGGTGGAGATGTTGCGGGCGCCGGACAGGCTGCCGGCGGTGGTGGTGTCGGGCTGCAGGCCCGCGTAGGTGAGGCCGGAGAGTTCCATGGTCATGGTCAGGGCGGCGGTGTGACGGCGCAGCCATCCGGAGCGCCGGAGCACCACCGTCGAGCCCGATGCCTCGGCGGTCAGGTCACCGATGCTGTCGAACGTCCCGCGCAGGAGCTTGGGGCCCTGCGTCTCCAGCGCCGTCGCCCCGTGCCGTGCCCGGAACTTGTTCTGGTTGCGCAGGCCCCTGCGCTGTCCGGCCTTGGGGGTCGGGTACGCCGGGGGCCCCACCGTGAGGCCGGCGTTCTTCAGCACCCGGCGCAGGGCCTTATCGGCGGCGTACGGCAGGTAGTGCCGCGTGCTGCGCAGGGCGGTCGCCTCGGTGGAGACCAGCTGGCGCACCTTGGGGTTCGTGTGGTGCGCCAGTGCCTGCTCGGTCTGGTGGAGGAGCTGGTGGGCAAGCGGGCGGGTCTCCTCCGGCGACGGCGGCTGGGCGACCGGGTCCTGCGGCGTGTCGCCGGTGGCGCGGACGTGCGAGTCCGTGGTCTCCACGAGCGGCGCGCTGGGGGTGGCGGGCGTGGCAGGTGTGACGGGCGTGTTCGGCGGGGTCGAGGTCTGAGGGGTGCCGTCGGTCTCCCGCAGGGACGCGGTGGTGGCGGGCGGCGAGGGCGTGTGGGTGGTCAGTGCAGGGGCGGTCTTCGACCTCTTCATCATCCGGTCGTGCCGCCCCATACGGGCCTGGGACGCCTTGCCGAGACCGGCCGCCTTGATCAGCGACGACACGGCACGCCGCCGCAGGCGGGGCCTGGGCATGCGGGACGGCGCCTGGGAGGCGACCACCGCGGCGCTGATGCGCGTGTAGTGCATCGAGTTCAGCAACAGCTGGGCGTCCCGCGCCAGTTCCACCGGCCGCGGCGGCTCGATGAAATCCGGCACCTGCGGCCCGTTCGGGCTGTCCTGGCCGCGCGAGCCCGACAGTGCCAATGCGTCGCGCTGGTTGATCAGCCGGTTGTCGTCCCAGCCCGCCCAGGCCCGCGCGGAGTCCTTGGGAGTGCGCAGGAGCGCCGAGGCGGGGAAGCTCCGGACGAGGGTGTCCTGGTGCGCGATCAGTTCGTCGGGCGGCCCGAATCCGGAGGCTTTGTAGCCGGGCACGAACTCGACGTTGATCTTCAGGGCCTGCTTGTAGAGCCCCTGCGCCGACTTGTCCGACAGGCCGTACTGCACCTGCCCCTTGTCGGAGACCGTCAGCGTGTCGGTGCGGCCGGTGCCCACCTGGCCCGTGAAGCCCGCCTGGGCGCGGACGACGGAGTTCTCCGCAGGTCCCGCGGTGACGGTCACCGAGAGGTTGCTGGCGACCGCCCGGCTGCGGTCGTTGCCGACCGCGGTGTTCTTCTGGACCTTGTTGTCGCTTTCACCGTGCGCGATCGTCCCGACCAGCTCCGCCGGCTTGCTGCGGTCGATCTCGACGCTGTAGCGGAACACGCCGATGACCTTGCCGTGCTGCCCGAAGGCGACCAGTTCCTGCACGTCACCCCGGATGGTCGGGATCAGCTTCTCGTGCATGGCGTGGGTGGCGAAACCGCTGAGGACGGCCTGCATCGCCGGCATGTCCGGCGTCATCTGGCCGTGCTGGACGGCGACTTGCAGGGCCCAGTCCAGGAAGTCCTGCGAGATGACGAGGTGGTCGGGCGACACCAGGTCGGGGTAGGTGCCGACCGGCATGACGAAGCTGTCCGGCAGCCCGGTGGGGGCCTTGGGCTGCTTCGCCGTCATGGCGTCCGGCACCCGCCACTCGAAACCGCTGCCGACGGGGATGTACACCGGCCGGGACGCGGTGGGCACCCGCTCGCCCCGGTCGTCCAGCGCATACGTCCTGGCCTCGTAGAGCACATCGTTGACGTAGGTGTGCGAGTCGCCCTCCGAGCCCACGCCGCGGGTGTCCGTCGAGGTGGAGGCGTGCACGGTGCTGTGCGACGCCTGGTTCAGGCCGCCGGTGACGGAGGCGCTGAACATGCCGGACGTACCGGTGCCGGGCGCGAACCCGGAGTTCACGCCGATCTGGTGGCTGGCGGACTGGGAGTACGACGTGGCGCTCTTCTCGCTGCTCCGCTGCCCGCCCTTGACCTTGACCTTCTCCGGGTCCGCATAGCGGCTGTACGCACCGTGGTTGAGGGCGCTGACGGCGAGCAGCCTGGTCTCGCCCGTCTTGGTCCGGTAGCTCAGGAACGTGCCGTGGCCCAGCGAGGTGGGCTTGTTGCCCGACGCCTCGTCCGGGTGCGCCAGCAGCGCGTGCGGGCGGTGCTGCATCAGCTTGACGAGGTCGTTCCGCAGGCGCGCACGGTCCCGCGCATCAATGTCCGTCACGCTGTTGGCGAGCTGTCGGGCGACCGTCTCCGCCTCCCGCAGCGTGATCTTGGTGCCGCCGACCGCCGATGCGTGCCGCTCCAGGCTGCTCTCGTCATCGAAGGTGTCCTTGGCGCCCTTTTTGTAGAGGGTGCCGAAGTCGGTGGACGCGGGATCGAAGCGGACCGGCCGGTCCGCTTCGAGGTACTGCCGGTCGAGCGTCAGCTTGTCGTCGGCCACCGATTCGGGCAGTTTGCCGTCCTCGTCGCGAGGGGCGAACACCACCTCGCGCTGAAGCTCGCGCAGCAGCTTCTCGTGGTGCTCGACCTGCGCCGCCCGCCACTTCTCCGCAGAGTCCACCCGCAGGCCCGACAGCTCCTGCGTGTGGACGTACGCGGCGAACTCGCGCTCGGAGGTGACGTGGTCGAACCAGACGTTCAGCTCGTCGGGGGTCAGCGCCCGCGGCCGGTCGGTCGTGGCGGGAGTGGTGTCCGTGCCGGATCCGGTGCTCGCCGTGGCGGTGCTCGCGGCCTGCGGAAGGCCGGGAAGGCTGGGGTACCACGTGCCGCCGAGCGGCTCCGGCGCGGGCCTGCCCTGCTCCTTGTACAGCCGGGCGCGTTCGCCCTCCATCCGCTGGATCATGCGCTGGATGCGCCGCCACGGCTCGGTCGATGCGCCCTGGAAGCCGTCGTCGGTGTGCCGGACCGTGACCTCGGTGCCCCAGGTCCCGCCCACGCTCTCGTGGCTGCCGTCCTCCTTGACGAGGGTCACGTTCAGGTGCAGCTTCTCGGCCGCCGCCTTGGCCGCGGCCTTCGCCAGCGTCTCGTCCCACGCCGTGCCCGAGCGCAGTTGGTGGCGGGCCAGGGCACGGCGCTGCGCGGCGTCGAGTGCGCCGGGGAGCCGGCCGGCAGTGTCGAAGCTGCTGCGGGCCTTCGCGTCGAGGACGATGCCGATCGCGGCCAGTTCCTCGTCGCTGACCGCCCGCTGGGGCAGCTCGACCTCGTCGAGCGTGGCGGTGGTCGCCTCTCGGGCGATCAGCTCGGCCAGCGAGCGCACCCGCCGGACGCCTTCCGGGGAGGCGTACTGCTTGGGCAGCACACCCGTCAGCGCTTCGCTCAGCGCCTTGGCGAAACCACTGCTGCCGGGTGCGGGAGCACCGAGCCGGTACGCCTCGCCGCTCGGGTCCATCAGCTTCTTGCCGTCGGACACGAGCTGGAAGCCGGCCTTGCCCATCTTCCGGAGCGCATGGCGCACGGCGAGCGGGTCGGGCATCAGGTGCGGGAACCTGCCCGCGTCCTCGCCCCCTTCCTGCTCGCTCAGCCTGCGCAGTCCTTCGGAGAGGCGGACGACGTGCCCGTCGGGTCGCAGGTCGATCGAGGTGAAGAGCATGTCATCGGCCGGCACCGGCACCTGCCGGTCGTCGGCCGCGTCCCGCCAGCCGGTCCGCCCCTCGTGCTCGACCACCCGCAGCAGCTGCCCGCTGACCGGGCGCAGCCAGATGACCTCGTCCCCGTGACGGACCGCGTGCAGCCGTACGGAGGTGCCCTTGCCGTTGGTGCCGATGACGAAGGAGGCCGCTCCGTCGCCTTCCTGGCCCAGCGACTTCAGCGTCGCCTCGATCGCCTGGACGGTGCTCTTCGCCCCCTCCCACGTCTTTCCGTAGGCGAGTTGGGTGCGCAGGGTCTCCCAGTCGCCGCGGGTGTGTGGGGCGGTGACCTGCGTGGGGGTGGGGCCCGACAGGTCGTCGGATGCGGAGCGGTCGGAGTGCGTGATCTGCGCGTCTTCCTGGCCCGTGCGGTCCGGCGCGGAGCGCTGCGGGGTCACCGTCACCGGGCCCGACGGCGTGCCCTGCCCGTCGTCGTCGGACGTGTACTTGCGCACCCGCTCCTCGGGCGTCAGCAGCTCCTCGCCCGGATACATCTCCTGCAACTGCCGGATGGACTCCGGGTCGTACGGGTCGACCCCACCGGCCGGCTCGTTCCGGCGCAGGGCCTGCAGCCGCCGCACCAGCTCGCTGTGCTCGGCGTCCTCGTGCCGGGCGGTGTCATCGTGCTGTGCGGTGTCCTCGTGCCGTGCGGTGTCATCGTGCCGTGCGGTGTCATCGTGCGCGGAGGTGACGGGGGCTCCGTCGTCCACGGGCTGCGTCGCGGTGTCCGGGCTGGTCACGAGGGTGCCCGCGCCATCCTGCTCGGTCTGCTCGGTGGTGTCGCGCTCGAAGCGGCCCCGGTGTTCGCTCTCGTGTCGGAGCCAGCGCGCGGCGTCGAGGTCTTCGGGGCCCCACATCTCCTGGAAGGTGGTGAACCACTCCTCGCGGGTGCGGGAGCCGATGCGGGTCAGCTCGTCCCGGGCGATGTCGTGACCTGCTGCGGCGCCGTGGAAGCCGCGGGCCCAGGTGCCCAGTCCGTCCGTGGCGCTGATCTCGAACAGCAGCCGGTCCGGCAGCTCCGCGCTCAGGCTCTCCCTGCCGTCCCGCCAGCGGGCCGGTCCGTCAGCGGTGGGCGGGGCGGTGTCAGTGGCGGTATCGGTGTCGGTCGCGCTGTCGGTGTCCGACGGCGATGGCGTCTTCTCCGGCTCCGATGTGTCCGTACCGGGCGCCTTCTCCGCCGCCACCGAAGCGTCGGGTCCTGGCGCCTCCTCCCCCGCCTTCCCGAAGACGGTGTCGAAGGGGAAGAGGGCGTCGAACTGGGCCGTCACCCGGTCCACGTGCTCGGTGACGAACCGGTCCTTGGCGTCACGGGGCAGGAACTCCGCCTCCCGCTCGGCGAGTTCGGTCGCCTCCTGGCGGGCCCGGTCCTCCGCCACGGTCCGCGCCACCGCGAGCGCGACCCGTCGCCGCGCCGCCTCCGGCTTCGTGTACGACTCCAGGAGACGCTGCGCCTCCGCGGGGTCGCGGTGCTCGCTCTCGGCCCACGCGTCCAGCTTCTGGTGCAGTTCCCCGCCGAGCTTGACGGCCGCGGTCCGCTGCGCGGCATGGCCTGCCGTCTGCCCGCCCAGTGAGAACTCGTTCTTGAAGTCCTCACCGAGGTCGTCCAGCGCCCGCTGCCACGTCCCGGACGCCGCCTCCTTGACCGCGTCGACGGCTTCCTTCGCGGCCGATTCCTTGGCCACCTGGAGTTCCAGCAGGCCGGGCAGCTGCTCCTGGCGGGCCCTTCGCCGCTCCTGCCAGGCGCTTTCCACCGCCCCTTCGCTGGTGGGCCGCTGCCCGGCGCCGGGAGGCCCGTAGATCTCCAGCCGGTCCTGGTCGTACGTCTCCAGCCACTGGCGCCGCAGCCGCTCCCTGCCCCCTTCGGAGAGCGCCGATTCCGGCTTCTCCCGGGGGACGAGCGCGTCCTCGGACCGTTCCTCGTCCGGCGTCTCGGTGCGGCGGACGGCGGCGCTGTCCGCCGCGCTCTCGAACAGCTGCTGGGCCTGCCGGCGGTGGGTGACGTCCTGGACCGCGTCGCCGAACGCCCGGTGCAGCTCCGGGAGCGCGGAGTTGAGCGCCTTGAGCACACCGGCGGCCTGCCGCCCGAGCTGCTCGCCGACCGCGGCGGAGGTGAAGGCACCGTCGCTCATCGCGTCGAGGGCGGTGATCAGCCGCTGCGGGTCGGTGCGCAGCGGTCCGGCGCCGAGCATCTCTTCCATGACGGCGCGGGCACGGTGCTCGAAGGCGTACCGGGCCTCGGCCAGCGCCCGTTCGCCCCGGGTGCGCTGCGGCTGCTCCTGGTCTTCCGCGCCGTCGGTCGGCCGCGGCCCCGCCGTGGGCTCCACCTCGTCGAGCTGCGCCCGCACCTCGGGCGCGAGGCCGCCGCGCCAGTTGTCGAAGGCCGCATCGGCCCACCGGCCGACGTGTTCCAGACCGTGCTCGATGACCCACTGGCGGTCCAGGTGCGCGCGCAGCGCTTCCGGGGTGGCGAGCGGGTCGTGCCCGTCGGCGGCGAGCTGGTTCCTGCTCCGCTCCAACTCCCGGTCGTACAGGCGCTGGAGTACCCGGGAGCGCAGGTCGTCGTCGGTGGCGGTGCGGGGGCCCGGCCGTCCGCGTCCGGTCGTCAGCTGCTGGTCGGACGGCGACGCGCGGTGCCCACCCTGGTGGGCTGCGGTGCCGTCCCCGCCCGTGGGCTCCGTGTGTCCCAGCCGGTCCCCGGCCCACTGGTCGAAGACGTCGTCGAAGAACTTCTCCCGGGCCGCGTCCCGTTCGGCCTGGGACAGTTCGGCGTCCCGCCAGCCGGCCATCCTGGCCTGCTCGTCGCGCCACCGGTCGGCGCGCGCCTGCCGGTCTTCGGCCTGCGACCAGTGGGGCGCGGCGGATGCGTGCTGCTGCGCGCCCGGCGGCATGCCGAACGAGCCCGTCAGATCCGCGTGCAGGGCCGTCAGGAATTCCGCGCTCTGCGCGCGGACCGCCGCCTCGTCGAACACCGGCTCGGACTCGGGCTGCGGCAGCGGCCGTCGGGCGGCCAGCACCTGCTCCTCGATCCACTCCTGCCGCTCCCGCTCGGTCAGCGGGCGCAACGGCGCCTCGGTGTCGTCCGTCGGCAGGTGGGTGGCGCCCGCCCCGTCGGTCCCCTGCTGTCCGCTGCTCTCGCCGTCCGCGGTGTGCCGTGCCTCGCGGACCCGGATCATGCGGTCGACCAGCTCGGACGGGTTCGGGGGTGCGGTGTGGCGCGTGGCCTCGGGCGTCGGCGTGGGCGTGGCCGCGTGCGGGGTGGCGGTGCCGGATGACGTGTCGGTGGTGTGCAGGTTCCCCGGGGTGGGGGTGGTGGGGTGGGGCGGCTCGGGGGCGGGCCCCGGTGGCGTCGTGGGGGACGCGCTCTCCGTCGCGTGCGGTGCGGGGGGCGGCGTGGCCTGGTGCGGGGTGCCCTGCTCGGAGTCCGTCGTGGCGGTGTCGGTGGACGGCTCCTGGTGGTTCGTGTCCGGCGCCGGCGACTTCTGGGTGCTGCTGGTGACGACCTCGCGCGGCTTCGGCGGCGGCACCGGGCCTTCCTGGCCCGTCGGCCGTGTGCCACCGGCCCGGCTCTGCGTGGCCTCGTGGCTGCCGCCCGGCGCGGACGGCGGGTTCAGGGGCCCGCCGGTCTTGCCGCCGGTGGGTGCCGCGGCGCCCGTGCCGCTCGCGGTGGCCGGGGTCTGCTGCGTCGGCCCGTCCTGCTGTACCGGCGCGCCGGGCCCGGTCGCGTACGGGGTGGGGCCGTCGTCGCCCAGCTGCTCGGTGGACGTGCGCTGCGGGGCGGGCGGCTGCACCGGTCCTTCGTGGGAGGTCGCCGCGGTCGGTTCGTGGCCCGATGCCGTCGCGGGGCCGTCGGATTCGGTGGAGACGGTGTGCCGGGCCGCGCTGCCGGACGCGTCGTCGTACGAAGTGCTCGTCCCGGAAGCGCCGTCGTGCAGGGTGTCCGGGCCGTCGGAGCCGCCGTCGTAGGTCGTGCCGGAGAGTGGGGTCTGAAGTGAGGTCTGATCCGTGGTGCTCGTGGTGGTGACCGACGGCGGGGTGGCGGACGGCTCGGTCAGCATCGACGCGGAGTCGTTCGCCGTCGACGGGCCGAACACCTGGTCCTTGAACGCCTTCAGGCCGCTGCCCACGGCCGCCATCGACGGGTGGATCACGTGCTGCGTCACCGGCGGCATGGCGTATTCGCCGATGCCGCGTCCTGCCGCGCCCATGACCATGCCGCCGGCGAACGCGCCGCCCGTCGTCTCGAACTTGCCCGTGAAGGCGTAGTTGACGACGGCGTCCGACAGGGCGTTGTTGGCGCCGTCGGTGAGGGTGCCGGCGGCCGTGCCCGCCAGGCGGTAGCGGAGGTTGCCTTCGAGGTGGTCGCGGAGCGCGGCGTGCATGGCGTCCGGGACATCGTGCGCGAACAACTTCGCGCCGTCCGCGCCGAGTTGCTTCTCGTACGGCTTGAGGACGTTCTGCAGGGATTCCTTGGCGGTGTTGCGCTCGGCGTCCGCGGCCCAGTCCTTGACGACGGCGCGGCCCCAGTCGCCGCCGAGCTGCTTGGCCTCGGACTCGGTCAGCGCCTTGCCGCCCAGGTGCTTCTTGAACAGGTCGCCGGTCTTCTCGGTGAAGGCGTGCGCGATGGTGCCCTTGCCGCCCTCGATTCCCTTGCCGAAGCCCTTGGACAGCTGGGCCTGGGTGTTGCTGACGAGGCTGCCGAAGTCCTTGCCGAACGCCTGCTGTTCGGCGTGGGTGAGCTGGGACAGCGGGCCGGGCGCGGTCTTCTCCAGGCCGCTCGCCGCCTTCGAGCCCGCGCCCGCCACGTCCTTACCGAAGCTCTTGGCGCTGCCGCCGGCGAAGAGGTTCCCGAACTCCTTGCCGAGTGCGCCCTTCACGCCGGTGCCGATGGCGTTGCCGAGCCACTTGCCGAGGCCGACGCCGACGAGGTCGAACGGGGCGGCGATGGCGCCGCCGATGGCACCGGCGGCCGTGGCCTGGCCCAGGAGCTTCGTGTCGATACCGTCGCGGTGGCCCTGCCCGATCTGGATTCCCTGGATGGCGGCGTCCACGACGAATCCGACACCCGCGCCGATGACGGCCTGCATCGCGATGGATTTCAGCAGCGACGTGATCAGGCTCATGATGAATTCGCGGATCAGCGCGAATTCGAAACTCATGCCGAGCATGACGCCGGGGCCGAAGAAGAAGCTGAAGAACGCCATGGCCGCCTGCATCGCGACCATGGCGACGGCCTGACCGATGATCGACCACTTCGTGTGTTCCACGTCGGTGGCCGTGTTCTTGGCGTTGTCGGCGAGGTGTTCGCACTGCTTCGCCGCGCCGTCCAGGATCGGCTGGTCCCCGGAAACCAGGTAGTTCACCAGGTCGAGGAAGGCGTCGGCGGTCTGCCCGGTGAAGTTCTCGCTGATTCCCTTGGCGACTTCGAGGAAGTATTCCTCGGCCTGCCGGAAGTCGCCCGCGGTCTTCCGGTAGGCGGCCTCCGCGTCCCGGAGGGTGTCCTCATTGGCCTGCGGCCATTTCATGCCCAGCGCGTTGAGAACGTTGATGACATCCTGGGAGGGCATGAGGGCCACGGCCGACCCCTTTCTGAACTACGGGCGACGGGCCCGCATGACGGAGTGCACGGCGACAGGTGCTGGTGGACAGGGGATGGGGCGGAGACGGAAGGACGGAGACGGAAGGGACGGCGCCAGGGGATGCCCGCCGGCGCGGACACCCCCCTGGTGCAGGATTCACGGCTCTCCTGCTACTGCTGCGACTTTTCCTGGGCCTTCTTCTCCGCCTCCTGCATGTGATTCCAGGATTCGGCGATCCGCTGGTTGTCCTCGTCGGCCGCCCGGAAGATTTTCATGACGTCGCCGCCGGCCTGTCCGGTGGAATCGGTGACATCGCTCATCATCTTGACGATCCGCTCCAGGGCTTCGGTCCCCGGATTGGCGATCGACTTGTACTGCTCGGCGACTTCGTCGTTGTCGCCCGCGCCCTGGAGATTCAGCCGCTTGATGTCCTCCACGTCCAGGCCCAGGGTGCTGATCTGCGTGGCGAGTTTCGGGTATTCCGCGAACAGCCGGTGGAGGTCTTCGGTCGTCCTGATCTCTTCAGCCATCGGTCTCGTCCTCGTCGTCGCCACGGCGTCCGAAAGCGGTGCCCCCCGGCCCCTGTTGCGGCCACAGCTTCCGCGCCTCGTTCATCGCCTTGAGCTGTTCCGTGCCGCCGAGCATCGATTCGCGCACCTCGTCGCTGAATCCCGTGAACGGCGCGACCGCGCGGTTCACCTTCTCGTGCACATCGGCGCGCGCCCGCTCCAGCAGCTGCACCAGCGCCCGGCCCAGCTCGGCGGGGGCCATGGTGCGGTAGTGGTCGCCGTTGAACCGGATCTCCCGCACATCGGACTGGGTGCCCATCACGACGGTGATCGCCCGGTCCTTGGAGGTGACCTTGACGGTCTCCTTCGCCAGCCGCTGCTGCGTCTCCATCAGCTGATTGCGGTGCTCGGCCAGCCGGCCCATCATCTGGTCGACCTGGTCCTGGAATCCGGGGCTCATCGCCTGCCCTTCCGTTCGTCTGCCACTGTCCGTGCGTTCACCGGCCGATCACGCCCGGTGTGGTGCCCTCGTCGGTGCCCCACACCTCTTCCTCCTCGTCGACCCAGGTCTGACGCTGCCGCTCGCCGCCCTGGCCGCCGCCCGCACCGGCGCCCGCGCCGCCACCGCCCATCGGCGGCACCATGGGGCTGCCGGACGAGGTGGCCCGCCCCATGGCGGTGGCCTCCTGCGCCGCGCCCCGGGCGAGCCTGCCGCCGGGGGGCATCTCCTCTGGCGGGATGGACCCACCTGATTTGAGCGCTTTGGGGCTCATGCCGGTCCGGGGCGGGGTCGCCTCGTTGAGCGCCGAGTTGCGCCCGATGCCGCCGCCTTCGCCCGACCCGCCGCCCATGCCCGCCGGGCCGCTGACGGTCTTGAGGCCGCGGGGTATCGCCGGCGGGTGCTCCATGTCGCCGTGCGCCCCCGGCGGCTTCACCCCGGGAGGCGTCTGGAGGTTGTTGGCCAACTTCCGCTCGCGCCACAGCGATCCGTCGTTCGGCGGCTCCGTCACGTGGCTGAGCTTGGTGCCGCGCGGCACGGTGATCTGGTGGCCGTTGCGGTCCGTGGCGAGCGTGCCGTCGGGGCGGGTGACGGTTCCGTTGGCGTTGACCTTCGAGCCGGGCGGCACGTCGAGCGCCTTGCCACTCCCATCGGTGAGCGGCTTGCCGTCAGGACCGATGAGCTTCGCGGAGGGGTTGCTGCCGAGGGTGCCCGTGCCAGGGGGCCCGCCGAACGACTTGTTTCCGCTGGTGCCGGTCATCGGCGGCTGGATCCTGGGCGGCATCGGCGGCATCATCCCGGGCGGCGGCGCGTGCTGGTCCTTGTCGCCCTCGCCGCCCGCGTGCTGGGTGTCGACGCCGCTGGCCGGCGGCCCGTCCAGCTTCGCCGACAGCGGCGCCTTGAGGTCCTCGCCCTTGCCGCCCCCGAGGCCGTCCGCTCCCGACGTGCCTTCTCCCGGCGGTGCCGTGCCGTCCCCGCCCGTCCCCTTCGACGGGTCGAGATCCGCCCCGTTCGGGCCGTCCGTGTTGTGCTTGAGGAGGTCCTGCGCGCCGGGCGGCAGTTGCTGGTTCTGCTGGTTCTGCTGGTCCGTTCCCGAGGTGCCTGGCGGCTTTGTACCGAACGGGTTGGTCTGGCTGCCGAACGGGTTGGTGGCCGACGCCCCGGGAGGCGTCTGCCCGCCCGGCATCTTCAGCTGCATCGGCTTGACCTGCTCGGGGATCGCCGAAGTGGCACTGCCGATGGCGGAGTTGAGCGCCTGCATGTGCTGACCGGCCGGCTGGTCGAGCCGGGTGTTGACGTTCGCCAGCCACAGCGCCTTGGCCCGCGACTGGACCCGGTCCCAGAACTCCTGCGTGTTCGGATCCCCGAAGGACGAGGTGACCTTGGGGTTGACCTGGTCGGGGAACTCGATGTGGGCGCCCTGCATCGCTTCCTGGAGCGCGTCGTGCGTGGCGTTGACCGGCCAGGCCATCCGGTCGCCCCGCCAGGCGGTGTGCGCGTCGTAGAGCCTGGCGAGGGTGTCGTGCAGCTGCGTCCTGGCGTGGTCGATGTCCGCGGCGAAGTCGCGCGGGTTGGTCATCTCGACCCGCAGGCGGTCGAGTTCGTTGGCCATGCCGTGCAGCACCGCGCGGAAGACACCTGCCGAGCTGCCCTGCCAGTTCGAGTCGTCCTCGTTGATCTCCCTGGCCCAGCTCTCGATGATGTCCTTGGCGCCCTGGATCCGGCGCTCCAGACCCCGGGCGGTGATCACCGCGGTGTCGAAACTCCCCAGGCTGGCGGCGTCGTTGCCCTTGAGGGAGTTGAAGACGGGGACGAGGATCTGGTCGGGCTGGTGCACGAACTGGCCGAGCGGGCCGTCCGAGGCGTCCATCCCGGCCCAGTCCATGGTGACGCCCAGGACGTACTGGTTGGGGAGTCCGGCGCCGGTCCCGTCGCCCTGGGTGGTGTAGTTGAACGACCACCACACGTCGTACACGGAGTCCAGGTTGTGGTCGCCGCCGGGGAGCGTGCCCGCGTCGAACGACGTGAACCAGCTCGGCCCGCCGTCGCTGCCGATCGCCGAGCTGTCCGTCACCTTCTGGCCGGTGGCGGCGAAGGCTTTCATCGCCTCTCCCCAGTTCACGCGCGCGCCCGTCCCTTCGGCCCGTACCGGTTCACCGTGGTCCCTCTCCTGCCGGATTCCGCCCTTCGGGCAGCCGCGTGCGACTGTCCGAAAGGGGTCCGGTGTGTGGTCAGTTGTTCTTTCTCAGGGCCGTCAGGCCGCGCCCTGGGGTGGCGGGGTCTTGCCGGCGCCGCCGCCACCGCCGAACCCGTTCAGGATGTCCTGGAGGTCCTGCATCATCTGCGACGCGGTCAGCTCGGTGTCCTGCTCGCCCTTGTCCAGGATCTGATTGACCGTCATCAGGTCGTTCGACAGGTCGGTCATGGACTGGGCGAACCCGTCGAGTTCGTGCTTCAGGCTCTGGCAGAACTTGGCGTAGCGCTGCTGAAGTGCCTGACCCGCGGGAAAGTCCTTGCTGCCGGCCAGCAGCTTCGCGTATCCGCCGGGCCCCGCGGGGCCACCGGCGAATCCGTCCAGATTGCGGTAGTCGTCGTTGTCCCGCAGTCCCTGGATGAAATCGTTGATCCGGTGCTGGGCAAAGTCTTCGAGGTATCCCTCGGTCACCTTGACTTTGCCGGTACCGCCGGAATTCTTGTCGTCGTCGCTCACGGGTCGGCCTCTCCGTCCACGCGGGATATTCCGCTGCTCAGAAGTGGCTCTGACCCTTGTTGTCGGCATCGATCATCGCGTTGATCATGCTGTCCAGTGCCTGCACGCCCTGCTTGTGGGAGCTGTTCAACTGGGCGACCTGGGTGTCCACCTTGCTCTGGACTTCCTGCCAGGCGTCCTTCGTACGGCCCTGGGTATTCGCAAGAAGCGGCGCCAGCTGCTGGACCATGTCCTCCAGCGCCTTCGTCATTTCGGTATTGGCCTGGTTCAGCACATTGACGTCGTTCTGCGCTTCTTGGATTTGAAGAGTGAAATCTGCCATGACTGCTCCTTGTGCATGTCGGGCGGCCCGTCCCGGGCGTGCGCCCGCCTGTGGTGGTCGGGGTGCCTGATGCCGGGTCCGTCAACAGGCACGGGGATCGGGGACTAGGACTTGCCGCCGCCCGACATCACGCTCTGGATGCTGTCGATGTCGCCCGACCAGCCCGCCGCGTGCTCCTGCGCCTGTGAGTCACCGGCGTTCAGCGTCTGGTTGGCGGCTTCCAGGCTGGCGTGCAGGTTGTTCACCTGGGTCGACGCCTGGTTGTAGGTCTCGATCCACTGCTGCATCTTCTGCTGGAACGTGGTGCTGGCGGTGGAGTGGAAGTGCTGGGCCGCCTGCTGGACGGTGTCCTCCACCTTCTGCCCGGCCGCACGCATGGACTGCATCTGGCCTTCCAGGAGCATCAAGGCGTTCTTGATGTCCTGTTCCTGCTTGGTTACCTGACCGCTCATGAGGAATTCCTTTCGGGGAGGCGGGACGGCCGGGGAGACGTGCGGCGGACACTCTCCTGGCTTTCCTCGCCTTTCGTTTTCTGCGGGCGGTGCCGGTCATCCCGTACACCGCTGTGCGATGCCATCCGGAACGTGCGCGAACAGTGGGCGGTACCGTTCACGGAGGGTTCACGTTGTCCGGATGCACCGCTCCCGAATACGTCGGTCCGGTGTCGTTGTCACGGAGTCGCCGACCCTACCGGCCGTTTCGCCCGCACTGCGGCGGGATTCACGCCGGTAATCCGGCTGCCACGACGCCGAGTTCACGAGAGAACCAGCTTCGGGAGGCTTCATCATTACCAGGGTAGAGAAGGCCGCGGCCCGTGTAGTCATACCAAAGGCTGACCTTCGGGAATGGATTGCGCGGCGCCGCCCGTTCATGAGCCGGAGCCGTTGTGCGAGCAGCCCGATGACGAGGCGGGCGCCGCCGGGACGACGCCGCCCTTGGCGAGCTTCGCCGGGTCCAGGCTCGGCCCGGTGGGCAGCAGCTGCACCAACTGCGCGGGGAGTGTGGCCGGTTGCGCGGCGTCGTACCCCAGCTGTTTGGACGCGGCCTGGGTCATCGGGTAGGCCGTGCCGGAGTCGGTGACGAGGTAGTCGGACGCGCCGGCGCCCGCCGACGAGAGGGCACGGACCAGCGCGCCGCGGCCCGGACGCACCCAGACCCGGTCGGACGCCAGACAGCCCGCCTGGATGCCGGGCTGCGTGTTGGGGGCGCCGGCCGGCACGTCCTTCGCGTCCAGGACGACGATGCCGGTCGACGGGCCCTTGCCCGCGCCGGTGCCCGGGGTGACCTTGGTGCACACGTCCTGCTTGTCGTCGGCGGTGACCAGCCGCGGCGCCGTCGCGGGCAGCCCTTCGGCGAGGGCGTTGCCCAGGTCGGACGACGCCTGGTGGGCCTCCAGGTCGGCGGGCCCGATGGTGCGCACCTGTACGGCGGCGCCGTCGTACGCCTCCTTCTGGGTGCGCGGGTCGCCGCGCAGCAGGTCGAAGAGGAGCGGCGTCAGCGGGACGAGGCCCTCCTTGCGCAGCACGTAGCGCTGGCCGCCGGTGGCGGTGAACAGCTGGCCGACGCGGGAGGGCGCACCGGCCAGCGGCGGGCCTTCGTTGCCGCGGTCCGGCACCTCGGGTGCGGCGACGTCGGTGCCCGCGGTCAGGGTGTTGAGGAAGTCGTCCTTGACGTGGAGGGGGGTGGCGTTGGCCCAGCCGAGTGCGGAGTGCGCGCCGTGGTCGGTGTCGATGCGGTGCCGCATGCCGTGCCAGAGCAGCTGCACGCCGCCGGACGGCGAGCTGACGAGGGTGCCTGACGTGTCGTCGATGGCCTCGCCGACCTCGGTGCTGCCGACGGCGACGCTCAGCACGTCCCGTTTCTTGCCGTAGGAGTTGGTGAGGTGACCCGCGCAGGCCAGCCAGGCTCCGGTGTCCAGGGCGTCGGGTGCGGGCACCGAGTCCGGCGCGCCGACGATGCCGACCGGTGCGCCGTGCGGTGTGCCCCCGAGCGAGGCGGCGCTGACGCTCTGCACCGTCATCCGGCTGCCGGCGATGAGCTTGGCCGACGCCTCGTTGAGCACCGGGTGCAGGGCGTCGCCTGCGAAGAGGTAGCGGCTGGTGGAGTCGTCGACCAGGACGAGCGTGCCCGGGGTCTGCCACGAGGTGGCGCCGCCGGGTGAGACCACGCCGTAGAGCGTCACGCCGACGGCGACGAGCACCGCGAGGAACGTCCCGCCGATCAGGCCGCGCTTGGTGCGGGCGCTGGGCGCGTCGGGGGCGTCGGGTTCGACGCGCAGCATGCCTGCCGACAGCCGGCTCATCACGAACAGGTGGGCCTGTACCTGGTCCCGCCTGGATTGCATGGAATTCCCCTTCCTCGGCCGTGACGCACGGCCGGCGGCTGTCCGGGAGGACGGATCAGCCCTTGATGGCGCGCAGTTGCTGGTAGATGCCGGCGACGAGGATCGTCAGCGGGACGAGGACGACGGCGGCCGTGGTGTGCAGCAGGTCGCCGATGCGGCCCCAGTACGGCACCAGGCGGCGGCCGGGTACGGTCCAGGCGGCGATGGCGGCCACGGCGGCAGCCGCGAGCAGCCCCGCGGTCAGTCCCAGCCGTGCGGGCAGGGAGATTCCGGTCGCGCTCAGGGTTGCGGCGAGGGCGAGCCCGTAGGCGCCGGGCAGCACCATGGACAGGCGCTGCCACAGGCTGCCGAAGTGCCGGGAGTGCAGCAGCAGGAGCAGGCTCAGCACGCAGGCGCACACCAGGGGCGGCCAGCCGTCCGCGCCGGGGGCGGTGAGCAGGGCGGTGAGGCAGGCGGCGGCGACCAGTCCGAGAGCGGCGTAGAGGCCGGTCATGTAGCTGTCGGCGAGCACCGCGCGGGAGGCGATCCGGTCGGCGGGGTGCGGGGTGATGCCTTCCTGGAGCTGGTCGGCGTTGGCGGGCAGGACGGGCAGCCGCAGGCCCGACATCCGGAAGCCGAGTCCTGGCACCAGACCGCCGCAGACGAGTACGCACAGGACGACGATGCCGGCGGCGTGGCTGACCGGGAGTCCGGCGACCACGCCGCCACCGCCCACCGCGACGAAGAGGCTGACGGTCAGCGCGCCGAAGAACAGCGGGGCGCAGGCGGCGACCGCGGCGAGCGCCAGCACGGAGGCGCCGGCGCCGGTGGCCCCGGCCGCCAACAGCCGGGCGCCGAGCAGCACTTCGGTGTCGCCGCCGGTGGGCACCAGGGCTCCGGCGAGCGCCATGTAGGGCACGGCCATGATGCCGAGCACCGCGCCGCCCGACGCGTCGCCGACGGCGCGGGACGCCGCGCCCGAGCAGCCGACCAGCAGCAGGGCGAGTCCCGCGCCGATGACGGCCCGCAGCACGGTGGGCCCCGGCAGGGCGAGGACGATCAGGCCGACGGTGAGGGCGGTGGCCGCGAAGCCGAGGAGCAGGCGGCGGGTGAGTTCGGGCCGCCAGGAGTCGGGCCGCTTGCGCAGGGCCTCGCCCACGCCGTCCACGAGGTCGTCGTAGGCGACTTCGGGCAGCGTCTCGTGGCGGGGGCGGAGGTAGAGGGTCTCGCCGTCGCGCAACTCCAGTGTGCGCGGGGTGCCTTCGTCGTCGAGCGGCGGCTGCCCCAGGCGCTGTACGGCCCAACCGCCCTGTTCCAGGCCCTGTTCGTGGAGGTCTTCTCCCGCGTAGTCGACGAGGACCGGCAGCAGGTCGGCGACCGGGACGTCGACGGGCACGCCGATGTCGAAGGACCTTTCGGGGGATCGGACGGTGAGTCGGCACAGGCCGACGGTGGTGTCGCTCACGGCGGCTCGCTCTCTTCGTCCCGGAAAAGCCTCCGGGTCGACGCGGATTGAGGAGAACACTATCGTGACTGCTTATCAGCAATTCGACCGCAGAGCGTACTCCCGAGAGTTGAAGGTGTACCTCAAGCCATCCGGTCACCGCACTGCAATCTTCCCTTAACCGCCAGCATTTGCATCATCGCGGTTGCGAATTGTTCCTCGCTCCCACTCCCCCGGTGCCGGCCTGCACCGGCCGGCCGCGCAGCAGGAACGGCCGCCTCCCGAAGGAAGGTCCGTCTTGAGCACCGTCACATTCCGCCGCCCCCCACGCAGGCCGGGGCCACAACTGCCGCAGGGCGAGCTGAGCCTTCAGGAACCGCCGGCCCTGCCCGAGTCGCAGAGCGCCATGTCCGGCGTGATCACCTACCTGCCCATGGCGCTCAGCTCGATGGGCATGGTGCTGATCTTCCTGAAGCCGGGAGGCAGCGGCGGCGCCCTCACCTACGTCGCGATCGGCATGATGGCGATCTCCGCCATCGGCATGCTGGTCACCCAGTTCATGCGCAGCGCCCAGGACCGCAAGCGCAAGCTGCGCGGCGAACGCCGGGACTACCTGCGCTACTTGACCACCACCCGGCGCCGGGTCCGCAAGGTGATCACCCAGCAGCGGCAGGCGCTGTCCTGGCAGCACCCCGAGCCGCCCGCCCTGTGGTCGCTGGCCCGCACCAGCCGGCTGTGGGAACGACGGCTGACGCACGAGGACTTCGCCGAGGTACGGATCGCCCGCGGCTCCCAGCAGCTGGCCCTCACCCTCTCCCCGCTGTCGACCAAGCCGGTCGAGGACCTCGAACCGCTGTGCGCGCACGCCCTGCGCCGCTTCATCCGCGCGTACGGCACGGTCGCCGACCAGCCGGTCGCCGTCCGGCTGCGGACCTACGCCCGGATCGTGCTGCGCGGCGACGAGGCGGCCTCCCGTGCCGCGGTGCGCGCGCTCCTCGCCCAGCTTGCGGTGCTGCACGCGCCCCGCGAGCTGGACATCGTGATCGTCGCGGACGGCGAGGCGCGGGCCGAGTGGGAGTGGACGAAGTGGCTGCCGCACGTGCACCACGCGGCGGAGACCGACGGGGCGGGCCCGGCCAGGCTGGTCATCGACAGCGTCTCGGAGCTGGAGGCGCTGCTCGGTGAGGAGTTCGCCCAGCGGCCCAAGTTCGACGCCGACCGGGAGCCGAGCCGGGACGAGCCGTACACCGTGATCGTGCTGGACACCGCGAACGTGCCGCAGGGCGCGCGGGTGGCGGGCGCGGGCTACGCCAACGCCGTGGTGCTCGACGTGCGCGGCATCCTGGGCTGGCAGCACTCGCGCCAGGTGCTCAGGCTGCGGATCGGCGCCGACGAGCTGCACATGGTCGGCACGGACCGCAGCGGCAAGGAGACCGAGACCGCGATCGGCAGGCCCGAGGCGCTGGGCGCCGCCGCGGCGCGGGCGCTGGCCGCCACCGTCGCGTCGTACCGTCCCGGCGCGCGCACCCAGACCGACCAGCCGCTCCAGGAGGACATGGACCTGGCGGGACTGCTGGGCATCGCCGATCTGCGCACGGCGGCCATGGACCGGATGCAGACCCGCTCCCGCGGCGAACGGCTGCGGGTGCCGATCGGCCTGTCCGCGGACGGCACACCGGTCGAGCTGGACATCAAGGAGTCGGCGCAGGGCGGCATGGGGCCGCACGGCATGCTCATCGGGGCGACCGGCTCGGGCAAGTCCGAGCTGCTGCGCACCCTGGTGCTCGCACTGGCCCTGACCCACTCGTCCGAGACGCTGAACTTCATCCTCGTCGACTTCAAGGGCGGCGCGACCTTCCTCGGCCTCGACGAACTCCCGCACACCTCCGCGGTGATCACCAACCTGGCGGACGAGACGGCGCTGGTCGAGCGGATGAAGGACGCGCTGCACGGCGAGATGATCCGCCGGCAGGAACTGCTGCGGCGGGCCGGCAACTACGCGTCCGCCCTGGAGTACGAGAAGGCGCGCGAGGCCGGCGCCGACCTCGCGCCGCTGCCGACGCTGTTCGTGGTCGTCGACGAGTTCAGCGAACTGCTCGCCGCGCACCGCGACTTCATGGAGCTGTTCGTGATGATCGGCCGGCTGGGCCGCAGCCTGGGCGTGCATCTGCTGCTCGCCTCGCAGCGGCTCGACGAGGGCCGGATGCACCAGCTGGAGTCGCACCTGTCGTACCGCATCGGCCTGCGGACGTTCTCCGCGATGGAGAGCCGCGGCGTGCTCGGCGTGCCCGACGCGTACAACCTGCCGTCCCAGCCGGGCAGCGGCCTGCTCAAGAACGACGTGGGGACGCTGACCCGCTTCAAGGCCGCGTACGTGTCAGGGCCCTACCGTCCGGCCCGGCGCAGCACGCAGCAGGCGGTGGTGGCGGGCCAGGTGGTGCCGTTCAGCACCGCGTGGGTGGCGCAGCGGCAACTGCCGCAGGCCGCGCCCGAACCGCTGCCCGACGAGGCCGACGAGTCCGCGCCGAACCTGCTGGACGTCGCCGTGGACCGGCTGCGGGAGCGGCCCACCGCCCCCGCGCACCAGGTGTGGCTGCCGCCGCTCGGCCTCGCGCCCACCCTGGACGCGCTGCTGCCGCCGCCGGCACCGGCCGCCGGACGGGGCCTGGCGCCCGCAGAGCCGCAGCAGGGCGGCCGGCTCGCCGTACCGGTCGGCATCGTCGACCGGCCCTTCGACCAGCGGCGCGACCCGCTGATGGCCGACCTGTCGGGGGCCGGCGGCCACGTCGGCATCGCGGGCGGCCCGCAGAGCGGCAAGAGCAACCTGGTGCGCGCCCTGATGAGTTCGCTGGCGCTGACGCACACCCCGCGCGAGGTGCAGTTCTACTGCCTGGACTTCGGTGGCGGCGCGCTGTCGGGCCTGGCCGGGCTGCCGCACGTCGGCGGCGTCACCGGGCGCCTCGACCCGGAGCGTGTGGTGCGGACGCTGGCCGAGATCACCGGCGTCATCGCGCGCCGCGAGCGGCAGTTCGCCGAGCTGGGCATCGAGTCGATGGACGACTTCAGGCGGCGGCGCGCGGCCGGTGAGCTGGCCGACGAGCGGTACGGCGACGTGTTCCTGGTCGTGGACGGCTGGGGCACCGTGCGGCAGGACTTCATGGACCTGGTGCCGACCTTCAACCTCATCTCCTCGCGCGGGCTGAGCTTCGGCGTGCACCTGATCATCGCGTCGACCCGGTGGGGCGAGATCGGCAGCGCGCTGCGGGACCAGCTCGGCACCCGCTTCGAGCTGCGGATGGGCGACCCCATCGACTCGGTGATCAACATGCGGGCGGCGGACACCGTACCGAAGATCCCCGGGCGCGGCATGACCGAGGAGCGGCTGCACTTCCTGACCGCCCTGCCGCGGCTGGACGGCGACGCGCAGGTCGCCTCGCTCGCCGAGGGCGTCACCGCCATGGTGAACCAGGTGGCGGCTGCCTGGGACGGGCCGCCCGCGCCGCCGGTGCGGATGCTGCCCGCGCAGCTGGACGCGGCCACGCTGCCCGCTCCCGACGGCGATCTGCGGGTGCCGCTCGGCCTGGAGGACCAGCGTCTCGAACCCCTGTGGCACGACTTCGAGTCGAGCCCGCACCTGATCGTCATCGGCGACGCGGAGACCGGCAAGACCAACCTGCTGTCCCTGATCTGCCGGGCGGTGGCAGGCCGCTACACGCCGGACGAGGGGCGGATCATGCTGGTGGACTTCCGCCGCACGCTGGGCGCCTGCGTGCCGGAGGAGTCCAGGCTCGGCTACGCGGTCTCGACGGACAAGCTGCGGCAGATGGTCGAGAGTGTGGCGCGGGCGATGCGCGACCGGGTGCCGGGGCCCGACATCACGCCGGAGCGGCTGGGCAAGCGCGACTGGTGGACAGGACCGCAGCTGTTCCTCGTCGTCGACGACTTCGAGATGGTCGGCGGCGGCGGCATGTCAGGGCCCAGCCCGTTCGCGCCGCTGATGGAGTTCCTGCCCCAGGGCAACGAGCTGGGCCTGCACGTGATCGTGGCGCGCAGCGCCAACGGCGCGTCCCGCGGCATCAGCGACCCGCTGCTGCGTCAGCTCCTCGAGGCCAACACCCCCGCGCTGATGCTGTCCTGCCCGCCGTCGGAAGGCATGTTCCTGCCCGGCGTCAAGCCGCGGACCATGACCACGGGACGCGGCCTGTACATCACGCGCCGGGGCACGACCCAGGTGCAGACGGGGATGCACCACGCCCCCACCGCCCCGTAGCGGACGGGCACGGCGAGCGCCGAAGCCCCGCACGGATGCCGTCCAGGCACCCCGTGCGGGGCTTTGCTCTTGCACATCGAAAGAAGCTACCTCGCGTACGAGGAACGGCCATTCCCTTTTCTTTTTACCGGCCGGGAAGCGGCAGCAGATAAAAGCCTTCGCGCACCACCCCCAGGTGGAGGGTTTGAGTGGTGGCAAAAAAGCAATGCCCTGAATCGGCGCACGAAAGAACGGGCTCGAAATACGCTCGAACGGGGAAGGGAAATGCGCCTGGGAGCGGCCGGGATGGCCGGAACCGGCGGCCGGGCACGGCGTGTTCGTACCGCGCGAGGGGCGCGGGGCACGAAAAAGGAGGCCACCTCGGCGAGAGGTGGCCTCCTCCTGACGCGGAGCGGGTGCGGGACGGACGGGTTTGGGGCGGGCCCTTCGGCCTCCGTACGGGCGGCGGCGGGGCCTCAGGCGCCGGAGGCCGTGCCGCCCGCCGCGCCACCAGCCGGGCCACCCGCCGCGCCGCCGGACGACGGCCCGCCGCCCTCGGCCGCGAGCCTGCCGGGCCGCCAGCCGCGCCGCTGCCCGCGCGGGATGACCGCGGCGGCGAGCGCCATCAGCGCCAGCAGCGCCGCGGACGCTCCGGCGATGATCCAGGCCCGGTGCCCGGCGGCCCCGGATTCCGGTGCGGGCAGCTGCAGCGCCTCGGTCGCGCCCGTGTCTCCGGCGTGCACCGATGTGCTGAGGTTGGCGGTGACCGCCGACCCCGGGTCCACGGTCCCCCAGCCGACCAGCGGTCCCGCCCCCGCGCTCTGGTAGTGGTAAGCGGTCCGCTCCAGCCGGGACAGCACCTGAGGTGCCGTCAGGTCCGGCCGGTACGAGCGGACCAGGGCCGCGGTGCCGGCGACGAAGCCGGAGGCCAGGTCGGCGCCGCTGCCGGTGAAGTGCCCTGCGCCGCGCGGCCCGATGCTCAGCACGTTCTGGCCGGGCGCCGCCAGATCCGGCGCGGTGGCCGGCGGCACCTGCTGGTCGGGCAGCCCGTCGGGCGGCGCGAGCGAGGCGACGGCCACCACGCCGGGCAGCTGCGCGGGGTAGGCGGCGGGCGCCGCTTTGCCGCTCTCCTGCTGCTCCCCGTAGGCAGGGGCGATGACCAGCACGTCCTTGGCCTGCGCCGCCTTCACCGCGGCGGTCAGCGCCGCGCTGCCCGACGCCAGCGCCACCGGCACGTCGACCACCTTCGCACCGCCCTTGACGGCGGCCTCGATCCCGGCGGCGAGGTGGTCGGCCGATGTGGTGCCGTCGTGTTCGGTGGCGCGTACGGCCAGGATGTGCGTCCCGGGGGCGACTCCGGCGAAGCCGACGTCGGCCGGTTTCGCGGCGGCGATCAGCCCGGCGACGAAGGTGCCGTGCCCGACGCAGTCGGTGCCTGCCGAACCGCCGGCGACCACGTCGGGTCCTGCCGTGACCCGCCCGGCCAGCGCGGGCGACCCGGTGGCGTCCACGCCGGTGTCCACGACGGCGACGGTCGCGCCGTCGCCCTCGGTGAGGTCCCAGGCCAGCGCGGGGTTCAACACCGCCTGCTGCCACGGGGGTTCGGACGCCTTCTTGGCGGACGGCTTGGTGCAGGCTTTCCCCTCCAGTACCCGGGGAATGGGCGGCAGGGTGGTGCCGCCGCCCTGAGCGCCGTCCGCTCGCGCCACCGGGGCCGCGGCCGTGGCGCTCACCGCCAGCAGCCCGAGAGCGGCGGCCGTCCCCAGGACCCGCCGCACTCCGGGAAGCCGATGGCCGGTGAACCCGGCAGTGCTCTCACGGCAGTTGTGACCGTCCACCAGCGGTGTTCCCCTACTTCCGTCGTCACCCATCGCCTCACACCGTCCGACGTCCCGGGGATGGCACGGCCGCTCCGCCGTCCCTGACACCGGGCACCGCGCGGCGCACGGCCTCCGGAGAACGACGGCGCGGCCCGCTGCGGACACTCCATTCACGCAGGTGCGGACCGCGTCCACCACATACAAGTGGGTGTGATATTGCGGGCAGTTCGCCACCCACCGGATCAGCGGCGGGCCGCCCCCTCCTCACAGGTTGGCCGCCTCCAGGTCCTCGGGCAGCAGCCTGCGCAGATCGTCGAGTCCCGCGTCGGGGAGCCGGCTGAGGCGGCCCGCCTGCCGGGTGACCATCGCCTCCATGACCTTGCGGGCGTAGCGCGCGTTGCCGAAGTCGTCACCGCGCTGCACCGATGCGAAGTGCCTGCGCAGCCCGTCCACGGTCGCCGGGACGCACTCGTAGCCGTCCCGCGCGCAGGTGCCCAGCACGATCGAGAGCAGCTCGTCGGTGGTGTAGTCCTCGAAGTGCACGGTGCGCGAAAAGCGGGACGCCAGGCCCGGGTTGGAGGCCAGGAAGCGCTCCATCTCCAGCGAGTAGCCGGCCGCGACGACGGCGACGTCACCGCGGTGGTCCTCCATCAGCTTGACCAGGGTGTCCACCGCCTCCTGCCCGAAGTCGGACGAGGAGCCGCCGGCCGGGGTGAGGGTGTACGCCTCGTCGATGAAGAGCACCCCGCCACGGGCCCGCGCGAAGACGTCCTTGGTGAGCTGCGCGGTGTGGCCGACGTACCGGCCCACCAGGTCGGCGCGGGCCACCTCGACGAGCTGGCCGCGCGGCAGCACGCCCAGGGTGCCGAGGATTTCGCCGTACAGCCGGGCGACCGTGGTCTTTCCGGTGCCGGGCGGCCCGGCGAAGATCAGGTGGTGTCCGACGGAGGTGGCGGGCAGCCCGGCGGCCTGCCGCCTGCGGGCCGTGCCGAGCAGGTTGACCAGGTCCTCGACCTCGTTCTTGACCGCGTCCAGGCCGGTCATCGCGCGCAGCCGCCCCAGCACCTCGTCCAGCGCCCCGTCGTCCGGCTGCGCGGTGCCCGCGCCGACCGCTGCCGCCGCCTGCTTGCCGACGTCGGACGGGACGAAGGTCGTCAGGTCGTCCTGGGACACCTCGGCCATCGCCGCCAGCCGGAACGCCTGCCGGTCGACCATCTCCTCGAACACCTTGCGGGCCGCCCGCGCGTTGCCGAACGACTCGTCCTTGTGCATCCGCTCGAAGTGCACCCCGAGCGCCTTCTCGGTCTCGTCCGCCAGGGTGTAGCGGTGGGCTTCGCACTGCCGCTGCACGATGGTGACCAGCTCGGGGACGCTGTAGTTCTCGAACTCGATGGTCCGGCTGAAGCGGGAGCCGAGGCCGGGGTTGGACTCCAGGAAGTTGCTCATCTGGGAGGTGTATCCGGCCGCGATGACGACGACGTCGTCACGGTGGTCCTCCATCAGCTTGACGAGGGTGTCGACGGCCTCCTGGCCGAAGTTCGCCCCGCTGCCCTCCTGGGAGGTGAGGGTGTACGCCTCGTCGATGAACAGCACGCCGCCCAGGGCCTTTTCGAAGACCTCGGTGGTCTTGATGGCCGTACCGCCGACGATCTTGGCGACCAGGTCGGCGCGGGACACCTCCACCAGGTGGCCCGAACGCAGCACGCCCAGCGAGGCGAGGATGGAGCCGTAGAGCCGGGCGACGGTGGTCTTTCCGGTGCCGGGCGGGCCCGCGAAGACCACATGGCGGGCGTTGGTCGGCACCGGCAGCCCGGCCTCGCGGCGGCGGCGCGCCAGCCGGTTGAGGTTGACGAGCATGTTGACCTGCTCCTTGACCGCCTGCAGGCCGACCAGTTCGTCGAGCCTGGCCAGCGGCCCGTGGGTGTCGGCGGCGCCGCCCGCACCGGCTGCCGCCACGCTCTCCCCCCAGACGTCGGGGTCGGTGTTGCCGCTGCTGGTCAGGTTCTCGACGCTGGTCTCACCGTCCGGCGAGGTCTGCCGCACACCGGCGCCCTCGTTGTCGGTGGCCGTGCAGCCGGTCACCCGTACCCGCTTGGCCGTCTCGACCCTGACCCCGTCGCCGGCGTTCTGGGTGAGCCGGCAGCCGTTGAGCGCGCCCCGCGCCTTCTGGCCCACCAGCACGCCGTTCGCCTTGCCGTCGTGCACCCAGGTGCGGACCGCGGTCAGCTCCGCGTCCTCGTCCAGGGCGACGCCGTCGGCCCCGGACCCGGCGATCTCGCAGTCGAGCAGCGTCACGGTGCCACGCGGCCCCACCTGGACCCCGGCGCGTTTCGCGGCCCGCACCGTGGTGGCCTGGAGGGTGGGCCCGGCGCCTTCGGCGACGTACACCCCGCACTGGCCGGCGCCGGTCAGCTCGCAGTCCTCCAACTGGCTGCGCCCGGTGCCGCGTACCTCGACGGCGTGCCCGGCGGGTCCGGTGACCTTCACCCGGCGCAGTACCGGTTCCGCTCCCCCGTCGATGAGGATTCCGGTGCCCTTCGCACCGGTCACCTCGGCGCGGTCCACGCGGGGCGCGCCGTCGCCGGAGAGCAGGATGCCCTCCGCCGCGCAGCCGCGCACCTGGAGTCCGGTGAGATGCGGAGCGGCGGATTCCTCGGTGACCACGCCGGAGCCCGACGCGTCATCGACCGTGCAGTCGGTGAAGGTGCCGCGTGCGTGCCCCGCGACGACGATGCCGTGCCCGTCGCTGCGTTCGACGGTCAGCCCGCGGAACACGGGGTTGGTGTCGCCGGTGAGCGTCACGCCGTGGCTGGAGGTCTCGCTCACCGTGCAGTCATCGACCGTGGCCTGTGAGGAGGAGCTGATGTGCAGTCCGATGACCGTGTCCCGCAGCCGGCACTGCGCGATGCGGGTGGCGCTGTCCTGTTCGATGGCGACGGCGGGTTTGCCGGTCATCGAGATGACGCAGTCCTCGACGCTGCCCCGTGCCCGCCCGTTGGCCAGCACGCCGTTGCCCCGGGCGTCCCGTACCGTGCAGCCGCGCACCACGGGTGCCGCCTCCTCGCCGATCACCACGCCGGAGCTGCCGAGGCGTTCGAAGAGGCAGTTCTCGATGATGCTGGGCGCCCGCGAGATGTCCACGATCCCGGCGCCCGCCTGGTTGACGACGTGGCAGTTGCGCATGGCCAGGGAGCCCTCCTCGCGGGAGAGCAGCGCCGTCCAGGCGGCGCCGGTGATCTCGCAGTCGTCGATGGCCGCCTGGCCGCGCGGCACGTCGATCACCGGCAGTTCGGTGTCCTCGCTGCGCAGCCGCAGCCCGGAGAGCTTGACCGCCTCGGCCAGGACCTGGACGGCGCTGCCGGTGCGCGGCGCGATGTCGACGACCGCCCCGGCCTCATGGGCCACCAGGGTGACCATTTTGGTCACCACGAGGTTCTCCTCGTACCGGCCGGCCCGCACGCTGATCACGGTGCCGCTGCGGGCCGCCTGGATGGCTTCTGCGATGGTGCGGTGTCCGTCGACCCCGTCCGGGTCCACGATCAACAGGTGGCGAGCCAACGCCGCTCCCCCTTCGTTGTGATCGGGTCGGCGCCCGTACCGGTCCATGCGCCGGGGCGGGTCGGCTCCCTGATATCCGATGACATGTGCTGATGACGTGTGAGGTGGTGGGGCCCGCGCGTGCGAAAAGCCCGGCCCGGGGGCCGGATTCCGGCGGTTGCCGGCGGCCGTGCGGACCGTGGGGCACCGTTACGGCGGCGCCGGAAGAGACATGGTCCGGCCCGCTGCTATGACGGGAACCCGCCGCGGCGCGACCTGATGACACGGTCGGACGCCGGTGTTCCCTTGTGGTGAATGCGGCAGCGGGCCCGCCCGGCCCTCGGGGCACCGGGGTCTTCCCCCGGCGTCCCGTCCCAGTGGGCACACGAGGTGCGCCGCACTGCTGCCGCCGCGAAGTGTACGCGCAATTCCCTTTCCGTGGACGGCCCCTGGCGCCCGGACGTCGTGAAACGCCCCTGCGGGCACGGCTATTCGGCCCGCTCTCCGGGAGGCGGTGCGCTGCCGGAACCGGTGTCGGAGGCGGCGTCGCAGGCGTCGGACGGTACGGCTCCCGGCTCCGGCTCCGCCGTCGGCAGCGTGACGCGGGCCACGGTGCCGCCGCCGGCCGCCCCGCTCTCGATGGCGAGTTGGCCGCCCATCCCGTCGACGAGTCCCTTGGTGACGTGCAGGCCGAGCCCCGACCCCGGGTTCTTGGTGCGTTCCGCGCCGAGCCGGTCGAAGGGGACGAACAGCCGGTGCTGGAGGTGCTTGGGGATGCCGGGCCCGTCGTCCGTGACCACCAGATCCAGCAGGCCGTCCGCCCGGTGCTCGGCGCTCAGCACCACCCGGCCGCCCGGCCGGTTGTACTTGATGGCGTTGGTGGCCAGATTCAACAGGACCTGCCGCAGCCGCCGTTCGTCGCAGACCGCGGTGGGCGCGTCGTCGGCGTTGACGACGTCGAACGTCACCTGCGCCTCCTGCGCCCCGGCCACCAGCAGGCCGTGCACGTCGGTCAGCAGCGGTCCGACGGGCAGCGGTTCGGTGTGCAGCCGCAGTGCCCTGGCCTCGATGGCGGCCACGTCGCGGAGATCGTCGACCAGCGCCACGAGGTGATGGGCCGCCGAACTCATCCGCTCCAGCGCCTCCTCGCGCCGCTCCACGGTGAGGCTGCCCGACCGCAGCAGCTCGCCGAAGCCGACGACGGCGTGCAGCGGGGTGCGGATCTCGTGCCCCAGGGCGGTCAGGAACTGGGACTTGGTCCTGCTGTTCTCCTCCGCGTGCCGCTGCGCGATCTCCGCCTCGGCGCGTGCCCTGCGCTCCTCCTCCGCGGCCTTGCGGCCGGTCTCGTCGACGAGGTTGACGCACCAGGACACGATGTTGCCGTACGCGTCACGGACGCCTGAGTAGGTGGTCGAGGTGACGATCGGCCCGTCGTGCAGACGGTTGAAGCGCAGCTCGAACCGGTGCGTGTCACCGCCTTCCGCGGCGACGCCGTGCACCAGGCTCGGCCGGTCTTCGGCCTCCACCAGGTCCTGGAAGAAGCGGCCTACCAGGCCGGACGCGTCGGTCTGCAGCAGCGTGCACAGGGCGCGGTTGACGCGCAGCACCCGCCCGTCGAGGCCGAGCAGCGCCATGCCCGCGGCGTTGTCGTCGAACGCCCGGCGGAACCGTTCCTCGCTCTGCGCGAGGCTGCCGAAGAGCCGGTCGTGGTCGATGGCGACGGCGGCGAGGTGGGTGAAGCGGTCGACCAGATGCCGCTCGTGCTCGGTGGGTGTGTGCGGGATGTCGTGGTAGACCGCGAAGGTCCCCAGGACCTGGCCGTCCTTGCCCGGGATGGGTGTCGACCAGCAGGCCCGCACGCCGGCTATGGCGGCGGCCGGGCGGAAGTCGTCCCACAGGGCGCTCTGCTGGATGTCGGAGACCACGACCGGTACGGCCGTGTAGGCGGCGGTCCCGCAGGAGCCCGCGCAGGGCCCGGTGTCCATGCCGTCGATCAGCTCGACGTACTCCACCGGCATGCTGGGGGCCGCGCCGTGGTGCAGCCGCCCGGAGCGTGCGTCGAGCAGCAGGACCGAGCACTTGGTGCCGGGCAGCAGGTCTTCCAGGGCTCCGGTGACGGCGTCGAGCACCGCGCGCAGCGCGGCCCCTTCCGCCATCATCTCCAGCACCTGGGCGTGGTGGACGAGGAGTTGGGGTATGGCATCGGCGGGTACGTCGGGCCCCACGCCGAGGGATGCCCGCCGGTCGAATTCGCGCAGCATGGCCACCTCAGGGCTCGAATCGGTAGCCGACGCCGCGGACCGTGCGCAGCCAGCGTGGCCGGTCGGGATCTCGTTCCACCTTGCGCCGCAGCCGGTGCACGTGCTGGGTGACGGTGGCGGGCTCCTGCCAGTCGCTGGAGGACTGCCAGACGTGTTCGAGCAGTTGGTCGCGGGTGTAGACGTGGCGCGGCGATGCGGCGAGGAAGGCCAGCAGGTCGAACTCGCGGGCGGTCAGCTCCACCGCGCGGCCCCGGACCGTGACGGTCCTGGTCGCCCGGTCGATCATCAGGTCCTCCTGGGGGTGGGGCGGGCTCTGCGGCGCGGCGGGGGCGGCGGCCGGTGTGGGCTCCGTCCGTTTGCTGCGGCGCAGTACCGACCGCACCCGCGCGGCGAGTTCGGCGGGCGAGAACGGCTTGACGACGTAGTCATCGGCGCCGAGGTCGAGTCCGATGATGCGGTCCGTCTCGCCCGACCTGCCGGAGACGACGATCACGGGAAGGTCGGCCGACCTGCGTCTGATCTGGGTGAGGACGTCGAGCCCGGCGACCAGGGGCAGGGTGAGGTCGAGCAGCACCACGTCGGGCTGTCCGGTGCCGACGGCTTCCAGTGCCGCCTGGCCGTCTGCCGCCGTCAGGACGTGGAAGCCCTCGGACTCCAACTGCCATCTGGCCAAGGTCCTTACGTCCTCGTCGTCGTCCACCACCAGGACGTGAGCATGTATGTCGCCCGTCGGCAAGGCCCCTCCCCGCTTCGATCAACCGCACTGCGCGGGGTGGAGATCATCTCATGTTCGCCTCTTCGCGTCACCACGCGGTCACCTTGAGCGAGCAGTTAAGCAATATTTGATGAACCGTTGTGGAGAAGGTGAGCTGACCGCACGAGAGTTCAACCGTGAGTACGAGATCCGCGGACACCGTTGCTGCCGCACTAGCCGAAGGCGCCGCCCTCCGAGGCGAGGAGACGTTCCTCGTCGTGGAGACCGCGCCGGGTGAGCAGCAGAGGACCAGTTGGGCCGAGATGGACGCGCGGGCGACCAGGACGGCGCGGCTGCTGCGCTCGCTCGGCCTTCAGGCGGGCGACCGGCTGAACGTGCACGCGACCAACTGCGCGGAGTTCTACGACCTGTGGTTCGGTGCCGCGCGGCTGGGCGCCGTGATCGTCCCCAGCGACCCGCTGCACACGCCGGACGAACTCGCCTATCTCCTGGCGCGCTCCCGCTGCCACCTCACCTTCACCCACGCGAGCCTGCGGGAGACCACCGCGCGTGCCCGCCTCCAGGCGCACGACTGCCGGCACCTGTTCGTCATCGGCGGGGACGGCGACGACGCCTTCCACACCGCGCGCGACGCGCAGTCCGACGCCCCGTGGTCCCCGGAGGAGGACGGTGCGGGCCCCGGGCCGCACGACACCCTGGGCGTGCTGCACGTGACGGCGGAAGCCGGACGGCACGAGGAGGTGCTCATCACCCATGCCGCGTACCTGAGTGCGGGGCGTTCCGTCGCCGCCCGGCTGCGGATGCGCCCCGACGACCGGCAGTTGGTCGTCCTGCCGCTGTTCCGGGGCAACGCCCAGCAGTACGCGTCGATGTCGTCCCTGGTCAGCGGCGCGTCGATAGCACTCGCCCCCGGCTTTTCGGCCACGCGCTGGCCGGCCCAGGCCCGGACGCTGGGCGCCACCGTCGCCGGGCTGCTCCCCTCGCCGATCTGCATGCTGCTGGCGCGGGATGAGGGCGGTGACGAGACCGCGCACCACCTGCGGGCGGTGGTCGCCACGCAGAAGGTGTCCGAGGAGCAGATCGCGTCGTTCGAGAAGCGCTTCCATGTCTCGCTGCTCCAGCTGTACGGCATGCGGGAGACCGTCGCGCCGGTGCCGGCCCCGGCGCAGGCGAGGCGGCGCAGGCGGGAGCAGCGGGCGCCCGCCAGGACGCGTCGGCCGGGTGAGGCCGGGCGCCCCCGACCAGAAGGGCCGTCCGGAGGAACCGTTCCCCGGTTATCACGGCCCCCACAGCTGACACATCGTCACCACCCTTCGGCGGGCGGCCCATCCGTCCCCCAACACCCCGGAAGGGATGCCCTCATGGCATGCAAGCGTCCCGTTGCCGCCCGCCGCGCAGGCCCGCCGCACCCGACCGGCAGCGGCCGTCCACCGGGCGGACGGCGGACGGCCGCGGAGAGAGAGCGGGCGCGTCCGGTGGTGCGCTCCCGTCGGCGGGTGTGCGGCGCCGACGCGCTGTCGTCCTTGTGTGTCGCCGGCTGCCGGCGACCGCTGATCGAGCACGCTGAGGCGGAGTGACATGGTCAACGTTGTGGGTATCGGCGGCGGCATCGGCGCGTCGCGCCTGTGGCTCACGCTGAACGACGCGCTGGATGACGGTGCGGCGGACGGCCCGTCGGGGCTGACGCTGGTGGTGAACACGGGTGACGATCTCTGGGCGCACGGTGTGCGCGTCTGCCCGGATCTCGACACCACGCTGTACGCGCTCAGCGGCCGGCAGGACGTGGAGCGCGGCTGGGGCACCAAGGGTGAGACCTGGCGGTGCATGGAGGCGCTGCGCGGACTCGGCGGCGAGGTGTGGTTCAACCTCGGTGACACCGACCTGGCCACCCATCTGCTGCGCACGACGTGGCTGCGGGACGGCGTGGGACTGGCCGAGGTGACCCGTCGGCTGGCGGCGGGCATGGGGCTGCGCTGCCGGGTGCTGCCTGCCACCGAACAGCCGGTGTCCACCCAGCTGTTGTGCACGGACGGCGAGCGGCGCAGCTACCAGGAGTTCCTGGTGCGGGACGCCGCCGGGCCCCGGGTGCACGAGGTGACGTACGCGGGGATCCCCGCGGCCCGTCCGGCGCCCGGCGTCCTGGAGACGCTGGAATCCGCGGACCTCATCGTACTGGGCCCGAGCAATCCGGTGGCGAGCCTGGGCCCGGTGCTGGCGGTTCCCGGGATACGCGAGGCGCTGCGGGACGCCGGGTGCCCGGTGGTCGCGGTCACACCCACCGTCAGCGGGGTGCCGTTCGACGATCCGGGCGAAGCGCGGCGGGCGGACAGCAGGCAGCGGCTGATGGAATCCCGCGGCGTGCAGCCGACGGCCACCGGCGCCGCTGAGATGATCCGCGACCTGTGCGACGTCTTCGTGCTGGACGCGGCGGACGCCCAGGAGGCGGACGCCATCCGGGCGTTGGGCCCCGACGTGCTCGTCACGCCCACGCTCGCGAGCGGCGGCCGTGCCCCGCGCGCCCTCGCCGACGCCGTGCTCGGCGCCGCCGGCGCAGCCCGTCGGGTCCGCTCCGGTGCGATCGGGGGCGCACGGCGATGACTCTCGTCAGCCCGGAGGGGACGGCAGCGCCCCGGCAGCAGATACTGGACGGACCGGTGCGAGGGGTGCGGGACGCGGTGGACAGGTCACGCGGCGCCCCGGCGGGCCGTCCGGTGCCGCGGGTGCGTGCCGCGGCGGATCTCCAGGTGGGCCTGAAGGACGGCAGCAAGGCGGTGGGCACCGCGTTCACCTTCACCGGCCTGTCGTACGGGGGCGAGCACGTGGCGCTCGGCTTCGGGGCGGTCCCGGCGCGGGCCGGGGCGCGGGTGCCGCTGGTGGGTGTGCACACCGAGTGCCTGAGCGGCGAGGTCCTGGGGTCGCTGCACTGCGACTGCGGAGCCCGGCTCCAGGAGACGATGCGGGCGGTGCACGACGCCGGCGGCATCCTCCTCTACCTGCGGCAGAGCGACCGCGGCTTCGGTGTCACCGGCGGGCTCGACGTCTGCGCCAGGCAGCCGGCGTCGGCCCCGTGCCCCCCGGCGGGCGCGCCGCGGCGCAGCGACCGGGACCGGATCTGCCGGGTCGTCGCGGAGATGCTGTCGGCGCTGGGACTCACCCGGGTGACCCTGCTGACCTGCGATCCCGATTGGGCGGGGCCGATCACCCGGCAGGGCATCGCCATCGACCGGGTGGCGTCAGCCGTGGCCGATCCTGAGCGCCGGGCGCCGGGTCCTGGCGGCCGGGCGGCTGCGCCCGCGGGGGACGGCTTCGTCACCCCGCGCGAGTACGAGGTGCTGCGCAGGGTGGCCATGGGCCAGAGCAATCCGGAGATCGCGCAGGCGATGTTCATCTCCCGCAACACGGTCAAGAGCTACCTGCAGAACGTGCTCCAGAAGCTGAACGTCCGCAACCGGGTGGAAGCCATCGCCCGTGCCCGCGAGTTGGGAATCCCGTTGTGAGCCTCGCCGTTCCAGGTCCCGGATTATCACGGATCCGAACATTCCGAACCCTCATCCGGAAGCGTCAGCGCCATCGGCAGGCGTGTGCCGCCATGAAGCCCAGGAAGACACGTGAAGGAATACTTCGGCATTCAGCAACGAACGAGTGAGTTCCGATGACCGCACCGGGGAGCTTTCACCCGCTGCACGAGCGTGACGAGCAACTCACCGCCCTGCACCGGCTCCTGATGGACAGTCATATCGGCCCGGCCCGCTTCGCCATCGTCTCGGGACCGGCGGGCTGCGGCAAGACGGAGCTGCTGCGCACCTTCGCGCGGCAGGCCACGGCATCCGGTGCCGCCTGCCTCAGCGCCACGGCCTCGCGGAGCGAGCGCCTCGTACCGTTCGGCGTGTGGGCGCAGCTCTTCCGCAGCGCGGGCGGCCTCACCCCGCCCGCCGGCGGTGACCTGTCCCGCCTGCTGGACGGCAAGGTTCTCAACTCCGTGCCGGGCGCGGCGCCGCAGGACGGATCCACGCCGCTGTCCGCGCAGGTCATCAACACGGTGTGCCTGCCGCTCCTGGACGTCGTCGACAAGATCCCCGGTCCGGTGGTCATCGGCATCGACGACTTCCAGAACGCCGACGCGGTGTCCCTCCAGTGCCTGGCGGCCGTCGTCCGCAGGCTGGGGTCCAAGCCGCTTCTGGTCGTGCTCGGCGAATGCGCCGACCGGCCGTCGGCGGACGCCGCGCTCCAGGCCGAGCTGCCGCTGGAGCCGCACTCGCGCCGGCTGCGGCTGCGGCCCCTGTCCAGGACCGGCGTGCAGAACCTGCTGGAGCTGCACCTGGGCCGGACGGCCGCGCAGCGGCTGGCCGACGCCTGTTACGAGATCACGGCGGGCAATCCGCTCCAGCTGCACGGCCTGATCGCCGACAACCAGCGGGCGGACACCGGATCCTGCGACCCGGCCGTGGACTCCGGGTACGCCGCGGCGGTCCTCTCCTGCCTGCACCGCTGCGGCCTCGCCGCGCTCGCGCTCGCCCGGCACATCGCCCTGATCGACGGCCCGGCCACCACCCGCGTCCTGGCGCAGGTGACCGGCGTCGACGACAAGACCCTGATGCGGACGATCGGCACCCTCAACGACGCCGGAGTGCTGTCCGGCATCCGCTTCCGGCACCCGAAGACGCGTGCGGCGGTCCTCGACAACATGGCGCCGGAGAAGCGGGCCGCGCTGCGCGCCCGGGTCGCCGATGTGCTCTACCGGAGCGGCGCCGCGCCCCTGACCGTCGCCCGGCAGCTGCTCGCCGCCGCGCCGGTGCCGACCGGCGACTGGCCCGTCGCGATCCTCGACGAGGCGGCCAGGGCCGCCGTCCGCGGCGGGATGCTGGACCTCGCGCACGACTGCCTGGTCCTCGCGCGTGAACTGGAGCCCGCCGACGAGAAGTTGCGGGACTCGATCACCGCCACGCTCTTCGACATCGAGTGGCGGACGGACCCGTGCGCGGCGGTCCGCGGCCTGCCGTCGCCGGCTTCCGCGTCCCGCTCGGGCGCCCTCTCCGGCGCGCACGCCTCGATCCCGGTCACCGTGCCGCTGTGGTTCGGGGACGTCGATGCGGCGGTCGCGGGCCTCCAGCAGATCAGCGCGGCGCCCGAGGTCCACGCGCCGGGCGCCGCCGCCCGGGTGCAGGCGTCCCGGATGTGGCTGCGGCTCGGCTACCCGGCGGCGGCCGGCGGCCGGCAGCTCACCGGTCTCCCCGACGACCCGGCCGCCGAGCAGCCGCCGGCCGGTCCGCCGAGCCCGCAGGTCCAGGGCGCCCTGCTGCTGAGCCGGCTGAGCGGCGGCGGCCCCGACACGGCGCTCGCGGACGAGGCCGAGCGGCTGGTACGCCACCACCGGCTCGACGAGCACACCTTCGCCGTCCTGGCGTCCTGCCTGATCACGCTGCTCTTCTCGGACCGCCTGGCGACCGCCGACGAGGCGTGCAGGCGGCTGGCCACCGAAGCGATCGAGCTGTCGTCCCAGACCTGGCGCGCCCTGTTCACAGGGCTGCGCGCGGAGGTCGCGCTGCGCCGCGGCGACCTGCCCGCCGCGCTGCACCTGGCGCACACCTCGCTCTCCGTCATCTCCCACGAGAGCTGGGGCGTGGGCATCGGCATGCCGCTGGCCACGCTGATCCAGGCCGGCATCGCCTCGGGTCAGCTCGACGTCGCCCACCGCGCCCTCCAGGTACCGGTGCCGGACGAAATGTTCCAGACGCCGATCGGCCTGCACTACATGCAGGCCCGCGGCCACCACCACCTGGCAATACGTCAGGAACCTGCGGCTCTTGAGGAGTTCCTCGCCGTGGGCCGCCTGACGCAGAAGTACAGGATGGACATCCCCGCGCTGGTCCCCTGGCGCAGCGAGGCCGCCCGCGTGTACCTGACGCTGGGCGACCAGGAACGGGCCCGCGAACTGGCGCAGGCCCAGCTCGACCGGTGCACCACACTGCACGCCCGCGCCCGCGGCGCCGCGCTCCGCATACTCGCCGCCTGCGCCGCACCCGGCCGCCGCGCCCCCCTGCTGGAAGCCGCGGCGACAGCGTTCCAGGAATGCGGCGATACCCGGCAACTTGCCGCCACCATCGAGGAGTTGAGCACGGTGCAAGAAGATTCCCGCCCACACTGCGCCCCGTCCGGCGCCCCCTCCAGCGAACGCTGCACCATCCCCGACACCCCCGGCAGGCTCACCCAGCCGCCCCGCACCCCCCGCCAGACCACCTTCCCCCACACCCTCCGCCTCCCCCCGCCGAACGCCGAACGCCGCCCCGCCCCCACCCTCAGCGAGGCCGAACGCCGCGTGGCCGACCTCGCCGCCCGCGGCCACAGCAACCGCCAGATCGCGGCCCGCCTCTACATCACCGTCAGCACCGTCGAACAACACCTGACCCGCGTCTACCGCAAACTCCGCGTAAAACGCCGCACCGACCTGACAGCCGGCCTCCACACCACCACCCCACCCCAGGCGGAGGCGACGGCGGGTCGGTGACGGACGACGACTTCCGCGCTACGCGCTACCCGCCGCTCACAGAACCGGCGCACTGCCGAGCTCCACGCGCGTACAGCGGGTGAGCTCGACGACGAGATGGGAAGCAAGAAACCAACGAGAAGCAATGCGCTGACCGTAGGGCATGTGCCCGTCCGTAGGGACATGGGCCGCCTCTGAGGCGTCCGAGCCCTGGAGGAGGAACAGAAAGCCCCGGGAGTCGCAGTTCGCGGGCCCACCGCACACCTGACACAACATGCCGCGCATGGCCTGCCGTTGACGCACGGAGTGCAGCTTCCGATAGTCAGGGCGCCCTTCGCCGGGAGCCTGCCGCATCCGAGCCCAGAGCACACCATGCCGGTCACGATCACCGGACTTCTCATCCTGGTATCCCAGGCCCGCACCATCCGGGCGGACGGTCAGCCCCCCTCTCATCTCTAGAGATGTCAAGGTTGTCGCAACGCACACATACGCGCAGGTCAGGGCCATCAAGAAGGTGTTCCGACGCTTGTGTGATTAGGGTGTCTAGAGAAGAAGGGCAGGGTGAGCATCGATGGTCGGCCAAGGCAAGAGTCGCCAGCCGAAGTACCAGCGGATCGCGGCCGATCTGAAGGCGGCGATCGAGGCGGGCGACTACCTCCCCGGTGACCGGCTGCCAGGTGAGAACACCCTGATGGCCACCTACGAAGTGGCTCGCATGACTGCCCGGCAGGCGATCGGCGTCCTGCAGAGCGAGGGGCTCACCGAAGCGCGGAAGGGCGCGGGTGTCTTCGTACGGGACTTCCGGCCGCTCCGCCGCCAAGGCATCAAGCGTCTGTCGCAGGAGCAGTGGGGCAACGGACGTTCCATCTGGGCCACCGACACGGAAGGCCGCTCCGTGGAAGTCGACCAGGTGACGGTCGGCGAGCAGCCCGCACCCGAACGGATCGCGCACGTATTGGGTTTGGAGCCAGGCGACCCGGTGTGCGTCCGCGAGCGCCGGTTCGTGCTCGACGGCAAACCCGTGCTGCTCTCCGCCAGCTACCTTCCCGCACAGCTCGTCGCGGGTTCGGCCATCGTCCAGGAGAACACCGGGCCCGGCGGCATCTACGCGCGGCTCGATGAGCTCGGGCACAAGCCGGTGCGTTTCCGTGAGGAGATCCGTTCCCGGATGCCCTCCCAGGGCGAGGCGGACGCGCTGCGGCTGGCCGCCGGTACGCCGGTGATCCTCGTGTGCAGGACCGCGTTCACCGAGGACGGTCGTCCGGTCGAGGTGAACGAGATGACGCTGGATGCCGCGTCGTACGTGCTGGAGTACGGCTTCGAGAGTTGAGGGGCGGGGTGCCGCGGCGCCAGGGCCGGAGGGGCGCGACGGCGGGGCGCCGCCGTCCATGGCCGTTGCGGGATCACGGAAAAGCCCGCCGCCTCAGGTTTCCCCGAGCCGACGGGCTTCCGACAGTATCTGTCGGGACGACAGGATTTGAACCTGCGACCCCTTGACCCCCAGTCAAGTGCGCTACCAAGCTGCGCCACGTCCCGATGCCCGTTCCGCCGGTTTTTCCCCGGCTGACCGCGCACGAGAACAATACCGCATGTCAGAGGGTGCGCGTTGCCATATCCGGGACGGGACGGGCGGACGAGGGCCGGACCGGGACCGGGACGAGTACCCGTGCCGGCGGGGCAGGGCCGACCGGCGGGTCCGGGCCCGGCTGCGGGTCAGGAGGAGGGGGAAGGCCCACGGGGCCGGACCCGCAGCCGGGTGGTCCGGGGGTTCAGATGCGCTTGTCGAGCCAGGCCAGCAGGTCGGCGTGGACCTCGTCGCGGTTGGTTTCGTTGAGGATCTCGTGCCGGGCGCCCGGGTAGGCGCGCCAGGTGAGGTCGCGGGTGCCGAGGTAGCGGAAGTCCTCCAGCAGCTCGCCCACCAGGGTCAGGCCCTGGTTGCAGGGGTCGTCGGCGCCGACCGCGATGTGGACCGGGAGGCCGCGCGGGATGCGGGCGAGGTCGGCCGGGTCGTTGATCTTGCGGACGGCGCGGATCCAGTCGATCACCAGACCCGTGCAGAACGGGAAGCCGCAGTCCTCGTCGGCGGCGTAGCGGTCCACCTCGTCGCGGTCGCGGGAGAGCCATTCGTAGCCGGTGCGGTGGGTGAAGGCGTCGTTGAAGGAGCTGAAGGCCCGCGGGATGAAGTCGGAGAGCGCGGCGCGGCCGTGCTCGGCGATCTCCGCGTCCAGCTCCGCGAGCGCGCTGTCGATTTCGAGTCCCGGCAGGGTGCGGAAGGTGCCGGACAGGATGAGTCCCGCGAGGTCGGCGCCGTACTCCTGGGCGTAGTCGCGGGCCAGCATCGACCCCAGGCTGTGGCCGAGCAGGACCAGCGGGATGCCGGGGTGCGCTGCGGCTGCGTGGTCGCCGATGCGCTTGAGGTCGCCGACGATGGCCCGCCAGGCGTCGTCGCCGACCACGCCGCGGCCTCCGGTGGACGGGGCGGTGGCGCCGTGGCCGCGGTGGTCGGAGGCGAGGACGCCGTAGCCGTGGGCGGTCAGGAACCGGGCGAACCTGTCGTAGCGCCGGGCGTGTTCGGCCGCGCCGTGGGCGATCTGGACCAGGGCCCGCGGGTGGCCGGACTCCGGAAGCCAGGTGTAGGTGGCGATCCGGGCACCGTCGGGGGCCCGGTGGAAGTCCTGCTGCATGGCCTGCATGACGTCGTCTCCTGACTACGGGGCGGTGTCCGCCGTGACCTCGGTCGCGTGCGCGGGGTGCCCGTCGCCACCCGGCCCCGGGGCTGCCGGCGCGCCGGGCGGGCCTGGCCGGCACCCCGCTGGGCGCCCACTCTTCCCTCCCGGACCACGGCGCGCCAAGAGGCCGGGCCGTCGTCCGGATTCCGACGAGCGGCGGGAATCGGACGACACCCCGTCGCGGTGGTTGACCGGTCGCTGACACGACGTGACAGGATCGGCCGGTTCTTGTCGGCGTCACGTCCCAATCCCCTGCCACAGGAGGAACGTTGGACACCACAGACCGATCCGAGACCCCAGTCGCTTCCGGCCCCGCCTGCCCCGCGGGCACGCCGGGCCCGGTGCCGCTCAGCCGCCGCAGGTTCCTCCAGGGCACCGCCACGGTGGCAGCCGCCGCCGGGCTGGCCGGTGCGGCCGGGCCGGTGGCGGCGCAGCCGGCCGGCACCGAGGGCGCGGCACTCAGCTTCACCGCCGCCACGAACGGCGCGGGATGCCTCTCGCCCGACGGCGGCCATCTGATCGCCGAGATCCAGAACGTCCTGTGGTCGATCCCGCGGGCGGGCGGCGCCGCGCAGGCGCTGACCCCGGCCGACCTGGAACCCACCCGCCCGGTGTACTCGCCCGACGGCCGCCGGATCGCCGTCTGCGCCTACCGCGGCGGCACCTTCCATCTCTGGACGCTGCGCCCGGACGGCTCGCAGCTGCGGCAGGTCACCGAGGGGCCCTGGGACGACCGCGGCCCCGCCTGGTCACCTGACGGCCACCGGCTCGCGTTCGCATCGGAGCGGGGCGGCGATCCGGTGGCCGGCGGCGGGTACCGGATCTGGGTGCTCGACCTGCGGTCCGGGCGGCTGACCCGGGTGACCGGGCTCAACGGGCAGGACGGGCCGCATCAGGACGGCGCCTGGGAGGACTTCGACCCCTGCTGGACGCCGGACGGCTCCCGGATCGTCTTCGTCCGCGGGCGGCCGGTCGACGGCGCGCTGGTCTCGCGCACCGTCGCCTCGGTCCCTGCCGACGGCGGCGGCACGGTGCGTACCGAGCACACCGAGACGGCCGAAGCGCAGGTCATGACGCCTGCGCTCGCCCCGTCCCGGCGGCTGGCGTATCTGCGCACCACCAGCGGTCCAGGCGCCACCTGCACCCTGGTGGTGGACGGCGCCGCGGTTCCGGTCGACGGCGATGTGGAGCCGGTGCCGCCGCGCTGGGTGTCGCGGGACGAGCTGCTGCTGACCGTCGGCGGGCAGTTCCGCATCCTGCGGGCCGACGCTCCCGAGCGGGCCGAAACCGTGGCGTTCACCGCGCGGCTGCCGCTCGACCGGCCGCGCTACCGCGTCAAGGACTACGGCTTCGAACGGACCGCGGTGCGGCCGGTGCGCGGCGTGCACCTGCCCGCGCTCTCCCCCGACGGCCGCCAGATCGCCTTCGCGGCGCTCAACTCGCTGTGGCTGGCGCCGGTTTCGGGCGGCGGCCGGCCCCGCCGCATCGTGCGGGCGTCCCCGACGCGGTACGTCCTCGCGCCGAGCTGGTCCCGGGACGGCCGTGCGCTGCTCTACGCGGACGACCGGGACGGGCTGTTCGCGGTGCGCCGCCATGAGGTGGCGTCCGGCGACGAGACGGTGCTGGCGGGCGGCGGGCGGGTGCAGCCGGCGCTGTCGCCCGACGGCCGGCGGCTGGCCGCGCTCGACATGGCGGGCAATCTCGTCGTACGGACCCTGGCGGACGGCACGGAGACGGTGGCGGCAGAGCCGATGGGCGGCGGCGGGCTGCCCGGCAGACCCAGTTGGTCACCGGACGGCAGATATCTGGCGTACTGCGACCGCAACCGGCTCAACCAGCGTTTCCGTGAGGGCTACAACCTCATCCGGGTCGTCGACACCAGGACCGGCAAGGACCGGCTGCACGCGCTCGCCGACCACGTCTCGCTCTCCGACCGCTATGACTCAGGTCCCGTGTGGTCCCCCGACGGCCGCTGGATGGCGCTGATCGCCGAGTCCGCACTGTGGGTGCTGCCGGTGGCGGCCGACGGCAGCCCGGACGGCGCGCCGCGCCGGCTCACCGACGAGAGTGCCGACCATCCCTCCTGGTCGGGCGACAGCCGCACGCTGCTGTACCTGTCGGCGGGCAGGCTGCGGCTGACCGGTGTGTCCGGCGGCCCGGCGCGCAGCGTTCCACTGGCGCTCGACCACCGTCCCGCACGGGCCCAGGACACCGTCGTCCACGCGGGCAGGTTCTGGGACGGCACCGGCGAAGAGGTCCGCGAGGACGTCGACGTGGTGGTGCGCGAGGGCCGGATCGCCGCCCTCACCCCGCACCGCACCCGCCGCTCGGGCCGGGGCGCGGCCCGCCGGGTGGACGCGTCGGAGCAGACCGTGCTGCCGGGCCTGTGGGACGCGCACACCCACCCGTGGCAGACGACCTACGGCGGCCGGCAGTCCGCGCTGCAACTCGCCTACGGCATCACGACGACGGTGTCCTGCGGCGGCTTCTCGTACGAGCAGGCCCGGCTGCGGGAGGCCATCGCCGCCGGGGTGCTGGCCGGTCCTCGCCTGCTGACCTGCGGGGAGTTGCTGGACGGTGACCGGGTCGCGTACAGCATGGGGCGGGCGCACCGGACCCGGGCGGGGCTGCGCCGCTCGCTGGAGCGGGGCGCGGCGCTGGACTGGGACTTCGTCAAGACGTATGTGCGGGCGCCCGGCTGGGTGATGGAGGAGGCCGCGCGCTTCGCGCACCGGCGGCTGGGCGCCCGCGCCGGAAGCCATCTGCTCACCCCCGGGCTTCAGATGGGCCAGGATCTGACGACGCATCTGCAAGCCACGCAGCGGCTGGAGTTCGGGCACGCGATCAGTGCTTCCGGGCACGCCTATCAGGACGTGGCGGAGATCTACACCGGCACGGATTTCCACCTGATCGCGACTCCGTTCTCCGCCACGCCGCTGCTGGGCGAGGATCCGGCGCTCGCCAAGGACACGCGGGTGACGCGGCTGATGCCGCCGTGGGACACCGCCGTGGTCCAGGAGGGCGCGGGGCACCGGCCGACACCCGCCGAACTCGCCGCCATCGCGGTCGAAGTGGAGGTCTACCGGCGGGTGTTGGACGGCGGCGGCGCGGTGGCGCTGGGGACGGACCAGCCGTTGACGCCGGTGGGTCTTGGCCTGCATCTGTGTCTGCGGGCGCTGCACCGCGGCGGTCTGAGTGCGGCGGCGGCGCTGCGTACCGCGACGGCGCTGCCCGCCAAGGTGTTCGGCGCCGAACGGGATCTGGGCACCCTGGAGGTCGGCAAACTCGGCGATATGACGTGCGTGGACGGTGATCCGTTCACCGATTTCTCTTCGCTGGTGCGGACCACGGCGGTTCTGCGCGGTGGACGATTGTTCGAGCAGCGAAAATTGGTGTCATCTTTCCCCGCACCGGCGGAATTCACCGGCGCACAGGGCATGGCAACGCTGCGTACCGGTGACACGTCCGTCAACTGGCTGAAAGTAGGCCACTCACAGCGGTGGGAGACCTGCTGCGACACGGCCCGCTGACCCGGCAACGGGCCCCGGCGGATGGCGCGCCGGGGCCCGGAAGGATCACGGACAGTGCCGGAATCAAGCCTTCCTGTCGCGTAACGGTCATTCGGCCTTATGTTTCATGCTTCAACTCGGCGCATAAATGCAAGGAGTTGATGTTTTATGCGTCATGAAGCAGGTATGCCAACGGGTGTTGCGCCCGGTGAACACTGGACTATGTTGCGAAAAAACGGTGCGCACGACACCACCCGTGCCGCCGCCAGGCGGACGCAGAAAGCGCGGGAATGTACGTGGAGGAGGGCTCGTCTTGCCTCGCTATTTCACCGACCAGCGACATGAATCACTCCGGCAACAGGTGCGGGACTTCGCGGAACGCGAAGTACGCCCCCGCATTGCGGAGATGGAGGCGAGCCGCACCGTTTGCCGTGACCTTTCACGTCTGATCGCCCGGCAGGGCTGGATAGGAGTGACCGTTCAGCGGGCTTATGGCGGCATGGGCGCCGGACACCTCGCCAAAACCGTGATCATCGAGGAACTGTCCCGGGTGAGCGGCGCGATGGGAGCCATGGTCCAGGCGTCCCAGCTCGGCGTGGCCAAAATCGTGCACTTCGGCAGCGAGGAGCAGAAGAGAACCTGGCTGCCCGCCGTGGCCGCCGGCGCCTGCCTGCCGACCATCGCCGTCACCGAACCCGACTCCGGCGGCCACGTCCTCGGCATGGCGAGCCGCGCCGTACGCGACGGCGACGACTACGTGCTCAACGGCCGCAAGATCTACGTCGGCAACAGCCACGTCGGCGATCTGCACGGCGTGATCGTGCGCACCGGCGAAGGACCCAAGGGTCTGTCGGCTTTCCTCGTGGAGTCCGGCAGGCCGGGCTTCCGGGTCGGCGGGCAGCAACCGGCCATGGGGCTGCACGGCTTCAGCTTCGGGGAGCTGTTCTTCGACAACTGCCGTGTCCCGGCCGCGAACATGCTGGGCGCCGAGGGCGACGGACTGTCCGTCGCGTACTCGTCGAGCGTCCTGTACGGACGGCCCAACCTGACCGCCGTATCGCTCGGCATCCACCAGGCGGTACTGGAGGAGACCGCGCGGTTCTGCACCGAACGGCGGCGCTACGGGCAGCCGTTGGCCGAACTGAACAACATCAAGCTCAAGCTGGGCCGCATCCAGTCCCGGCTGCTGATCGCCAGGCTCTGCGCCTACCACGCGGTGGACCTGCTGGACCAGGGCGAGCCGTGCGACGCGGAGTTGATGAACGCCAAGCTGGTGAACGTGGAGTCCTGCCTGGAGTCGGCGCGCGACGCGATGGAGATCCACGCCGCGTGCGGGCTGTTCACCGACCGGCCGGTGGAACGCTTCCTGCGCGACGCGCACCACATCTTCGCACCGGCCGGCACCTCCGACATCCAGTTGCTGCGGCTGGGCGAACTGGCCCTGGGGCAGGGAAAGGGCGAGTGGTCGAAGCGGCTGTCGCCCGTGCTGCGCCTGGAGCCCGCGGAACGCGGCGGCGACGGGCGCCCGGAGGACGGCGCGGCGCCCGTCGTCCCGTCCCCGCGCGCCGTGCCGGAAGCCGAACGGTCCTCCTGCGTGCCGCTGAGCTGAGCGCGACGGCCCGGCCCGCCGCGGGCCGGGCCACGCGGATGCCGGGCGTCCGGCATCCGCAGGCTTCAGGCCAAGCCCTTCAGACCAAGCCACTCTGCTGCTGTTCCATCCGGTGGATCTGCTCGACGAGTTCGGCGGCCATCGCCTTGATCGTCTCCAGACCCGCCCGCCCCCAGGGACGCGGTTCGAGGTCCACCACGCAGACCGTGCCGAGCGCCATACCGGTACGGTCGATCAGCGGCGCGCCGAGGTAGGAGCGGATGCCGATCTCGTCGACGACGGGGTTGCCCGCGAAGCGCGGGTAGTCGCAGACGTCCTCCAGGACGAGTGCCTTGCGGCGGACGACGACATGCGGGCAGTAGCCGTGATCGCGGGCCATCACCCGGCCCGGCTGCGCGCTCGCCGGGGCAGGACCCAGCTCGATGGGGGCCTGGTCGTCCGACGGGGTGTAGAGCCCGGCGAAGTACTGCTGCCGCTCGTCGATGAAGTTGACCATGGAGTACGGGGCCCGGGTGGTCCTGGCCAGCTTGCGGGCGAAGTCGTCGAAGGCGGGCAGCGGCGACTGCCCGATGCCCAGGGCCCGCAGCCGGGCGACCCGCGCCGGCGCCTCCTCGTCCTCCGGCGTGAGCAGCAGATGACGCGTCGGGTCGTAAGTGGCGTACGGGGTGCGCGAGGCGAGATGGCTCATGGCAGCTCCGGGGTGGCGGCGAGGACGGGGGTGAGCAGATGCTGAACGAGGGCGACCAGGACGTTCGTCGCCGAGCTGAACTGGCGGGCGTCGCAGAGCACCACGGGAATGCCGGGGGAGAGGTCCATGGCGGCGCGCACCTCGTCCGTCCCGTAGCGGTGGGAGCCGTCGAACTCGTTGACGGCGACGATGAAGTGGATGCCGCGGCGTTCGAAGAAGTCCACGGCGGCGAAGCACTGGTCGAGGCGGCGGGTGTCGGCGATGACCACCGCCCCGAGCGCGCCGTTGGACAGCTCGTCCCACAGGAACCAGAAGCGTTCCTGGCCCGGCGTCCCGAAGAGGTAGAGCACGTGCGCGGGGCTGAGGGTGATCCGGCCGAAGTCCATGGCGACCGTGGTGGTGCTCTTGTCCTCGATGCCCGCCAGATCGTCGTGCCCGATGCTGATCTGGGTGAGCAGCTCCTCCGTGCTGAGCGGTTCGATCTCGCTGACCGCTCCGACGAAGGTGGTCTTGCCGACCCCGAAGCCGCCCGCCACCAGGATCTTGAGCGCGATCGGGAAGTCGGCGGCCGGGGCATCGCCCGTGGTCAGAGGGTCACAGTCGTTTGCGAAGGCCATGCAGCACCGCCTCAAGAAGGTCGCGGTCGGTACGGGACGCGGGCCCTGCCGGCACGGACGCGGGGGCCCGCGCGGTGAGCGCGCCGCAGTCGACGAGGTCGGCGAGCAGCACCTTGGTGACCGCGGCCGGAAGACCTATGTGGGCGGCGATCTCCGCCACCGACACGGGACCGCCGCACAGCCCGAGCACCTGGGCGTGGTCGGGCCCACAGGCCGCCGGCCGCTGTCCGGTGGCCATCACCATCGTCAGCAGGTCGAGGTGCGCCGTGGGCCGCGTCCGCCCGTTGCTGACGGTGTACGGGCGGACCAGCCGTCCTGCTTCGTCGTCGTACCATGCGGGTTCCTGGCCCTCCTGCCGTCTTCGGCGGCGTACCGCCATGGTCAGCGACCACCCGCTGACGCCTGTTGGCGAGCCGGGGTGGACAGATACGGCCGGACGCTCTTGACCAGCATCCCCATCTCGTAGCCGAGGACCGCCACATCGGCGTCCCGGTCGGCCAGTACGGCCAGACAGGCGCCGGAGCCCGCGGTGGAGACGAACAGGAAGGTGGACTCCAGCTCGACGACGACCTGGAGGACGTCGCCGCCGTCCCCGAAGCGCACCCCCGCGCTGCGGGCCAGCGAGTAGAGGCCGGAGGCCAGGGCCGCCATGTGGTCGGCGCTGTCCGGGTCGAAGCCGTGGGCCGCCTTGACGAGCCCGTCGGATGACAGCAGGAGCGCGCTGGTGGCGTGCGGCACGCGCTGTACGAGACCGGTCAACAGCCAGGACAGATCGGTCTGCTGACCTCCCGTCAGCTGTGTATGTGCCTGCGTGTGCAGATCACTCACCATGGTTGTGGTCGTCTCCTAGAGGGCGGGCCGACGGGGCCTCGTGGTCGGGTTCGTAGAACAGGTCGTTGCCGCCCAGGCTGCCGAACACGCCGCTCTGGGTGGGGCTGAAGCCGTTGCCGCCGACGGAGTGGCCGGCTTCGTAGGCGTCGTCGGCGAGGCTGATGCCGCGCCGGAATGCGGCCATCAGGCCGGGGTCGTGCTCAGGTTCGGGGCCCGCGCGGTCCGTGGGGCCCGGCAGGACCGGGTCACCGCGCAGTTCGGGTACGAGGTGCTCCTGCTTGCGGCGGTGCGGCAGGCGGGGCTTGCTGTCGTCGTCGTGCGAAGCGGGTGGCAGGGCGACGGGGCCGGGGTCCGCGGACCGCTCCGCCGCGGGCGGGTAGGTGGTGCCGTCGGCCGGATAGGCGGCGCCCGCGTGCGGGTTCCCTTCGCCGTCGCCGCTCTCGTCCGTGGGGTCGGTCGCCGGGGCCCGGTGCCCGGCGGTGGGGGTGCGGACCGGCAGCGGAGGCAGTCCGCCCGGCCCCGGGGGCGGGGTGGGTGCGTCCGAGTCGTCCTCACCGGACGGCCGGGGCGCGGGGAGCGGGCCGTCCGCCGCGGGGGCGGTATGCGGCAGCACCGGAAGGGTGGTCCGCTCCGCCGGTGCTCCGTGCTCCCCCGCCGCTTCGCCGTGCCGTGCGGTGGCCCGGTCGACCGTGCCGCCGGTGTGCGATTCCGGGCCGAGCAGCGACTTCGGCAGGACCAGGACGGCCTGGACGCCGCCGTAGATGTTGCCCTGGAGCCGGACCACGATGCCGTGCCGCCTGGCGAGCGAGGAGACCACGAACAGGCCGATCCTGCCGTCGCTCAACAGCTCGGCCACGTCGATGTGTTCGGGGTCGGCGAGCAGGGCGTTCATCCGCGCCTGTTCGTCCGGCTCCATGCCGAGACCGCGGTCCTCGACCTCCACGGCGAGGCCGGCGGTGACCAGCTGGGCGCGGAGCAGGACGTGGGTCTGCGGGGCGGAGTAGACGGAGGCGTTCTCGACGAGTTCGGCGACGAGGTGGATGACGTCGGCGACGGCGTGGCCGCGCAGGGTGCCCTCGATCGGCGGGACGAGCTTGACCCTGGGGTACTGCTCGACCTCGGCGATGGCCGAGCGCAGCACCTCGGTCATGGTGACCGGACGGCTCCACTGGCGGCGGGAGATGGCGCCGCCGAGCACCGCGAGGTTCTCCGCGTGCCGGCGGGTGCGGGTGGCGAGGTGGTCGACCTGGAAGAGGCCCTTGAGCAGGTCCGGGTCCTCGACCTTGTTCTCCAGATCGTCCAGCAGCTCGATCTCGCGGTGCACCAGCGACTGGAGGCGCCGGGCGAGGTTCACGAAGACCTCGACCTTCTGCTCGCTGCCGCTGGCGTTGCTGCGGGCGATGGCGACCGCGTCGACGACGGCGGACTCGGCGGCCCGTCCGGCCGCCGCCACCTCGTGGGCGAGCAGGTCGAGGGTGTCGCCCGCGGGCGGCGGAGCCGGAACCACGTCGCGGTGCTGGAGCCATTCGCCCTGCCGCACCCGGCTGAGCAGGTTGTAGAGGTCGGACTGGCTGCGGGCGCACACCTGGCGCAGCCGGGCGTAGCGGGCGGCGGTGGCGCGGGCCTCGGAGCCGGCGACGGCGACGGCGGTGAGCACGATGACGACGGTCACCGCGAGGCCGCCGCCGAGCACCGCCCCTTCACCGCCGGTGAGGGCGGCACCCGCGCGGGCGACGAAGGCGGTGACGATGACGCAGACGGCGGTGACGAGCAGGCACGGGATGAGGGTGAGCCGTACCAGCCTGGACCGTATCGCCGAGTCGGCGGCCGATTCCGGGAATGAGGCCCGGCCGTGCCGCCCGCCCTCACGCTCCCGCCGCCGCGCGGTCATCGGTACAGGAGCAGCCCCCGGGGAGCTCTGGGGCCCGGTGGACCTCTGAGTCTCCTGGGACGTCTCGGGCCCCTGGGGGATTGCGGTAGGCATCGGCGCCCTCCGGATCGGCCGTTGGCAGTTCACGGAGCACGCACGCTAGTTGTTGCAGGGGTGGGGTTCAGACCCCCTTGGGGGTTTCGCTACCCCACGCCACCTCCCTAAGAGGGCGCCGAGGGCACAGCCGTACGAATCCAGGAGAACTGGCGTTCAGATGGAAGGAGTTCAGCCACGCTCGATGCCGCCACCGGCGCCCGCCGACTCGCACGGAGATACGCGGGAGCCGGGGCCGCCGCCCGCGCGCCGTCGCGGTCCCGCGAGAGGTGCGCAGGGCGCCCTCGGGGAGTCAAGTGGATATCCGGTCGGAACCGCGGCTCCGCAGACGGCACATGACGCGCGTCAGGCGTCGGCCGCACCCTCGCCGAAGCCCCCTCCGGCAGGTGTTTCCGCCACGGAACGGGGACGGCACCCGTCGCGCCGGCCCGTCTCCCCCATGGCCGAGTTCCGCGCCGCTCCGCCCGCCCGGTCACCGGGAATGTTCGGCTTCGGAGGCAGGTAGTTGAAAGCGGGGCGATAGCGTACCCACGCACCCGGGCGCCGCGTCAAGGCCCAAAAGTGCCGCCCTGAAGACCAGTTCTCCCCTCCCCCTATGACCATTGACAGGCTATTGGGGCGTGATCAATTATCGCCGTGCGTCCGGCGTCCCCACCGTCTCGTTCCTGCCGTCCGGCGCGAAGTCTGCCCGTCCGCCGTGCGGCTCACGAGGAAGCTGGTACCCCTGTGCAACTCCGCCCCGGCCTCCACGACCTGCGGTGGCAACGTTGTCGGCTCCTGCCATGAGCGCGCCCGCGGATGACCGTGCGCACCTCACCCTCCGGCGTCGGCGTCAGGTGACCTGAACGGTCCGCCGACCCGCGCTCCCGGCGCCGTCCGGGCGGGCCGCTCCTCCCTCACCTCCGCACACCCAACACCCCACCCCCTTCCCGACTTCGCGCGCCCCGGCAGCCGGATGTCTGCGCGAACGTCCCATTTCTCCGCAGAGGGGAAGAACACGCCTTGCCGTCTCCGCACACCCCCCACCCCGTTCCCTCCCGCCCGTCCGCCCTTCTCCCGGGCGACCCCGCCCCACCTGCGGCGGTGGCGCCCTCGTCCTTCCCGCAGCAGCGCATGTGGTTCCTGTCCCAACTGCCGGGCGCCGGGGCGGCGTACAACGAGGCGATGGCCTTCCGGCTGCGCGGGCCGCTCGACCGGCAGGTGCTCGGGCGGACGCTCGATACGCTGGTCCGCAGGCACGAGACGCTGCGGACCCGGCTCGCCGAGGTCGGGGGCGAGGTGCTCCAGTACATCGATCCGCCCGGGACCGGATTCGCGCTGGTGGTGGAGGACCTCACGGGCCGCGCCGACGCCGGAGAACGGCTGGCCGCCCGGCAGCGCGAGGAGCTGACCACCCCCTTCGACCTGCGCCGTGGACCGCTCGGCCGGGCCCGACTCCTGGTCATGGGCGAGCGGCAGCACGTCCTGTTGCTGACGATGCACCACTCCGTCTTCGACGGCTGGTCGATGGAGGTGTTCTACCGCGAACTGGGGCTCTGCTACGCGGCGTCGGTGAGCGGCGCCCCCGATCCGCTGCCCGCGCCGGAGCGCCAGTACGCCGATTACGCCCGCGCGCAGCGGGCCGAGGCCGCGGGCGACGAGGCCGCCGCGCAGGCCGCGTACTGGCAGCAGCACCTCGCCGGCGCGCCCGCCCTCCTCGCGCTGCCCACCGACCGGCCCCGCCCGCCCGAGCAGGACCACCGCGGCGGTCGGGTCGGCTTCAGCCTGGACAGGGAACTCACCGCGGCGCTCAAGTCGGTGGCGCGCAGGTCGGGCGGCACGCTGTTCGTCGCCGCGCTCACCGGCTGGTCGGTGCTGCTGTCCCGGCTGACCGGGCAGCGCGACATCGTGGTGGGCACCCCGACGGCCAACCGCGGCCACGGTGACGTGAAGGGGCTGATCGGCTTCTTCGTCAACTCCCTCCCGCTGCGCGTCGATCTGTCCGGCACGCCGACGGCGGCGGACGCGCTGAAGCGGGTGCGCGGGGTCGTCCGCGGCGCGCTCGACCATCAGGACCTGCCCTTCGAGCGCATCGTGGAACTGGTCAACCCGCCGCGCAGCCCCGCGCACACCCCGCTGTTCCAGACCATGTGCGCCTGGGTCTCCGACCAGCAGGGGATGCTCGCGCTGCCGGACATCGAGGTGGAGCCGCTCGACATCCCCGCCGCAGCCGCCAAGTTCGACCTGGCGCTGTCGCTGACGGAGACCGACGGGTGTGTCGTCGGCCATCTCGACTACGCCTCCGCCCTGTTCGACCGGGCGACGGTCGAGCGGTACGCCCGGTACCTGCACCACCTGCTGGCGGCCATGGCCGAGCGGCCAGGCAGCTGCGTCGCGGACCTCCCGCTGATGGCCGGTGAGGAGACCAGGCGGCTGGTGGCGGACTGGGACGCCGGACACCGGGACGCCGTACCGGACGCGACCTGCGCCCCGGACGGCCTGGTGCGGCGTTTCGAGGACGGGGTACGGCTGCGGCCCGACGCACCGGCGCTGGTCTGCGGCGGCGTCCGGCACAGTTACGCGGAGCTGGACCTGCGGGCCAACCGCGTCGCGCACGCGCTGGCGGCCCGCGGCGCCGGGCCGGGGCAGGTGGTCGGCGTGCACGCGGGGCGTACCGCGGAGCTGGTGGTGGGGATTCTCGGGGTCCTGAAGGCGGGCGCCGCCTGGCTTCCGCTCGATCCGGCGCAGCCGGCCGCCCGGCTGGACGCGATGGTCGAGGACGCGGCGCCCGCGCTCGTCCTCAGCGACCTCGGTGACCCGGACGCGCGGCCGGGTCCGTGGCGTTCCCTGCGCGCGGTCGAGGCGGAGGGCACCCGCGAGGACGCACCCGGCGTGCGCATACCGGCCTCGCAACCCGCCTACGTGATCTACACGTCGGGGTCGACCGGCCGCCCCAAGGGCGTCGCGGTGACGCAGGCGAGCGTCCTGAACCTCCTCGACACCTGGGCGGACCGGATGGGGGCAGAGCCGGGTGAGGCGTCGTCGGCGTGGTCCGGCATCGGTTTCGACGCGTCCGTGCACGAACTGCTGCTGCCGCTCACCACGGGCGGCGTCCTGCACCTGGTACCCGACGAGCTGCGGGGCGACCCCGAGGCGCTGCTGGGGTGGATGCGGGAGCACCGGATCGGGCAGGCGTTCCTGCCGCCCGCGTACATCAAGTGGATCGACGAGGATCCCGCGCGGCGCCTGGCGGGGCTGAGCCTGCGGCGGCTGCTGACCGGCGTGGAGTCGCTGCCCGAGATGGCGCTGTACCGCATGACGCAGCATCTGCCGGGGCTGCGCGTCTGTTACGGCTACGGCCCCACCGAGGCCACGCTCTACAGCACCGCCTACTACGACCCGCAGCCGCTGGAGCGGCAGTGCCCGATCGGCAGGCCACTGCCCGGCACACGGATGTATCTGCTGGACGACCGTCTCCTGCCGGTGCCCGCCGGGGTCGCCGGTGAGGTGTACATCGGCGGCGCGAGCCTGGCGCAGGGCTATCTGCACCGGCCCGACCTGACAGCAGAGCGGTTCGTCGCCGACCCGTTCGTCCCCGGCGGGCGGCTGTACCGCACCGGTGACCTGGCCCGGCGGCTGCCCGACGGCAACGCCGAGTACCTGGGCCGCACGGACGACCAGGTGAAGCTGCGGGGTTTCCGCATCGAGCCGGGCGAGGTCGAGGCGGCGATTCTGGCGCTCGACGGTGTCCGGGAGGCGGCGGTGCTCGCGGACCGCGAGGCGGACGGGCGGCTGCGCCTGGTGGCCGGTGTCGGCAGGGGCGACGCGGCCCCGCGCCCGCCGCACGCATGGCGCGCCCTTCTGGCGGAGCGGCTGCCCGACTACATGATCCCCGCCCGCTTCGTGGAGGTGGCGTCCCTGCCGCTCAACCGCAGCGGCAAGCTCGACCGGGCGGCCCTGCTGGAGCGGGCGCGTGCCACGGCGAGCACCCAGGTCAACACGGCGAGTCCGCGTGACCACATAGAGCTGGGCCTCTATCAGATGTGGCAGGAGATCCTGCTCACCGACGACATCGGCATCCGCGACAGCTTCTTCGACCTGGGCGGCACGTCGCTGTCCGCGATCAAGATGGCGCACGGGGTGCGGGAGCGTCTCGGCGAGGCGGTCGCGGTCCGCGACATCATGCTCCACCCGACCATCGAGGACCTCGGCGGGCTCATCAGGCGGGGCGCGGCCGGGCGGCCTTCGAGCAACCTCATCGCGTTCCGGGCCGGTTCGGACGGCCGTCGCGTGGTGTGCGTGCATCCGGCCGGCGGGACCGCCTTCTGCTATCTGTCCCTGGCCAAGGCTCTGCCCGACAGCATCGGTCTGTACGGCATACAGTCACCGGGCCTCAGTCAGGGCGAATCGTTCCTGCCCAGCGTCGAGGCCATGGCGGAGGCGTATCTGCGGCTCATCGAGCCGCTGGGCGACGGCCCGTTGGTGCTGACCGGCCTCTCCTACGGCGGTCTCGTCGCGCACGAGATGGGGCGCCGGCTGGCCGCCGCGGGCAGGACCGGCGTCAGCGTGGTCCTGCTCGACACACAGGCCACCGACGACCCGGCCGAGCGCGCCGCCGTCACGCCGGTGGACATGGCCGAGTTCCGCGACAAGCTGGTCCGTTTCAACGGCATGTACCCCGGCATCGACGACGCACAGATCGAGCAGTACTTCCGCGTCTACAACCACCACCGCATGACGGCACGCGCGCACGTCCCCGCCCGTTCGGCGGCGCGGCTGGTGCTGTTGCAGGCGGTCGGCGGCGGCGCGGACGAGACGTTCACCGACGCGGTGCGGACGTTCTGGCGCGAGCGGGCCGACGGCGGTTACCACGTGGAGCCGGTGGACTGCGGCCACTGGGACATGCTGGAGAGCGCCGGGACGCCGCTGATCGCCGCCGTGATCGAGCGGGAACTGGCGCGGTGCGCGCCGCCGCCACCCGGGCCCCGTCCCGCGCCGCAGGACGCCACCGCCCTTGTCCGGGAGGCACGATGACCGGCCGCTCCCCCGAGACGTCCCCTCCCCCGGCCGCGGCAAGGCTGGCGGACGCGGTGGTCGCCGGGTTGCGGCGCGCGCCGCACACCCCCGCGGTCGTGGACGGCGGGCGGGTGACCGACCGCGCCGGGCTCGACCGGCTGAGCGCGGCGGTCGCCGCTGCCCTGCGCCGCCACGGGGTCGGCCCCGGCCAGTCCGTCGCGGTGTGCCTGCCGCGTTCCCTGCAGTTGGTCTGCGTGCTGCTCGGCGTGCTGCGGGCCGGCGCCGTGGTGGTGCCCCTGGACGCGCAGAGCCCGCCCGAGCGGCGGGCGCACATGCTGCGGGACGCGGGCGCCACGGTGCTGGTGCACGACGACACGGCATCGCTGGAGGCGCTGCCCCCGGACGTCACCGGACTCCCGGTCTCGGCGCTGCCGGCCTCCGCCGACGAGCCCGACGGCCTCCCGGCCGAGCCGGACGCCGTGCCGGCGGAACCGTCCGCGCACCCGCCGACCTCCCTCCTCCTCTACACCTCGGGAAGTACCGGACACCCCAAGGGAGTTGAGGTGCCGGACGCCGGTGTCCTGCGGCTGGCCCGCGAGGGCTACCTCGACCTGCCCGACGGCGCCCGCTACGCCTGCCTGTCCAACCCCGCCTTCGACGCCCTGACGTTCGAGGTGTGGGTGCCGCTGCTGACCGGCGGCTGCTGCGTGATCCTGTCCGACGCGGACGTGCAGACGCCTGACGCGCTGGCCGCGGCGGTGCGCCGGGAGGCCGTCGACACCCTGTTCGTGACGTCCGCGCTGTTCAACGCGGTGACCCACGAGGTGCCCGACTGCTTCTCCTCGGTGGGGCAGGTCCTGATCGGCGGCGAGCAGCTCAATGCCCGTGCGGTCGGCCGCTGGTACCGGCACAACGCGGCCACGTCCGCGACCCGGCTGTTCAACGTCTACGGGCCGACCGAGTCCACCACGTTCGCGCTGTGCCACCCCGTCCCGCGTGACTTCGACTCCGACGTCGTCCCGCTGGGCGAGGCGCTGCCCGGCACCGGCGCGCTCCTCGTCGCGGACGGCACCCGGCAGGCGCGGACCGGGGAAGCCGCGGAACTGTACCTGTCGGGGGACGGGCTGGCCGCCGGGTACCGCAATCTGCCCGACGAGACCGCCCGCCGCTTCGTGACGCTGCCGTGGCACGACGCGGGACGCACCCGCTGGTACCGCACCGGCGACCTCGTGCGCCGGGACGGCGCGGGCCGGCTCACGTACGTGGGCCGCGTCGACCGGCAGGTCAAGGTGCGCGGCTTCCGCATCGAGCCGGGCGAGATCGAACGGTGCCTGGAGTCCCACCCGGCGATCCGGCAGGCGTACGTCTGCGCCCGCCGTGACACCGCGGGTGCCCAGGAACTCCTGGCCTACCTGGTCCCGGACGGCGAGCTGTCCTTCGAGCAGTGCGACCGTCATCTGGCCACCGGGCTGCCCGCCTACATGCGCCCGCACCACCTGTTCGTCGTGGACGCGCTCCCCCTCACCGCCAACGGCAAGGTCGACCGGGACGCGCTGCTGTCCGGGGGCGGCGCTCCGTGGCGGCCCGCCGGTGGCGCGGACACCGGCATCACGCCCTGGCAGCGCGAGCTGTTCGACCTCGCAGGTGCCGTGCTCGGCGCCACGGACCTGCGGCCCGACGACCGGTGGATCCCGCTGGGCGGCGACTCCATCAAGGCGCTGCGGCTCCGCTTCGAGGTGCGCAGGCGCTACGGCTGCGACGTGCCGCAGTCGGTGGTGCTCGGCTCCGATCTCGCCACGCTGGCCGCCGCCGTCGCGGCGGGCCGCGCCGCGGGCGACCGTGTCCACCCGCCGCTGCCCGCCCCCGAAGCCGGCCGCGACAGCGCACCTGCCACCGCCGAACAGCAGCGCCTGTGGCTGCTCCAGCAGCGCGCCCCGCGCTCCCGCGCCTACGACGTGCCCCTCGCCTTCCGGGTCAGCGGCGACCTCGACGTCCCCGCGCTGCGCCGGGCACTCCGGCAGCTGGTCGTACGCCATCCCGCGCTGCGCACCGGGTTCGCCGCCACGGCCGGCGGGCTCGTGCAGCGGGTGGCCGAGCCGTACGACCCGTGGCAGCCGCTCGGGTCCGCCGACGGAGCGGACGAGGAGGCGGCGGCCCGTCAACTGGCGGGCGAGCCCTTCGACTTGGCCGATCCCCGGATGCTCAGGGCTGGCCTGCTGCCGCGGGACGGCGGCGGGACGCTGCTGCTGCACCTGCACCACATCGCCGTCGACGGCTGGTCGCTCAACGTCCTGTTCCGCGACCTGTCCACCGGCTACGCCGCCGCCCTGCGCGACGGCGCGGAGCCGGAAGCCGGGCCGACGGCGGACAGCGGCACCCCCACACCGCTCGACCTGGCGCTCTGGCAGGCCGACTGGCACACGCACGACGCCTACCGCGCCCAGCGCGAGGAGCTGCGGGCGTACTACGCAGGACTGCCGCCCGCCTCCCCCGCCCTGGAGCCGCTGCACACCGCTGGGCACCCCACCGGCCGCCTGGTGCGCACCTCGCTCGGCCCGGCGCGGCGCACGGCCCTGGACCGGCTGACCGCCGAACTGGGCCTGACCCGCTTCCACGTGCTGCTCAGCGCGTACGCATGGAGCCTGTACGGCGTCACCGGGCAGACCCGCCCCGTCATCGCCGCCCCGGTCGCCGGACGTCCGCTGCCCGACTTCGAGGCCGGCGTCGGCATGTTCGCCAACACCGTACTGCTGCCGGTCGCCCTCGACCCGGAGTCCGAACTCGGCGTTCAGGTACGGGAGTTGGCGGCCGGTGCGCAGACGGTGCTCGACCGGCAGGACGTGGTGCTCGCCGACGTCCTGGACGGCCGGGGCACCCGCACCGGAGGGACGCCCTTCGACTTCCTGTTCGTCCTGGAGAACACCGACTTCGGGGCGCTGGCGCTGGCGGGCTGCGACAGCCGTCCGGAGTTCCTGCCGCCGGCCGATGCCAAGTGCCCGCTGACGCTGTCCGTGGTCGAGCACGAGGACGGCATCGACTGCCTGTGGGAGTACGCCGACGACCACTTCGACCCCGCGGACATCGCGTCCCTCGCGGACCTGTTCGTCCAGGGGCTCGACCGGCTGGCCGCAGGCGGGGGCGGCACCCTCGCCGACGTCGTGGCCCCCTACCGGGGCGCGCTCGCCGACCCCGGCCGCGGTACGCCGGGCACCCCCGCCTTCACCACCGTGGCCGACGGCTTCGCACGCCAGGTGCGGCGCACCCCGCACGCCCCCGCGGTGACCTGCGGCGACCGCACGCTCAGCTACCGCGAACTGGACGCGCAGGCCGCGGCGTTGGCCGCCGAGCTGCGCGCCCGGTACCCGCTGCCGGACGCCGACGCGCCCGCCTGTGTGGCGCTGCACCTGCCGCCGTCCGTCGAGCACGTGGTGGCGCTGCTCGCGCTGGCCCGCCTCAACGTGACCGCGGTGCCGCTCGACCCGTCCTATCCGCCCGCGCTGCTGCGGCAGGTGCTCGGGCGCGTCGCACCGCTCTGCGTGCTGCTGTCGCCCGGCGCGGATTCCGCTCTCGACGCCGTCGCCGGTGCGGATCTGCCGCGCCATCCGGTCACCCTGCCGCAGGATCCGCCCGCCCCGCAGGCCCAGGAGCCCCACCAGGGCCTGCGACCGCTGTACATCCTGTTCACCTCCGGCTCCACGGGCACGCCCAAGGGTGTCCAGGTGCCCGACCGCACCCTGTGCAACCTGCTGTCGTGGCAGGCCGATGAGGGCGGCCTCAAGGGGCCCGCGGTCACCCAGCAGTTCTCGATGCTGTCCTTCGACGTGTCCTTCCAGGAAATCTTCACCACCCTGTGCGGCGGCGGTCTGCTGCACCTGATCCGGCCGGGCCTGCGCCAGGATGTGCCCGCCCTCCTGGAACAGCTGGAGACCGCCGCCGTCGAACGCGTCTTCCTGCCGTACGTGGCCCTGAACCTGCTCGCCGAGCACGGCCTGCGGCTGGGCCGCCACCCGTCGCGGCTGCGGGAAGTGGTCACCGCGGGCGAGCAGTTGGTGTGCACCGACGCGATCCGCCGCTGGTTCGCCGGGCTGCCCGGCGCGCGGCTGTGCAATCACTACGGGCCGACCGAGACGCATGTGGTGAGCGGGCTGTGCCTGGACGGCGACCCCGCCCGCTGGCCGGACCGCCCCGCCATCGGCCGCCCGGTGGCGCACGCCCACCTCCGGGTGGTCGACGACGCCGGACAGCCCCTGCCGCCCGGCCGCACGGGGCACCTGCTCATCGGCGGCCCCATGGCCGCGCCCTGCTACGTCGGTGACGCCGCGCTCAACCGGGACCGGTTCACGGCCGCCGGGGACGCCGGCACCTCCTACCGCAGCGGCGACCTCGCCCGCTTCGACCGGCAGGGCCTGCTGCACTACGCGGGGCGCGAGGACGAGCAGGTCAAGGTCAGCGGGCAGCGCGTCGAACCCGGCCAGATCGAGGCCGCGTTGCTGCGCCACCCCCGGATCGTCCAGGCCGTCGTCGTCCTCGACGGCGGGCAGTTGGTGGCCTGCCTCCAGTGTCGTGACGGGGCGGCCCTGCCGCCCGACCTCGGCACCCACCTCGCGGCGCTGCTCCCTGCCCACCTGCGCGTCCACCGCTTCCGCCGGCTGCACACACTGCCCCGTACCCCCAGCGGCAAGCTGGACCGCAGGGCGGCGCTGGAGGCGAGCACGGAAGAGCCGGGTACCGCCGTCGGCGCCGAGCGGGTGTCCGGCGTCCCGGCGCACGAGGCGCGCCTGTCCGAGCTGTTCACCGCGGCCACCGGCCGACGCGTCTCCCCCGAGCAGCGCTTCTTCGACGCCGGTGCCACCAGCCTCGACCTGATGCGCTTCCACCTGCGCTGCGTCGGCGAACCCGGCCTGGACTTCACCATCCCCGACCTGTTCGCCCACGTGACGATCCGGGCGCTGGGCCGCTTCCTCGACGACCGGTCCCGCGCGGGCGACGCGGAAGCGGCCGTCCCCGCGCCCGCCGCCCCCGGCAACGAACCGATCGCCGTCATCGGCATGGCCGTCCGGCTGCCCGGCGCCCGGGACCTGGGCGCCTTCTGGGACCTGGTCGACTCCGGCGCGCAGGGCATCGAGCACTTCGACGCCCCGGACGGAACGGTGGGCGCCCGCAGCCAGATGGACGGACTGCTGGACTTCGACCCCGGCCACTTCGGCATCAGCCGCCAGGAGGCCAGGCTGATGGACCCCCAGCAGCGGCACCTGCTGATGAGCTGCGTCGAGGCGCTCGCGCACGCCGGTATCGCCGATCCGGCGCCGCGGCGCGTCGGACTCGTCGCCGGGTGCGGCGAGAACACGTACTTCCAGACGATGCTGCGCGAGGGCGACCCGGCGGCGCTGCCCGACGCCTTCCAGCTCGCCCTCCACCACGACAAGGACTTCCTCGCCACCAAGGCCGCGTTCCACCTGGGACTCACCGGCCCGGCGCTCACCGTGCAGGCCGCCTGCACCAGCTCACTGGCCGGCGTCCACATCGCCGCCGGGCTGCTGCGGCAGGGCGACGCCGACGTCATGCTCGCCGGCGGAGTCCTGGTCGACACCCGGCTCCGCGACGGCTACACCTACCGGCCGCAGCACGTCTTCTCCCCCGACGGCCGCTGCCGGCCCTTCAGCGACGACGCGGGCGGCACCATCGGCGCCAGCGGCGTCGGCGTGGTCGTCCTGAAACGGCTCTCGCAGGCCCGGCGCGACGGGGACACCGTCTACGCCGTCGTCACCGGCTCCGCCCTGAACAACGACGGCGCCGACAAGATGAGTTACAGCGCCCCCTCCCTCGCGGGGCAGCGTGAGGTCATCCGTACCGCGCTGGAGCGCAGCGGACGCAGCGGCGCCGACGTCGGCTATGTGGAGGCGCACGGTACGGGCACCCGGCTGGGCGACCCGGTGGAAGTGGGCGCCCTGCGCCAGGCGTTCGGGGCCGCGGAGTCCGGGCGCTGCGCGCTGTCGTCCGTCAAGAGCCAGATCGGGCACCTCGGCGCCGCCTCCGGTGTCGTCGGTCTTGTGCGGGCCGTCCTCGCGGTGCACCACGGCCGGATACCGCCCAACGTCGGCTTCCGGCGCCTCAATCCGCACATCGGCGACGACGCGGCGCCGTTCCACATACCGGACAGATCCGCTCCGTGGCCGCCCGGCAGGCCGCGGGTGGCGGCCGTCAGCAGCTTCGGCATCGGCGGCACCAACGCCCACCTGATCCTCGAACAGGGCACGCAGGACCGCCCCGCGCCCGACCCCGGTACGGTGCCCTGCCTCGTCCTGTCCAGCCGCAGCGAGGCGGGACTGCGGACCGAAGCGGCGCGCATCGCGGACTACTTGAGCGTCCGCCCGGAGCGGTACGCGCAGGTGCTGCGCCACCTCCAGGCGGGCCGTCCCGCGCACCGGTGGCGCGCCGCCGCGGTCTGCCCCGACGCCGCGTCGGCCGTCGCGTGGCTGCGCACCGCCACCGGCACCCCCGCACCCCCCGACGACGCGGCGCCGCCCGGCCCCGGCCTGCCGACCGGCCCCGGCGTCACCCCGGAACAACGGGCCGCCGCCTGGACGGCAGGGCACCCCGTCCGGTGGCCGGCCGGCCCCGCCCAGGCCCCCTGGGACTTCCCGCCGCCCGCCTTCGACCTGTCCGAGCACGACTTCCCCCGGCCCGCGCCCCACGCACCGGACGGGCCCGGCGACGCACCCAGGCTCCCCGGCGACCGCTGGCTGCACCAGCCCGCCTGGACCCGACTGCGTCGGGCCAACACCGTTACGGAGCAGGGGAGTTCACGGGTTCTGGTGGTCATGACCGCCACCCAGGACGATGCCGCCGACTGGCGCGCCCTGGCACCGGCCTACGGACGGGTGGTCCAGGTCACCGCCGCCGACGCCTTCGCCCGGTGCGCCGACGGCGTCTACACCGTCGATCCCGCCGACGCCGCCTCGCTCGGCCTGCTGCTGCGCGCCCTGCGGGAGGCGGCGCCCGACGGTATCGACTGGCTGCACGCGCTGCCGCTTTCGGTGACGGGCGAGGTCGGCGACGCGTCCCTCGCGCGGGCCCGCTGGGCGTGCCTGGACGCCCCGGCCGCGCTGGTGCGGGCACTCGCCGAGAACCCCGAAGCCGCCGCCGCGACGCGCGTCCGGTGGCTTTCGCACCGCGCCCAGCCGGTCGAAGGCCCGGTCCGGCGCCCCGAACTCGGCTTGCTCGCGGGGGCCGTTGACGTACCGCGTCAGGAGACCGGCCTGACCGCGTACTGGCTCGACCTGCCGACCCCACGGCCCGCGGACTGGGCCGTGGCACTGGCGTCCGTGCCGGACGGCGAGCCGGGCGACGCCCCGGACGCGCTGCCCCGGCGGCTGGCGCTGCGCTCCGGATACTGGTGGCACGCGACACCGCAGCCCGTCACGGCTCCCGCGCCCCGGGCCCGCCCGTCCGACGGCGAAGCGGGCCGCTGGCTCGTCCTGGGCGGCACCGGCGGCATCGGCAGCAGCATCGCCGCGCACCTGCTGGAGACGACGGACTGCCGCGTCACCCTGCTGGCCAGGCACGCCAACCTGCCGCAGGCGCTGGTACGTTGGGCGGACCGCGTCGAGCTGATCGAGGCCGACCTGGCCGACGAGCCGCCCGAGCGGATCCGCGCCCGCATCGACGGGAACGGCCTGCCCATCGACGGCATCGTCCACGCGGCCGGCCTCGCCTCCGGTGCCCTGCTGGCGCGGCGGGACGCCGACGCCATGCGGCACGGGACGGCCGCCAAGCTGCGCGGTGCCCTGCTGATGGAAGAGCTGATCACCGCGCACCGCCCCGCCCACGCCGTCTACTGCTCGTCGATGTCGGCCTGGTACGGCGGCACCGGACAGTTCGACTACGCCGCCGCCAACGGGCTCCTGGACGGTTTCGCCCAGTACCGTCCGGGGCCGCCCGACGACACCGTCCGCACCGCCATCGACTGGGACGTCTGGCGCGACGTGGGTATGGCCGGGGACGCCCTGCCGCACGACACCAGGCACCGCGCCCACCTGGCGGTCGGCCTGACCGCCGGCGAGGGCCGGCGGGTGTTCGCAGACGCGCTGCGGCTCCAGCTCCCGCACCTGATGGTCTCGACCACGGACCTCGGCCACGCCCGGTCGTTCTACGAGCGCGCCGAGCCCGCCCCGGCTCCGGAGGCTTCCGGCCCGGCTCACGGCAGCCCTGCTCACGGCTTTGTCCCGACCGCCGACGAACTGTCCGGCCTGCTGTGCCGGTTGCTGGGGACGGACTCCATCGACCCGTCGGCCTCGCTGTACGACCTGGGCGCCGACTCCCTGGCGTTCCTCGAACTGATCACGGACATCCACGACCGGTACGGCATCGAGCTGGAACTGTCCCGGTTCAGCCACCGGGTCAGCGTCGACGAGATACGCGGACACCTCGGTGCCGCGGCCCATGCCGGGGCCCCGGACGACGATCCGGTGCGGCTGGAGATCTGGCAGGAAGGCACCGGCCGCGACGTGCTGTGCCTGGTGCACCCCGTGGGCGGCGACATCCAGGCGTACCGGCCCCTGGTCACGGCCCTCGATCCCCGGCTGACGGTGTGCCTGATCGCGGACCCCGCGCTGCACGACCCCGGGCTGCCGCCCTGGACCCTCACCGGACGCGCCGCGCGCTACCAGGCGGCGCTGGAGGCCCGTTTCCCGCACGGCACCTGGCGACGGCGCCTGGCCGGCTGGTCGTTCGGCGCCTGGGTGGCACTGTCCATGGCGGCCACCGCCGAGGCGGACGCGCGGCCCGTGGACCACGTCTACCTGCTCGACCCGCCGCCGCCCGGCGCGGGCCCGGTACTCGGCGGCTACGACGAGCAGCAGATCCGCACGGTCTTCGCCCACGAACTGGCCCGGCAGGACACCGGCGGCCCGCCCGGCGCCGAGGCACGGCAGTACGCGGACCGGCTCACCCGGTGCTGCCGCGCCAATCTGCACAGCATGGCGGAGCACCGGCTGCCGCGGCTGCGCCGTACGGCGAGCACGGTGTGGCTGGCCGGACTGCCCACGCCTGGACTGCCGTCGCCGGGATCGCCCGACACCCAGGCCGCGGCCTGGGAGGCGCTGCTGCCCCGGCCGTCGGGCCTGCACCACCTGGAGACCGGCCACTACGACATCGTGCGGGAGCCCCAGGTGAAGCACGTCAGCGAGGCCGTCAACGCGGACACGCCCCGCACGGACGGGAGTTGACCACGTCCGGCCACGGTCACGGCCTGTGACCACCACCCCACCGCACACGTCCCGCACCAAGGAGAGAACCACCGTGGAACAGTTCGCACTCGACGCCATCGAGCGCCTCACCACACGCCCGAGGGAGGACGGCACGTCCTTCACCGTCGACCCGCTGACCCCCGTCCTGGGCGCGGAGGTCTCCGGCCTCGACCTCACCAAGGAACTGACCCCGGAACAGACCGCCGACATCAAGCGGGCCTTCCTGGCACATCACGTACTGGTCTTCCGCGACCAGCAGCTGACCGACGAGGACCACAAGCGTTTCGCCGCGCTCTTCGGCCCGCTGCACCCCGTCGCCGCCCCCGTCGACGGCTCCGACCCGTACATCCTGGAGATCAGCGCCGACAAGGACTCGCGGGCCGTCGCCGGCAACGGGTGGCACGCCGACGGCACCGCGGACGCCGAGCCCTCACTCGGCTCGATGCTCCACCTCACCCGCACCCCCGAGGCGGGCAGCGGCGGCGACACCCTGTTCGCCAACATGCACCTCGCCTACGACATGCTCTCCCCGGCGATGAAGACGTTCCTCGAGGGCCTGACCGCGGTCCACGACGGTGCGCTGCCCTGGAAGGGACAGACCCCGCCGGCCGGCTACGAGATCCCGCGGAACGAACACCCGGTCGTGGTCCGCCACCCCGAGACCGGCCGCAAACTCCTCTTCGTCAACGGCCCCTACACCTCGCACATCGTGCAGCTGTCCCGCGGCGAGAGCGACGCGGTGCTGGAGATGCTGTACGCGCACATCGCGCGCACGCACCTGCTGCACTGCCGGGTCCGCTGGCAGCCCGGCACCCTGGTGTTCTGGGACAACCGGTGCGTCCAGCACCACGCGGTCTGGGACTACTACCCGCACGCGCGCTACGGCCGGCGCATCGCCGTCGACGGCACCCGCCCGACGGCATGAACCGCCGGGGGCGGCCTCATGCCTCGGTCACGAGGCCGTCATCGGCCAGGGCGGGGCGCTCGGTGACGACCGGCGTGGGGTATCCGTGCCGGGTCGTCGCCGCCGGCGGCCAGCTCGGCCACCCGTGCACGGGCGGCACCGCAACCGCACGCCACCACGGATCCACGACCTGCTCCTGAGCGGGCTCGAACGGCTCGCCGGGACGCGGTGCCGCGATGGCCACGCCGACCGCGTGGGCGGCGTACATGGTCCACTCGGCGGGCTCCGCCCAAGGGTGCGGGGCGAGCGGGAAGGTGCCCCAGTGGATCGGCAGCATCAGGCCGCCCGGCTGTCCGCCCTGGAGGTCCAAGTGCGCCTGCACGCCCTGGTCGGGCGGCATGTGGATGTCGGGCCACAGGCCCGGAAGCGGCTTGCCCGTGGGGCGGTCCTTGGGCCAGAACTCGCTGTAGGCGCCGATCTGGATCATGGTCACGTCGAAGGGGCCGTGCCGTTCGCCGATCTCCGCGAACCCGGGGAAGTAGCCGGTGTCCCCGCTGTGGAAGACGCGGTGCACGGGGCCGCTGACGACCCAGGAGGCCCAGAGGGTGTGCTGCGGGCCGCGCAGCCCCCGGCCGCAGAAGTGCTGGGCGGGGGTGGCGGTGAGGGTCAGACCGGCGACGCGGGTGGCTTCGTGCCAGTCCAGTTCGGTGATCCGCTCGGCGGGCACGCCCCAGAACTCCAGGTCGGCGCCGATGCCGAGCGGGACAACGAAGTGCGCGCCGGTGGCGGTCAGGGCCCGGACCGTCGGCATGTCGAGGTGGTCGTAGTGATCGTGCGAGATCACCACGACATCGACCGGATCCAGCTCCCCGAGGCCGACGGGCACGGGGTGCATCCGCTTGGGCCCCACCCAGTTGAACGGCGAGCAGCGCTCGCCCCAGACCGGGTCGAAGAGCACCCGGGCACCGTCGATCTCGGCGAGCACGCTGGAATGGCCCATCCAGGTGACCCGCAGACCGGAGTCCGGCGGTCCGCCCCGGCCGCCGACGGCCGGGCGGTGCACCGGAATCCGGCCGACCGGGGCTCTGCGCAACCGGCCGTCGCGGCTGAACTGCGTACGGGCCATCGGCAGCGCCGACCCCGGCGGGTTGCGGCGGGTCGGCGTCGGGTTGCGGAACTGCCCGTCCACGAACTGCGGTGACCTGCGCATCCTGGCCAGCCGCTCGCCGGTGGGCTCAGCGCCGAAGCTCGCGGGGCGCAGCGCACTCCGTGGTGTGCGGCGGGGTCGGAAAGCGGTCACGGCACCTCCAGTGTCAGGGCGGTCGCGAAGTGAACGGACCGCGCGGGCGGCGGGTTCCGGTACACCGGATTCCGCGGCCCCGTCTCCCGGTGACGAGACGCCCGGACATCCACACCCTCCCCCCCCAGCCCTCAACGGCGCGAGCCGCGCGGGCATTCCGGAACGCCCGGATCCGGCACCCCGGAGGTCAGCCGGCCCCCGGTCCCGCCCCGCCGAACTCCAGCACCAGGTGGTCATGGACCGGCCGGTAGCCGAGACGCCGGTACAGGGCGTTACTGGTGGGGTTGGCGAGGTCCGTGAAGAGCAGCACTGTGCCCACCCCGGCGTCCCGCGCACGTTGCGACAAGGCCGCGGTCACCGCCCCCGCATAGCCGCGTCCCCGCAGGCCGGGCGGGGTGTAGACGGGGGCGATACGGGTCGCCCCCGACACCGTGGCGGTGCGGCTCGCCATCGCGACGGGCCGGCCGCCGTCCTCCCACAGGAGGCACCGGCCGCCCGCGATCCGGTCGTCCACCGGCCTGGTGTTCCGGGGCGGCGGGCCGCCGATCGCGGCGGCGAAGTCCGCAAACCAGGAGACCAGCAGCTCGCGGTCGGCGGGCCGCGCCCACCGGGCCGTACCGGGCGGCGCGGGGTCGGGCGGGCACAGCGCACCGAGGCGGTACAGGCGGTGGTGCCGTGCGGGGTGCGCCGTGCCGCCGTGCTGGCGCCGCCAGGCGGCGGCGAACGACTCGGCGACGGACCTGCCCGCGTTCACCCCTGGCACCCGGCACCGCTCCCGGGTCAGCGCGTCCGCGAGAGCCGCCGCGGCGCCGTCCGGCATCGGGGAGAGCAGCACGGGACGGGGCGGCGTCCACAGAAAGGCGCCGCCCACCCCGCCGCCGGGCCGCCACCACCAGCCGTACCGGGGCGGCTCGTCCCCATACCTGTCGGCACCGCTCGCCCGCAGTGCGGCGGCGACCGAGAGCAGCACGGTGTGATCGACGGGCCGCGCGCGCAGGAAGCCGCCCGCCGCCGCGTCGAACGCCTCGGGGTCACGCGTCGTGGTCCACGTCATGGCTCAGCCTGACGCACGGCCGGCCCACCGCGCACCCGGTTTTCGCGCGCCTCGGGCCCGTTCACACCGGTTCGGCGACCGCCGGCATTCCGGTCGGCCCGCCGACGATCACGCTCGCGTCGCGCGCGCCGCCGGCCCGCTCTGCCATCCGTAACTCCCCTCCACCGACGGCTGTTCAGCCACGGTCCCGCGGTGATCACCGGCGGCTCCGGCCGGCAGAGTTCAGCGCCACGCGCGGGCGTGTCAACGAGGGGTTCCGCCAACTCCGTTTCTGCCGCTGGCTCCTGGATCGTCCGGCGGCCCGCGGAAAACATGTCTTCTCGGACAACCGCCGCTCCCCCGCCGTCCCGCGCGCCCCAGACGTCCCTTTCCGGGGACGCCCTGCGTCTAGACTCCGGCCTGCGGACGGCTGCCGTCCGCCCAACGCCTCACCAGCAAGGGATGCAAGGACGCCTGTGACACTTCAGACGGGAACCGAACCCTACGACGTCCTGGTCATCGGCGGATCGGGGGTGGACACCCTGGTGCGGGTCGGCGCGCTGCCGGTGCCGGCCGCCGATTCCTACGCGGTGCCGCCGGTCCGGGAATGGGCGGGCCACACCGGCACCGGCGTGGCCCTGGGCTGCGCCGCACTCGGACTGCGCACCGGGTTCGTGGACTTCATCGGCGACGACGCTCCGGGCGCGCTGGTCCGCGAACGACTGGCCGGCGCCGGCGTCGACTTCCGGCCACTGATCTCTCCGCACGGCACCCGCCGCGCGGTCAACCTGGTGGCGCCGGACGGACGCCGCACCTCCTTCTACGACAGCCGCGACCCGGACGACCTCCGGATGCCGCCCGAGCACTATCTGCCCGCGCTACGGCGCGCCCGGCACGTCCACCTGTCCATCACGCACTTCGCCCGTTTCCTCTACGACGACATCGCCGCGCTGGGGCTGCCCGTCTCCACCGACCTGCACGACTGGGACGGACTGACCACCCACCACCGGGAGTTCGCGCTCCGCTCCGACCTGGTGTTCCTCAGTACGGCGGGGGCGGGTGAGCGGATCGGCCCGGTGATGCGGGAGATCCTGCACGACGGGCGCGCCGAGGCGGTGGTCGCCACGGCCGGTGCCGGCGGCGCGTATCTCCTCGCCCGCGACGACCGCTCGCCGCGGCACGTCCCGGCCGCCGTGCCGCCAGGACCCGTGGTCGACAGCAACGGCGCGGGCGACGCCTTCGCCAGCGGCTTCCTCTACGGCCGGCTGGCCGGGCTGAGCCTCGACGAGTGCGCGCGCCGTGGCGCGGCGGCGGGCGCGTACGCCTGTACCGCGCACGGCACCCACGCGGCGCTGGCCGACCCCGGCACCTTGCAGGCGACGCTGGACGGCGGCGAGCCGCATCCGGAATCCGCCCCGGACGGTCAGTCCTTCCGGCCCACCGCGCCGTAGAAGATGGTGTTGTTCAGCTCCCCGGCGCTGGGGAGCGCGCCGTCGGGACGCCACAGCGGCACCCGCACCACACCGGGCTCCAGGAGGGTGAAAGGCCCGAAGAGCGGCTCGACTTCGGCCTTGGTGCGGAGGTTGAGGGTGGCGGTGGCGTTCTTGTAGACGTTGACGACGCCGTCGCGCGCCTCGACGTCCGTGCGTCCGCCGGGGAACGCCTCGTAGGGTTCGCCGGTGGCGTGCGACAGGACGAGATGGCTGCCGGCGGGGAGCGCTTCGGCGAGGGTGGCGACGATGCCGGCCGGGTCCTCGTCGTCCCGGACGAAGTGCAGCACGGCGAGCAGCAGCAGCGCGACGGGCCGGTCGAAGTCGATCAGCTCGCGGACGGTCGGGTGGTCCAGGATCGCCCGGGGGTCGCGGACGTCGCCCAGGACGAAGCCGGTGTGCGGGGTGCCGGTCAGCCGGGCCTCGGCGTGGGTGGCGACGATCGGGTCGTTGTCGACGTAGACGACGCGGGTGCCGGGGGCCGTCCCGCGGGCCACTTCGTGGGTGTTGGGCGAGGTGGGGATGCCGGTGCCGATGTCGATGATCTGGCGGATGCCGTCGGCCGCCAGGCCGCGCACCGCGCGCCGCAGGAAGTCGCGGTTGGCGCGGGCGCTGAGCCTGACCTGTGGGTGGACCTCGATGACGCGGTCCGCGGCGAGCCGGTCGACCTCGTAGTTGTCCCGGCCGCCGAGGTAGTAGTCGTACATCCGGGCCGGGTGCGGCCTGCTGGTGTCGATCTCGTCGGCCGTGAAGCCCGCGTGGTCCGCGCCGTCGGGCAGCGGCGGGCTCAACGGCCCGGCGGCGATGTCCTGTTCACTCATGCCGTCCTCTGTTCGCTGTGCCGGCCCGGCGCCGCGGCGAGCAGGAAGTCGGCGTCCCCGGCCTTCGCGCCCTCGATGAAGCTGACGATCTCCCGGTGGGTGTAGATCAGCGCGGGGCCGTCCGGGTCGGTCGACTGGCGCAGCGCGACCCGCCCGTCCCCCAATCGCATGGCCTCGACGCATTCGCCGCCGTTGCCGCCGCTCCACGGCTTGTGCCAGCCGTCGCTGCCCAGCTCCTTGGCGGGCATGCCGTTGTAGATGCCTATGCGATCCATGGTTCAGATCTCCTTGCGAAAGCCACCCAGAATGGCCTCGGTGGTGTGGGCCGGCGCGGCCTGCGCGCACATCCGGTCCAGGGCCTCCAGGAACTGCGAGACGTCGTTGCGCTGATCGAAATACCCGGCCCCGACGAGGCTCTCCGTGTAGGCGATGTCGGGGAGTTCGGGGATCGGGAACCGGAAGATGTGGAACGGTCCGTACATCGCGGGGTGCGGCCCCGCGGCGAACGGAATGATCTGGAGCCGGACGTTGGGCAGCGCGGTGGCTTCCATCAGCCGGCTGATCTGGCCGTGCATCACCTTCGGGCCGCCGATGGGGCGGCGCAGCACGGTTTCGTCCATGACCACCCACAGCATCGGCGCGTTCTCGCGGGTGAGCAGCGACTGCCGCTCCCTGCGCAGCGCCACCGCCCGGTCGATGTCCGCACCGGGTGCGTGCGGCATGCCGGCCCTGAGCACCGCCCGCGCGTAGTCCTCGGTCTGCAACAGGCCGGGTACGTAGGCGGGCTGGTAGGCCCGGATGAGGTTCGCCTCGCTTTCGAGGCTGACGTAGGCGCTGAACCAGTCGGGCAGCACGTCACGGAAGTTGTGCCACCAGCCGGGGCGGTTGGCCTCCCGTGCGAGGGAGAGGAACCCGGCGATCTCGTCGTCGTCACGGACGCCGTAGGTCGCCAGCAGCTTCTCCACGTACGGGATCTTGAGGCCGACCTCGGCCTTCTCCATGCGCCGTATCGTCGCGTGGGTGACATCGAGGGCCTTGGCCGCCTGTTCGTAGGACAGTCCCGCCTTCTCGCGCAGGTCCTGCAGTCGCTTTCCCAGCACCACCCGCAGGACGGTCGGCGCCCCGGCCGACCGTGCTTCCGCCACGTCTGATCCCTCCAACCAGCTTCACTGGTCAGCAGTGTGTCATGCCGTCAGTACGTCGAACAGGCTGCACTTACGATTCTGTAATTTGCAGAATGATCCTTGCCATCGGTGACCAACATCGCACATAGTTACGACGTGGCTTCCTCCAACAACGCTCCTTCGTTAGGGCGCTGTGGCGGCTTCGTCGCCGAGCACCCCCAGGACGCGTTCCATTTGCCGGCGCGACGCACGTCCGTGCCCGAGGCGCGCAGACGCGTCACCGCGCTGCTTCAGGAATGGGGCGCGGACCAACACGTGCGTGACGACGTGGAGTTGGTGATGTCCGAGCTGTTCACCAACGCACTGCGGCACACCGCAAGCGAGAAGGTCGGCTGCGAGCTGACGCTCTTCGGCGCGCACGTCCGGATAGCCGTCACGGACGAGGGCGGCGGGGGCACATCGGCCCCACAGGTACAGCCGGGCAGCGTGGACAAGGAGTGCGGCCGAGGGCTGTTCCTCGTCGGCGCACTGTCCGAGAACTGGGGCACCAGGCCCGATCCCGGCGGCGGTCGCGTGGTGTGGGCGGATCTGCCCTACGCGGCCACCGACGGCTGAGGCCCCGGCCCCCGGTGACGGGAGTCGGGACCTCGGACGGCACACGCGGCGGCACGGGCGGGTGGCCGTCCCGGGCGCCGCGGCAGGGGCGGGCGGCTACGGAGTGCGGCCCCCACCGGTCACAGCGGAAGCAGGTCGGGCCGCTTCGGCTCGACGTGATCACCGGAGGACTCGCCGCGCAGCCGGCGGCCGATCCACGGCACGAGGTGTTCGCGCGCCCAGTGGATGTTGTCCCGCCGCGCCTCAGCGGCAGACCGCTCCGCCTCCGGAGGCCACGGCTGGTCCGGCTCGGCCGGCACCTGGAGCCCGAGCACCTGTCCGGCGCGCAGCGCGACCCGGGTGTGCCCGTCGGCGGACAGGTGCAGCCGGTCGTCGCTCCAGGCCCGCCGGTCCTGCACCGACTTCAGCGACCACAGGTCGAGAACCGGGCAGTCGTGCCGGTCGGCGATGGCGCGGACGTGCGCGGTGTAGGTCGCGATCTTGCCGCGCAGGTGCTTCAGGACGGGGATGCCGCGGGTGTCGAAGCCGGTGCACAGCAGCACCGTGCCGACCGACTCGCGCAGGTCCGCCACGGCCGCCTCGTACCGCTCGGCCACCGCGTCGGGGTCGGAACCCGGCCGCAGAATGTCGTTCCCGCCGGCACAGAACGTCACCAGCTCGGGGGCCAACTCCTTGGCCCTGGGCACCTGCTCCTCGATGATCTGGTCCAGGAGCCGGCCGCGGACGGCGAGATTCGCATAGCGAAAGTCGCCCTCGGCCCGCTGGTCCGAGAGGAGGACCGCGAGCCGGTCCGCCCAACCGATGTACGCCCCGTCACGGCCGGGATCCCCGACCCCCTCGGTGAAGCTGTCCCCGACGGCTGCGTACGACCCGATGGCGCGCAGGGCGCCGCTGCTGATGTTTTTCGAATCGTCTGCCACGTCAGGACATACTTCACCTTGAGAAGTGACTTACGCCACCGTAACCAGGGGTTGACGGGTGGTGATTAATGCCACCTGGTCAAATTCTCTTCAAGTCGGAATACCGATCGGTCACCGAACGTCGCCAATCGACTCCGCATCATCATCGAATTACCGCATGCTACGGCTTGATTGCCCAGGGCACCGGTGTCGTAGGGTCGAAGGTGGCCCCGCCCGCCGGCGAACAGCGTCGGCCGCCGATACCGAGGAGCGCCCGTGACGCAGACGCCGCAGGTCCCACCGGCCGAATTCCCGCTCACGGAGGTGCGCAACTTCCGCGATGTGGGCGGGCTGCCGACCGTGGACGGGCGTCGGGTACGGCAGGGGCGCCTGTTCCGCAGCGGCCACCTCGCGCACGCGACCGAGACCGACACCGCATTCCTCGCCGGGCTCGGTCTGCACACCGTCTTCGACTTCCGCAATTCCTCGGACATCAAGCTGGAAGGCCCCGACGTCACGCTCCCCGGCGTACGGAACGTGAACATCCCGCTCACCGACCCCGCCGACGGCGCGGAGTTCTGGACCATGGTGCGGGACGGCGAACTGGACGAGCTGCGGCGCGTGCTGGGCGACGGCAAGGCCGCGGCCCGCATGGCCAAGTCCTACCGCCACATCATCACCACCCGCACCGATGACCACAGCCGCCTGCTGCGCGCGCTCGCCGACGACAGCGTCCCCGCGCTGATGCACTGCGCGGCGGGCAAGGACCGCGCGGGCCTGTCCATCGCCGTGACACTGCTGGCCATCGGCGTGGAACGGGACGCGATCGAGCAGGACTACCTCAAGTCCAACGACCCCAGCAGGCGTTACAAGATCCGCCGCTCGGACAACTCGGCCGTCGGCATGTCCCCCGAGGTCATGGAGCTGCTGTCGCCGCTCTTCGGCGCGCACACCGACTACCTCACGGCCGCCTTCGACGCCATCGCCCAGACCTGGGGCTCCACGGAGACGTACCTGACCGAGGGCCTCCGCCTCACCCCCGAGGTCCGCGAGCGGCTGCGCGCCCAACTGCTGGACGACTGACCCGAAAGGACCGGCGGCCGGATCCGTACCGACCCGGCCGCCGGTCCCGCCGTCAGCGCAACGCCAGCGCCCTCTCCCATCCACTGGCCGACGGGGCGTCCGTCGCATAGCTGTGCAGCGCCAGCGCTACGCCCGCCGCCCCCATCAGGAACCCGGCGAAGTGGCCCGGCGACTCCTTCGGTTCCTCGCTCCGGCCGGCGAGGAAGCCGAAGGGCAGCGCCGGGTCGTAGCCGGCCAGGACCCGGGCGGCGAGCCGGTCACGGTGGGCGGCCAGGCGGGGATCCCCGGACACCCGGCCGAGCAGACCTGTCAGGTGCAGCAGGCCGCCCCAGCCGTGGCAGAGGCTGTTGTCGTGCACCCTGACCGGCGCCGCCAGCTCGCGGACCAGGCCCGCGACGGCGGCCTCCCGCCAGTCGGCCCGGTCCAGCGCCTCCCCGGCCCGGTGGAGCACGCAGGCCACCCCGGGAGTGCCGTAGCACCAGGCGGTGCGGCTGCGCAGCGGGGCCGCTCCGTCCTCGTACCGCTGGACGGTCATCGACCCCGGCCAGCCGCCGTCGGCGGTGCGCCAGGCGAGCAGCAGGTCGCCGATCTCCGTCATCGCCCGGTGCAGGCCGGGAACCCGTACGCCCTCCTGGTACGCGGCCGTCAGGACGGCGAGGGTGCCGGGGATGCCGTGCGCGACACCGAAGTTGAGGTGGCCGCGGCCACCGGGAAAGTCCGCTTCGCTGTCGATCTGCGGCCCGGTGGGCGACCACCAGCCCGGCACCTGACCGCCGCGCAGCGGCAACGGCTCCAGGAGCCGGATCAGCGACGCCAGTGCCTCGTGCAGCAGCTCGGGGTGTTCGGCCCGCCGCGCCAGCAGCAGCCTGGTGAGTCCGGTGGTGCCGCGGATCAGGTCGACGTCGTGGTGGAAGGCCGTCCCGTCCTGCGGTGCGGCCCGTCGTGCCCGCTCCGCGGCCAGCCGGTTGCGGACGATCCGGTCGAGTCCGGCGTCCAGGCTGCGCAGCAGGCCGGCGTAGTCGTCCGGCGCCCGCCGGGCGGTGTGCGCGGCGAACGCCAGCGAGGGCGCCCCGGCGTACAGCCCGTCGCCGTCGGAGCCGGGCAGACCGCCGGCCGCGGCTGCCAGGTGCGCGTGGACGGTGGCGCGGTGCGCCGGGTCGTGGTGGGCGAGTTCGGCGAACAGCAGGGCCGCCCCGGGGTACCCCTCCGAGAGGCCCAGCGGGTGCCAGACGTCCGCCGTGGCCGCCACCCGCTGCGGATCGGCCAGCCGCTCCGCCACGCCGGCCACCACCTGGGCGGCGCGCTCCCGCAACGCCGCCGGGTCGGCCGGCACCACGTCGTCGCGTACATCGGTGGTCATCGGCCGTGCCTCCTGCGGTCGGTGTGGGCCTGCGCCGCCCCGCGGGCGACCGCGAGCGCGAGGTTCTCGGCCTCCCGGTCGATGCCCACGAGCCGGTTGTGGTGCATGTGCAGCACCGAGTGGAGTACCTGGTCGGGGTCCGACCAGGACCTGGCTCCGAGGTCGCGCAACAGCTGTCCGTAGGCGCCCACCGCCTGCGCGCGGCGGGCCCAGGCGGTGCGCAGCGTCTCGTGGGCGGCGGGTCCTGGTCCTTCGCGGTACGGGTCGACCAGCGCGAGAGCTTCGCGCCGCCGCGCACGGAACACCCGCTGCCGCTCCTCGTCCTTGGGCACCGCGCGCAGCAGCCAGGCCGCTCCTTCGCCGCCCGCCGTCCCGGTGCCGTCCAGGCCGCGGTGGAAGGCGCGGGCCAGATCCGCGTAGCCGGCCGCGGCCGACAGCGGCGGCGCGGTGTCGTCCTGCCGCCGGTACCTGCGCCTGAGGTGTTCCAGGACGACGACGCTGTCGGCATGGAACACGCGCTCCGCCGCGGCGATGGCCTCCGGCCCGCCGTAGCGTGCCAGCTCCGGCTCATAGGTGTCCCACACCACCCGGCCCACCAGTCCGGCGCCGCGCAACGCGCCGGTGGCCGCGTGCAGTTGTGGCAGCAGCCGCCCGGACAGCACCTCGGGCGGGGCGTGGAACCTGAGGCGCAGGTGCGCCCCGTGAGCGTCCCGGTAGCGCAGGAAGAACCAGCGGTCCACCTCCGTCGGCAGGTCGTTCAGCAGCGCAGGCAGGTGGACGGCCAGCAGTTCCTCGTGCCGTTCGGCCGGGGCGTACAGCGCGGCGTACAGCCACTCCCCGCCCGGGAGGTGGACGTCGGTCCCGGTGTGCTCCGGGGCGCGGGGCACGGTCACGGAGGGCAGCGGGCCCGGCCGGTCCGCCGGGTGGGCCGACCGCAGCGGGATCACCACCTCGGTGTGGTGTGCCCCGTCGGCTCCGCCGAGCCAGCCGTCCGGGCGTCCGGCGGCGTCGGCCGGCACCTCCCGCAGCTCGGTGTCCTCGTTGCGCAGGAGTTCGTGGCGGAGGATCTCGGGATGGCCCGGCAGGTCCAGATCGAGCTGGACGGCGCGGTCGTGGGCGGCCACCCGGACCCGGCTCGGCACCCGCCAGCGTTCCCGCCAGCGGTGCAGGGCGAGCAGCCAGTCGGCGAACGGCAGCTTCCCGTCCCGGAGTTCGGCGGCGGGTCGCCAGCGCGCCGTGGCCAGTACGGTGCGCCCGTAACGGACCCGTGGCAGGTACGGCAGCGCGCTCGCGGCCTGTCCCCAGTGCCACGTCCGCCAGGCGCGCACGCCGCTTCCGGCGATGTCGCAGACGAAGCGGGCGGCGTTCGGCAGGTTCGCCCGCCGGTTGAGCACATGGAAGACCGTGGGCTCGACGCGGCGTCCCGAAACGGTGTCCACCAGGTACATCCGGTGGTGGTCGGCGCCGACGGCGAGGTGGCGCGGGTCCAGCACCCCGGGGTCGTCCGGGTCGGCGAAGCAGCCCACCGGGAGGAGGTGCGGCAGCCAGGGCGGCACCTGCGCCACGTTGCCGTCCCGGGACCTGCCGGTGCGGAAGGCCACCTGCGCGGGCACCGCCCCGCCGTCCCCGGTGGCGGCCTCCCGTGCCACGGCGGCCAGATCGGCGGCTGCCGCGTCGTCGATGAGGTAGCCGAAGCGGCCGAGCAGCGCCCCGGCCTGCTGCGATCCGCCGACGGTCACCAGCCGGAAGTCCCCCGCGTCCAACGCCGCGCAGGAGTCGGCGAGCAGGCTCGCGTTCAGCTCCAGGGACTTCGGCGGGCGGCCGTCGGTGCGGGACAGGCGGCGCACCACCGGGTGGGTGTCGTCGAGCACCACTTCCCGCGACCCGTCCATCAGGGCCTGCTGCGCCAACTCGGCCAGCGCCAGGTCGCGTTCCCTGTCGGCGTCGGCGGGCGCGGCGCGCCGGGGGCTGGGCGGCCGGAGATAGCCGGCCGGCGCCGCGAGGCCGGTGTCCGGGTCGAGCAGTTCGGTGACCGGGACGAGACGGTCGGTGCCGTAACGCTCCACGAAGGCTTCGCGGTACTCGCGCAGGTGGTCGGGTTCCGTGTCCTGGGGCCCCATCCGCCAGAGCAGCCCGGCCGCGCGGGCGGCCTCGTCGGCGACGGCGGCGGGGAGCTGCACCTCGGCATCCAGCGCGAGATCGACCTGGAGCGGCCTCGGCAGGTCGTAGAGCCTGCGCATGCGCGCGGTGACGTCGGCCAGCGCGGCCCGGCCGTCTTCGGCCGAGGCGGTGGCGTACGCCTCCAGGTCCGTGCCGATCGCGTCGAGTTCGTCGAGTTCGGGCAGGTCGGCGCGGGGCACGCCGGCGCAGGTCTGCCGGACGTGCCGCAGCGGGTCGGCGGCTTCCAGCGGCGGGCGGGCGTCGGTGAGCAGGATTTCCTTGCCGATCAGTTCGCTCAGCACCCGGTCCACCGCCTCGTCGGTGGCCCCCGGGAACCGTTCGAGCAGCGCCCCGGCCAGCTCCGCGCCGCGCACCGGTCGGCGGGCCAGCTCCCGCACCGCCTGTACGACCACGGTGTGCCGCACGCTGACCTCGTGCACCAAGCGCGGGGCCGCGTCGTCTGAGCCGCCGTCCGGCAGGTCTTCCCGGACGGACTGCGGGACGTACGGCAGCACGAGCCGGTCGCCGCGTACGGAGCACAGCGCGTTGCCGGCTACCCGCAGGTGCCGCAGCACGCCGGGACGCCGCTCCCAGGAGGCGATGAGTCCGGTGAGCCATTCCCGGTCCGGGCGTACCGCGCGGGTGTGAGCGCCGCCCCACCGCACCTTGGCCGCCTCGCCCTGTCCGCCGAAGCGCGCCGGGGCCACCCCTGCCATCAGCCCGAACGGCGTGGCCCTGGTGCTCATCCGCAGCCGGTAGGACGCCAACGCCCGTACGGAGCGCCTGAGTTGGGGCAGCGGTACGGGCTGCGAGCCCGAAAGGACGCGGTGCAGGACCGCGGCCAGCGACGGGCTGGAGAGCGCCACCGCCTCCCGCACCAGCGGTTCGTCCGCCAGCTCCCGGAGCGTCCTGGTCAGCCGGGCGGCCTCGTCATCGCCCGGTCCGGTGTCCGGGCGGACGCCGGCGGCTGCGCCCACCGGGTGGACCGGTGCGCGCACCATGGCGATGCCCGCATCCCGGAACAGGGCTCCGCCTGAAGCCTCGGACATGCCTGCCCACTCCTCATCGTCGTCATCGCCCCGACCGGCCCCGGGCCTGCGACGCGATCGCTCCGTCACAGGCCCCGGGGCCGGCCGGTATCACCTTCTGCGGCGTCAGCAGCCCCGGGCGCCGGGAGCCATACAGGCGGTGCAGCAGTCGGATCCCCAGTAGCCGGAGGGGTGGACGGTGACGAGGTTGTTCGCGGGCTCCGCGGCCTCGGCGACCACCTCGCGCACGTCGAGGTCGAAGGCGTCGAGCAGTTCGTTGGGCATGGGAATTCTCCGTTCGTGACGGGGGTTCGTGAAACGGGCAGACTCGGCTGCCTCCCGGTCCGGACGCACGACATGCCAACCGGTACGCGGGCAGCGCCGGGCATTCGGTCACCCTAAGATCACGGTAGCCGGGAGGGCACACCCAAGTGGATATGCCTATAAGGGGACACCACCGTCGCCCCCGAATCACCCGCCGCCTGTCACCGAAGGGCGACCGCCTGCTTCACCAGCGTCCGCCCGAAGTCCCACATCAGCCCGCCGCCGCCGTGCGCGTCGTCCATGACGGCCGTGAACGCCTCGACGAAGCGGTCCACTTCGGGCTCGCCGATGGTCAACGGCGGGATCAGCTTGATGACTTCGAGATGGTCGCCCGACACCTGGGTCAGGATGCGGTGGCGCTGGAGCAGCGGCACCACGACCATCTGCGCGAACAGGCCCTTGCGCGCCGCCTGCAACATCGTCCAACGGCTGCGCAGGCCGAGCGACTTGGGCCGCCCGAACTCGATGCCGATCATCAGGCCGCGACCACGGACGTCGTGCAGCAGCTCGTACTTCTCGGTGAGAGCGGCGAGCCGGGTGCGCAGCAGGTCGCCGGTGCGCCGGGCGTTGGCGACGAGCTGCTCGTCCTCCATGACCGACAGCACGGCGAGCCCCGCCGCCATGGCCTGGGCGTTGGCGCCGAAGCTGGCGGAGTGCACCAGCACCCGGTCCATGGACGAGTAGACCTTCTTGAAGATCCAGTCCTTGCCGAGGGTGGCGCCGACCGGCACATAGCCGCCGGAGAGCGCCTTGGCGACGCAGACCAGGTCCGGCTCGACGCCGCTCTCGTGCTGGTAGGCGAAGAAGTCGCCGGTCCGGCCGAGGCCGGTCTGCACCTCGTCGGCGATCAGCAGGGCCTTGTGCCGGTGCAGCAACTCCTGTGCGGCGCCCAGGAATCCGGGCGGCGCGGCCAGCACCCCCTTGCCCTGGATCGGTTCGACGACCAGCGCCGCCACGTCGCCGCGCCGCAACTCCCGCTCCAGCGCCCCGAGGTCCCCCATCTCGATGGCGGTGTCCGGCAGCAGCGGCGCGAAGCCGTCGCGGAAGCCGTCCTCGCCGTTGACCGAGAGCGAGCCCGTGGTCAGGCCGTGGAAGGCGTGCGTGCAGTACAGGACGCGCGGTCTGCCGGTGGCGTAGCGGGCGAACTTCAGGGCGGTCTCGACGGCTTCGGTGCCGCTGTTGCCGAAGAAGACCCGGCCCAGGTGGGGGGCGTGGGTCAGCAGCCGCTCGGCGAGCAGGCCGGGCAGCGGCGCGCAGTCGAAGCGGGTGAGGTCGGGCAGCTGGGCGTCCAGTACGTCGTGCAGCGCCTGCCGTACGACCGGGTGGTGCCGCCCCAGGCCCATCACGCCGAAGCCGGCGAGCATGTCGAGATAGTCCTGCCCGTCCGTGTCCCAGAAGTAGGCGCCTTCGGCCCGCTCGTAGACCTTGTCGAAGCCGATGGTGTGCAGCATCCGCGGGAGCTGGTGGTTGAGGTGGCGGGTGTGCAGGTCGTAGCGCTCGCCGCCGCGTTCGGCGAGCAGCCGGGCCAGGTCGAATCCGGTCACGAGCGGTTCTCCTCACGGGCGAGGCCGGCGCCGATGCGGCCGGCGATCTCTTCGGGGGTGAGGCCGAGGTCGGCCAGCAGCTCCCGGCGCTTGGCGTGCGGCAGGAACTCATCGGGGATGCCGAAGGTCCGCAGCGGCACGTCCACATCGGCGTCCCGCAGCGCCTGCCCGACGGCCGAACCCACGCCGCCGCTGCGGACGTTGTCCTCGACGACGGCCACCATGCCGTGTCCGGCGGCCAGTTGGACGAGTGCGTGGTCGACCGGGCGGACCCAGCGCGGGTCGACGACGGTGGCGCCGATGCCGCGGTCCGCCAGCAGTTCGGCGGCCCGGAGGCAGACGGGCGCCATCACGCCGACGGCGATGAGCAGGACGTCGGACCCGGCCTGCTCGTAGAGGACGTCGGCGCCGCCGGTCCGCCGCACCGCGGCGATCGGCTCGCCCACCGCCTCCTTGGGGTAGCGGACGACGGTCGGCGCGTCGTCGACGTCCAGTGCCTCGCGCAGCTGGGCCCGCAGCTGCTCGGCGTCGCGCGGCGCGGCGATCCGCAGCCCCGGCACCACGCCGAGCACCGACATGTCCCACATGCCGTTGTGCGAGGCCCCGTCGGCGCCGGTCACGCCCGCCCGGTCGAGCACGAAGGTGACTCCGCACCTGTGCAGGGCCACGTCCATCAGGACCTGGTCGAAGGCCCGGTTGAGGAACGTCGCGTAGACCGCGAAGACCGGGTGCAGCCCGCCGGTGGCAAGCCCCGCCGCGCAGACGGCGGCGTGCTGCTCGGCGATGCCGACGTCCCAGATCCGCTCCGGGTACGCCGCGGCGAACCGGGAGAGCCCGACCGGATCGCGCATGGCCGCCGTGAGCGCGACGACGTCGGGCCGCTCGGCGCCGATCCTGACCATCTCGTCGCCGAAGACGGACGTCCAGGACGGCGGGCCCGGCGGGGCGGCCGGCTCGCGGGGCGGGGGGCACATCCCAGCGGTGGCCGGGGGAAGGTCCATCGCGCCGATGGTGTGGAAGCGGTCCGCCTCGTGCTCCAGGGCGGGCCGGTAGCCGCGGCCCTTCTCGGTCAGGCAGTGCACCAGCACCGGGCCGTGGAAACCGGCCGCGCGGCGCAGCGCGGACTCGACGGCGGCGATGTCGTGCCCGTCGACCGGGCCGACGTATTTCAGCCCGAGGTCCTCGAACATGCCCTGCGGCGCGAAGGCGTCCTTGAAGCCCTTCTTCGCGCCGTGCAGCGACTCGTACAGCTGCCGTCCGACGACCGGGGTGCGCTGGATCAGGTCCTTGCCCCAGGAGAGGAACGCCTCGTAGCCGTCGGTGGTGCGCAGGGTGGCGAGGTGGTCGGCGAGGCCGCCTATCGTCGGCGCGTAGGAGCGTTCGTTGTCGTTGACGACGATGATCAGCGGGCGGTCCTTGGCGGCGGCGATGTTGTTCAGCGCCTCCCAGGCCATACCGCCGGTCAGCGCGCCGTCACCGATCACCGCGACGACGTGGTCGTCCTTGCCGCGCACCTGGTTCGCCTTCGCGAGGCCGTCGGCCCAGCCAAGCACCATCGACGCATGGCTGTTCTCGATGACGTCGTGCTCGGACTCGGCCCGCGAGGGATAGCCGGACAGACCGCCCTTGATGCGCAGCTTGGAGAAGTCCTGGCGTCCGGTGAGGAGTTTATGGACGTAGGACTGGTGGCCGGTGTCCCACAGGATCCGGTCGGCAGGTGAGTCGAAGACGCGGTGCAGGGCGATGGTCAGCTCGACCACACCCAGGTTCGGTCCCAGATGCCCGCCGGTGCGGGCCACGGCCGGAACCAGGAACTGCCGTACTTCCGCGGCGAGTTCGTCCAGGCGTTCCGCGCCGAGCGCCTTGAGGTCGCGCGGTTCCCTGATGCCTTCCAGCATCGTCATGCTCGGTCCCCTCCACTTACTCGGTCGGCTGATGGCGACGCCAGAAGGCCGTCTCCCGCCCTTCCGAGAGGGCGGGAGACGGCCTCCACGGCCCTGACGTCAGCCGCGGTTCCCCGCGATGGTCTCCTTCGCCGCGCGCAGGGATTCCTTCAGCGAACCCATGGTGGCCAGGACGGCGGTCGGCTCGTATCCGCAGTGCGCCATGCAGTTGGCGCACCGCGGGTCCTTGCCGCGCCCGTACTTGTCCCAGTCGGTCTCCTCGATCAGCTCCCGGTACGTGGGGACGTAGCCGTCGCTCATCAGGTAGCAGGGCCGCTGCCAGCCGAAGAGCGAGTAGTTGGGGATCGCCCAGGCGGTGCACGGGAAGTCCGCCTTACCCTCCAGGAAGTCGAGGAAGAGCGGGCTGTGATTGAGCCGCCAGCGCCTGCGGTTGCCCCCGGCGAACGCCTTCTTGAAAAGCTCCCTGGTCTGCTCGACACCCAGGAAGTGCTCCTGGTCGGGGGCCTTTTCGTAGGCGTAGGCGGGCGACAGCATCATCTCGTCGACCTTCAGGTCGTCGTTGAGGTAATTGAGTACCTCGATGATGGTCTGCGGGGTGTCCGTATTGAAGAAGGTGGAGTTCGTGGTGACGCGGAATCCGCGCCGCTTGGCCTCCTTCATGGCCGCCACCGCCTCGTCGAACACCCCCTCCTTCGCGACGGATTCGTCGTGCCGTTCGCGCATGCCGTCGATGTGCACCGCGAAAGCGAAGTACGGCGACGGCGTGAACTTTTCCATCTTCTTACGCATCAGCATCGCGTTGGTGCACAGGAAGACATATTTCTTCTTGGCCACCAACTGCCGCACGATTTCGTCGATCTGCGGGTGCATCAGGGGTTCGCCGCCGGCGATGGAGACCATCGGGGCGCCGGACTCCAGCACCGCGCCGACGGCCTGCGCGACCGGCATGCGCTGCTTGAGCACACCCGCAGGATGCTGGATCTTCCCGCAGCCCTCGCATTTGAGGTTGCAGGCGAAGAGCGGTTCCAGTTCCACGATCAGCGGAAACTTCTCACGTTTCCTGAGCTTCTGTTCAAAGAGATAGGTCCCGACCCTGATGGACTGGCGGAGCGGCATAACCATCTGGCTCACCTCCTGGGGAGCAGCAAAGAACGGTGCCATTCGAAGAAAACAGGAAGGACGGACCGCAGGACGCGGAAGGCCGATATTCCTCCGCGCACGGTCGCAATGCGTACGAGTTCATGTTCTGGAGCGTCCACGACCACCCGGACGGCCGCAACCGGACGGACAGGACCGTCACCCGGGCCGGCCGCCGCCCGGAGCGTCGCCGCGGACTCCATGTCCACGGCGACGGCGCCCGCGGCATGCAGCTCGGCCCGCTCGGCGCCGCGCACGACGTGGTCGCTGCCGCACAGCAGCCCGGTGTGCACGGTCAGCCCGCGGGCGCGCAGGGCCCGCCGCAGCATGTCGTTGTCGTGGCAGGTCACCTCGGGTGCGCCCGGCCGGTGATCACGCGTCCGGTCGGCCACGACGAGGTCCCCCGGCCGCATGCCGGGGGCGAGCCCGGCGCAGAATCCGCTGGCGATCACCGGGGAGTGCTCGGTGACGGCCCCCGGCCGCAGGGCCTTGGTCATCGCCCGTTCGGCCGATTGGGGGCCCATGCCGGTGCGCAGGGTGACCACCGGGGTGCGGTCCCCGCCACGGCCGCCGCGCAGTGCGAACCGCTCGATGCCGAGCGCGCAGGCGACCAGCAGCGGGGGTCCGCCCTCCGGCGGGGGCCGTCTCGGCATCAGTCCCCCAGCGCCGTGCCGGCCGGCCCGCCGTTGACGTAACGGCCCAGCGCCGTCAGCGGGAACACCTGCCGGTAGAGGTGATAGTTGATGGAGAAGTCCCACGGGAAGCCGGTGCCGGTGAAGTACGGCTCGTCCCAGGACCCGTCGTCGAGCTGGGTGTCGGCCAGCCAGCGCACCCCGCGCCGTACGGCCTCGCTCTCCCGCTCGCCGGCCGCGAGCAGCGCCATCAGCGCCCAGCCGGTCTGCGATGCGGTGGAGGCGCCGCGTCCCGCCCAGCTCTTGTCCTGGTAGGACCGCTGGTCCTCGCCCCAGCCGCCGTCCTCGTTCTGCACCCGCTCCAGCCAGCCGACGGCGCGGCGGACGGCGGGATGCGAGGCGGGGACACCGGCCGCGGCCAGCGCGGGCAGCACCGACCCGGTGCCGTAGACGTAGTTGGTGCCCCAGCGCCCGAACCAGGCGCCGCCGGGCTCCTGTTCGGCCAGCAGCCAGTCGATGCCGCGGCGGGTGCGCGGGTGGTCGGTGCGGCCGACCTCGGCGAGCATCTCGACCACGTGGGCGGTGACGTCGGCGGACGGCGGGTCGATGACCTCACCGAAGTCGCAGAACGGCAGACGGTCGGGGAACGGGCTGGTGTTGTCGGCGTCGAAGGCGCCCCAGGCTCCGTTCTTCGACTGCATCCCGGCGCTCCAGCGCACCCCGCGCTCGACGGCGGCGGCCACCCGCTGCGGGTCCGGGTGCTTGATCCGGCGCAGTGCGAGCACCACTTCGGCGGTGTCGTCGATGTCCGGGTAGTTGTCGTTCTCGAACTCGAACGCCCAGCCACCGGAGGGGAGTTGGGGCCTGCGGACCCTCCAGTCGCCGGGTCTCTCGATCTGTTCGGCGAGCATCCAGTCGGCGGCCTTGACCAGCTGCGGGTGATCGGCGGGGAGCCCGGCGTCGGCGAGTGCGATGGCGGCCAGGCAGGTGTCCCAGACCGGGGACTGACACGCCTCGATCATCCGGGCGCCGTCCTCGCGCCACACCGCGAACCGGTCGAGCGACGCGAGGCCGGTGCGGAGCACCGGGTGGTCGAGGTCGTACCCGAGGAGGTGCAGGGCGATGATGGAGTAGACGGCGGGTGGCTGGATACCGCCCCAGCAACCGTCGTTCTCCTGGCGCTCGATGATCCAGCGGGCCGCCGAGCGCATCGCCGCGCCGCGCAGCTTGCGCACCGCGACCTTGTGGTAGAGGTGCAGCCCTTTGTCGAGCCGCTGGAAGACGCCGTCCCAGCTGGTCACGGGGGCGAGCGGTTGCGGGGGATGCGGATCGATGTGCAGCTCGTCCAGGGCGAACGGCGCGGGGCGTACCGGGCGCTTGGCCGAGACGATGGTCAGCGGCACGATGGTCTGCCGGGCCCAGCAGCCGAAGTCGTAGATGTTGAGCGGGAACCACTTCGGGAAGTAGATGAGTTCCGGCGGGAGTTCGGGGAGGTCGTCCCACTTCCACCAGCCGAAGAGGGCCAGCCAGATGCGGGTGAAGACGCGGGACGCGGCGACGCCGCCGCGCTCGCGCACCCAGGCGGATGCCCTGGCCATGTGCGGCGCGTCCGGGGCGTCACCGGCGAGCCGGAGCGCGACGTACGCCTCGATGGTGGTGGAGATCTCGCCCGGGCCGCCGTAGAAGGTGGCCCAGGTGCCGTCCTCGCGCTGCTCGCCGCGGATGAACCGGGCGGCGGCTTCGGTGAGTTCCGGGTCCTGGATGCCCAGGAACTGACGGAGCAAAAGGTCCTCGGCGTCCATCGTCACATTGGTGTCGAGGTCGCCCTTCCACCATCCTGCGGAGTCCTGGGCGGCGAGGAGGTGGGCGGTGGCGCGGGCCGTCGCGCGCCGGGCGGCTTCCGTCGTACCGGACGGGGCAGCGGGCCGTTTCTCTGCTGATGCTGCGGTGTTTTCGGTTGTCTCAGCGGTGGCATCGCTGGCCGAAGGGGCCCGGGGCGGCAGCGCCCCGGTGCTTCCGTCGGTCGTCGCTGTCATGGCTTCCCCTTCTGCAGTGAACTGTGAAGCGTGCTCAGGGATTCCGTCGGCCGGCGCCCGGCTGGCACCGGCCGGCGACTGCGATCAGTTCGTGTCGATGGTGATCATCTCTCTCGTACGACGACGAAGTCCGCGAGCGCGACGAGCTGCGCGCGGATCCTTTCCGGCATGTCCACCTCGTCCAGCGCGGCGACGGCCGTGGCGTGCTGGCGGCGGGCCTCCTGGGAGGTCCACTCGCGACCGCCGGCCTCCTCGATCAGGGCCGCGCGGGAGGCGAACTCCTCCTCGGTGAAGTCGGCGATCTCGGTCTCGCTCTTCTTCGCGTCGGCCGCGAGAATGCCGGCGAGACGCTCGGAGGCGGGCCCGCCGGCATCCAGAGCCGCGACGACCGGCAGCGACTTCTTGCGCTGGCGCAGGTCGCTCCAGGTCTGCTTGCCGGTGGCCTCCGGGTCGCCCCAGATGCCGAGCAGGTCGTCGACCGCCTGGAAGGCGAGGCCGAGGTGGTAGCCGTACTTTTCGAGGATGTCTGCGGTGCGGTCGTCGGCGCCGCCGAGTACCGCACCGATGGAGACGGCGCAGGCGAGCAGGGCGCCGGTCTTGTTGCCCTCCATCTCCAGGCACTCCGCGACGGTGACCCGCTCGCGGTGCTCGTAGGAGATGTCCTGGGCCTGGCCGTCGATCAGCTTGCGGGTGGCCACGGTGAGCCGGCGCGTCGCGCGGCCGGCCTCGACCGTGCCGAGCTCCAGCAGGATCTCGTTGGCGAGGGCGAAGAGCGCGTCACCGACCAGGATGGCCTGGGCGGGGCCGTGCACCTTCCACACCGTGTCGCGGTGTCTGCGCTGCTCGTCGCCGTCCATGAGGTCGTCGTGCAGCAGCGAGAAGTTGTGCACCAGCTCGACGGCCACCGCGCCGGGAATGCCCTTCTCCGGCGCCGCTCCCGCCGCCTCGGCGGACAGCAGGGCCAGGGCGGGCCGGATCGCCTTGCCGCCGTCGGCCGCGGAGGGCCGTCCCTCGGCGTCGATCCACCCGAAGTGATAGGCGGCGACGGTGTCCATGGGAGGAGCGAGCCGGTCCACGGCGGCACGCAGCACGGGAGTGGCGAGTGTCCTTCCACGCTCCAGCAGCGCGGTGACGCTCTCGGCGTCGATAGCTGGGGAAGCCGGGTTCACGGTTTCTCCTCTGTTTCCGATGCTCGTGCTCGTGCGAGCGCTGGTGCTCGTTGTCATGCTGCCTCCTGGGGCAACTGGCCCTGGGGGAAGCCGAGTTCGGTGAGCGCCTCGCGCGCGGCTGCGGTTCCGCTGCGCACGGCGCCTTCCATGGTCGCGGGCCACCCGGTGGCGGTCCACGCACCGGCCATGTACAGGCCGGCGGTTCGGGTACGGGCGGCGGGGCGGAGCCTGCCGACGCCCGGTTCGGGGGCGAACGTCGCGGTGCGCTCGCGGGTGACGAAGAAGTCGCGGACCCGGGCGCCGCGCGCGGCGGGCAGCAGCCGCTCCAGCTCCGGAAGGTAGCGGGCGCGCAGCTTGGCGACCGGCTGCTCGATCTCCTCCTGCGCGGCGGACTGCGAGAGGGCGAGGTACTGGCAGCCTGCGCCCTCGGGAAGCCGGGCGATACCGGAGGCTTCGGTGCGGTCGAAGACCCACTGGACCGGGGAGCCGACCGCGGCGAAGAACGGGCGGCGCAGCACCTTGCGGTCGTAGACGACGTGGACGTTGAGGATCGGCGCGGTGCCGATGCCGAGCAGCCGGTCCTTGTCGTCCAGCGCGCCGTCCGGGAGCAGGGCGTGCGTCTCGCGCTGCGGCAGGGCCAGCACGACGGTGTCGGCGGTCAGCTGCTCGCGGTCGTGCGGCCCGCTGCTGACCGAGACCTGCCAGCCGTCGTCCGTACGGGCGACGCGGCTCGCCCGGGTGCGCAGGGCGAGGCGGACACCGGCCTTCTCCAGGGCGGTGCGGGCGAGGGTGTCATGGACGTCGCCGAGCGGTACCCGGGACCAGCCGATGTCGGCCGCGCCGGGGTCGGAGAGAAGCCCGGTCTTGAAGACCTTGGCCGCCAGGCCCAGCGAGGCGTCGCCCGCGGTGGCGTTGAGGGTGGCGACGCCGACGAGGTCCCACAGCGCCTCGACGGCGCGGGCCGACTGGCCGTACCGGCGCAGCCAGCTGCCGAAGTCCACCGCGTCCAGCGCGGGGTCGTCCGGATCCAGGCCCTTGAGCGCGAGGGTGGCGCGCACCACGCCGGCCCGCTCGGCGGGCGAGAGGTGCGGGTACAGGGCGAGGCTCTTGGCGAGGTGCAGCGGCACGGGCAGCGCGGTGCGCCGCAGCCGCCCGAGCCGCATCCGGTCGGCGTCCAGGACCGGCACGTCCATGCGGTCCTGAAGGGGCACCAGATGGGTGGCCCCGAGCCGCTCCAGGAAGCCGCTGTAGGCGGTGCAGCAGCGCAGGAAGACGTGCTGGCCGTTGTCGATGCTCAGGTCGCCGCCGCCGAAGCCGCGGCGGAAGGAGAAGACCAGCCCGACGAGCCGCGGCCTGCCCTCGACGAGGGTGACCCGGAGCCCGGCGTCGGCGAGCGCCAGCGCCGCGGTGGTACCTGCCAGGCCGCCGCCGACGACGACCGCGCTCGCCCCTTCGGGACGGCCGGCCGCCGCAGGGTGCCCGCGGCCGTTCCGCTGCGCTCCCGCTGTCATGAGTTCTCCCCCCGTACGACACTCAAGGACGCGGGCGTCCCGGGGAGGGTTGCCCGTGGGGCCGACACGGAAGAGTGAATTCCGGGAGCGGTCCTGTGGCTCATCCACGCCCCCCGGCCGGCCAGCGGCGGCCGATCGCGCGGGCGTCGAGACCGGAGAGGCCGCGCACCGCGACGAACGCCTTCTCCCGGCCGGGCAGCGACACCCTGCCGCGCAGGACGGCCTCCGGGTCGGCCTCGATGCGCGCCAGCAGACGGTGGTAGATACCGGCCATCGCCGCCACACAGGCGCCGCTGCGCCGGTCGAGCATCGGCAGCAGCCTGAACCCCTCGGCGAACAGCGCGCGGGCGCGGGCCACCTCGAAGCGGACCAGCCCCGCGAAGTCGGCGCCGGGCGGCGGGACGGGGCCGTCGAATCCGGCCGAGCAGCCGAACTTCGCGAGGTCATCGGCCGGCAGGTAGACGCGGCCGTTCCCGGCGTCCTCGCGGACGTCGCGCAGGATGTTGGTCAGCTGGAGGGCAAGGCCGAGGGTGTCGGCATACTCGGGGGCGCGTGCGACGTCACGCGCACCGGGGACGGTGCCGAACACGCCCAGCGAGAGCCGGCCGATCGCCCCGGCGACGCAGCGGCAGTAGACCTTCAGCTCGTCCCAGGTCTCGTACGTCTCGCCCGCCACGTCCATGAGGACACCGTCGATCAGTTCGTCGAGTCCGCCGAGGGGCAGCGGGAAGCGGCGGGCGGCGTCGCTCAGCGCGACGGCCACCGGGTCGGTGTCGTCCTCCTCGACCTCGCCGTCCTTCACCCGGGCCAGCACCGCCCGGGTCTCCTCCAGGCGGCGCCGCTTGTCGGCCGGCTCCAGGGCGCCGTCCCCGATGTCGTCGACCCGGCGGGAAAAGGCGTAGAGCGCCGACATGGCCTGCCGCTTGCCTGCGGGCAGCAGCCGGATGCCGTACGCGAAGTTCCGGGCCTGGTGCCCGGTGACGGCCTCGCAGTAGCGGTACGCAGCGAGCACCGGCGCGGATGTGTGTGCGGTTGCCTCCACGGTCCGACTCACCCCTCTCTTCGCAATGTCGCCCCCACCTCGCGCAGCAGGCTGAGCTTGGTCGGCTTGGGCGGTCCGGGGAGTACGTCGTGATCGGCGGCGGCGATGGCCCGCAGTGCGGCGCGCCCGCCGCCGACGAAGCCGGCGAGCAGCAGCCTGAGCCTGCCGTGCACGCTGCCCACCAGCGGGGCACCGGCGTCGAGCAGGTCAGCGGCGCGCGCCGCCTCGTGAGCGATCAGCGCGCGCACCGCAGCGCTGCCGCTCGGGGCGGCCAGATCCGCCTCGGTGACACCGAACTGTGCCATGTCCTCCGCGGGCAGGTAGATGCGGTCGCGGCCGAGGTCCTCGGCCACGTCCTGAAGGTGCTCGACGATCTGCAGGGCGGTGCAGATCTCGTCCGAGCGCCGGATGCGCTCGGGGCTGGTGGTGCCGGTGATGCCGAGGACCAGCCGGCCGACAGGGTTGGCCGACAGTTCGCAGTACGCGGCGAGATCGGCGTATCCGGCGTAGCGGGAGACCCGCTGGTCCTGGCGGTTGGCCTCGATCAGGCCGGTGAACGGTTCCGGCGTGAGCGCACAGCGGCGGACGGTGGGGCCGAGGCGGCGCATGAGCGGATGCCGGGGGCCGGGGGCACGGTCGCTGAAGACGCGGTGCAGGTCGGCTTCCAGGGCGTCGAGCATCACCAGGCGGTCGTCGCTCTGTGTGCGTTCCAGGCCGAGCAGGACGGCGTCGCCGCCGCCGGGTGCGAGGTCGCCGTCCCCGATGTCGTCGACGAGCCGGGCGAAGCCGTAGACGGCCATCAGGTCCCCGCGCCAGGCGCGGGGCAGGAAGAACGGCGCCACAGGGAAGTTTTCGTGGGCTGCCTGGTCGAGGACGGTGCGTGACTGTGCGTCCGTCGGCCGGCCGGGGGCCTCAGCCGTTCCTCGGCTCACCGAAGGCTGCCCGGCGCGCTTCGGAGCCGGAGCGATCCAGTAGCCATTGCCGTCACGTCTCCCGTTCTACACCGCCAAGCTAAAACATCCCATTTCGGACACGCCGCAGGTCGCGACGCGCCCGACCGGGCCGTGAACCGCCCGAAAAGTGAGCATTGCCCGACTTATACCACTTGTGCCGTTCAGTACCCGTACAGCTTACGCCGTAGATCTCACCGGCGTCCGACCGGGTGCCGAACACCCGGACAACGATCAGGTCAACATCCAATTGACGCCAACTGTTCCCCGCCACGGCCGAGTTGACCAATCCTTCACGAAGCAGGCCCCCGCGAGCCGTACTCGCGGGGGCCTCGGCGACGCTGCGGGCTACTTGCCCGACTCCTTCTCGTACGCCTTGATCACTTCGTCGGTCGGGCCGTCCATGAGGAGTTCGCCCTTCTCCAGCCACAGCACCCGGTCACAGGTGTCCCTGATCGACTTGTTGTTGTGGCTGACCAGGAAGACCGTGCCGGCTTCCTTGCGCAGCTCCCGGATGCGGGCCTCGGAGCGCTTCTGGAACTTGCGGTCACCGGTGGCCAGCGCCTCGTCGATCATCAGGACGTCGTGGTCCTTGGCCGCCGCGATGGAGAACCGCAGCCTGGCCGCCATGCCGGACGAGTACGTCCGCATCGGCAGCGAGATGAAGTCGCCCTTCTCGTTGATGCCCGAGAAGTCCACGATGCCCTGGTAACGCTCGCGTACCTGGTCGCGGGACATGCCCATGGCCAGGCCGCCGAGCACCACGTTCTTCTCGCCGGTCAGGTCGTTCATCAGCGCGGCGTTGACCCCCAGCAGGGAGGGCTGGCCGTCGGTGTAGACCTTGCCGCGCTCGGCCGGCAGCAGCCCCGCGATGGCGCGCAGCAGGGTCGACTTGCCGGAGCCGTTCGAGCCGATCAGGCCGATCGCCTCGCCGCGGTAGGCGGTGAAGGTGACGCCCTTGACCGCGTGCACCTCGCGGACGCTGCCGCCCGGCTTGCGGCGGATGATGCGGTTCAGTGCGGCGGTCGCGCTGCCCTTGCCGCTGCTGCCTCCGTAGACGCGGTAGACGATGTGCAGATCGTCGGCGATCACGGTGGGGGTGGCCGGGACGGCCGGCGCCTGCGCGCCGTTGTCGTTCTGCTGCTCAGCCACGGCCGTAACGCTCCTCAGCCTTCCAGAAATACACAAAGCCCAGGACTCCGGCGACCACGGCCCAGCCGAGCGCGAGCGCCCAGACGTGCGGCGGCAGGTCGGCCCTGTCGAAGCCGTGGTTGATCAGCGAGAACCGCATCAGGTCGATGTAGACCGACGCCGGGTTGGACGCCAAGGTGTTGATCAGCCACTCCGGGGCGTTCTTGCCCCGCAGCTGCTCGGTCAGGTTGTACATGACACCGGACGCGTACATCCAGGTGCGCATGATGAACGGCAGCAGCTGGGCCAGGTCCGGGGTCTTGGCGCCGGCCCGCGCCATGAACAGCGCCAGGCCGGTGTTGAAGACGTACTGGAGGGCCAGCGTCGGGAAGATCAGCAGCCAGGACCAGGACGGGTAGTGACCGAACCCGACCAGGATCAGGAACAGCACGATCATCGAGAAGAGCAGCTGCTGGAGCTGCTGCAACGCGAACGAGATCGGCAGCGAGGCGCGCGGGAAGTGCAGCGCGCGCACCAGGCCGAGGTTCCCGGCGATCGCCCGGACACCGGCCATCGCCGAGCTCTGGGTGAAGGTGAAGACGAACACACCGGTCACCAGGAACGGAATGTAGACGTCGTTCTTCATCGATCCCCGGCCGCCCATGAGCATGCCGAAGATGAAGAAGTACACCAGCGCGTTGAGGAGTGGCGTCGCCACCTGCCAGACCTGGCCCAGCTTCGCCTGGCTGTACTGGGCGGTCAGCTTGGCGCTGGAGAAGGCGGCGATGAAATGCCGCCGGTCCCACAGCTGCTGGACATATTCGAACAGGCCCGGCCGGGCTCCACTCTGCGACAGCCCGTACTTATGGGCCAGCTGGGCCGGGGTGAGCCCGTCGTCGGGAGATGGCGGGGCACTCATGGCGACCGCACTGTCGTGCGTAGTCTCGCTCACAGTTGACACTTTCGTCCTCAAGGTGCGCTGCCGGGGCCACGCCCCGGATCGCGCCTGATGCTCTCAGATATGAGCTTGTCAGATGACGGGAGGGCGGCCCAGCCGGGTCAGGCGCCAAACGGTACGCCACTTCATGGGGCGCCTGGGACCGCACGGGGTCGTCCAGCCCTCCTTGAAGCCGCCCAGCCAGACGCGCAGCGCAGGCCATGAAGGACGCCGGGCGAGGGTGAGCAGAAACCAGACACCGAGATAGACCGGAACCAGCAGGACGGGCAGATTGCGCCGGGCCAGCCAGACGCGGTTGCGGGCGACCATGCGGTGGTAGACCGCGTGCCTGCTGGGCGCCATCGTCGGGTGCAGCAGCAGCATGTCCGACCGGTAGTCGATCAGCCAGCCCGCGTTCAGGGCGCGCCAGGCCAGGTCGGTCTCCTCGTGCGCGTAGAAGAAGTCGTCGGGCAGCCCGCCGACCTCGTCGAACACCTTCGTGCGGGCGGCATTGGCGCCGCCCAGGAAGGTGGTGACACGGGAGGACCGCATCGGGTCCGACGCGCGCAGCCGCGGTACGTGCCGGCGCTGGGTCTCGCCGGTGTCCGGGTCGGCGATCCGGAAGCTGATGATGCCGAGCCTGTCGTCCTTGGCGAACGCCTCGCGGCACAGCTCGGCGGTGTCGGTCCTCGCCAGCAGTCCGTCGTCGTCCAGGAAGAGCAGGATGTCGACGTCGGTGCCGCCGGGCCCGAACGCCTCGATGCCGACGTTGCGGCCCGCCGGGATGCCGACGTTCTCCGGCAGCTCGACCGTCCGTACGCCGGCGGGCAGTTCGGGCAGCGGCGAACCGTTGCCGACGACCACGACCTCGACCGGGTCGCCGTCCTGCTTGGCGACCGAGTCCAGCAGCGCGCGCAGTTCCTCGGGGCGGTTGCCCATGGTGAGGACAACCGCGCCGACCGTCATCTTCTGAGGGGAGTTCGTCACTTGAGCCTGCTGGAAGCGAGGATGGACACGAGGTGGAGCACGGTCTGGAGGAGTGCGATGCCGGCCAGCACGGCGACACCGAGGCGGGAGAAGAACAGATCGCCCCTGGCCGTGTCCACGATCGCCAGGACCAGGATCAGCAGCGACGCCTCGACGCCGAGGACGAGCCGGTGGAACTTCAGCGCCGCGGCGGCCTTGCGGGCCAGGGCCATACCGGAGGAGCGCGGCTCGGACGCCGTCTCCTTGACCGGCGCCATGCCCTGCTGGTGACGGGCGACACCGACGAGGTCGGTCTCCGCCTTGATCAGGATCGCGCCGAGAGCGGCGAGGGTGCCGAGGAAGGCCCACAGCCAGTCGATCCGCCCCGGGCCCCACAGGTCGGCGGCGCGCAGGCCGAAGCCGACCAGGACCGCGGCGTCGCACAGGTAGGCGGCGACCCGGTCCAGGTACACCCCGGACATCGAGTACTGCTTCTTCCAGCGGGCGATCTCACCGTCGACGCAGTCGAACAGCAGATAGAGCTGGACCATCACCACACCGAGCACGGCGCCCCAGATCCCCGGCACCAGAAGGGCGGGGGCGGCGAGGGCGCCGGCGACGGTCATCACGTAGGTCAGCTGGTTGGGCGTGACCCGCGTGGTCACCAGGTGCCGGTCGATGCGCAGCGAGACCTCGCGCATGTAGAGCCGGCCGGCCCAGTGCTCGCCGCTCCGCCGGTCCTTCACGCCCGGAGGGTGAACGACCGGCCGGAGTTCAGCTACTGATGGTTTTGGCATAGTCGGCGTATGCGTCCCTGATCTCGTCGGTGGACAGGTCCAGGTGCTCCAGGATGGTGTAGCGCCCGGGACGGGTCTTCGGTGCGAACTCGACGACCTGGACGAACTCCTCGTCCGTGAAGCCGATCTCCCCCGGCGTGACCGGCAGGCCGTGCCGCCGGAGCACCTCGACCATCAGCGCCGACGTCTCCTTGTCCCCGCGCAGGTACGTGGCGAACGCGGCACCGAGGCCGCACTGCTCGCCGTGGCTCGCGGCCCGCTTGGGGAAGAGGATGTCGAAGCCGTGGTTGATCTCGTGGCAGGCGCCGGAGGCCGGGCGGCTGTCGCCCGCGACGGACATCGAGATGCCGGTGAGGACCAGGCCCTCGGCCAGCACCTGGAGGAAGTTGTCGTCGCCGACGCCGCCGGGGTGCCGCAGTACGGCCTCGCCCGCCTGGCGCGCCATGGCGGCGGCGAGGCCGTCTATCGCCTCGCCGTTCTCGCGGTGCGCCAGCTCCCAGTCCGCGACCGCGGAGATGTTGGAGATGGCGTCGCCGATGCCGGAGCGGACGAAGCGGACCGGTGCCTCGCGGATGATGTCGAGGTCGATCACCACGGCGATCGGGTTCGGCACTCCGTAGGAGCCGCGGCCCGCGTCGTTGTCGAGGGTCGCGACCGGCGAGCACAGGCCGTCGTGCGAGAGGTTCGTCGCGACGGCGACGAGCGGCAGCCCGATGCGCGCCGCGGCGTACTTCGCACAGTCGATGATCTTGCCGCCGCCGAGGCCCACGACCGCGTCGTAGTGCCCCTTCTTCATGGCGTCGCCGAGCTTGATCGCGTCGTCGAGGGTGCCGCCGCCGACCTCGTACCAGTCGGCGCCGGGCAGCGCGGGGGACAGCCGCTCACGCAGCCGCGCCCCCGAGCCACCGCTGATCGCGATGGCGAGCTTGCCGGACGCGGAGATGCGCTGATCGGCCAGCAGGCCCGCCAGGTCGTCCAGGGCGCCGGCGTTGATGTCGACGACGACCGGGGACGGGATGAGGCGGGTCAGTACTGGCATGCGATCTCACGGCCCTTCGCGAGGTCGTCGTGGTTGTCGATCTCGACCCACTTGACGTCGCCGATGGGCGCCACGTCGACGGTGAAGCCGCGGTTGACCAGCTCCTGGTAGCCGTCCTCGTAGTAGAGGTCGGGGTCGCGCTCGAAGGTGGTCTTGAGCGCGTCGGCCAGCTCGGCCGCGGCCTCGCCCTCGATGAGGGTGACGCCGATGTACTCGCCGGTGGCCTCCGCCGGGTCCATCAGCTTGGTGATCTTGCGGACGCCCTTGTCGCCGTCGACGACGACCTTCATCTCCTCGTCGGCGAGCTGCTTGACGGTGTCGAGCGCGAGGATGATCTTCTGGCCCTTGCCGCGGGCGGCGAGCAGGGTCTTCTCGACGGAGACCGGGTGCACGGTGTCGCCGTTGGCGAGGATCACGGTGTGCTGGATCGCGTCACGGCCGCACCACAGGGAGTAGGCGTTGTTCCACTCCTCGGCCTTGTCGTTGTCGATCAGGGTGAGCTTGAGGCCGTACTTCTGCTCCAGGGCCTCCTTGCGCTCGTACACGGCTTCCTTGCGGTAGCCGACGATGATGGCGACCTCGGTCAGGCCGATCTCGGCGAAGTTGCCGAGGGTCAGGTCCAGGATGGTCGTGTCCCCATCGACCGGCACCAGAGCCTTGGGCAGGGTGTCGGTGTAGGGACGCAGACGCCGTCCGGCGCCGGCTGCCAGCACGAGGCCGATCATGCGGGTTCTCCTTCATCGTGTACGGCGGGTGCTCCGGAGGACACCCAGAAACCGATGCTCTCGACGAGCACCAGCAGGGCCACCGCGACGGCGAGCGCCGTGAGCGCGATGGTGAAACCTGAGGGGGACAGCAGGGCGGCGAGGACAGTGACCACGAGGATCCGTCCCTCACTGCCGCCGGCCGCACGGACCAGCCACCGCGGCGGCGCTCCGCTGCCGCCGCGGATGCGGTAGACCGCGTCGTAGTGATGGTAGGCGACCGCCGCGACCAGCCCGAACGCCGCGGGCAGCGCACCCGGCACGTCCGCGCGGGCGGCCAGGACCAGGATCGTGGTGTATTCGGCGACGCGGAAGAACGGCGGCACCAGCCAGTCCAGGACGCCCTTGAGGGGGCGGGCGACGGCCACGCCTGACAGCACCGCGGCGCAGGCGGCGACGCCCACCGTCAGCCAGGAGGCCGGGTCGTCCTCGAAGAGCACCCAGATCAGCAGGACGGCGGCGGAGAGGAAGGCCATGGCGGGCGCGAGGAAGGAGCCGGCCCGGCCGCGGCCACGCATGGTGCCGGCGATCAGCTCGGCGAGCGGTCCCGAGTCGGCGAGGTCGGCGAGCGCCTGTGCCGCGCGGTCGGTGCGCCTGGCCCTGCGGGTCAGCGAGCGCAGCACCCGTCCCGCTGTGGTGTAGCAGGCGGCCAGCGCGCAGCCGATGAGCAGGGCGTAGAAGACGATGCGCGGGGTGGTCAGGGCGGTCAGCACGGCGATCATGGCCCAGCGTTCGCCGATGGGCAGCACGATCATGCGGCGGGCCCAGACCGTCCAGCCGACGCTGTCGAGCTTGTCGGAGAGCGCGGCGGTGGGGCTGGTGTTGGCGCTCGCGTCGTGGTTCGCCTCGTTGAAGGAGAAGTCGACGATGTGGCGGCAGGTCTGGAGCACCATCGCGCCGAGCGCCAGCGCCCAGACGTCGTCGCCGCCGCGGGCCGCGCCCAGCGCCAGGCCCGCGTAATAGGCGTACTCCTTGGCGCGGTCGAAGGTGGCGTCGAGCCAGGCGCCCATCGTCGAGTACTGGAGCGAGTAGCGGGCGAGCTGCCCGTCGGTGCAGTCCAGGACGAAGGAGAAGAGCAGCAGGGCGCCGGCCGCGATGAAGCCGCCGCGGCTGCCGGTGGCCGCGCAGCCCGCGGCGATCAGCGCGGTGAGCAGCGAGGCGGTGGTGACCTGGTTGGGGGTCAGCCCGCGGCGCGCGCACCAGCGGGCGAGGTAGCGGGAGTACGGGCTGATGCAGTACGTCGTGAAGAAGCCGTCGCGGGACTTGACCGCGGTGCGCAGCCGTACCGCCTCGCCGTCGACGGCGGCGACCGCTTCCGTGGCGTCCTCGCGCTGGGCGGGGGTGAGCGGTACGGCGGCGACCAGGCTGCCCAGCTCGATCCGCTGGAGGCCGATGTCCGCGCGCTCCAGCGCGTCGGTCAGGGTGCCGGTGAGGACGTCGGTGAGGTGTGCGGTGCCCGCGCCGACCGGGATCTTGGTGGCGGCGTGGTTCAGTGCGGCGCGTGCCTCGGGCTGCGCGGTGAGCGCGCCCGGCACGGCGGCGGCCGGGAACCGGGGGTCGGTGAGCGCCAGCCGGAGGGTGTGCCGGTGTCCGACGAAGCGGGGGTCGACGACGGCGACCCGCTCCTGTGCAGGCACCGCGGCGATCAGCTCGGCGGCGGAACGCGGATCATCGGCGGTGCGGACGTCGAAGCCCAGCGCGCGCAGGTCGCCTTCGAGTGGCGACCCGGCGACCGGCGGACCGGTGAGGATGGCGGTCGACAGACGAACTCACTCCTTGGATGCTGACAAGGCAGCGCCGGTCGGTCCGCATTCGAAACGAACTACCCGGGCAGCGGGCGTGGCACACCTGGCCTCCGGCGGGCCGGGTGGCACGTCGGCAGAGGCTATCGGATCGCGGGATGCGGCCGTTCACCGCGCATTCACCGCACGATCGAGTGACCGACGGCTGCGCCTGCCGCGATCATCATGGTGGATCGGGTGGCGCATGAACAACTGCCGTCCCCGCGGGGGCCGCGAACCGGTGCCGGTTATGAGCGGGCTGGTCATGGGTGGGGCGGGTTGGTCCTCGGCGGTTGTGGTGAGGACCATGCCAGGTCAGGCGACCCGGCGGCGCTCCGGCTTCCGTGGCGGTGCGGCCCGCGGCCGGTGTGCCCCGGTGGCCGCGGGCCGCGGTGCGGGCTGTGGACCTTCTCACGGGCCGGGGGCTCGGGGCTGGCCCGCTCCGGGACGGTGGCGCGTACGCCGCCGAGCGGTCCGGCTCCCGGTGTTCATCCGGCGTCCGGCACCGTTTCACGCCCCCCAGCGGCCACTTCCGCGCCGCCGCGCACCACAGGACCTCGGTTGGCCCATGTTGCCCACGCGCCTAGGGCAGACTTGGCACCGAAGACCGACGACAAGGATGGGCATGCCGATCACACCTGCCAACGGACAGACCGCCGGGAACTCGGCGGTGAACGCACCGGACGGCGCCGCCGAACCGATCATGCTGGAGCTGGTCGACGAGGACGGCACGACGATCGGCACCGCGGAGAAGCTCGCCGCCCATCAGCCTCCAGGGCAGCTGCACCGCGCCTTTTCGGTCTTCCTCTTCGACGAGATGGGCCGGCTGCTGCTGCAGCGCCGCGCGCTGGAGAAGTACCACTCCCCCGGCGTGTGGTCCAACACCTGCTGCGGCCACCCGTACCCCGGCGAGACGCCGTTCGCCGCCGCCGCCCGCAGGGTGGCCGAGGAGCTGGGGCTCGCCCCTTCGCTGCTCGCCGAGGCCGGCACGGTGCGCTACAACCACCCGGACCCGGCGTCCGGCCTGGTGGAGCAGGAGTACAACCACCTCTTCGTGGGGCTGGTGCGCAACGATCCCGCGCCGAACCCCGACGAGGTCGGCGAGATCGCGTTCGTGACGCCCGACGAGCTGGCCAAGCGGCATGCGGACGTGCCGTTCTCGGCGTGGTTCATGACCGTGCTGGACGCCGCGCGTCCCGCGGTGCGGGAGCTCACGGGGCCGTCGGCGGGCTGGTAGGCAGCGGCGGTCCCGCCGGGAGGGGGAACAGCGGCAGTTCGGCCCAGATGGCCTTGCCGCCGTCCGCGGTGTGCTCGACGTCGCACTTGCCGCCCGCTTCCGTGGTGATCACCTTGACCAGCCACAGGCCCCGGCCGCCGACGTCATCTTCGTCCGCCTCCAGGGCCTTCGGCCGGTAGGGGTGGCTGTCCTCGACGGCGACGCGCAGCCAGTCGGCCCCGATGGTGACCTGCACGGCGATCTCGGGCGAGAGCAGGGCGGCGTGCTGGACGGCGTTGGTGACGAGTTCGGAGACGATCAGCAGCAGGCCGTCCAGGACGGCGGGGGCGACGGGCACCTGCTGCTCGTCGAGCAGATCCCTGACCGCGTGGCGCGCCAGGGGCACCGATGCCACCTCCGGCGGGGCGGTGAACCGCCGGCGGCCTTCGTACGCGAGCGGAGCGGTCAGCTCCTCGGGAGGTTCTGCGGGTGGTCCGGAAGGCATCCTCACATGTCGAGTGTTGAGAATGCATCGGTCCGGATCGGCCTGCTGAACACAAGTCAGCACGTATCGACGCCTGTTGACCGGTTGAGCCCGGCCCCCTCACTCCTGAGACCGGTTATGCCCCTTTTGTTTCTTTCCCAGGGAGCGCCAGGGCGCGGTCGGGGACTGTTCCGAGCCATTCGCCACCCCTTCCTTCACCCAGCTCGGTCCGTGCCGCTCACCGGCCTCCGGGTCCTCGTCGATCATGCCGATGATCCGGCGCCCGACGAACCCCATCGCGAACAGCCCGAAGCCGTCGAAGAGCAGCGCGAGCGCGAAGAAGCAGCCCAGCACGTACCGGCTGCTGTGCGGCCAGTCGCTGAGCACCAGAACGCCCAGCAGGATGCCGAACGCGCCCTGCACCAGCGTCCAGCCGAACTGCGGCCCGCGCACCACCACCCCGCCGACCAGCCGGAAGACCCCGCCGGTCAGGAAGAGCAGGGCGGCGAACATGGTCAGCGCGGCGGCCGTGACCCCCGGCTTGAGGATCACCACGACACCGGCCGCGATGTTCAGCGCCGCCACGATCACCGCGAGCCAGAAGAAGCTCGAACCGCGTGCCTGGATGGCGTGCAGCAGGCCGACCACCCCGCCGATCAGCAGCAGCCAGCCGAACAGCAGCATCGAGGTGAGCGTCGCCACCCCGACGTAGACCAGGCCCACCACACCGGCGATGACCAGGATGACGCCGAGCGCCATGAGCCGTCCGAAGCCGCGGCCGAGCCGCCGGGTCTGCTGGTCGCGGGTCCGGCCCGACGGCCGGTCGCGGGAGGATCTGCCGATCATTGCCGTCTCCTCAGTCCGCCGCTTTTGTCCCGGTATACCGCGAATCAGCGGACGGGGCAGGGCGAGGGAGGACCGGGCGGGACTCGGGGAACGCAGACGGCAGCAGGCCCGGTGCCTGAGCACCGGGCCTGCTGCCGTAAGGAGTAGCGGGGACAGGATTTGAACCTGCGACCTCTGGGTTATGAGCCCAGCGAGCTACCGAGCTGCTCCACCCCGCGTCGGTTCGCCCCACACTACGGGCCATCCGCCACAGGGCCAAATCGGTGACCCGGCACCCGTCACGCGGCGGCGCTCACACCGGCCGGTCGGTGATCCGCCCGTCCGCGACCTCGATCCTGCGGGTGGTGTGCACCGCGTCCAGCATCCGCCGGTCGTGCGTGACCAGCAGCAGCGTGCCCGGGTAGGACGCCAGCGCGGACTCCAGCTGCTCGATGGCCGGCAGGTCGAGGTGGTTGGTCGGCTCGTCCAGGACGAGGAGGTTGACGCCGCGCCCCTGGAGAAGGGCCAGCGCGGCACGGGTCCGCTCCCCCGGCGAAAGGGTGCGCGCGGGACGCAGTACGTGCGCCGCCTTCAGCCCGAATTTCGCCAGCAGGGTCCGCACGTCGGCCGGGGCCATGTCGGGTACGGACTCCCGGAAGGCGTCCATCAGCGGGGCGTCGCCGAGGAACAGGCCGCGCGCCTGGTCGACCTCGCCGACCACCACGCCGGGGCCGAGCGACGCCTGTCCCGCGTCGAGCGGGAGCCGGCCGAGCAGCGCGGCGAGCAGCGTCGACTTGCCCGAGCCGTTGGGCCCGGTGATGGCGACCCGGTCCGACCAGTCGATCTGAAGGTCCACCGGGCCGAAGCGGAAGCCGCCGCGCTGCGTCTCGGCGCCGCGCAGGGTGGCCACCACCGCGCCGGCCCGCGGCGCCGCGGCGATCTCCATCCGCAGCTCCCACTCCTTGCGCGGCTCCTCGACGACGTCGAGGCGCTCGATCAGGCGCTGGGTCTGCTTGGCCTTGGCCGCCTGCTTCTCGGTCGACTCGACGCGGCCCTTGCGGGCGATCTTGTCGTTGTCCGTCGCCTTGCGGCGGGCGTTCTTGACGCCCTTCTCCATCCAGTTGCGCTGGGTGTGCGCGCGGGTCTCCAGGGCCGCCTTGGTCTCGGCGTACTCCTCGTACTCCTCACGGGCGTGCCGCCTGGCGCGCTCGCGTTCCTCCAGGTAGGAGGCGTAGCCGCCGCCGAAGGTGTTGACCTGCTGCTGGGCGAGGTCCAGCTCGACGACGCGGGTGACCGTGCGGGTCAGGAACTCGCGGTCGTGGCTGACCAGCACCGTGCCGGCGCGCAGGCCGCCGACGAAGGACTCCAGGCGGCGCAGCCCGTCCAGGTCGAGGTCGTTGGTCGGCTCGTCGAGGAGGAAGACGTCGTAACGGGAGAGGAGGAGTGAGGCCAGTGAGGCGCGGGCGGCCTGGCCTCCGGAGAGTGCGGTCATCGGCTGGTCGAGGCCGACGGCCAGGCCCAGTTGGGCCGCGGTCTCCTCGGCCCGCTCGTCGAGGTCGGCGGCGCCCAGCGCGAGCCAGCGCTCCAGCGCGGTGGCGTACGCGTCGTCGGCGCCCGGCCGTTCGTCGACCAGTGCCTGGGTGGCGGCGTCCAGGGCGGTCTGGGCCTCGGCGACGCCGGTGCGCCGGGCGAGGAAGGCGCGGACGGATTCGCCAGGGCGGCGGTCGGGTTCCTGCGGGAGGTGGCCGACGGTGGCGGTGGGCGGGCTCAGCGCGAGCTTGCCGTCCTCCGGGGCGTCCAGTCCTGCGAGCAGCCGCAGCAGGGTGGACTTGCCCGCTCCGTTGGCGCCGACCAGGCCGATCACGTCGCCGGGGGCGACGACCAGGTCAAGGCCGGAGAACAGGACGCGCTCGCCGTGGCCGGCGGCGAGGTCTTTGGCGACGAGGGTTGCTGACATCAGACCAGCGATCGTAGCCGCCCGGCCGACGGGCGGTCGCTCTAATATCCGGGGCATGGAACCGGGCCTGAAGACGCATGTCAGCGACGGCACAGCGACCGTCACCCTCAGCAATCCCGCCAAGCGCAATGCGATGACGGGGCAGATGTGGCGGGAGCTGCCGCCGCTGCTGGAGCGGTTGGCGGGCGATCGCGCCGTGCGGTCGCTGGTGCTGACCGGCGAGGGCGGGACGTTCTGCGCGGGGGCGGACATCGGGGCGCTGCGGGAGACGGCCGGGGAGTCGCAGGGGCTCGCGGTGGCGGCCGAGGAGGCGCTGGCCGCCTTTCCCAAGCCGACGCTGGCGGCGGTACGCGGCTACTGCGTGGGCGGCGGCTGCCAGCTGGCAGCCGCCTGTGACCTGCGGTTCGCGGAGGAGGGCGCGCTGTTCGGGGTGACTCCGGCAAAGCTGGCGATCGCCTATCCGGCGTCCGCCACCCGGCGGCTGGTCCGGCTGGTGGGGGTTTCGGCCGCCAAGTACCTGCTCTTCTCGGCCGAGTTGATCGACTGCGCGCGGGCGCTGCGTACCGGCCTGGTGGACGAGGTGCTGCCCGAGGGTGAACTCGGCAAGCGGGTCGCGGAGTTCACCGCCGTACTGGCCGGGCGGTCGCTGCTGACGCAGACCGCGGCGAAGGAGCTGGTGGACGGCGCCTGGGACGTGCCCGCCGGGGAGGCCGACGAGCGCGGCGCCCACTGGGCGGCGGTGGCGCACGCGAGCGGCGACATCGCCGAGGGCGCCACCGCCTTCCTGGAGCGCAGGGCGCCGCGCTTCACCTGGCCGGCGAACTGACCCCACGTCGTACGGCGGACCACCGAGCGGCTACCCCTCGCCGTGGCCGGGGAACCGGCTGCATTCCCTGAGCTGCGCGGTGATCCCGGCGGGGGCCTTCTGCGGGGAGCCCGCGTCGTACGGCGGCTGCGGGTCGTACTCGATGAGGAGCTGGACGGTCTGCGCCACGGCGTCACCGGCGATGCGGCCCACCAGGCTCAGCCCCATGTCGATGCCGGACGAGACGCCGGCGGCCGTGACGTACTTGCCGTCGAACACCACCCGTTCACCGGTCGGCTCGGCGCCGTACGCGGGCAGCTGGTCGAGGGCCAGCCAGTGGGAGGTCGCCCGGCGGCCCTTGAGGAGTCCGGCGGCGGCGAGGATCAGCGAGCCGGTGCACACCGACGTGGTCCAGGTGGTGCCGGCGTCCACCGCCCGGATCCACTCGCGCACCGGCCCGTCCGCCATCTGACCGCTCTGCCCCGGGCCGCCGGGCACGACGAGGATGTCGGGCGCGGTGACCTCGGACAGGGTGGCGTCGGCGACGAGGCCGAGCGCGCCGCTGTCGTTGCGGTAGGTGCCGGTGCGCTCGCCGGTGAAGACCAGCTCGGCACCCGGCATCTTGCTGAGCGTCTCGTACGGGCCGACGGCGTCGAGCGCGGTGAAGCCGTCGAAGAGCAGGATGGCGATCTGCATGGCGGGTCCTGTCGGTGGTGGTGACGGATGCCGCGCGCGTCGAGGTGACGGCGGGCTGCGGGAGAAAACGGGGTGGGCCGCAGGTCAGAGGGCGGGTCCTGCGGTCCGGAAGCGGCGGCGGTACTCGGCGGGCGCGGCGCCCAGGACGCGGACGAAGGCGCGGCGCATCGCCTCGGGTGTGCCGTAGCCGCAGTGCCTGGAGACCTCCTCGATGCCGTCGACGGTGTCCTCCAGGCGGCGGCGCGCGGCCTCCAGGCGCACCCGGTCCACGTAGCGGCCCGGTGTCATGCCGACCTCCAGGCGGAACGCGCGGGCGAAGTGCCGCGGGGAGAGGCCGGCCCGGCAGGCGAGCGTGTCAACGGACAGGTCGGCGGACGGGTTGTCGATGATCCACTGCTGGACGTCGCGGAGCGGTCGCCGGCCCGCCGTCTGCACCGCGAGCTGGGTGCTGAACTGGGTCTGGTTGCCGGGCCTCCGGAGGAAGACGACGAGCCGGCGGGCGATCCACAGCGCGAGATCCCGGCCCAGGTCCTCCTCCACCAGCGCGAGCGTCAGGTCGATACCGGCCGTCACGCCCGCCGACGTGACCACGTCGCCGTCCCGCACATAGATCGGCTCGGGCGCGACCTCGATGGCGGGGTACTGCGCGGCGAAGCTCTCGCACAGCGCCCAGTGGGTCGTCACCCGGCGGCCGTCCAGCAGTCCCGCCTCGGCGAGCAGCAGCGCGCCGCCGCACACCGAGACCTTCCGCTGCGCGTGCGGGGCGTGCCGCCGCAGCCAGTCGGTCAGCCGCGGGTCGATCGTGCGGCTGCCCTCGCCGCCGGGGACCAGGAGGGTGTGCGGCACGGCGGCGTCGGCCAGTGCGAGGTCCGGGGTGAGCCGCAGTCCGCTGGAGGTGGTGACGGGCCCGCCGTCGAGGCTCGCGGTGCGGATCCGGTACGCGTCGGGCACCGCCCGGTTGGCACCGCTGAAGACCTCCACCGGGCCGCTGACATCAAGGCTCTGGACATCGTCGTAGAGGACGACCAGCACGTCACGCGTCTCCATGGCTCCATCCTCGCCAGTGGCGGCGATGGCGGCAATGACGAATTTCCCACCTTTCCTGCCATCGCCGCGTCCCGGCAGGGGACTCCGCTTCCGGTGGCGGGCCTGGATCCCGTCGGATGGCGGGCGTGGTGTCCGTCCGGTGGCGGGCCTGGCCTCCCGGCCATACCAACGGGTCGGTAACCTGCCCGGCATGACCTCTGCGACCTCGCTGCCGCCGCGCGCCGGACGGCACTGCCACAACGTGATCAACCCGTTCCACTCGACGCACTACTTCTCGCCCGACCTGCACGACGAGATGGCGAAGATCGGCATCGAGAGCCGCAGCGCCGGCTACTTCGCGGTGCGCGGCGCGGCCATGGGCCCGGTCGGCCCCGGAACCATCACCGCGACCTTCTACAACTTCAGCCACCGCCTGGTCTCCCGGCACGTCCCCGCCGTCTGGTCGGTGGCCTCCCCCGAGACCGTGCTGGCGGCCCGGCTGCGCGCGGCCGACACCACCCTGCGCCGGCTGCTCGGCGACGCGGTGCTGGAGTCGCCCGAGATGGCCGAGGCGGCAGAGCTGGCGCTGCGGGCCGCGGAGGCGGGCAGCCGGCCCGCGAGGCCGCTGTTCGCCTCGCACGCCGACCTGCCGGTTCCGGACGCCCCGCACCTCGCCTACTGGCACGCCGCTTCCCTGCTGCGCGAACACCGCGGCGACGGCCACCTGATGGCGCTGCTCGACGCCGAACTGGACGGCCTGGAGGCGCTGGTCACCCACAACGCCAGCGGTCGCGGCATGAGCCACCTCGGGATCATGAAGACCCGCGGCTGGTCGCAGGAGGAGTGGACGGACGCGCAGGAGCGGCTGCGCGACCGCGGACTGCTGGACGCCGAAGGCGAGTTGACCGACGCAGGACAGCAGCTGCGCAAGGACCTGGAGGACACCACGGACCGGCTGGACCGGGCGCCGTACGAGCACCTCGGCGCCGATGGCGTGGCCCGGCTCACCGAGCTCGCGGGCGGCTTCACCACCGCCGCCATGGAAGCGGGGGCGTTCCCGGCGGAGATGTTCGGCAAGTAGCCGCGGACGCGCGTCGGCCACGGGGTGTGCGTGCGCCTTCTCACACCCCGGCGCCGCTGGCCGGGCGGCGCGACAGTGCGACCTGCGACCCTGCACAATGCAGGCTCAAGCAAGCGCTGGAAGGCGGGGCAGGATCAACGTGACGGCATCCACCGAGCCCATCGGGGCCCTCGGGACCATCGAAGCGAGGATCGCCGGGGAGCTCGGCGTCAAGGAGCGGCAGGTGAAGGCCGCGGTCGAACTGCTCGACGGCGGTTCGACCGTGCCGTTCATCGCGCGCTACCGCAAGGAAGCCACCGAGATGCTCGACGACGCGCAGCTGCGCGCGTTGGAGGAACGGCTGCGCTACCTGCGGGAGCTGGAGGAGCGGCGGACCGCGATCCTGGAGTCCGTACGGTCGCAGGACAAGCTGGACGCGGCGCTCGAAGCGCAGATCCGGGGCGCCGAGTCCAAGGCACGCCTTGAGGACATCTACCTCCCGTACAAGCCCAAGCGCCGCACCAAGGCGCAGATCGCCCGGGAGGCGGGCCTGACGCCGCTGGCCGACGGGCTGCTGGACGACCCGTCGGTGGAACCGGCCGCAGCCGCCGCCGCGTTCGTCGACGAGGACAAGGGGGTCGCCGACCCGGCCGCCGCCCTGGAGGGCGCGCGGGCGATCCTCACCGAGCGGTTCGGTGAGGACGCGGACCTGATCGGTGAGCTGCGCGAGCGGATGTGGTCGCGCGGGCGGATCGCGGCGAAGGTGCGCGAGGGCAAGGGCGACAGCAAGGAGGGTCCTGGCGCGAAGTTCGCCGACTACTTCGACTTCGCCGAGCCGTTCACCGCGCTGCCCTCCCACCGGGTGCTCGCGATGTTCCGCGGCGAGAAGGAGGAGATCCTCGATCTCGCGCTGGAGCCTGAGGACCCGTCGGCAGTGACGGAGGGGCCGAGCGCCTACGAGCAGGCCATCGCGCACCGCTTCGGCATCCGCAACCAGGGCCGCCCGGCCGACAAGTGGCTCCAGGACACGGTCCGCTGGGCCTGGCGCACCCGGGTCCAGGTGCACCTCGGGATCGATCTGCGGCTGCGGCTGCGGCAGGCGGCCGAGGACGAGGCGGTGCGGGTCTTCGCGTCGAACCTGCGCGATCTGCTGCTGGCCGCGCCGGCCGGCACACGCGCCACGATGGGCCTCGACCCCGGCTTCCGTACGGGCGTGAAGGTCGCCGTCGTCGACGCGACCGGCAAGGTGGCGGCGACCGAGACGATCTATCCGCATGTGCCGCAGCAGAAGTGGGACGCCGCGCTGGCGACCCTGGCGCGGCTGGCGAAGGAACACGACGTCGAGCTGATCGCGATCGGCAACGGCACCGCGTCCCGCGAGACCGACAAGCTGGCGGCCGATCTGATCACCGCGCAGCCGGAGCTGAAGCTGACGAAGGTGCTGGTGTCCGAGGCCGGCGCCTCGGTGTACTCCGCGTCCGCCTTCGCCTCCCAGGAGCTGCCTGAGCTCGACGTGTCGCTGCGCGGCGCGGTCTCCATCGCCCGGCGGCTCCAGGACCCGCTGGCCGAGCTGGTCAAGATCGACCCGAAGTCGATCGGGGTCGGGCAGTACCAGCACGACCTGTCCGAGGTGAAGCTGTCGCGTTCGCTGGACGCGGTGGTCGAGGACTGTGTGAACGGTGTCGGCGTGGACGTCAACACCGCGTCGGCGCCGCTGCTTTCGCGGGTGTCGGGCATCGGCTCGGGCCTGGCCGAGAACATCGTCGCGCACCGCGACAACAACGGCCCGTTCCGCTCCCGCAAGGCACTCAAGGACGTCGCGCGGCTCGGCCCCAAGGCGTACGAGCAGTGCGCGGGCTTCCTGCGGATCCGGGACGGCGACGACCCGCTGGACGCGTCGAGCGTGCACCCGGAGGCGTACCCGGTCGTGCGCCGGATGGTCACCGCCGCGGGCAGCGGCGTCGGCTCGCTGATCGGCAACGCCACGGCGCTGCGCGCGCTGCGGCCCGCCGACTTCGTGGACGACGCCTTCGGGCTGCCGACGGTCACCGACATCCTCCAGGAACTGGAGAAGCCGGGCCGCGACCCGCGTCCGGTGTTCAAGACCGCGACCTTCAAGGAGGGCGTGGAGAAGATCGGCGATCTCCAGCCGGGGATGCTTCTTGAGGGCGTGGTGACCAACGTCGCCGCCTTTGGGGCGTTCGTGGACGTGGGGGTCCACCAGGACGGCCTGGTGCATGTCTCGGCGATGTCGAAGACCTTCGTCAAGGAACCGCGCGAGGTCGTCAAGCCCGGTGACATCGTGCGGGTCAAGGTGCTCGACGTCGACATCCCGCGCAAGCGGATCTCGCTGACGCTGCGGCTCGACGACGAGCCGGGCAAGGGCGGCGCGGCAGGCGGCGAGCGGCGCGGTGGCGCGGGCGGCGGCGAGCGGCGCGGTGGCGGGCAGCGGTCCGGCGGCGGACGCGGTGGCGCACAGCGGCCGTCCGGTGGCGGGCAGCAGCGTGGCGGCGAGCGCAGGGGCGGCGGCCGGGAGGCCGCGCCGGCCAACGACGCGATGGCCGACGCGCTGCGGCGGGCCGGACTCCTGGGCGGCAAGGACGCCAAGCGCCGCACCTGAGCAGGGGCGGGAGCGGCCGTCAGGTCAGGTCAGGCCGCTCCCGCATAGCCGCGCATGCGCTCCAGTTCGGCGGCCACGTCGGTGAGGGTCGCGCAGTCGGGCACGGGTGCCAGCGCCTGCTCGTGCACACCGGGCGTCCGGCGGCCCGCCCCGCCCAGGGCGTCCGCCATCGCCGACAGTGCCGCGCACAGCCGCTCGGCCTCCGCCGCGCTCGGCCGTCGCGCCCCGTGGTCGAGGCGTACGGCGCAGGCGGTCGCCGCGTCCACGATGCGTTCGGCTGCGGTGACGACGGTCAGCCAGTCGGGGTTGCGGTCGCGGGCGGCGAGGAGTTCGGCGGCGGCGGTCTCCGCGGCCGTCCTCGCCTCGCCGAGCGCCCGGTACGCGGCCCGGCGCAGCGCCAGCCGCTCGGCGGTGTCCTGTCCCGGCTCGGCCGCCAGGACGTGCCGCAGGAACCGCTCGGTGGCGCGCAGCGCGGACGTGACCCGCTGGCCGACCCGGCGGCGCGGGTCCGCCAGGCGCGGCAGGTGGCCGACGACCAGCACGATGCCGCAGGCGATGGCGGTGTCGGCGATCCGCTCGGCGGACGCCTGCGGATCGCCGCTGACCCAGACGAACGCCAGCACCATGAAGGTGATCGCGGAGGTCTGGAGGGCGAAGTGCCGGGTGGCGAACGGCAGCAGCGCGCCGCCGATCCCGGCCGCCACCGGCGGCCACCACGGTCCCGGCAGCGCCAGGGCCGCCAGCGCGAACACCACGACTCCCGCGAGGGTGCCGGCGAAGCGGTTGACGGTGCGCGAGAACAGCGGGCCGAGGTCCGGCTTGACCAGGAAGGTGGCGGTCGCCGGGAGCCAGTACCAGTGGTTGGCGTGCAGCAGCAGAGCCACCGCGGTGCTCGCGCCGATGCAGACGGCGACCCGCAGGCCGTAGTCCCGTGCGGCGGGGCCGAGGAGGTTGCGGCCACGGCGGGTGCGCCGGCCGACGAAGCCGCGGGCCCGGCGGGCCAGGGTGCGCCACGAGGCGCGGGGCCGCGGGCGGGCGGCGGGTGCGGCCGGCTCCGTGCGCGCGAAGACGACGGCGGCGTCCAGCAGCGCGCGGTCGAAGGCGCCGCGGCCCGCCGAGCTGGTTTCCGGGGCGGCGAGGCGGCCAGGCGGGCGGCCGGTGCGCAGCGCATCGGCGAACTTCCGGGGGCTCTCGGCGACCCGGGCGGGCAGCGGCCGTGCCTCCCACAGGAGCGCGACGCTCGCCTCGCACAGGGTGGTGGCCGCGGCGAACCGCTCGGCCAGCAGGAGTTCGTCGCGGCGGGGCGCGCGGCGCAGCAGCCGGTCGGTGAGCCGGCGCAGCCGCAGCGCCTCGTCGGCGCGGTCGAGTGCCGCGGTCAGCCGGCGTCTGGCCGGTTCGGCGCCGGGCCCGCCGGCCGCTCCCAGGGCGACGGCCAGCGCGTCGAAGACGGTGGCGACGGCAGCCCGCTCGCCGCCCAGCGCACCGCCCGCAGGACGGGGGCTGCGCAGCACCACGCGGAGCAACAGCAGCCACAGGCACCCGGCGAGCAGGTAGAGGCTCTTCATCCAGGGCGCGCCTGGCAGCGGCATGCCGGCCCCGAGGACGGTGGCGGCCAGCATCTGCATTCCGGCGGTGGACCGGACAGGACCTGCCACGCTGCCCGCGCCGGAGACGAAGCCGACGGCGAACAGGGCGGGCACCAGCCACCAGCCGGCGCCTGCCGTCTGGAGGGCGGCGCCCATCAGCATGCCGAGGGCGGAGGCGAGCGCGGGCAGGCCGATGTGCACGATGCCGGTCCTGCGGGTGCCGGGCCGGTCGTTGACGCCGGCCAGCATCGAGCCGAGCCCGGCCAGCACGCCGGGCGCGGGATGGCCGGTGGCGACGCCCGCGCCCAGCAGCGGCCCCGCGCAGAGCGCGCCGCGGGCCACGGCGGGCCACGGGACGGGCAGCCGCTGCCAGCGGAACGGGTGGGCGAGCCAGGCGGGCACGGCGCGCGGGGCGCGGGGCATGGGCCTCCTCAGACGACGGCGGACGGACGGGCGGAACACGATCCGAGGGGCGTCATCGGCCGACGGTGCTGCCTACCAGCCTAAGGTCCGGGTTTGTCCGGACCACTGCCGGCCGGTTACCTCAAGATCACGAACGGGTGGCGGGCGCCGCCCACCCGGGCCGTCACGGGGACGGCGGACACCGCGCACCGGGCGCCGTCCGCTCCCCCGCCCCCTCCGCCCCGGCCCTCCCTCGCCTGCCGCGGCGCCAGCGGTTAGCGTCCGGATATGAGGATCAATGCGAGCGAGGTACTGGTCATCGGTGGCGGCGTGGTGGGGCTCACGTCGGCCATCGCGCTGGCGGAGGACGGACACCGGGTGCGGGTGGTCAGCCGGGACCGCGCGGACGACACCACATCGGCGGTGGCCGGCGGGCTGTGCTGGCCCTACCGGATCCAGCCGCGGGAACAGGCGGTGCGCTGGTCGGTACGCGGCTTCGAGGTGCTGGCCGCGCTCGCCGAGCGCCCGGAGGAGACCGGCTCCCGGATGGTGACCGGCACGATGACGGAGACCGTCGCCGATGAGCCCGCCACGTCCGGCACCGCACCCGCCGACGATGCGCTGACCGCCTGGCACGACGCCGTGCCCGGCCTGCGGCGGGCCCGCCCCGACGAGCTTCCGGCGGGGCACACGGCGGGATGGCGGGCCCGCACCCCTCTGGTGGACATGCCGGCCCATCTGCGGTACCTGGAGGGGCGGTTGGCGGCGGCGGGCGGGACGCTGGAGCGCCGCCCCTTCACCTCGCTCACCGAAGCGGGCCAGGAAGCCGGCACGGTCGTGAACTGCTCGGGCCTCGGCGCCCGCGAGCTGGTGCCCGATCCCCAAGTACAGCCGGTGCAGGGCCAGTTGGTGGTGGTGGCGAACCCGGGGATCGAGGAATGGTTCGTCTCGGCCGACGGGGGCGCGTCCGACACGACGTACGTGCTGCCGCAGCCGTTCGGTGTGGTGCTCGGCGGCACGGCGCGCGAGCACGCCTGGTCGCGGGAGCCCGACCCCGCGGTGGCCGAGGCGATCGTGGCGCGCTGCGCACGGCGCTTCCCCGCGCTGGCCGGTGCCAGGGTGCTGGAGCACCGGGTGGGGCTGCGCCCGGCGAGGACGGCGGTACGGCTGGCGGCCGAGCGGCTGCCGGGCGGCGCGTGGTGCGTGCACAACTACGGGCACGGCGGCGCAGGCGTCACCGTGGCCTGGGGATGTGCGGACGAGGTGGTGCGCAAGGTGCGGGAGGCTCCGGCGGAGTAGCCGGAGCGGCCGGGCGACGGGCCCGCCGCGACACTGCCGCGACGGGCCCGTCCCCCTTCAGCGTCTGCCAGCCGTCCGTCAGTCCTCCGGGCCGCCGGGCTTCCCCGAGCCCTCGGGATCGTCGTCAGGGCCCGAGCCGACGGCCGTGGCGCCCGTGGTCTCGCCGCCAGGACCGATCCGGAACTCGAAGTCGCCGTCGTACTGCTCATGACCGGCGATGACGGCCATCTCGACGGCTTCCTCGCCCCGCTGGCCGCGCACGATCAGCGGATCGCTGCGCAGGTCCCGCATCAGGGCCCAGCACATGACGATCATCACGATCATGAACGGCACCGCGACGAGGATCGTCAGGTTCTGCAGGCCCGTCAGGGCGTCGTCCGAACCGCCGCCGATCAGCAGCATGATCGCCGCGACCGCGCCGGTCACCACGCCCCAGAAGATCACCACGGGCCGGCTGGGCTCGAAGGTGCCCTTCTGCGACAGCGTGCCCATGACGATGGAGGCGGCATCGGCTCCGGAGACGAAGAAGATGCCGACCAGGATCATGACAAGAATGCTCATGACCGTGGCGAGCGGGTACTGGTGCAGCACGTCGAAGAGCTGCCCCTCGGGGGTACCGGCCCCGCTCAGCTGCTTGTCGGCCTGGAGCTTCGTCGCCGACCCGCCGAAGATCGCGAACCAGATGAGGCTGACCACGCTCGGCACGAGGATGACGCCGCCGATGAACTGCCGGATCGTCCGGCCACGGCTGATGCGGGCGATGAACATGCCCACGAAGGGCGTCCAGGAGATCCACCACGCCCAGTAGAAGACGGTCCAGGTGCGCAGCCAGGTGTCCACATCGGCACCGCTGCTGGCCTCCGTACGGCCGGCCAGCTGCGGCAGTTCGCCGATGAACGAACCGATGGACGTGGGCAGCAGGTTGAGGATCAGGACGGTCGGTCCGACCACGAAGACGAAGACGGCCAGGATCAGCGCCAGCACCATGTTGATGTTGGACAGCATCTGGACGCCCTTGGCGATGCCGGAGACCGCGGACAGGATGAACGCGAGCGTCAGCACGGTGATGACGACGACCAGCAGTGTGGTGCTGACGCTGTCCATCCAGCCCAGCACCTTGATGCCGCTGCCGATCTGCAACGCGCCCAGACCCAGCGAGGCGGCGGAGCCGAAGAGGGTGGCGAAGATGGCCAGGATGTCGATGACCTGGCCGCCCCAGCCGTTGGCCCGCCGCCTTCCGATCAAGGGGGTGAACACCGCCGATATCGTCTGCCGCCTCCCCCGCCGGAAGCAGCTGTAGGCGATGGCGAGCCCCACGACCGCGTAGATCGCCCAGGGGTGCAGCGTCCAGTGGAACAGCGTGGTGGCCAGCGCCGTGTCCATCTTCTGGGCCGCGTCCGCGGGGTCGGTGCCCGGCGGCGGGTTGATGAAGTGCCCCAGCGGCTCGCTGACGCCGTAGAACATCAGGCCGATGCCCATGCCCGCGCTGAACATCATCGCGATCCAGGACACCGTGCGGAATTCGGGTTCCTCTCCTTCCTGTCCCAGCGTGATCCGGCCGTACTTGCTGACGGCGAGCCAGATCGCGAAGACCACGAACCCCGACGCGGCGATGACGAACGCCCAGCCGAGGTTGTCGATCACCCAGTGCAGCATCGTTGTCGAGACGTTCTTGAGCGACTCCGTGGAGGAGGCGCCCCAGACGATGAACGCGAGGGTCAGCAGCGAGGTGACGCCGAAGACCACGCGGTCGGTCTGTGGAGGGCCGGTGCGGTGCGGGTCACCGGAGGAGTCCACCGCGATCGGCGAACGTCCCCCGTCCCCCGGTTCCTTGGCTTTGTCCGACACGTGTCGACCTTTCCATTGGCCAATTTTTTCCGACCGTTCACCCCCTACCACACCGCAGCGGCCCCCCGCCGGGAACGCGACCGTACGGTGATATGCGGATTGTGTGTGCGGAGCGGCTCACCGTCCGTGAGGCAGCCGGCTGAGCATGCGCGGCGGTGCGATGCCCGCACCGGGGTCCGCGGTCGCCGGACGGGCCCCCGCGAGCGCCCGCGCGAGCGCCGGGGCGCCGCCCGTCACCGGCAGGTCCGCCGAGGTACGCGCGAGGTCCAGGGTCAGCGTCGGCCGGGTGGACGGCGGATCGATCAGCCCGGCGTCCGTACCTGCCACGACCAGCGCGAGCCGGTGCCCCGCGGGCACGACGTGATCGCTCGCCGCCAGATCCAGGGTGAGGGTGTACGGCGTGCCCGGGGTGAGCGGACGCCCCTTGTGCGGGTCGGCGTAGGTGCCCAGATCCGCCCAGCCACGGCTGAAGACGGTGTGCCCCACCTTCTCGGTGTCGGCTGCGGTCTCCCGGAAGCAGCCGGTGTCGCCCTTGGTGCCCTGCCCCCAACAGGTGCTGCGGTCCAGGGTGGTGATGCCTTCCCCGGAGGCGGCGTAGTTGCGGATGGTGTCCGGGCCGATGTCGATCAGGACGGCCGAGAGGTGCGCGGTCGCCGTCGTCGGCGTGGCCGTCACGGTCACCTTCCCCGAGCCGGACAGCCGCAGCGGAGCGGTCAGCTTCCCGGTGGTGAAACCGGCCTTGGACGGTGTCGGCCGGTCGATGGCCGCCGCCCAGTCCTCCTCGCTCAGCTTCGGGTCGTCGGTGAACTTCTCCGTCGCGCCCTGCGGAGCGGGCGTGGTCCCCAGCGTGCCGACGCCGGGCGCGCCGCCGTTGCCCGGGTGCAGGGTGGTCGCCGCCGTGCCGTCCGCCGGCCAGTGCGCGTCCGTGGACCACTGGTCGGGCGCGCGTTCCACATCCGCCATCGGCGCCCGCTCGATGCCGTTGTCGTAGCCCATCAGGTAGTGGTCGAACCACTGGTGGAGGGTACGGACCCACTCGGGGCGCCGGTAGTCGAACGGGTCGACGTGACCGGTCTGCGAGAGCCAGATCTTGCGCTCCACACCGTGCCGGGCGAGCGCGTCCCACCACCGGCCCGCGTGCTGGGTACGGACGTTGAGGTCCTGCATCCCGTGCACCATGAACACGCTGGCGCGGACCTTGCCCGCGTCGGGAACGTAATCGCGCTCGCTCCACAGGCCGGTCCAGTCCCCGGAACGCGGGGCACCGTCGACGAGCTTCTGCTGCACGGCGGCGCACCGCTGGTGCGCACCGGAACTCTCGACGGCGTCCGCGAGCCCGTCGGGCCCCGAGCCGTACAGCGGCGCTCCCCGGGAGAAGTAGTAGTCGTACCAGGAGGAGATGCCGGCGATCGGGACGATGGTCTTGAGGCCCTTGACTCCGGTGGCCGCGACGCCGTTGGCGATGGTCGCGTCCCAGCTCTTGCCGATCATGCCGGTACTGCCGTCGGTCCAGTCGGCGGTGACCGCGGCGCCGCCCGACGGAGCGTCGTAGGCGCGGCCACGGCCGCCGAGCCAGTCGACGACCGCCTTCGCCGAGCCGATGTCGGAGCGCCCGCCGACGTCCACACAGCCGTCCGAACGGCTGGTGCCCGCCAGATCGACGAGGACCGTCGCATAGCCGCGCGGCACGAAGTAGTTGTCGTAATGGAGCGGGAAGAGGACCGGCCTGCCCTGCGCGTCGTAGGTCTTCTTCTGGTTGTCGTTGCCGCGCCCGCAGCAGGAGTAGTAGGGGCTGGCATCCATGATCACGGGGATCTTGCGGCCCTGCTGCGCGGGCTCGCTCGGGCGCACGATGTCGACGGCGACACGGTCGGTCCGCCCGTCCCCGTCCCCGTCCAGCCGGGTGTCCACCCAGACCGTTTCGCGGACCGCACGGTCGTAGGAGTAGACGGGTCTGCTCTCGCCCGGCGGGCCCGCCGTACGCGGGACGCCGGAGTCCGCCCGTGCGGGCGGCGAACCGGCCAGCGCGGCCAGCAGGGCGACGACCGCCGCCAGCGCGAATGCTTTCCAGGGGATGCGGGTGGCCCGCGCGGGATGCGTCACGGCGGGAAGGTAGCGCGCCGCAACTCCCGTGCGTAAGGGGGCCAGTGGGGCGCAGCGCACCCCACGAGGCCGAAACCGGTGGTACGCGACGTACACCGGAGGCCACCGCGCCACATGACGGTCATGTGTCAGATGAGGCCATGGACATGACGACACCCGGGCGAGTACATAGGCTCTGAACAGATCCACCTCTTCTACGAGTTGGAGGACTCGTGCGTCACAGACTCCTCGTCCCGGGCGCCGCTGCGCTCAGCCTGCTGCTGGCGATCCCGGCATCGGCGGCCAGCTTCACCCCCGGCGCTCCGGGTGCGGGCGACAGCTACTACCCCGAGAGCGGAAACGGCGGATACGACGTTTCCCACTACGACCTGCGGCTCAAGTACCAGCCGAAGACGGACCTCCTGGAAGGCACGGCGACCCTGCTCGCCACCACCACCCAGGACCTCTCCCGCTTCAACCTGGACTTCGGCCTGAAGGTCAGCGAGATCCGGATCAACGGCAAGAAAGCCACCTACGCCACCTCCGGCAAGCACGAACTGGAAGTCACCCCCGCCACCCCCCTGGAAAAGGGCAAGCGGATCAGCGTCGTCGTGCGCTACGCGGGCAAGCCGTCCGAGCTGAAGATCGACGGCTTCACCGCCTGGGCCCGCACCCCCGACGGCGGCGTGGTCGCACAGGAACCCGACTCCGCCGTCTGGTGGTTCCCGAGCAACGACCACCCCACCGACAAGGCCACCTACGACATCTCCGTCGCCGTCCCCGACGGAACCCAGGCCCTCAGCAACGGCGTACTGGCCTCACAGACCTCCAAACTCGGCTGGACCCGCTACAACTGGCGCTCGGACAAGCCACAGGCGACCTACCTGACCACCCTCGCCGTCGGCAAGTTCGACATCACCACCGACAAGACCGCCAACGGCCTGCCGGTGATCAACGCCGTCAGCAAGGACCTCGGCGCCAACAGCGGCTCGGCACACGCCAGCATCGAGCGCACCACCGAGGTCACCGAATGGCTGGAGAGCGTCTTCGGCCCCTACCCGTTCAACGCCGTCGGCGGCTACGTCCCCAACGTCCCCGCCGGATACGCACTGGAGACCCAGACCCGCCCCTTCTACGGCAAGAAGGCATTCGACCGCGGCGCCAACGTCTCCGTCGTGGTCCACGAACTCGCCCACCAGTGGTACGGCGACAGCGTCTCGCTCAAGGACTGGAAGGACATCTGGGTCAACGAAGGCTTCGCCGCCTACAGCCAGTGGCTCTGGTCGGAGAAGGAAGGCGAGGGCACCGCACAGGAACTCGCGGACTACGTCTACGACCAGCACCCCGCCGACGACCCGTTCTGGACCGTCAAGCCCGGCGACCCCGGCGCGGACAAGCAGTTCGACGACGCCGTCTACGACCGCGGCGCACTGGCCATCCAGGCACTGCGCAACAAGATCGGCGACAAGGTCTTCTTCGACATCCTCAAGACCTGGCCCACCGAGCACAAATACGGCAACGCCTCCGTCGCCGACTTCGTGAAGTTCGCCGAGAAGAAGACCGGCACACCGCTCGCCGACTTCTTCGACACCTGGCTCTTCCAGCCCGCCAAGCCCGCCGCAGGCGCCACCAAACGGACCCTCGGCGCACCGCGGACAACGGCCGCCCAACCCAAGTCCTGGAAGCAGATCGAGGCCACCCACCAGGTACACGCACATGAGGCGGGGGCGCACTAGGGGCGCTAGGCGCCTGCCCGAGACGCTGGAGCGTGCGCCTGAGAACCTTCGGGGGCTCGGGGGCTGCCCGCTCGGGGCCTGCCCGGCACCCGCCCGCTCGGCACCCGCCCGGCGCTCCCCCGCCCCCTCCCCCCTCTCCCCCCTACGGGGGGAGGGGGCGGGGGTGGGTTCGGGGGTGGGGGGTGTGTGACGGAGCGTCAGAAACGCCTCAGAGGACGCCAAGCCGCCAGGCGCCCCCTCCCGCCCCCAGCCGCCCGACGGGCCCTCCGCGCCGTGGGCAGGTACCGCAGCCGCTCCGGAAGCGCCGGCACCACCACGCGGACCACCCGGCCGAAGCACCGCAGCCGGCGTTCCTGGGCGTCGCTCCACCGCAGCCCGATGGCGAGGCGCGCGTCGGGCGGCAGCAGGCCGATCGCGAGGAAGCGCCGGCAGCGCACGAACAGGGGCCGCACCGCGGGCCAGGCGACCCGCAGCAGCAGCCGCAGCGGGAGCGGGCCGACGTCAGGCGCCGGGACCGGCAGGCCCGTGGCGACCAACCCCCGCACCACGGGCGTCGGTTCGAGGTCATTTTCGAGCACCTTGCGGTAGTACGGCCAGAATTCCTCGACGGTTTGCGGCAAGTCGCAGTCGCTGATGCCCAGCACCCGGCCGACCTGGAGCCATTCCGCGTACAGCTGCCGTTCCTGCGCCTCGGTGAGCGGGCGGCCGAGATAGCGCCGCCCGCGCCGGAAGACGGGGTAGCCGGTGGCGTGCACCCAGACGTAGGCGGCCGGCGTGAGGGCGTGACGCGCCGGCCCCCGCGCGTCGACACTCTGGACGGCCCGGCGCAGCCGCCGCAGCCTGCGGCCCTCCGCTGCCGCCGCCTCACCGCCGTAGACCCACAGCTGGAAGGAGATCAGCGACCGCCGGCCGCGCCCCCAGGGATCCGTACGGAACACCGCGCGGGCGTCGGCGCCCGCGCTCACCTCGGGGTGCGCCATCTGAAGGGTCATGACGGCCGGCAGGGTCAGCAGGGTGCGGATGTCCCCGGCCATCGACCACAGGAGGCTGCCCGGTGGCGGGGGTTGCGGGTTGCTGTGCACCGCCGTCATCGCCTTTGCCGTACCACGCGACATTCCTCGCGTTTCTCCATGATACGACCGTCCGGTCGCCGCCTCCGTGCCGTCCGCCGCGGCCTCGCGGGCAAGCGCTACGCCCCGTGAATCTCGTGCACACCGAGTGGTTACCAAGAGGTAACCACAGCTGATTTGATGTGCATCGCCGGATCATGTCCCCACCCCCACAGGGAGATTCAGTGTCGTACCCCGCACTGCGCACCCCACGGGCCGTCGCGACCGCCGCGGCCCTCGCCGTCGTCGCCACCGCCGCCGCGTCCCCCACCGCGTCGGCGACGCCGCCCCCGCATCTGAAGGTCCTGACCTACAACACCTTCCTGATGAGCAAGAACCTCTACCCCAACTGGGGCCAGGACCACCGCGCCGAAGCCATACCGGCGGCGGACTTCTTCCAGGGCAACGACGTCGTCGTCCTGGAGGAAGCCTTCGACAACTCCTCGTCGGACGCCCTGAAGTCCCATGCCGCGGCGCAGTACCCGCACCAGACCCCCGTGGTCGGCCGCAGCAAGGACGGCTGGGACGCCACCGGCGGCGCCTACTCCGCCGCCACCCCGGAGGACGGCGGGGTGACACTGCTGAGCAAGTGGCCGATCCTCCGCAAGGAGCAGTACGTCTACAAGGACGCCTGCGGCTCGGACGCCTTCTCCAACAAGGGCTTCGTCTATGCGGTGCTGGACGTGAACGGCGCCAAGGTGCACGTGGTCGGCACGCACACCCAGTCCACCGACTCGGGCTGCAAGGCGGGCGAGGCGGTCGCCGACCGCGCGGCCCAGCTCAAGGAGATGGACGCCTTCCTGGACGCCCGGCACATCCCGGCCGACGAAGAGGTCATGGTCGCCGGTGACATGAACATCGACTCGCACGGCCCGGAGTACGACGCGATGCTCGCCAACGGCGACCTGGCGCCCGCCGACAGCCGTACGGGCCATCCGTACTCCTTCGACACCCAGGAGAACTCCGTCGCGAAGTACCGCTACCCGGACGATCCGCGCGAGGACCTGGACTACGTCCTGCACCGCAACGGCCATGCCAGGCCCGCCGGTTGGCGCAATGACGTGATCAAGGAGGAGTCCGCGCCCTGGACGGTCTCCAGCTGGGGCAAGCAGTACACGTACACCAACCTCTCCGACCACTACCCGCTGCTCGGCGGCTGAGCGCGGCGGTCCCCCGCACGCGCGGGGCGGTCGCGGACGCCTCCCCGGCCTCCGCGACCGCCCCTGTACGTCAGGCGTCCGAGCGCTGCTCTACGACGCCGCCTCGCGCTCCTCGGCGATGCGCCGCACCCGGCCGCGGACCGCGTACCAGCCGACGACCAGCGCGACGGCGAGGACCGGAATCAGCAGCACGGTCTGCCGGCCGACACCGTCGTCGAACCACATCAGCATGATGACGCCGAGCAGGAAGGCGATCGTCACGATGTCGGTGACGGGCGTGCCGGGGAGCCGGAAGCGCGGCCTTCGCACCAGCCCCTCCTGGGCGCGGCGGACGAACACCAGGTGGCAGATCATGATCGTGCACCAGGTGCTGATGATGCCGAGCGCCGCGATGTTCAGCACGATCTCGAACGCCTTGCCCGGCACGACGTAGTTGAGTGCCACGCCGAGTACGCAGACGGTGGAGGTGAGCAGGATGCCGCCGTACGGCACCTGGTTGCGGTTCATCAGCCCGGCGAACTTGGGTGCGGAGCCCGCCATGGACATGGAGCGCAGGATGCGGCCCGTCGAGTAGAGCCCGGAGTTCAGGCTCGACATGGCGGCGGTCAGCACGACGAGGTTCATCACATCGCCCGCCGCCGGCACTCCGACGTTGGAGAGCACGGTGACGAAGGGGCTCTCGCCGTCGGTGTACTTGTTCCACGGGAGCAGCAGCGTCAGCAGCAGCACCGATCCGACGTAGAAGACGCCCACCCGCCACATGATGGAGTTGACGGCCTTGGGCACGACCTTCTCGGGCTCGCTGGTCTCGCCCGCGGTCACGCCGACCAGTTCGACGGCGGAGTAGGCGAAGACGACGCCCTGGAGGACGATCACCACCGGCAGCATGCCGGTCGGGAAGAATCCGCCGTTGTCGGTGAGCACGTCGAGGCCCGGCGGGTGCCCGCCGACCGGGTGCTGGGTGGCCAGCAGGAAGATGCCGATGAACATGAAGATCACCAGTGCGGCGACCTTGATGATCGCGAACCAGAACTCCAGCTCGCCGAAGATCTTCACGGAGATGAGGTTCACGGACAGCACCACGGCGAGCGCGATCAGCGCCATCACCCACTGCGGGATGTCGGTGAACAGGCTCCAGTAGTGCGTGTACAGCGCGATGGCGGTGATGTCGGCGATGCCGGTCGTCGACCAGTTGACGACATACATCCAGCCGGCGACGTACGCGCCCTTCTCGCCCAGGAATTCCCTGGCGTAGGAGACGAACGAACCGGAGGAGGGGCGGTGCAGCACCATCTCCCCCAGCGCCCGGACGACGAAGAAGGCGAAGAGGCCGCAGACGGCGTAGGCGACGGCCAGCGCGGGTCCTGCGGAGTGCAGCCGGCCGCCGGCGCCGAGGAACAGGCCGGTGCCGATCGCGCCACCGATCGCGATCATGTTGATGTGGCGGCCCTTCAGGCCCTTGCTGTATCCCGCGTCCCCCGCGTCCTGCCGTGCCCCGCTCCCCCCGTCCGGTGGCCCATGCGCTTCATCCGTGACGGTGTCTGTGGTCACTGCTGATTCATCTCGCTTTCAGGCAGGTGCTGGAGACGTGACTGGATTCCGCGGATCGCGCGGGCAGTCGACGGCACACCTTCCCCGAAGAGGACCCCTCCGTCTGTGTGCTGGATCACATCCATTACGCGCCACTTGCGATTTGGGGGATTTTCACCCCATTAATCCCGCACCGGACATACGACGACGCCGAAATTTGGGCCCCTCCCGGCCGCCACTTCGCCCGTCACGGGGAAATCGCGTGACCTGTTCCGTACGGTCAGCGGGGCGCCGACGGCCACGGCACACGGATTCGCGGCGGGTCCGCGGCCCTCCGAGAGGTTTCACAGAAGTGGTGAGACAGCAATACTGTTGAACATGATGGAGTCCGCCACCGGCCTGACGGTCGACGAACTGGCCGCCCGCGCCGGCGTCACCGTCCGCACGATCCGCTTCTACAGCACGCGCGGACTGCTGCCGCCGCCCGAGATCGGCCCGCGCCGGGTCGGCCGTTACGGCCCCGGCCATCTCTCGCGGCTGGCGCTGATCGAGGAACTCCAGCACCAGGGCATGACGCTGTCCGCGATCGAGCGCTATCTGCGGCAGCTGCCGCCCGACCTGAGCGCCCAGGACCTGGCGATCCACCGGGCGCTGGTCGCCGGCTGGATCCCGGACAAGGCCGAGGACACCACCCGTGACCAGCTGGAACGCCGGGTCGGCCGGGAGCTGACCGAGGACGACCTGGACCGGCTCGCGGCCATGAGCGTGCTGGTGCGGACCGACGACCCGGACGTCTTCCGGGTGGATCCCGGGCTGCTGCACCTGGGCACCCGGCTGCTCGACGTGCCGATCGCCCTGGAGACGATCCTCGCCGCACGCACCGTCGTCATCGAGCACACCCGCTCGGCGGCCCGCGAGCTGAGCCGGCTCTTCAAGGACGAGGTGTGGGAGCCCTACCGCGGCGGCGCTCCTGACGCCGAGGAGATGGCACGGATGAAGTCGCTCTCCGCCCATATGCAGCCCATGGTGGTGCAGGCACTGGTCACCGCTTTCCAGCGGTCGATGAAGGAGGAACTGCGGGAGTGGTTCGGCGAAACCGGGGCGTGAGGGGGCGGACCGCCGCGACTGGGCCGCCCCCGCCGTCCGTCAGCCGTCGCTGAACTTCTCGCCCTTCCCGGCCTTCTCGACCAGCAGCGCGGGCGGCGCGAACCGCTCGCCGTAGGCCGCCTCCAGCTCCCTGGCACGGGCCACGAACCCGGGCAGACCGCCTTCGTAGCCGTTGATGTACTGGATCACGCCGCCCGTCCAGCCCGGGAAGCCGATGCCGAAGATGGAGCCGATGTTGGCGTCGGCGACCGAGGTCAGCACGCCCTCCTCGAAGCAGCGGACGGTGTCCAACGCCTCGGAGAACAGCATCCGTTCCTGCATGTCGACGAACGGAACGGCGGCGTCCTTCTTGGTGAAGTGCTCGCGCAGCCCCGGCCACAGGCCGTCCCGCTTGCCGTCCTCGCCGTACTCGTAGAAACCGCCGCCGCCGCTGCGTCCGGGACGGCCGAACTCGTCGACCATCCGGTCGATGACCGCGTCGGACGGATGCGGCTGCCAGCTGCCGCCGGCCTCCTCGACCGCCCGCTGGGTCTCCTTGCGGATCTTGCGCGGCAGGGTCAGGGTCAGCTCGTCCATCAGCGACAGGACCTTCGCCGGGTAGCCGGCCTGGGCCGCGGCCTGCTCGATGGAGGCCGGGTCGAGGCCCTCACCGACCATCGCCACACCCTCGTTGATGAAGTGGCCGATGACGCGGGAGGTGAAGAAGCCGCGCGAGTCGTTGACGACGATCGGGGTCTTGCGGATCTGGCGGACCAGGTCGAAGGCGCGGGCCAGCGCCTCGTCGCCGGTCCTCCCGCCCTTGATGATCTCCACCAGGGGCATCTTGTCGACCGGCGAGAAGAAGTGCAGCCCGATGAAGTCGCCGTCGCGCTCGACCCCTTCGGCCAGTCCCGAGATGGGCAGCGTCGAGGTGTTGGAGCAGAGCAGCGCGTCGGGAGCGACGATGTGCTCGATCTCCTGGAAGACCTTGTGCTTGAGCGCGACGTCCTCGAAGACCGCTTCGATGACCGCGTCACAGCCGGCGAGGTCCTGCGGGTCGGCGGTGGGGGTGATGCGCGCCAGCAGCTCGTCCCGCTTCTGCTCGGTCGTACGGCCGCGGGCGAGCGCCTTGGCCAGGAGCCCCTCCGCGTACGCCTTGCCCTTGGCCGCGGCCTGTGGCGAGATGTCCTTGAGCACGACCTGCATCCCGGCCTTGGCGCAGGAGTAGGCGATGCCCGCGCCCATCATGCCGGCGCCGAGCACCGCGACCTTCTGAACCGTGCGGGGTGCGATGCCCTGCGGGCGGTTGGCGCCGGAGTTGACGGCCTGGAGGTCGAAGAAGAACGCCTGGATCATGTTCTTCGAGGTCTGGCCGGTGACCAGCTCGACGAAGTAGCGGGCCTCGATGGTCTGGGCGGTCTCGAAGTCGACCTGGGAGCCCTCGACGGCCGCGGCGAGGATGTTGCGAGGCGCCGGGTAGGGCGCGCCGTTGACCTGCTTCTTGAGGTTGGCAGGGAACGCCGGGAGGTTGGCGGCGAACTTCGGCTGGGCCGGGGTGCCGCCGGGGATGCGGTAGCCCTTGACGTCCCAGGGCTGCTGGGACTCGGGATGCTCGTCGATGAAGGTGCGGGCCTTGGCCAGCAACTCTTCGGGGGAGGAGGCGACTTCGTGGATCAGGCCGTTGTCCCGGGCGCGGGTGGCGTTGTACTGGGTGCCCTGGAGGAGGACCTTCAGCAGGGCGTCGGCGATGCCGAGCAGCCGGACCGTACGGGTGACACCGCCGCCCGCGGGCAGCAGGCCCAGGGTGACCTCGGGCAGGCCGATCTTGGTGCCGGGGGTGTCCAGGGCGATGCGGTGGTGACTGGCCAGCGCGATTTCGTAACCGCCACCCAGGGCCGCGCCGTTGATGGCGGCGACGACGGGCTTGCCGAGGGTTTCGATACGGCGCAGGTCGCGCTTGATGCCGTTGCTGGCGTCGAATGCGTGCTGGGCCCGCTCCGGGGTGATGGCGATCAGGTCCCGCAGGTCGCCGCCGGCGAAGAAGGTCTTCTTGGCGGAGGTGAAGATGACGCCGCGGACGCTGTCCTGCTCGGCCTCCAGGCGGTCGGCGACCGCGGTGAGGGAGGCTTTGAAGGCGTCGTTCATGGTGTTGGCGGACTGGCCGGGGTCGTCCAGGACCAGGGTGACCACGCCGGTCTCGTCCTGCTCCCAGCGGATGGTCGACATCGCAGAGGTCTCGCTCACTGTGGCTTCTCCGTAAGGGGTGGGACGGCGGTCAGAGGCGCTCGATGACGGTGGCGATGCCCATGCCGCCGCCGACGCAGAGGGTGGCCAGGCCGTAGCGCTTGTCCTGGCGTTCCAGTTCGTCGATGAGGGTGCCGATGATCATCGCGCCGGTGGCGCCGAGCGGGTGGCCCATGGCGATGGCGCCGCCGTTGACGTTGATCTTGTCGAGGGAGAGCCCCATGTCCTTGGCGAAGCGCAGCACGACGGCGGCGAAGGCTTCGTTGATCTCGACCAGGTCGATGTCGTCGATGGTCAGTCCGGCCTTGGCGAGGGCCTTGCGGGCCGCGGGCGCGGGCCCGGTCAGCATGATCGTCGGGTCGGATCCGGAGACGGCAGCCGCGGCGATCCTGGCCCGCGGCGCCAGGCCGTAGCGCTCGCCGACCTCGGCGTTGCCGATGGCGACCAGGGCGGAACCGTCCACGATTCCGGAGGAGTTGCCCGCGTGATGGACGTGGTCGATCTTCTCGACCCAGTGGTACTTCTGGAGCGCCACCGCGTCGAAGCCGCCCGCCTCGCCGATCATCGCGAAGGACGGCTTGAGGCCGGCCAGCGATTCGGCGGTGGTGCCGGGGCGGATGTGCTCGTCGCGGTCGAGGACGACCAGGCCGTTGCGGTCGCGTACCGGGACGACGGAACGCTCGAAGCGGTTGTTCTTCCATGCCTCGACGGCGCGTTCCTGGGACAGGGCGGCGAACGAGTCGACGTCGTGCCGGGAGAAGCCCTCGATGGTGGCGATGAGGTCGGCGCCGATGCCCTGCGGGACGAAGTTGGTGGCGAAGTTGGTCATCGGGTCCATCGCCCAGGCGCCGCCGTCGGATGCCATGGGGACGCGCGACATCGACTCGACGCCGCCGGCCAGGATCAGGTCCTCCCAGCCGGAACGCACCTTGGCGGCGGCGAGGTTGACGGCTTCCAGGCCGGAGGCACAGAAGCGGTTCTCCTGGACGCCGGCCACCGTGTCGGGCAGTCCCGCGGCGATGGCGGCGACCTTGGCGATGTCCGAACCCTGGTCGCCGACCGGGCTGACCACGCCGAGCACGATGTCGTCGATGGCCGCCGGGTCCAGGCCGGGGAAGCGGCTGCGGAGTTCGTGGATGAGACCGACGACGAGATCGACGGGCTTGGTGCCGTGCAGTGCGCCATGGGCCTTGCCGCGGCCACGCGGGGTGCGGATCGCGTCGTATACGTACGCTTCGGTACTCAAGTCAGGCAGCCTTTCGCATGAGGGTGGAGCGGTCGCGGCGGGTGCGGACCCAACGGTCCCGGGTCAGCCGAGCAGGGACCGGCCGATGATCTCCTTCATGATCTCGGTGGTCCCGCCGTAGATCGTCTGGATGCGGCCGTCGGTGAAGGCTTTGGCCACGCGGTATTCGGTCATGTAGCCGTAGCCGCCGTGGAGTTGGAGGCAGCGGTCGGCGACGCGCTTCTGGAGTTCGGTGGCCCACCACTTGGCCATCGAGGCATGCACCGCGTCGAGTTCGCCCGCGGAGTGGTCGGCGATGCAGCGGTCGAGGAAGGCGCGGGTGACGGCGCACTCGGTGGCCATCTCGGCTATCTCGAAGCGGATGTGCTGGAGCTTGGCCAGCGGCCTCCCGAACGCCTCGCGCTCCTTGACGTACTGGCGGGTGATCTCCAGGAGGTGTTCGGCACCCGCGATCCCGGCGACGGCGATGCCCATCCGTTCCTGCGCGAGGTGGGTCATCAGGTGGACGAAGGCGCCGTTCAGCTCGCCGAGCAGGTTTTCCTTGGGCACCCGGACGTCGCGGAAGAAGAGTTCGGCGGTGTCCTGTGCCTTCTGGCCGATCTTGTCGAGGTTGCGGCCACGCTCGAAGCCCTCCATGCCGCGCTCGACGACCAGCAGGCTCAGGCCGTGCGCCCCGCCTTCGGGGGTGGTCTTCGCCACCACGATGACGAGGTCGGCGAGGATGCCGTTCGAGATGAAGGTCTTGGAGCCGTTCAGCAGCCAGTGGTCGCCGCGGTCCTCGGCTGCGGTGCGGATGCCCTGGAGGTCGGAACCGGCGCCCGGTTCGGTCATCGCGATGGCGGTGATGAGGTCACCGCTGCAGAAGCCGGGCAGCCAGCGCCGCTTCTGCTCTTCGGTGCCCAGTGAGGTGAGGTACGGGCCGATGATGTCGTTGTGCAGCCCGACCGCGAGTCCGGCCGCGCCGGCCCGGGTGAACTCCTCGGCCAGCACGGCGCTGTAGCGGAAGTCGGCGTTCCCGCCGCCTCCGTACTCCTCGGGGACGGCCAGGCCGAGCAGCCCCTGCCTGCCCGCCGCCCGCCAGGCGTCCCGGCTGACGATGCCGTCCTGCTCCCACTGTTCGTAGTGCGGGGTCACCTCCTTGGCGAGGAAGGTTCGTACCGTCCCGCGGAAGGCTTCGTGGTCCTCGGTGAAGATCTGACGCTTCATCTGTCCGGGCCCTCCTCAGAGCCAGTTCTTGACGGTGGCGGGCGCTTCCCTCAACTGTCCGCGTCCTGCTGCCCGTTACGGCCCGGTGCCGCGGGCGGCGTGGCCGGGTCACCGTCCGCGAGGAGGCCGGGGGCCTGCCAGTCGCGGGCGACGTCCGCGGTGTCGACGCCGGGCTGCGCGGGCGGTCTGCGCACCGCGCCCGGGGTGCGGGAGAAACGCGGAGCGGGCGCGGGCTGGGTGAGGCCGCCGTGGTCGATGAAGGTGCCGCGGGCGGCGAGATGGGGGTGGGCCGGTGCCTCCCGCAGGGACAGTACGGGCGCCACGCAGGCGTCGGTCCCCTCGAAGACCGCGGTCCATTCCGCGCGCGTGCGGGTCTTGAAGCGGGCGGCGATGGCGCTGCGCAACTCGGCCCAGGCGGCGAGGTCGTTGCGGTCGGGTGCCTGGTCCTCGATGCCCAGCAGACGGATGAACTCGGCGTAGAACCGCGGCTCCAGGGCGCCGACCGCCATGTGGGCGCCGTCCGCCGTCTCGTACGTGCCGTAGAACGGCGCGCCGCCGTCGAGCAGATTGGCGCCGCGCCGGTCCTGCCAGCCGCCGGCCGCGAGCATGCCGTGGATCATCGAGGAGAGGTGGGCGGTGCCGTCGACGATCGCGGCGTCCACGACCTGGCCGCGGCCGGTGCCGTTCCTGGCGTGCTGGAGCGCGGCGAGGATGCCGATGACGAGGTAGAGGGAGCCGCCCGCGTAGTCACCGAGGAGGTTGGCGGGGGCGACGGGAGGGGCGTCGGGTACGCCGGTCATGCCGAGGGCGCCGGTGATGGCGATGTAGCCGATGTCGTGCCCCGCGGTGTCGGCGAGCGGGCCCTGTTGTCCCCAGCCGGTCATCCGGCCGTAGACGAGCTGCGGGTTGCGGGCCAGGCAGTCGTCCGGGCCGACGCCGAGGCGTTCGGCGACGCCGGGGCGGTAGCCCTCGATCAGTACGTCGGCGCGCTCGGCCAGTTCCAGCACCCGGGCCGCTCCGTCGGGGCTCTTCAGGTCGATGACGACCGAGCGTTTGTTGCGGTTGGTGAGGTCGTACGCGGGGTCGATGCCGAGCCCCGCGCCTCCGGGCCGGTCGACCCGGACGACGTCGGCGCCGAGGTCGGCCAGGGTCATGGCCGCGAAGGGGCAGGGGCCGATGCCTGCCAGTTCCACCACGCGCACCCCGCTGAGCGGGCCGTTGCCTGATTCCGCCATCACGCCCCTCGCTCCTGCGCCGCACTGTGACACTTCTGATGTAACACTCGCGATGTTAAGAACGTGTTCCACTTTCCACAAGCCCCCTGAGTCAAGACCCGCCACGGAAAAGGCCCGTGGTGACGATGCTCAACTGCCATCGCCGCCACGGGCCTCTGCGCACTGCCGACCGTGCGCCGCTATCCCCCGTCCAGCTCGGCGATGAGCCGCTTCGGGGCTATGACGCGGTAGGACTCCTCCACCCAGTCGCAGAGCAACTCGGCGGGTGGCGCGCCCCGTTCCGTCAGCGGCACCGTCACCCAGCCGGCGTTGCCCAGGCCGTAGCCGGCCGGCTCGGCACCGGGAGCGGTGAGCGCATGGGCGTGCGCCTCCGGGTCCTTGAGCTTGAGGGTGACTCTCGGCGGGCGGCCGTCATCCTCCGCCCCGAGGAAGACGAAGACCTTTTTGTTGACCTTGACGACGCTCTCGCCCCACGGGAACTCCTCCGCCGCGCCGGGAAGGCGCAGCGCATACCCGCGGATCCGCTCCCGCACCTCCACCGCGTCCGCCGCCTTCGCCATGCGAACCTCCATGTCACACTCCCCCGTCGGTACCGGTCGGCGGCACCGGAATGCCGTCGTCCCGCGGCGCCTTCGCGCATGCCGCGTTCCATCGACCACCACGCTAACGGCGACCACTGACAACGGCCTGCGGAGCGGGGATTCCTTGCCGGTGGAGGGACAATGCCTGCATGTCACAGCCGTATCTCGCCGCCGACTTCTTCAACATCCACAACGGTCAGGGGCCGCGCCAGTTCGCCGAGCTGGCGATAGCGCTGCTGCTGTCGTCGCTGATCGGGCTGGAACGGGAGGCGCGGCAGAAGAGTGCCGGGCTGCGTACCCACACGCTCGTCGGCGTGGGCAGCGCGCTGTTCATGGAGGTGTCGATCCACGGTTTCGGGGCGCTGCTGGGGACGGACGGCGTGGCGCTGGACCCGTCCCGCGTCGCCGCGCAGGTCGTCTCCGGCATCGGCTTCATCGGCGGCGGGCTGATCTTCGTCAAGAAGGACGCGGTGCGCGGGCTGACGACGGCCGCCACGATCTGGCTGACCTGCGCGATCGGCATGGCGTGCGGCGGTGGCCTGCCGCTGCTCGCCGCCGGCGCGACGGCCGTGCACTTCCTCATCGTCCGCGGCTTCTCGAAGGTGTCGGAACGCATCGGCACCACCCGCCAGCCGGAGACCGTCGAGCTGCGCCTGGCCTACCGCTCCCAACGGGGGCTGCTGGGACGGATGCTGGAGCTGTGCACGAGCAGCGGGTTCCGGGTGACCGACGTCCAGGTGGAGACCGGCGCGGAGGAGGAACGGGTGTCGGCCGAGGTGCTGCTGCGCCTGGAGGGCACCGCATCGGCGCACTCCCTGGTGGAGGCGCTCGCCGAACTCGACGGTGTGCGGGGAGTGGCACTGGGGCGGCAGGGCGACAGCACGGAATGACGCGGCCCGAGCGGCGCCACCGGGGAGGGGGCTTCGCACGACGCGCCACAGGGCACGACCCGTCGGACATCGGTACGGCGGGGCAGCACCCCACCGCGCCGGAAGGGTGTCACCACACACCAACCGCGCCTGCGGGAAGGCGCTTTGATCTTTGCCCGGTGACTGCCTAGGGTCCGGAACCCCAGGCGAAAGGACACGCGATGCGACGGCAGGACACTCCGGGGCGGGCCCACGACCTCGTCCTTTTCGGCGCGACCGGGTTCGCGGGCACGCTCACCGCTGAATATCTGGCCGCGCACGCCCCCAAGAACTGCCGGTGGGCGCTGGCCGGGCGCGACACGGCGAAACTGGAGCGGCTGCGTGCCCGCCTGGCCGCCATCGACCCGGACTGCGCGCGGCTGCCACTGCTGCGGGCCGACACCGCGGATCCGGAATCGCTGCGCGCGCTGGCCGCAGACACCCGGGTGCTGGCCACCACCGTCGGCCCGTACCTGGCGTACGGCGAACCCCTGGTCGCCGCCTGCGCCGAGGCCGGTACCGACTACCTCGACCTGAGCGGTGAGCCGGAGTTCATCGACCGGATGTACCTGCGGCACGACGCGGCGGCCCGCGCCTCGGGCGCCCGCCTCGTGCATTCCTGCGGCTTCGACTCGGTACCGCACGACCTCGGCGTGCTCTTCACCGTGCGGCACCTCCCGGAGGGCGTCCCGTTGCGCATCGACGGCTTCGTGCGGGCGCGGGCGATGTTCTCCGGCGGCACCTTGGCTTCGACGCTGACCGCCATGTCCCGCCCGCGCGACATGGCGCGGGCGGCCCGCGAACGCCGGCTGAAGGAACCGCCGCTCCCGGAGGGCCGTACCGTACGGGCGGCTCCGGGCCCGCCTCTCAGGAGCGGCCCGACGCACCCGTGGGGCGTGCCGCTGCCGACCCTCGACCCCCAGGTGATCGGCCGTTCCGCCGCCGCCCTGGAGCGCTACGGACCCGACTTCCGCTACCGCCACTACGCCGGGGTGCGCCGGCTGCCGGTCGCGGTGGGGGGCGCGCTGGGCGCCGGTGCGCTGGCCGCGCTGGCCCAGTTCCCGTCCGCGCGACGGTGGCTGTCGGGGCGCCTGGAGCCGGGCGATGGGCCGGGCCCCGAGCGGCGGGCGAAGAGCTGGTTCACCGTCCGCTTCGTGGCCCGAGGGGGCGGGCGGCGGCTGCTCACCGAGGTGGCAGGCGGCGATCCCGGTTACGGCGAGACGGCCAAGATGCTGGCCGAGTCGGCCCTCAGCCTCGCCTTCGACGAACTGCCCAGGACCGCGGGCCAGGTGACGCCTGCGGTCGCCATGGGAGACGCTCTGACGACGCGGCTCCAGGAGGCGGGAATCACCTTCCGGGTCGTACAGGGCTGATCCGCCCTGCCTCCGGGAGCCGCCCTCTGCTGCGGGACGGCTGCCGGTGGCCGCGGCGTTCAGACGTCGGCCAGCGCCCGCCTGCACAGTGCGTCGGCGGCCCGAGTCGTCTCCGGGAGGCGGTACTTGGGCGCCAGGCGGAGGGTGTGCGCACAGGCCCGGTCGAGTCCGACGCGGTGCCCCACGGACACGAAGACCGGCTTGACACCCTCCTGGGTGCGCAGCGCCCGCCCCACCTCTTCGGCGGCGCCCTCGGGGCCGTCCAGGAGCGGAGCGGTCGCGCCCCGCTCCGGCGCCGGGGCGTCGTAGCGGAAGGTGAAGGGGTTCTTGGCGACGCCGATGGCGGGCAGTCCGGTCAGGACGCCGAGGTGGCTGGCGAGTCCGAAGCGACGCGGGTGCGCCCGTCCGTACCCGTCGCAGATCACGAGGTCCGGCGTGCGGGCGAGGCGGGCCAGGGCTTCGATCACCGTGGGGATCTCACGGAAGGCGAGCAGCCCGGGGACGTAGGGGAAGCTGACCCGGCCGACCGCGGTGGCCTCGTCGACGACGGTGAGGCTGCGGGCGTCCAGCGCGACGGCCGCGGCGGCGACGACATCGCGTGCGTCGTCGTAGGCGACATCGACACCCACGACGGTGCCGTCGAAGTCCACCTGCGGGCCGGGCTCTTCGAGGCGCACGTGGCGCCGCAGCCGGTCCTGGGTGGCGCGGGCCTCGGCTTCGCCGGACGGCCAGTTCCGCAGTTCGTCGTCGCAGGAGAGCGTTCCGGGAGTGTGCATGGTGGCACCACGCTATCGCGTCGGCCGGGCCGCCCGGTGTGGTGGCGGAGGCGCAGGGGATTCCGGCCCGTGACGCGCGTGAATTCACCGCGCCCTGCTGCTCATTGACCGGTTCCGTCAGGAGAGCACAGGATGAGGGACCTGCCCGACCGCGCACCCTGCCGACACGAGGCCGTCATGACCGACGCTCTGCACACGCTCGACGCCACCGACCTCGCGGCCAGGCTGCGTCGCCGGGAGGTGTCAGCCCGGGAGGTGGTCCAGGATCACCTGGACCGCATCGCGCGCGTCAATCCGGCCGTCAACGCCGTCGTCACCCTCGATCCCGAGGGCGCCATGGCCGATGCGGCCCGCGCGGACCAGCGGCTCGCCCGGGGTGCGGACGTGCCGCCGCTGCACGGCTTGCCGATCGCGTTCAAGGACACCCACCTCACCCGCGGCATGCGCACCACCTTCGGGTCGCCCCTCTACGCCGAGTACGTGCCCGAACAGGACGAACTCCTCGTCAGCCGGGTGCAGGAGGCCGGGGCCATCCGTATCGGCAAGACCAACATCCCGGAATTCGCCGCCGGCTCCCACACCTTCAACCCGGTGTTCGGGACCACCCGCAATCCGTACGACACCACCCGCTCGGCCGGTGGCAGCAGCGGCGGTGCAGCCGCCGCACTGGCCGCCGGGCTGCAACCGCTCGCCGACGGAAGCGACATGGGCGGTTCTCTGCGCAATCCTGCCTCCTTCTGCAACGTCGTCGGGCTGCGGCCGACACCGGGCCGGGTGCCTTCCCACCCCTCCGGCGACCTGTGGGACACCCTGGCGGTGGCCGGGCCGATGGCGCGGACCGTGGCCGACACGGCGCTGCTGCTGTCCGTGATGGCCGGCCCCGACCGGCTTTCCCCGCTCAGTCTCGAAACGTCCGGCGAGGCGTTCCGGGTTCCCCTCGACCGCGATCTGCGCGGAATGCGCGTCGCCTGGGCCCCCGACCTCGGCGGGACGGCACCCGCCGACCCGGAGGTACTCGCCGTCCTGGAGCCCCAGTTGGCGGTCTTCACGGAACTGGGCTGCCACGTGGACACCGCCTGCCCCGACCTCACCGGCGCCGACGAGACGTTCAGGACCTTGCGGGCGCACGCCTTCGACCTGGCCTTCGGTGCCCTGCTCGACACCGATCGCGCGTCCCTCAAGCCGAGCCTGGCCTGGAACATCGAGGAGGGGCGCCGGCTGACGACGGACGATCTCAACACCGCCACCGCGACCCGCAGCCGGCTCCACCTGGACACCCTCGACTTCTTCTCCCGCTACGACCTGCTGCTCGCGCCGGTCAGCCAAGTCGTCCCGTTCGACGCCGCGTCGGAGTACCCGGAGGCGGTCGCCGGCCGTCCCACGCAGACGTATCTGGACTGGATGCGGTCCGCTTACGTCATCTCCGTACTCGGCGTGCCCGCGCTGTCCGTCCCAGCGGGTTTCACACCCGGCGGCCTTCCCGTGGGCCTGCAGATCATCGCCGCTCCCCGGGCGGATCTGGCCCTCCTCCAGGCCGGTCACGCGTACGAGAAGGTAACGCGGCACGGGCGGCGGCGCCCGGACCTGTCCGCATTCCTTTAGCGCGCCGCCGCGGCGACTCCGGCTCGGCGAACGGGTGGCGGACGGGTGGCGGACGAACGGCGCTGCCACCGCCACACCCTGCTGCGCACCGCCTCCGGCCTGCGCCTTCACCACAGGAGGCCGCGGCAGCCGCGTCTGGGGGCTCCTCTATATTTCCTTCATGTTCGTACTTGAGCTGACCTATACCGCGCCCCTCGAACGCGTCGAAGCGGCGCTGGCCGACCATGTGGAGTGGTTGAAAGAGCAGTACGCCACCGGGCGCTTCATCGCCGCCGGCCGCAAGGTACCGCGCGACGGTGGCGTCATCCTCGCCGTCGGTATGGACCGCCCGGAGGTCGAACGGCTCGTGGCCGAGGACCCGTTCTCCCTCGCCGGCGTCTGCGACTACCGCATCGTCGAGTTCCAGGCGACGACCACGGCGCCGGAACTGGAGCGCTTCCGGGAGCAGCGTTCTTCCTGAAGTGCCCCTTGGGAGGCCCGCGACCGACCGCTCCTCCTGGAGGGGCGGTCGCGGCAGGCCGGTATCCGCGCCCGCCGCAGCCGCGCCGTCCCCGCGCCTCGTCACGGAGCCACCTCCGGGGCAGCTGTCTCCGGTGCCGCCTTCTCCGCTGCTGCCTTTTCTGCTGCTGCCTTCTCCGGGACGGCCGTCTCCGGAGAGCCGTCTCCAGGGGCCGGCGTGGGCCAGCGACCGCCGTTGCTCCAGTACCCCTGGATCTCTTCCAGCTGCCGGCCCTTGGTCTCCGGGGCGGTGACCGACGCGAAGACCAGCGCGCCCAGCGCCAGGACGCCGAGACCCGCGAACGTCAAGCCGGCTCCCGCCCAGGCCAGCACGGACGGGAAGAACTGCGCGATCAGCAGGTTGGCGACAAGGTCGGCGCTGAGCATCGCCGAAGCTCCCGTGGAGCGCAGTTGCGCGGGGAACGCCTCGCTCGCGTAGACCCAGATCAGCGACCCGAAGCCGAAGTTGAAGGCGGCGGTGAACAGCAGGATCGCGCCGAAGCCCACCCAGATCATGTCGCCGTGCAGGCCACCCGTACCGAAGACGGTGGCGAGCACGGCCAGCATGACGACCATCGTGCCGATGCCGGACAGCAGCACCACCCGGCGGCCTATACGGTCGATGATGAGAATGGCGAGCACGGTCGCGGCCAGCGACGCGAGCTGCACGAACGAGGGGAGCAGGAAGTTCAGGCCGTTGCCGGTGAAGCCCATCTCCTCGAAGATCTGCGGGCTGTAGTAGGTCACCGCGTTGATGCCGGTGATCTGACAGAAGAAGCCCAGTCCGATGACGAAGAGCGTGGCGCGGACGTACGGCTTGCGCAACAGTGAGCCCGCCGATCCGCCGCTCTCCTCCGCGAGCGCGGCGCGCACCGCCGCCACTTCCGCGCGCGGGTCGACATCCGGATCGGTCGTCGCCATGACCTCGATCGCGCGCTCCGTATCGCCCTTGAGCACATACCACCGGGGCGTATCGGGCAGCCGCCAAAGCGGAATCATCACCAGCGCGGCGGGGAGCGCGGCGATGCCGAGCATCCAGCGCCAGTGGCCGCCGCCGGACAGGCCCCAGTTGACGAAGTACGTGATGGCGATCCCTGCGACCGTGGCGACCTGGTACGCGGCCACGGACGCACCCCGTATGCGGGCGGGTGTCGACTCGGCTATGTAGAGCGGCGCGGCGACGATCGAGATGCCGATGGCGACCCCGAGCAGCAGGCGGACGGCGTCGAGCACGATGACGTTCGGCGCGACGGCGGACAGCGCGACGAACATGGCGTAGGAGCCCGCGACGATCAGCATCGCGGCCTTCCGGCCCAGGGCGTCGGCGAGCTTGCCGCCGATCAGCGCGCCGATGATGCTGCCGAACACCAGGATGCTGTTGACCAGGCCCTTTTCGGCAGCGGTGAGATGGAAGTCCTCGCTGAGGAACACCAGGGCACCGGAGATGCTGCCGGAGTCGTAGCCGTAGATGACGCCGACGACGGCGCCCGTGAGCGCGAAGAGACGGCCGGTTCGGCGCGCGTTGGCGGGTGGTGGCGGGGGCGTCTCGGAGAGCGTTGCAGTGGACATGATGAGTCCTTTGTGCGGCGGGGCGGCCTGCTCATGACTGATCATGCGAGTATTGGCGGCGTTTCGCGCAAGTGTCAACAGTCACAGGCTACCGCGGCATTCCGCTCATCCGCCGCCTCCGGAGAGCCAGTCGAGCGAACCGAACAGCCCCCCCCCCCTCTGCTGCAACCACCCGTACGAGCTATGGAAGCAATCCGAGTTCATGCGTACAGTTGCTTGCAACAGAACATGAAAATGCAGTTTTGCGCACCACGACCGCATTCACGAGAGGGTGGCCATGAGCGAGACCTCATACATGGAGCAGGAGCTGCGCAGCCAGCCGGAGACCTGGCAGGAAGCCGCACGGATCGGAGCCGCGGGCGGCCCCCTGCCCGAGCCCGGACAGCGGGTAGCCGTGGTCGGATGTGGCACGTCGTGGTTCATGGCGCAGTCGTACGCGGCACTGCGCGAGAGTGCCGGCGCGGGCGTGACCGATCCCTTCGCCGCCTCGGAGGCATTCCTCGGCAGCGCGCGCGGATACGACGCGGTGGTGGCGATCACCCGGTCCGGCACCACGACCGAGGTGCTGCGCATCCTGGAAGCCGTGAAGGGCCGCATCCCGACGGTGACGATCATCGGCGATCCCGGGACGCCGGCGACGGACCTCTCCGACGCGACGGTGGCACTGCCGTTCGCGGACGAGCGCTCCGTGGTCCAGACCCGCTTCGCGACCACCGCGCTGACGCTGCTGCGCGCACACCTCGGCGAGGACGTCTCCACCGCGGTGCACGACGCACGCGAAGCCCTCGCCGCGCCGATCGCACCGGAGTGGGTCGACGCCGAACAGTTCTCGTTCCTCGGTACAGGCTGGACCTTCGGGCTGGCCAACGAGGCGGCCCTCAAGATGCGGGAAGCCTCGCAGAGTTGGACGGAGTCCTACCCGGCGATGGAATACCGCCACGGCCCGATCGCGATAGCCGCCCCCGGCCGCGTGACCTGGCTGTTCGGCGAGGCTCCCGAGGGTCTGGAGGCGGATGTGGCCAGGACCGGGGCGCACTTCGTACGCCACGACCGCGATCCGCTGGCCGACCTGGTGCTGGTGCAGCGGGTGGCCCTGGAGCGGGCCCGTGCCCGCGGCCTGAACCCAGACAGCCCGCGCAGTCTGACCCGTTCCGTGATGCTCGAAATCCCGGCGGCCCGGTAGCCCGCCCCACCGGCTCAAGTCACTTCGTACGCAAGGGAGTCAGCATCCCATGCCCCTCGTTCCGACCTCATCGATCATCGACAGCGCGCGTGCGGCAGGCATCGGCGCCGCGGCCTTCAACGTCATCCATCTGGAAACCGCCGAGGCACTGGTCACTGCTGCCGAACGGGCCGACGCCCCGCTGATCCTCCAGATCAGCGAGAACTGCATCCGGTACCACGGCAGCCTGCGACCGATCACCCGCGCCACCCTCGCCCTCGCGGAGGAATCCAGCGCACCCATCTCGGTACACCTCGACCACATCACCGACGCGGAGCTGGTCCGGCAGGGCGCCGCGGCGGGAGTGAGTTCGTTCATGGTGGACGCCTCGGCATTCCCCTACGACGAGAACGTCGCCACCACCGCCGCGCTCACCGCCTGGTGCCATGAACGCGGCGCCTTCGTCGAAGCGGAACTCGGCAAGGTCGGCGGCAAGGACGGCGTACACGCGCCGGGCACCCGCACCGATCCGGACGAGGCGCTGGCCTTCATCGACGCGACGGGCGTGGATGCGCTCGCCGTGGCCGTCGGCTCCTCCCACGCGATGCACGAGCGCACGACGGTGCTGGACAAGGAGCTGATCGGCCGGTTGCGGGCGGCGCTTCCGGTGCCGCTGGTCCTGCACGGTTCGTCCGGCGTGCCGGACGAGGAACTGCAGCGCGCCATCGCGGCAGGCATGACGAAGATCAACATCTCGACGCACCTGGTGTCGGTCTTCACCCACTCCGTCCGGAACGCCCTGGGGGCGGACCCCGCCCTCGTCGACTCCCGCAAATACCTCAAGCCGGCCCGGGAGGCGGTGGCCAGGGAGGCGGCCAGACTGCTGGAGGTACTGGGCACCCCGATAGCGGCTCCCGACCGGTACGCGGCACCGACATCGGTCCGGGGGTGAGGAGAGGAGCACCCGTCACGGCCCGGCTAGGCTCGCCGCATGAAGCGCCATGAACGGATGAACGCACTGCTCGAGCTGCTCGGCGAGAGAGGCCGGGTGGATGTCGAGGAGGCGGCGACCGAACTGGAGGTCTCGGCCGCCACGATGCGGCGCGACATGGACACCCTCGCCGAGCAGCAGCTGCTGACCCGCACCCGGGGCGGGGCAGTGCTCAGCTCGGTGGCGTACGACCTGCCGATCCGGTACAAGCACGCGCATCGTTCCGAGGAGAAGGAGGCAGTGGCACAGGCGGCGGCGAAGCTGGTCGAGCGGGGCGATGTGGTCGGGCTCAGCGGTGGCACCACCACCACGGCCATCGCGCGGGTGCTGGCCACGCGTCCCGACTTCTCGGAGGCAGGCCCTCAGCCGCATCTGACGATCGTCACCAACTCTCTCAACATCGCCAACGAACTGGCCGTGCGGCCACAGATCAAGATTGTGCTCACCGGCGGGGTGGCGCACTCACGCTCCTTTGAACTGGTCGGTCCTTTCAGCGAGTTGGTGCTCCAGCAGATCTCCGTCGACATCGCCTTCATCGGGGCCAACGGCATGGATCCGATCATGGGTGCCACGGTGCATGACGAGGCGGAGGCCAGGGTCAACCACCTCATGGCGGAACGAGCACGGCGTGCGGTGATCGTCGCGGACTCATCGAAGATCGGCGAGCGCTGCTTCGCCCGGATCGGCGGTGCGGACGTGTTCGACACCCTCATCACGGACAGCGGGGCGACGGAAGCCACGCGCCGCGAGTTCACCGACCGTGGCCTGAAGGTGGTAACGGCCCGTCCGGGCGCCACGGTCTGACCTGCCTCCGCCCCTGCGAACCACCCGTAGCCCGCTGCTCCTGCCCGCCCATGGGTCCATGCCCATGCCCATACCCATGCCACGACTCAGGGCTCCACCGTTACTCAAGCGGCGCTCACGTCACCACCGTCGGGGCTTGGGCACCTGCGGGCGGGGCCGTGTCGGCGGTCAGAAGCGGGCTTGCAGGGACGTCAGGCCGGTGGCGTAGATCGCGTCCCCGAAGAGTTCTTCGACCTGGGATACGGCCTCGTCGTCGCCGATATAGGTGGCTGTCCAGCGGACCTCTGTTCCGGTGGCGTGGGGCAGGGCCGTAAGAGTTGCTTCGTAGTCGGATATCGGAAGGAAGGGATCGAGCACGGTGTAGCGGTACGCGCGGGCGGCGTGATCCAGGGCGAGCAGGCGTTCGCGGGCGACGACCGTGCCGTCGAGCATGAACGCCCGGACGGCGCCGGGGATTTCGGGGTCGGCTCCGTTTTCGATGATCAGAGGGGGGATGTGCGGATGCCAGTCGGGGAGGCCGTCGAAGCGGCCTATGGTGCGCCAGACCGTGTCGGGGGTCGCGGGCAGCACAGTGGTGCGGATGAGATGGCGCATGTTTCACCGGATCCTGTCTGGGCCCGAGTGGGGCCGGGTCGTGAGTGTGGGGCGACGGGCCGCCCGCTCTCCTTCCCCTCTACCGGGCTCCATAGACCGGCTGCGGTGGCTCGGCGGCAGCGAGGAGTTGGCGGGCGGTTTCGCCGGCTTCGGATGGTGTCCAGCGGGCCGACTTGTCGGCTGCCGGGCCGGGGCGCCATCCCTCCATGACGGTGATGCGGCCGGCTTCCGCCGCGAAGACCCGGCCCGTCACACCCTCTGACGCTGCCGAGCCCAGCCAGACCACCAGGGGGGAGACGTTCTCCGGAGCCATGGTGTCGAAGGTCCCGTCGGCGGGGGCGGCCATGGTGTCGGCGAAGGTCTGCTCCGTCATACGGGTGCGGGCGGCGGGCGCGATGGCGTTGACCTGGACGCCGTAGCGGCCCATCTCCGCGGCGGATACCAGGGTCAGGCCGAGGATGCCGGCCTTGGCCGCGGAGTAGTTGCCCTGTCCGACGCTTCCCGAAAGGCCCGCACCGGAGGTGGTGTTGATGACCCGGGCCTGGGGCATGCGGCCGTGTTTGGCCTCGGCGCGCCAGTGTGCCGCCGCGTGTTTGAGGGGGAGGAAGTGGCCCTTGAGGTGGACGCGCAGCACCGCGTCCCATGCGTCCTCGTCCAGGTTGACCAGCATCCGGTCACGCAGGAATCCCGCGTTGTTGACGAGGGTGTCCAGGCGACCGTAGGTGTCGAGGGCGGCGGCGATGAGTGAGGCGGCTCCCGCGGCGGTTGCGATGTCGCCGCCGTGTGCGACGGCTTCGCCGCCCGCCGCGCGAATGTCCGCGGCGACTTCCTCGGCGGGGCTGCCGGGGGCGGTACCGCCAAGGGCTTGGCCGCCGGAGCCGCCGGGGCCGGGGGCACCGCCCGCGCCGTCAAGCCCGACGCCGAGGTCGTTGACGACGACGCGGGCGCCCTCCGCGGCGAAGGCGTGGGCGTGGGCGCGGCCGAGACCGCGTCCCGCGCCGGTGACGATGACGACGCGGCCCTCACAGATTCCGGGCATCTCGGGTCTCCTTGGGGGGAGTTGGAGCGTGGAGTGGGAGCGTGGAGTGGGAGTGGAGGTGCGGGTGGGGCGACGAGAGAGAAGCAGGGTGATGTGAGAGAAGCGGAGCGGCGTAGGGGCGGAAGGGCGTAGGAGCGGACGGGACGTGAGCGCGAAGGATGGGTAGGCGGCTCGCAGGGGCGGGGAAGGAAGAGGGCTGTTCACGGGTGTGATGTGAGGAGGTGGGCCGGTCGCGCGTGCGGGGTTCAGTGCGGGGTTCAGTGCGGTGGTGGGTTCGTGGTCGGTTGGGCGGCTTCCAGGAAGGCGGGGCGTTCGCCGCCGCCGTGGAGCAGCAGGGCGGCGCCGCTGACGTAGGACGACAGGTCGGAGGCGAGGAAGGCGCAGGCTTCGCCGGCTTCGGCCGGGGTGGCGAGCCGTCCGAGGGGGACGGTGCGGCCGACGGCGGCGACGCCGGACTCGTCTCCGTAGTGGAGGGAGGACAGTTCGGTGCGGACCATGCCGAGGGTGAGGGTGTTGACGCGGATCTTCGGGGCCCATTCGACGGCCATGGAGCGGGCGAGGTTGTCGAGGCCCGCCTTGGCCGCGCCGTAGGCGGCGGTGCCGGGTGAGGGGCGGGTGGCGCTGACGCTTCCGATCATGATGATCGTGCCGCCGGACGGCTGGGCGGCCATCACCTCGTAGGCGGCGAGGGAGGCGGTCAGCGGCGCGAGCAGGTTCAACTCCACGACGCGTGCGGCTTGTTGGGGGCGGGAGTCGGCGAGGAGGCGGTACGGCGTGCCTCCGGCGTTGTTGACGAGGAGGTCCAGGCGGCCGTATTCGCGGCGGACGCGGCGGAAGAAGGCGGTGACCGCTTCGGGGTCGCGCAGGTCGAGTTGCCGGAACAGCGCGGTCCGCCCGTCCGCCTCCAGGGAACGTTCGGGCGGCCTGCGGGCGCAGGCGATGACCTGCGCGCCTGCGGACAGCAGTGCGGTGGTGATGCCCGCGCCGACGCCGCGCGTGCCGCCGGTGACGACCGCGACGCGGCCCGTCAGATCGATGCTGAGCGCCATGCGACACCTCCCGCAGCGCGCGTCGCGCTGCTACCTTCTCATTCAACAGCACCTAACAAACGTTTGGTGGAAAGGTAGCTGATCTGCTGATGGGTGTCTCCACCTCCCGCCCCTGCGCGCCACCGGGCAGCCGCGGTATCGCACTGGTCACGGTGGACTTCCCGCCGGTCAACGCCCTTCCCGTACAGGGCTGGTACGACCTGGCCGATGCGGTACGGGACGCCGGCCGGGATCCGGACATCCGGTGTGTGGTGCTCGCCGCGGCCGGGCGGGGGTTCAACGCCGGTGTCGACATCAAGGAGATGCAGCGGACCGAGGGGCACGCCGCGCTGATCGGCGCCAACCGGGGCTGCTACGAAGCGTTCGCGGCGGTCTACGACTGCGAGGTGCCGGTGGTCGCCGCGGTGACGGGGTACTGCCTGGGCGGCGGGATCGGCCTGGTGGGCAACGCGGACGCGATCGTGGCGAGCGACGACGCGACGTTCGGGCTGCCGGAGCTGGACCGCGGCGCGCTGGGAGCCGCCACCCATCTCGCCCGGCTCGTGCCGCCGCATCTGATGCGCACGCTCTACTACACCTCGCGCACCGTCACCGCCCAGGAGTTGCGGCAGCACGGCTCGGTGTGGGACGTGGTGCCGCGTGCGCAGGTGCGGGACACGGCACTGGCGCTCGCCGGGGAGATCGCGGCGAAGGACGGCGCTCTGATCCGGCTGGCGAAGGCCGCCATCAACGGTATCGATCCGGTCGATGTGCGCCGCAGCTACCGCTTCGAGCAGGGCTTCACCTTCGAGGCGAACCTCAGCGGGATCGCCGACCGGCATCGCGACGCGTTCGTGGGCGCCCACGGGAACACGGACGCCACGCCGACCGGCACCGTCACCGGCACCACCCCCACCACACCCACCGAACCGCGCCCCCCATCCAACCAACCAGCCGTCCCCCCACCCGTCCCCCTGCCCGACCCATCAGCCGACCTCCTCCCCCCGTCCGCCCCACCGAAGGAGCCCCGTTGAGCGACAAGACCATGAGCGCCGATGAGGCCGTCGGGCAGTTGGCCAGCGGCATGACGATCGGGATCGGCGGCTGGGGGTCGCGGCGCAAGCCGATGGCGCTGGTCCGTGCGGTGCTGCGGTCCGAGCTGCGGGAGCTGACGCTGGTCTCGTACGGCGGGCCCGACGTCGGTCTGCTCGCGGCGGCCGGCAAACTGCGGCGCGTCATCGCCCCGTTCGCGACGCTCGACTCGATCCCCCTGGAACCGCATTTCCGCGCCGCACGCCAGAACGGCAGCATCGGCTTCACGGAACTGGACGAGGCGATGTTCATGTGGGGGCTGACCGCGGCCGGTCAGCGGCTGCCCTTCCTGCCGGTGCGGGCCGGTCTCGGCTCCGACCTGCTGCGCGTCAACCCGCAGCTCCGTACGGTCACTTCGCCGTATCCGGACGGCGAGGAGCTGGTGGCCGCGCCCGCGCTGCGGCTGGATGCGGCGCTGGTGCACCTGCACCGCGCGGACACCAGGGGCAACGGGCAGTACCTGGGGCCCGACCCGTATTTCGACGACCTGTTCTGCGAGGCGGCCGACGCCGCGTACCTCTCCTGCGAGCGGATCGTGGACAGCGCCGAGCTGACGGCGGCGGGCGGGCCGCAGACGCTGCTGGTCAAGCGGCCGTTCGTGCGCGGCGTGGTGGAGGCTCCGAACGGCGCGCACTTCACCGCCTGCGATCCGGACTACGGCCGGGACGAGACCTTCCAGAAGGCGTACGCGACGGCGGCAGCGGATCCGGCGGAGTGGGCGGAGTTCGCCGCGCGCTTTCTCTCCGGCGACGAGCAGGAGTACCAGGACGCGGTCGCCGCCTTCCACGGCCGCAGCGGGCACCACGAGCGGAAGGGCGCGTGACCATGGCCGAGACGAACGCGGCGCGGACGGGCGCGGCGGAGCAGGCGGGTACCGATCCGCAGCGGCAGGGCGCGGGCGGGCGCGCCGGGCCGCACGCCGCCGCCGGGGCGCCGACCCGCGCCGAGTACTGCGTGCTGGCCTGCGCGGAGGCGTGGCGGGACGCCGGCGAGATCCTGGCCAGCCCGATGGGCACCGTGCCGTCCATCGGGGCGCGGCTGGCGCGGCTGACCTTCTCGCCCGATCTGCTGCTCACGGACGGGGAGGCGCTGCTGATCGGCGATGTGCCGGCGCTCGGGGCGCGGGCTGAGGTGACGGAGGGGTGGCTGCCCTATCGCGGGCATCTGTCGCTGGTGGCCACCGGCCGCCGGCACGTGATGATGGGCGCGAGCCAGATCGACCGGTTCGGCAACCAGAACATCTCCTGCATCGGCGACTGGTCAAGGCCGGGACGGCAGCTGCTCGGCGCGCGCGGTGCGCCTGCCAACACCGTGAACAATCCGACGAGTTACTGGGTGCCGCGGCACTCCCCCAGGTCCTTCGTCGAGCGTGTCGACATGGTCTGCGGGGTCGGCTACGACCGGGCGGCGGCGGCCGGGTCCGCGGCGAGCCGCTTCCACCGGATCCCCGAAGTCATCAGCGATCTGGGGGTCTTCGACTTCGCCACACCCGACCACACGATGCGGGTGCGCTCCCTGCACCCCGGCGTGACCGTCGAGCAGGTCCGCGCGGCGACGGGTTTCGCGCTGACCGTCCCGCCCGACGTGCCCGCGACCCGGGAGCCGACGGCCGGGGAACTGCGGCTGATCCGCGAGGTGATCGACCCGCAGGGGCTGCGCGACCGCGAGGTGCGGACGTGACGGCCGGGCGGCGGCCGGAAGCGGCCGGGCCCGTGCTGCGTACCGCCCTGACCGATCTGGTGGGGGTGCGGCATCCCGTCGTCCAGACCGGCATGGGCTGGGTGGCCGGGCCGCGGCTGGTGTCGGCGACCGCGAACGCCGGTGCGCTGGGGATCCTGGCATCGGCGACGATGACCGTGCCGGAGCTGCGGGCCGCGGTGCGCGAGGTGCGTTCGCGTACCGGGGCGCCGTTCGGGGTGAATCTGCGGGCGGACGCCGGGGACGCGGCGGAGCGGGTGCGGATCGTCATCGAGGAGAGGGTGCGGGTCGCGTCGTTCGCGCTCGCGCCCTCGCGTGAGCTGATCGCCCGCCTCAAGGACGCCGGGGTGCTGGTGATCCCTTCGGTGGGGGCGCGGCGGCACGCCGAGAAGGTCGCCGCCTGGGGCGCGGACGCCGTGCTGGTCCAGGGCGGCGAGGGCGGCGGGCACACCGGCGAGGTGGCGACGACGGTGCTGTTGCCGCAGGTCGTGGACGCGGTGGACATCCCGGTCATCGCCGCGGGCGGGTTCCACGACGGCCGGGGTCTGGTGGCGGCGCTGGCGCTCGGCGCGAGCGGGGTGGCCATGGGGACGCGGTTTCTGCTGACGTCGGACAGCACGGTGCCCGACCAGGTCAAGGAGCGCTATCTGGCGGCGTCGGTCCGGGACGTCACCGTCACGACGAAGGTGGACGGGCTGCCGCACCGGATGCTGCGTACGGATCTGGTCACCGCGCTCGAACGGTCCGGGCGGCCGGCCGCGCTGCTGCGCGCCGTGCGGCACGCGGGGGCCTTCCGCAAGCGCTCGGGGCTGCGCTGGTCACAGCTGGTACGTGACGGTCTCGCCCTGCGGCGCGGCAAGGAGCTGAGCTGGAGCCAGGTGCTGCTGGCCGCGAATACGCCGATGATGCTGCGCGCGGCGATGGTGGAGGGCAGGCCGGATCTGGGGGTGATGGCATCGGGCCAGGTGGCCGGGGTGATCGAGGATCTGCCGTCCTGCGCGGAGCTGGTGGAGCGGATCATGGCGGAGGCGGGCGCGACGCTGGGGCGGCTGCCCGTGGCGCCCGCGGGTGTGGCCGCTCCCCCGGAGCGCTCCGGCAGGCGGTGCTGATTCCCGGTGGGCACCCGTGGAGAATGGAGAATGCACGTGCGAGGGCCGGTGCGGTCCTCGCAGGGGGTTGTCCACCGGGGGAGAGATTCACAGATGCGGAAGTTCCTGGCCACGGCGTTGACCGTGCTGGTGTGCAGCGCTTCGCTGACCCTGTCGGCCACGTCGGAAGCGGCGGCGGCAGCGCCCGGACCGCCGACGCAGTGCGTCAAGGTGCGGAAGTTCTTCACCAAGGGCCAGCAGCGGGCGGTGCGGCTGACGAATCTGTGCACCCGCCGCCCGGCCTGCTACGTCATCGTCATACCGCACCACGACGACCCGCACGGACGGATCAGCGAGGGCGTCACGAAGGACGTGTCCTACGCGACGGTGCGCACCCCTCGGGCGCTGTACGTCAAGAACGAGCGGTGCTGACCGGCTGACGGGGGCGCCGGCCAGGCCCTGGGGCCGGTCGGCGCCCCCTCCGCTCACAGCCGCTCGATCACCGTGACGTTCGCCTGGCCGCCGCCCTCGCACATGGTCTGGAGGCCGTAGCGGCCACCGGTCCGCTCCAGCTCGTGCAGCAGGGTCGTCATCAGCTTGACGCCGGTCGCGCCGAGCGGGTGGCCGAGTGCGATGGCGCCGCCGTTGACGTTGACCTTGGCGGGGTCGGCCCCGGTCTCCTCGATCCAGGCCAGCACGACCGGCGCGAACGCCTCGTTGATCTCGACGAGGTCGATGGCGTCGAGCGTGAGGCCGGACTTCTTCAGCGCGTGGGCGGTGGCGGGGATGGGCGCGGAGAGCATCCGGATCGGGTCCTCGCCGCGTACCGACAGGTGGTGGATGCGGGCGCGTGGCGTCAGCCCGTGCCTGCGCACCGCCCGCTCGCTCGCCAGCAGCATCGCCGCGGCGCCGTCGGACACCTGGGAGGAGACGGCGGCGGTCAGCCGTCCGCCGTCGACCACCGGCTTCAGCGCTGCCATCTTCTCCAGGGAGGTGTCGCGCCGCGGCCCCTCGTCCACGGTGACGTCCCCGTACGGCACGATCTCGCGGGTGAAGCGGCCCTCGTCGATGGCGTGCAGGGCGCGGCGGTGGGAGCGGAGCGCGAACTCCTCCATGGCGGGGCGGGAGATGTCCCATTTCTCGGCGATGAGTTCGGCGCCGTGGAACTGGTTCACCGGCTGGTCGCCGTAGCGGGCCCGCCAGCCCGCGCTGCCCGCGAACGGGCCTTCGGTGAGGCCGAGCGGTGCGGCGGCCTGACGGCTGGCGAAGGCGATCGGGATCATCGACATGTTCTGGGCGCCGGCGGCGACGACGAGGTCCTGGGTGCCGGAGAGTACGGCCTGCGCGGCGAAGTGCACGGCCTGCTGCGACGATCCGCACTGCCGGTCGACGGTGACACCTGGCACCTCTTCGGGGAGCCCGGCCGCCAGCCAGCTGGTGCGGGCGATGTCGCCGGCCTGCGGGCCCACGGTGTCAAGGCAGCCCATGACGACGTCGTCGACGGCTGCCGGGTCGATGCCGGTCCGCTCCATCAGCGCCGCCAGGACGTGGGCGCCGAGGTCGGCGGGGTGTACGGCGGCAAGTCCGCCGTTGCGTTTGCCGACCGGGGTGCGCAGCGCGTCGACGATGTAGGCCACGGCCATGGCGATCAGGCTCCTTCGCGTGAGCGGGTCAGGTCATTCCCGCAGGGCGATGCCGTCCAGGACCATCGAGAGGTACTGGCGGGCGATCTCCTCCGGGCTGTGCTGTCCGTCCGGCCGGTACCAGCTCGCCGCCACCCAGACGGTGTCGCGGACGAAGCGGTAGGTGAGCCGGATGTCGAGGTCGGTGCGGAAGCTGCCGTCGGTGACGCCCCGCTCCAGCGTGCCGAGCCAGGCTTTCTCGAACTTCCGCTGGGAGTCGGTGAGATAGCCGAAGCGGGGCTGGGCGGCGAGGTGGCGGGACTCCTTCTGGTAGATGGCGACCGCGGCGCGGTGCCGGTCGATCTCCCGGAAGGACTCGGTGACCAGGGCTTCCAGGGTCTCCCTGGGGGCGAGGCCGGCGGCGAGTACCGCGTCGTAGCCGTCCCACAGTTCGTTGAGGAAGGTGGACAGGATCTCGTCCACCATCGATTCCTTGGAGTCGAAGTGGTAGTAGAGGCTGCCGGCGAGGATGCCGGCCTCGTCCGCGATGCGGCGGACGGTGGTGGCGTTGTAGCCCTGGGCGGCGAAGACCTCGGCCGCGGTGCGCAGCAGTTCGCGGCGGCGCTCGGGCGAGGCGCTCACGGTCGTCGTCTTCTTCTTGGCTGCCGGGCTCTTCGCGGCCGGCTTCTTGGCGGTGGACACCAGCCCATTGTCGCTCCCGGACCGTGGGCACGGTCCTGGCCGGTGGCGGCGGGCACCCTGGCGCACGAGGTCATCGCGTCTCAGGCGTGCTGGCTGCTGACCGGGACGACCTCGCCGGTCATGTACGAGGCGTAGTCGCTGGCGAGGAAGACGATGACGTTGGCGACCTCCCAGGGTTCCGCGTAGCGGCCGAACGCCTCGCGGGCGGTCAGTTCGGCGAGCAGGGTGCCGGTGGTGACCTTCGCGAGGTGCGGGTGCATGGCGAGGCTGGGTGACACGGCGTTGACCCGGACTCCGTAGGCGGCGGCTTCCACGGCGGCGCAGCGGGTCAGTGCCATCACACCGGCCTTGGCCGCCGCGTAGTGGGCCTGGCCGCGCTGGGCGCGCCAGCCGACGACGGAGGCGTTGTTGACGATGACCCCGCCGGGTGTGCCGGGGTGTTCGCGCATCCGGCGCAGGGCGGTTCTGGTGCAGCGGAAGGTGCCGTTGAGTGTGACGTCGAGGACCGTGTCCCACTGTGTGTCGGTCATGTCGACGAGGTCGGCGGTGCCGCCGAGTCCGGCGTTGTTCACGACGATGTCGAGCCTGCCGTGCCGTTCTTCGGCCCGTGCGAAGAGCGCGCCGACCTGTGCCTCGTCGGTGACGTCGCAGGGCTGTGCGGTGACGCGGGCGGCGCCGAACTCGGCGGCGAGCCGGTCGGCCGACTCGGCCAGGCGGCGCGTGTGGGTGTCGGAGATGAGGACGTCGGCGCCCTCTTCCAGCAGCTTGCGGGCGGTGGCGCCGCCGATTCCGGCGCCGGCCGCCGCGGTGACGACGGCCGTCCGGCCGGCCAGCAGTCCGTGCCCCGGCACATACGAAGGCTTCTCGGTCGTCATGGCCGTACGCTAACCTACCAAACACTTGTTAGGGAACACTCGGCGCCGCACCGGACCCGCCGGCGACCGCGCGCCCAGGAGCCGATCAGCAGAGAGGCCGCCCGCCGATGGATCTCGAACACACCCCGGATGACGAGGAGTTCAGGCGGACGGCCCGCGCCTGGCTCGCCGCGCACGTACCGGACGCTCCCCTGCCGTCCCTGGAGACCGCGGAGGGCTTCGCGGCCCACCGGGAGTGGGAGCGCACCCTGGCGGCCGACCGGTGGTCGGTGGTCTCCTGGCCCGCCCGGTACGGCGGCCGGGACGCCTCGCTCGCCCGCTGGCTGCTCTTCGAGGAGGAGTACTACGCGGCCGGTGCGCCCGGACGGGTCGGCCAGAACGGCATCAGCCTGCTCGCGCCGACCCTCTTCGCGCACGGCACCGAGGCCCAACTCGCCCGCGTCCTGCCGCCGATGGCGGACGGCACGGTGGTCTGGGCGCAGGCGTGGTCGGAGCCCGAGGCCGGTTCGGACCTGGCCTCGCTGCGCTCCACCGCCGTGCGGACCGCGGGCGGCTGGCTGCTGAGCGGGCAGAAGACCTGGTCGTCGCGGGCCGCCTTCGCCGACCGCGCGTTCGGCCTGTTCCGCAGCCACCCGGACGCGGACCGCCCGCACCGCGGCCTGACGTACCTGATGTTCGACCTCGCGGCGCCCGGCGTGACCGTACGGCCCATCGGACGGCTGGACGGCAAGCCCGCCTTCGCCGAACTGTTCCTGGACGGGGTGTTCGTCCCCGACGACGACGTGATCGGCGAGCCGGGCCAGGGCTGGCGGGTGGCGATGAGCACGGCGGGCAACGAGCGCGGCCTCACACTGCGCAGCCCGGGGCGCTTCACGGCAGCCGCCGACCGCCTCGTCGCGCTGTGGAACCACCGCGCCGACCCGTCCGACACGGCGCTGCGCGACCGCGTCGCCGACCTGGTCATCGGGGCCCGCGCCTACCACCTGTTCACCCGCGCCAACGCGGCGCGGCTCGCGGCGGGCGAGGATCTCGGCGCCGAGTCCAGCCTCAACAAGGTCTTCTGGTCCGAACTGGACATCGCGCTCCACGAGACCGCGCTCGACCTCCTGGGCCCCGAGGGCGAACTCGCCGACACCGCGACCGAGGCCCCCGCACACGGCGGCTGGGCCGACGGCTGGACCTTCGCCCTGGCAGGACCCGTCTACGCGGGCACCAACGAGATCCAGCGCGACATCATCGCCGAACGGCTGCTGGGACTGCCCAAGGGACGGCGGTAGGGCCAGGGGTGTCAGGTTCATCGCCGGACACCCCCGCGCCCGCACCGCCGCCCGCCACGACAACGCAAGGGAAGGACCGGCACCTGATGACTTTTCTTCTCGACGACGAGCAGCGCGAGTTCGGGCGGACGCTGGGGCGGCTGCTGGGGGCCGCGGACACCCCGGCGGCGGTCCGCGCCTGGGCGGGCGGCGACACCGGCCCTGGCCGGAAGCTGTGGCAACGGCTCGCCGGGGCCGGCGTGTTCGCGCTCGCGGTACCGGACGAACACGGCGGCACGGGCTTCCTGCCCGTCGAACTCACCGTCGCCTTCGTGGAGTTGGGCCGTTACGCGGTACCGGGGCCGGTGGTGGAGTCGGTCGCCGCCGCCGTCCTGCTGGGGCGCCTCGACCGTCCGGAGCCGGCCGCTTCCTGGCTGCCCGGCATCGCGGCGGGCTCCGCCCTCGTCTCGTACGCGGACGCGGCGCACGGCCCGTACGCGCTCGACGCCGACGCGGCCGACGTGACGCTTGCGGTGACCGGCGACCGGCTGCTGCGCCCGGCGGGGCACGGCACCGTCCAGCCGTCGCTCGATCCGGCGCGGCGCCTCGCCCGCCCCGCCGGGGACGGCGAGCTGCTGGTGCACGGGCCCTCGGTGACGGCTGCCGCCGCCGCGGCGGCCGACACGGCGGCCCTGCTGACCGCGGCCCAGGCCCTGGGCACCGGCTGCCGCCTGCTCGCCGACACGGTGGACTACGTACGGCAGCGCACCCAGTTCGGCGTGCCGGTCGGCTCGTTCCAGGCGGTCAAGCACCGGCTGGCCGACGCGCTGCTGGCCCTGGAGTTCGCCAGGCCCCTGGTGTTCGCGGCGGCCGTGGCGCTGGCGCGGGCCGCGGACGGTACGGCGTCGCGCGATGTGGCGGCGGCGAAGGCCGCAGCGGGCGAGGCGGCGTACGGGGCGGCGCGGGCCGCGCTCCAGCTGCACGGCGCGGTCGGCTACACGGAGGAGCTGGACCTGTCGCTGTGGATCCGCAAGGCACGGGCGCTGCGGACGGCCTGGGGCACGCCGTCGCAGTGCCGGGCCCGGGTGCTCGCGGCGGCGGAAGGCGGGGTGCCCGCAGCGGGCGATTCTTTTTACAGGTAAAACACCTGTTAACGTTCAGGCATGGGAAAGCATGCCAGGCCGACGAGGACGCGGGTCACGCACGCGCCGGGAGGCGGCGTGCGCGCCCGGCCGCTGCCGGTGCGCAGCACCGTACGACTGCGCCGGCCCGTCGACATCTGGCACAAGCCCGCGCTCAGCGCGGTCGTCGCGATGGCCGTCCCCGACCTGACGCTGTTCGCGCTGGGCCGGATGGATCTGATCCTCTACACATCGGCCGGGGCGATGTGCGCGCTGTACGGGCACGGCCTGCCGTACGCGGCGCGGGCCCGCACCCTGCCGTGGGTGGTGGCCGGCATGGTCGCGAGCCTGGGCGCCGCCCTGACGGCCGCGTCCCTGCTCACCTCCACCGCCCTGCTGGTGGTGCTGGCCTCGCTGCTCGCCGCGGTCCACAAGATGGTCTGCGACGCGACCCGGATCGGCCCGCCGGGCAATCTCATCTTCACCTTCATCGCGGCGTCGGCCTTCTTCGTGCCCCAGCGGACGGGCCAGATCCCCCTGCACCTGGCGTTGGCGCTGGGGGCCGGTGCGCTGGCCTGGCTGGTCTGTATGGCGCCCTCTCTGATCCGGCCGCGCGGTCCGGAGCGGATCGCCACCGCCCGCGCACTGGAAGCGGCGGCGGCCCTGCTGCGCACGGACCCCGCGGGCGGACCGGCCGCGCAGGCACGGCAGGCGACCGCGGGCGCCGTGAACGCCGCCTGGCACACCCTCTTCCTCGTGCCCGCCCGCACCCCCGCCAAGGCCGCCGCGCGGACCGGACTCGAACGGCTGCTCATCCGCGCCGAATCGGCCCTGGAAGGCCCGGCCGGTCCCGGCGGCGGCACGGCGGCAGGAGAGGCGGAGCTGCTCGGCGGCTGGGCGCGCGAGGTACGCGGCGGCGGGCCGCTCCCCGATGTACCGCTCTCGGCGGCGCAGCGCGAGGAACTCGACGGCGTCACCACGGAGTCCGCGGACCTGGACCCGTATCCGGCGGTCCCGGACGGGCCGCGGCGGCCCGCGCCCGGACGGCCGCGCGGATTCCGGGCGCTTGCCGCCGCGCTCGCGCCCGGCTCTCCGCTGCTGCCGATCGGCCTGCGGGTCGCGGCGGGCTGCGCGCTGGCGGGCTGGGCCTCGATGGCGCTCGGTGTCGGCCACCCCTACTGGGCGGTGGTGACCGCGGCCTCGGTCTTCCAGGCCAACACCACCCTGTCCTGGCAGCGTGCGCTGCAACGCACCCTCGGCAATCTGCTCGGGCTGCTGCTGTTCACCGCACTGCTGCCGCTGATCCACACCGGCCACCTCACGATGATCGGCCTCGCCCTGCTCTTCCAGCTCGGCGCGGAGGCGTGGATCACCCGCAACTACTGGCTCGGCTCGGTCTGTGTGACGCCCATGGCGCTGCTGCTCACCGAGTTCGGCAACCCGCTGCCGGCCCGCACGCTCGTCGCCGACCGCTGGATCGACACCCTGGTCGGCGCCGTGGTGGGCCTGGCCTGCTGCGTGCTGGTCACCAACCGCCGCGCCACCGACCGGATCCACGGCGCGCTCGACCGCGTCGCCTCGGCCACGGCCACGGCGCAACGGCTGCTCGCCTCGGATCCCGCGCCGGGTACGGAGGACGCGCTGGAGACCGGCTGGGCCCGCGACCGGCTCGCCGCCTGCCTCGCCGAGCTGCGGGAGGCCGTCGACGTGGCGTCCGGCGAGTGGTGGCAGCGCGCCCTCCCGGAAGAGCGCGTCACCCACGCCGAGCAGCAGGGGCACCGCACGCTGGCGCAGCTCGCCCGGCGGCTCGCGCGGCCGGTGCCGGTCGCCTGACCCGTGCGGGCACCCGCGTGCCCGGCAGGCACAATTGGGGGACGTACGGCAGCCGAGGACGTACGGCACGTGTGGGACGTACGGCGGCGGGCGAAGGCGCCGTACGGCAGGCCGAGAGGAGAGCCCGGGTGGCCGAGGACATCGTCGCGGGAGTGCTGCGTCAGTGGCAGCAGGTGCACCCGGGGCTCGACACCGGCCCGATGGCGCTGATCGGGCGGCTCAACCGCTGTTCGGCGCTGCTCCAGCAGGCGGCCGACGCCCCGTTGCGGCGGGCCGGCCTCACCCGCGCCGAGTTCGACATCCTGGGCACCCTGCGCCGGATGGACCGCGAGCTGACACCCGGCCGGATCGCCCGCGAGACCTTCGCGTCCGGCGCCGCCGTCACCAAGCGGGTGCGGCAGCTGGAGACGCGTGGCCTGATCGTCCGCCGGCCCGACGACCGGGACCGCCGGGTCGCCCACCTCTCCCTCACCGACGAGGGCCGCGACGTCATCGACCGGCTGCTGCCCGAGCAGCTGGGCTACGAAGCGGCCCTGCTCGGCGGCATCGGCGCTCAGCGGCAGCACCAACTCTCCGACGGGCTCGCCGAGTTGCTGGTCGTGCTCGAAGGGCGGCTCGGCAGCCTGATGGACTGAGCGCCCGGCCCGGGAGTCGCGCCCCGCGCGCACCGCTCCGTGACGCAGCTCACTCAGGAATACGGCGTAGGGGCGTGACGCAGCGGACACTCGCGCGTCGAAGGGACAAGGAAGCGCACCCAACGCAAGGGAGCCGGCGATGCCCACCGCCATCGACCACGCCGTCCAGGCCCGTCTCATCGCGAGCGAGCCACGGTCCCAGCAGATCCCCACGGCGCTGCGTTACGACCCGGCGGACCCCTACGCGGTCCGGGTGGTGTTCCCGCCGCAGGCGTCCCTGGACGGCGCCGAGGTGGCGTGGACCTTCGCCCGCGAGCTGCTGACGGAAGGGCTGCGGGGGCCCGCCGGCGTCGGCGACGTGCACTTCTGGCCGTGCGGGCCGCGCAGCGTCATGGCCGAGTTCCACACCGTCGAGGGGCTGGCGATGGTCCAGTTCGAGGCGCGGGATCTGCGGTGCTTCCTGTCCATGGCGTACGGGGTCGTCGCCCGGGGTGACGAGGCCCGGCATCTGGACGTCGACGGCGATCTGGCGGCGCTGCTGCGCGAGGCGTAGCCGCAGGTCACGGGCCGAATTCCGGGCGGCAGGGTCAGTCCGTGGCGTCCGGTGGCCTGGTGCCGAAGAGGTCCGCCAGGTGCAGGTCGAGGAGCTGGAGCGCCTTCTCGGGCGGGTGGACGTCCAGCAGGACGTAAGTGGAGAGGCCGTCGACGAGGCTGATCAGGAGCATCGCCTCGTCGTCGGTGTCCCGGCCGGGCGGGAGTTCGCCGCGCTCCGCCGCGCGGCGCAGCTGGCCGGCGAAGAAGGCGCGGAGGCGGGGGATGCCTTCCTTCGCCTCCGCGCGCAGGCTTTCGTCGTGCACGGCGCGGACGAAGTAGGCGGCGCCGACGAGGAGTCCGGTGCGGCTCTTGTCGTCGAGCGGGAGCATGCCCGACAGGCAGGCGCGCAGCACGGCGCGCGGCGTCGGTTCCTCCGCCATGGCGGTGATGCGGTCGCGGATCCGCCGGTCGGCCAGCTCGTTGATGTGCCGCAGGGCGAAGCCGAGCATTTCGTCCTTGGTGCGGAAGTAGTGCTGGAGCCTGCCGAGCGAGATGCCGGCCTCGGCCGCGACGTCGCGCAGGCTCGCGCCGTCCAGACCCCGGGTGCTCGCGATCCGCCAGAGCGCTTCGGAGATCTCCCTGCGCCTGGTCTCGTGGTCCACCTTCTTGGGCACCCGCGCCCTCCCTCGGTCACGTTCCGCCGCTTTTACAAGTCGCTCGTACCGTTATAACGTACCGCTCTCCAATACGATTGACTTGGAAACGGGGAGCTTGCCGTGCCACCTGCCGTTCCGCCCGCCACCGGGCCCGCCCGCCCGCAGCTGCGCCCACCGCGCCACCGCGTCGATCCCCGCGCCCGGCGCTGGTGGACGGCCCAGGCGCTGCTGACGCTCAGCGGACCGCTGCTGCTCACCGCGCTGGCGCTCGCCACCTGCGCCGTCCTGTTCTTCCCCGGCGCGCTGCCCTGGCTCGGCCCGCTGCTGTGCGTGGTGCTCGTACTGCCCGCCCTCGCGTACCTCCTCGTGATGCCGCGGTGGCGGTACGCGGTGCACGCCTGGGAGCTGGGCGACCTGGCCGTCTACGCGTCGGCCGGCTGGTTCCGGCAGCGGCGCCGGATCGCCCCGCTGTCCCGGGTGCAGACGGTCGACACGCTGCGCGGCCCGCTCCAGCGCCGGTACGGGCTGGCCACGGTCACCGTCACCACCGTGTCCACCGCAGGGGACATCACGATCGCCGGGCTGTCCGACGCCGACGCCGAGGCGCTGTCCCAGCGGATCGGCGAGGCCGCGCAGGACATCCGGGGTGACGCGGCATGAGCGGCACCGCACCCCGGAGCCCCGTACCCGCCGCGCCCTGGCGCCGGCTGGACCCGCGCACCCTGCTGGTGCACTGCGGCTGGCTCGCCGCGCCGCTCGGCTCGCTCGGGCTGACCGCGCTGGCCACCGGCGGCCGGATCACCACCGGCGCGTGGATCACGCTGGCCGCCGTCGCCGCCTCCTTCGCCGTCGTCACCTGCATCGGCCTGATCCGCTGGGCCCGTACCGCATTCCGCGTCACCGACGAGTCGTTCGATGTGCGCAGCGGGCTGCTGACCAGGCGGCTGCGCAGCGTGCCGCTGCACCGCATCCGCACCGTCGACCTGACGGCCACTCCCCTGCACCGCCTGCTGGGCGTCACCGTCCTGCGGGCCGGCACCGCGAGCCCGTCCGAAAGCGGCGGCGCGCTGTCCCTGGAGGCGCTCACGGTCGCCGCGGCCGGGAAGCTGCGCGCCGAACTGCTCGCGCGCGCGGACACCGGGGCGACCGCGGGCGATCCGCTGCTGGCCCGGTTCAGCCCGCGGTGGCTGCGGTACGCGCCGCTGACGTTCTGGGTCGTCGGCGGCGTCTTCGTCGCGGTCGGCGCGGTCCACCGGGTGCTGGACGGCATGGGCATCGAGCTGTGGAAGCTCGGCCCGGTCCGGCGCGCGGCCGAGGAGTTCGGCAGCAGCCTGCTGTGGCTGACGATTCCCGCGGCCCTGCTCGCCGTCCTCGCCGCCGGCGCGATCGGCGCGACCGCCCTCTACACGGAGAACTGGTGGAACTACCGCCTGGAATGGGCGGATTCAGGGACTCTGCGCATACGGCGGGGGCTCTTCACCACCCGCGCGGTCACCATCGAACGGGCCAGGCTGCGCGGCGTGCTGCTGCGGGAGCCGCTGCTGCTGCGGGCCGGCGGCGGCGCACTGGTCCGGGCGGTCGCGGGCGGCCTCGGCAACCGCGAGGAGAACCGCAGGCGCAGCGCGGTACTGCCGCCCGCGCCCCGCCCGGTGGCGCTGCGGGTGGCGGGCGGCACCCTGCGCTCACCGTTCCCCGACCCGGAGTCCGCCGCGGCGGATGTGCCCGGCGCGGAGAGGTCAGGCGCGGGGAGGTCAGGCGCGGGGAGGTCAGGACGGTCCACGCCGTCCGCCGCCGTTCCCGCCCGGCCCGTCCTGGCGCGGCACCCGCGGGCCGCGCTGCGCAGGCGGCGGCTGCGCGGGCTGCTGTGGGTGGTGCTGCCCGGCACCCTGGCACTCGCCGGGTCGGGCCTGGTGCTCGCCGGGGCGGACCTGGCCTGCGCGCCCGTGCTGCTGCACGCCGCCTGGATCTACGCCGCGGTGGCCACGCCGGCCGTGCTGTGGCTGGCCCGGGACGCGTACCGCAATCTGGGGCACGGGCTGCACGGCCGTCATCTCGTCGTCCGCTCGGGCACGTTCAGCCGGGACACCCTCGCGCTGGAGCGCGCGGCCATCGCGGCGTGGACCTTCACCAGCACACCGGCCGGCCGCCGGTCCGGCCTGGTGACGCTGACCGCGGCGGTGGCCGCCGGCGAGGGCGGGTACCGCATTCCGGATCTCGCCGCGGCGGACGCACCGGCCTTCGCCGCGGACACGGCGCCGGGCATCATCGACGCGTTCCTGCTGCACCCGGACCGGCCCGCGGACGGCTGACGCGCGGGCCGGTGCGCGGTTTCCCGGCCCCTGCGGTTACCCCGTTCCCCGGCGTCGATTCGTCCCATGACACAGATCACACACCTGTCGCGTGCACGACGAGCCCGTCCTGACCGTCCTAGAGGGTGAGCCGTGCCCATGAACCGACAGCCGTGAGGGAGCAGCCGCGATGCCCACCAGTGTCATCGACCAAGCCGTACAGGTCCGTCTCATCGCGACCGCGCCCGGCCCGCACGCGGTACCGGCTGTGCTGCACTACCAGCCCGCCGACCCGCTCGCGGTCCGGATGTCGTTCCCGCCGGAGATCTCCCTCGACGGTGCGGCGGTGGACTGGGCGTTCGCCCGCGAACTGCTGGCCGAGGGACTGCACACCCCCGCGGGCCGGGGCGACGTACGGGTGCGGCCCTACGGCCCGGAGCGCACGGTCATGGAGTTCCACGCGGACGAGGGCGTCGCCATGGTGCAGATGAGAACGGCCGATGTGCAGCGCTTCCTCGCCCGCTCCTACGCGGCGGTGCCCGCGGGGCAGGAGCAGGCGCATCTGGACGTCGACGGCGGGCTCGCCGCGCTCTTCGGCGCGGCGTGAACCGCCGCGGGCGGGCCGCCGGCTCCCGCCCGCGGCGGCCCGGCACCGCGGCCGGTCCCTCAGCGCTGCGGGAAGCCGAAGCCGTAGCCCTGCTGCCGCAGCTCGGACAGCAGTTGGTCCAAGGCCACGACGGTCCGCGACCGGTCGCCGCCGCCGTCGTGGAAGAGCACCGTCGGCCCGTTCGGCAGCTCGCCGCGCACCGTCGCCTCGATGGTCGCGACGCTGCCGCCCTCGAAGTCCTTGCTGTCGATGTTCCAGCCCAGCGGACGCATCCCGTGGCCGGCCGCCAGCTTCCGGCTGTACGGTGTGAACGCGCCGCCGGGGGCGCGGTAGTAGTCGACCCGGGCGCCGCCCGCCGCGTCCTCGATCATCTTCTGGGCGTCGAGTATCTGCTGCGCCTGGTAGCTCTCCGGCCGGTGGTCCATGCCGGTGTTGTGGCTGATGGTGTGGTCACAGAGCCGGTGGCCCGCGGCTACCACCTGCTTGACGAGGTCGGGATGGGCCTTCGCCTGCGGCCCGATCATGCAGAACACCGCGGAGACGTGGTGCTTCTTCAGGACCTCCAGGACCTTCGGCGTCCACACCGGGTCCGGTCCGTCGTCGATGGTGATGTTCAGGCTCCGCCCCGGACGGTCCGACGCGTGCACGATCGACGGGTCCACCTTGCGGGTCTCGGGCTGCGCGGCCTTCTGCCTGCCGGTGTCGACGCTCTCCGCCTGGGCCGTTTCGGAGCTGCCGAGCTGGGTGAAGGTGAGCACCCCCGCGACCGCGAGCGCCACCACCCCCGCCGCGGCTGCTCCGATGATGTTGCCTTCGACCCCGAAGCGCCGTGCCATGTCGATCCCGTCCCTCGCGCTGTCTTCATGTCCGTGTGCGGTCCGGCGGCTTCGCGTGCTGCCACCCACGCGCCGCCCTGCACTACGACAGATGCGCTGGAAACCGGTCAGGATGCTCCTGTTACCGATCCATCATGAAAGTTATTGATACTGGGCCCATGCCACGTGTACTTCTGATCGAGGACGACGCCGCCGTACGGGACGGAGTCTCGCTCGCGCTGCGGCGGCGCGGCCACGAAGTGGCGGCTGCGGGCAGTGGCGAGGAAGGGCTCGACGTCCTGCCGGGATTCCGGCCCGATATCGTCCTGTTGGACCTGATGCTCCCCGGCAAGGACGGCTTCGAGGTCTGCCGGCTGATCCGCGCCGAGCGGCAACTGCCGATCATCATGCTCACCGCCCGCGGCGAAGACCTCGACGTGGTGCTCGGCCTGGAGGCCGGCGCCGACGACTACATCGTCAAACCGGCACGCGGCGAGGTCCTGGAGGCCCGGATGCGCGCGGTGCTGCGGCGCACCGCGCTGCCCGCCGACGGCAGCGCCGCAGCCGAGACCGGCCACGCCCCCGTCGAGTCGTACGGCGAGCTGGCGATAGACCGCGCGGGCCTGGTCGTCGCCAAGAGCGGCCACGATCTGGCGCTCGCCCCCTCGGAGATGAAGCTGCTGCTGTTCCTGTCCGCCACACCCGGCCAGGTCTTCAGCCGCCAGCAGCTCCTGGAGCACGTCTGGGAGCACAGTTACCACGGTGACGCGCGGCTGGTGGACGCCTGTGTGATGCGGCTGCGGACGAAGATAGAGGACACCCCGCGCAGCCCCCGCTACGTCCAGACCGTGCGCGGCTTCGGCTACCGCTTCGGTCCCCTGTGAGGCGCCCCCGCAGGCTCGTACCGCCCCGCTCGCTGCTGCGCGGCCTGCGGGCCAGGCTCGTCGTCGCCTTCCTGCTGGTGGCCGCCGTCAGCGCGCTGACCACCGCGGGCCTGACGTACCGCGAGGCCCGCAACGCCATCCTCCAGCGCTCCCAGGACATCGCGGTCAACGACCTGCGCGCACAGATCAACTCGCTGGCCCCCGAGCTGGCGGTGCCGCCCGCGCGCGCGGACCTCGACTCGTTCCGGGTGCAGCTGGAGCGGTCGGGGAAGTCCCGCGACTGGGACATCGCGGTGCACTACCGCGGCGCGCCGGACGGCGGCGCGTCCCCGCTGAGCGGCACCGTCGTGGTGCCGGACGACCTGCGCAAGTCGGTCGAGACCCGCCATGTGCCCGCCTTCCAGCGCGTCGAGCGCGGCGGCGATCCCTGGCTGCTGATCGGCATGCCGGTGCGCCAGAGCGACGGCCGGGCGTCCGCGCTGTCCGTCTACGCGCAGCTGCCGCTGAACGCCGAGGAGGCGAACGTCGAGGCGCTGGTGAGCGCGGCGCAGCGGGGTGCGCTGCCGGTGCTCGCGCTGTCCGTGATCCCCGCGCTGCTGGCCGCCCGGGGCGTGCTGCGTCCCGTACGGGGGGTGCGGCAGGCGGCCGGGCGGCTCGCCGAGGGGAAGCTGGACACCCGCCTGGAGGTCAAGGGAACCGACGAACTCGCCGATCTTTCCCGGTCGTTCAACGACATGGCGGCGAAGCTGGAGGAGAACGTGGCGGAGCTGCGGCGTCTTGAGTCCAACTCCCGGCGGTTCGCCGCCGATGTGTCGCACGAGCTGCGGACACCGCTGGCGGCGATGACCGCGGTCACCGACGTGCTCGACGAGGACGCCGACGCGCTGGACCCGGACACCGCGTCCGCCGTGCGGCTGATCAGCCAGGAGACCGGGAAGCTGGCGCGCATGGTGGAGGACCTGATGGAGGTGTCGCGGTTCGACGCGGGGGCCGCGGCCCTGCACCCGGACGAGGTGGACGTGGCCGAGACCATCCGCAAGACCTTGCAGGCCCGCGCCTGGCAGGACCGGGTGACGGCCGACCTGCCCGCCGCCGTGCGCGCCCGTCTCGACCCGCGGCGGCTCGACGTGGTGGTCGCCAACCTCGTGGGCAACGCCCTGCACCACGGCGGCGATCCCGTGCGGGTGCGGCTGTACGCCCCGGCGCCCGGGGACGACCTCCTGCGCATCGAGATCGCCGACAGCGGCCCCGGCATCGACCCCGAGGTGCTGCCGCACGTCTTCGACCGCTTCTACAAGGCCGATTCGGCCCGCGCCCGCTCCGAGGGCAGCGGTCTCGGGCTGGCCATCGCGCAGGAGAACGTCCGGCTGCACGGCGGCTCGGTACGGGCGGCCAACTCCCCCGAAGGCGGCGCGGTGTTCACCGTGGAACTGCCCCGGCACGCGACGGACGAGGACACGCCGGACGAGGAGGCACCGGACGGTCACACGGCGGCGGATACCGGCAGCACGGAGGCGGAGGCGGCCGGGCGGCCCGCGGCGCCGTCCACGACGGAGCCGGAGACCGCGGACACCGGGGACGCGCCGGGACCGGCCCCCGCACGCCCCGGCGTCACAGGGAAGAAGGCCACCGCATGAGGGCGCCGCGCACCCTGCGCACCGTGGGGATCACACTCGGCGGGCTGCTGCTGGCCGGCTGGTCCGCAGCCGCGCTGTCCGGCTGCGGGATCGCACCGACCGACGTGATCGACGCCGGAGTGCCCGCCACCGGGGTGAAGGCACCGGGCCGCCCGGACGCCGACGTCCAGCTCTTCTTCTACGGGCCCGCGGGGCTGCGCTCGGCGACCCGTCCGGCGAAGGAACCCGTCGACCCGCAGCAGGCGATCGACCTGCTGCTGGCCGGGCCCAACCACGCCGAGCGGCAGCGCGGCCTGACCAGCGTCCTGCCCAAGCTCTCCGACCGGCCGACCGCGGAGACCGGCGCCGGAAAGGTCGACATCGCGCTGCCCCTGACCCCGCGGAAGCTGGACACCGCGTCGCTGAGCCAGCTGGTGTGCACGGCGGCCAACGCCCGGATCCCAGGCGACAAGCCGCCGGGTGAGGTCATCGTGAACCTGACCGGCTCCGGTGACCGCGTCGGCCCGATGGTCTGCGGCGGCAACACCGCGTTCCCGGTGCTCCAGCCGACCCCGGCCGCGAGCCCGCCGACCGACTCGCCCGAATGAGGCGCGCGCTACCGTGAAGACAGGCACCCGCGTGCCAAGGAAAGGTCCGGCAGGCCCCTGAACCCTCGGGAGATTCACGCGATGACCGAGCGCAAACCACCCGGCGTCAGCTTCGAGTCCTGGATCGACAAGCAGATCCGCGAGGCCCAGGAACGGGGTGACTTCGCCGAACTGCCCGGCGTCGGCAAACCCCTCCCGCACCTCGACAAGCCGTACGACGAGATGTGGTGGGTCAAGGACAAGATGACCCGCGAGAGCCTGTCCTACCTGCCGCCCTCGCTCGCCCTGCGCAAGGAGGCCGAGGAAGCGGAGGAAGCCGCGGCGAACGCCCCCACGGAGGCGGCACTGCGGCGCATCCTCACGGCCGTCAACGAGAAGATCCGCGCGGCCCTGCGCACCCCGCTCGAAGGCCCGCCGCTCCGGCTCACCCCCTTCGACATCGACGAACGGGCCCGCGCCTGGCGGGAACGGCACGGCAAGTAGCGAGGCGGGTCACCGGTCGGCAGGCCCCAGCCGCACCCGGAGGAAGCGCGGCCGGTAGAGCCCGACGTTGTCGTTGAGGCGGCTGTCGGGCGCCTCGCCGGGCGGGCCGAGCCAGTTGATGTCGTAGCTGAGCAGCAGCCGCCCCGACGCGTTGAACTCCGGGTGCGCCTGCGGGTTGTAGACCGCGGTGTACCGGGGGTCGGCGCCGGGCGGGCGGGGCGGCGCGATCCGGCCGTTCGGGCCGTGCCAGGGGCCGTGCGGCGAGCAGGCCCAGTAGCTGGTGAGGTCCGACAGGCCGGCCGCGCCGCTCCCCCCGGTGTCCATGGTGACCAGCACCCAGGTGGCGCCGTCGCGCACCACGGTGAACGAGCTGCCCACCCCGCGCCGCCCGCCGTCCCGCAGCACCGGCTTCGCGCTCCCCGGCCCACGCGCCCAGTGCGCGCCGTCCCAGAACCGCCAGGCGGCGCGGTCGGCGAGGCGCCCGTCGGGCACCCGCGCGAGGTAGGCGCTGGAACCCGGCACGGAGGGCGGGTCGTCGCCGCCGAAGACGTACGTCCAGCCGCCGTCGCGTACCGCCGCGGTGCCGTAGAGGACCCGCTCGGCGGGGTCGGCCACGGCGCTCTGGCCGACGGTCTCCTTGATGCCCTCCAGGCGCAGGCCGGGGAGGGAGAGGGTGGCGACCTCGGTGCCGCGCGGCTGTCCGAAGACCCAGGGCCCGGTGCCGGGGGCGCGGTTCCACAGCAGGACCCGGACGACCTTGTCGGCCGAGCCCGGTGTCCTGGGCTCCACGCTCGCGTGCACCGGCCAGCGCCAGCCGCCCCGCGGGTCGGGGAAGAAGGGACCTGGAGCCGCCCCGCCGCCGGTCAGCGTCCGCTCCAGATGCCCCGAACGGTCCATCACCACCACGGAGTTGTGCCGCAGGAAGGGGGTGCCGCCGTGGTCGGCCGTGCGCCAGGAGTACGGCTCGCCGCGGGGGTTCGGCGGCGGATGCACCCGGTCGAGATAGGTGTCGGAGAAGAACCACAGCGTCCGCCCGTCGGGCAGCCGCAGCGAGTGGGTGCCGTCGCCGCCGGTCCAGTCGTCGGCGGGGGTGTCGTGGTCGCCGTAGCGGGCGAACTCCCCGGTACGCGCCGCGTCGGGCGACCAGGAGGTGAGGGAGCGTCCCACGCAGGCCGCGTCCCGCTGCCGTGCGGCTCCCGGCAGCGCCGACGCCGCGACGGTGGCGAGCAGGGCGAGGGCGAAGAGGGCGACGGTCGCCCGGCGCACGGTGGTCGTCCTGGACATTCCGCTCCTCGGTCGGGTGCCGCGCCCACCGTACCGGCCACCTCGGGGGCCACAAACGCGCGTTCCGGAGTGCGGACCGGCGCCAGGTCAACGAGTGCAAGGTCACAGCAGGAGCCTCTGCTCCAGCTAACGGTCGTTCGCCTAGCCTGCTGCCATGACCGCCGAGTCCCCCGAACTCCCCCTGGCCGCCGCATTCCCGGACGCCGACCGTGCGCAGTGGCAGCGCCTCGTCGAAGGCGTGCTGCGCAAATCGGGTGTCACCCCGACGCCGGACGCCCCCGACGACGTCCTCGCCACCGACCTCCAGGACGGCATCCGCGTCCGCCCCCTGTACACCGCCGATGACGGCGGCACGGCGGGCGGCTACCCCGGCTTCGCCCCGTTCGTACGGGCCGGCCGGCCGGAAGGAACCACCGCGTCCGGGTGGGACGTCCGCCAGCGGCAGGCGTACACCGATCCGCGCCGCGCCAACGCCTCGGTACTCGCCGACCTGGAGAACGGCGTGACGTCCCTGTGGCTGACCGTCGGCGCCGACGGCATCCCGGTGGCCTCGCTCCCCCAAGCGCTCGACGGCGTCTACCTGGACCTGGCCGCGGTGGCGCTGGACGCGGGCGCGGACTTCGCCGCCGCCGCCGATGAGCTGTGGCGGCTCTACGGCACCGCGGGGGTACCGCTCGGCGCCGCGACCGGCACGCTCGGCGCCGACCCGCTGGGCATCGTCGCCCGCGGCGGCAGCGACGCGGCCCTGGACGCGCACCTGTCGGCCGCCGCGGAACTCGCCGTGCGCTGCGCGGCACAGGCGCCCGGCCTGCGGGCGCTGTCCGTTGACGCCCTGCCGTACCACGAGGCGGGCGGCTCGGCCGCCGAGGAGCTGGCGTGCTCGCTGGCCACCGGCGTCGCCTATCTGCGGGCGCTCACCGCCGCGGGCATGGACATCGACGCCGCCTGCGGCCAGCTGGAGTTCCGCTACGCCGCCACCGCCGACCAGTTCCTGACCATCGCCACGCTGCGCGCCGCCCGGCGGCTGTGGGCGCGGGTCGCCGAGGTGTGCGGCGCCTCGCCCGCCGCCCGCGCGCAGCGCCAGCACGCGGTCACCTCGTCGGTGATGATGACCCGTCGCGACCCGTGGGTGAACATGCTGCGCACCACGGTCGCCGGGCTTTCCGCCGGGGTGGGCGGCGCGGACGCGGTGACGGTGCTGCCGTTCGACGCGGCGCTCGGCGTGCCGGACGCGTTCGCCCGCCGGATCGCCCGGAATACGCAGTCGGTGCTCCTCGATGAGTCGCACCTGTCGAAGGTCATCGACCCGGCGGGCGGCTCCTGGTACGTCGAGAAGCTGACGGACGAGCTGGCCCGCGCGGCCTGGGCCTGGTTCCAGGAGATCGAGGGCGCGGGCGGCCAGGCCGCGGCCCTGCGGTCCGGCGCGGTGTCAGGACGGCTCGCGGCGACCTGGGAGCAGAGGTCCCGCAGGCTCGCCACCCGCCGCGAACCGATCACCGGCGTCAGCGAGTTCCCGCACCTGGCCGAACCGCCGGTGCACCGCGATCCGGCTCCGGTACCGGCCGGCGGCGGGCTGCCGCGGGTGCGCAGGGACGATGCGTACGAGGCGCTGCGGGCCCGTTCCGACGCGCATCTGGCGGCCACCGGGGCGCGCCCGAAGGTGTTCGTCGCGGCGCTGGGCCCGGCTGCGGCGCACACCGCACGGGTGGCGTTCGCCGGCAATCTCTTCCAGGCGGGCGGCATCGAGACGGTGCAGGAACCCCCGTCGGTGGACGCGCAATCGGTCGCCGCCGCGTTCGCCGCCAGTGGTGCCCGCATCGCCTGCCTGTGCGCGAGCGACGCGCTCTACGCCGAGCAGGCGGCCGGTGTCGCGGCTGCGCTGAAGGCGGCGGGGGCGCGGCGGGTGGTCCTGGCGGGCAGGCCGGGCGAGTGGCGCGAGGAATTCGGTAAGGCAGGCGTGGACGCGTACGTCTTCGCGGGCTGCGATGCGGTCGAGGCCCTCGCCTCGGCCCTGGATGTCATGGAGGTGGCGTGATGGACGGCACGACGCAACAGGCGGGCGTCATCCCGGACTTCAGCGGCGTGGAACTCGGCGACGCGGACGCCGCGGGCGACGCGGCGCAGTGGGCCGACGCGGTGCAGCAGGCCACCGGCAAGGGGGTCGACGACCTGACCTGGGAGACGCCCGAGGGCATCGACGTCAAGCCGCTCTACACGGAAGCGGACCTGGCGGACGTGGACTTCCTGGGCACCTACCCGGGGATCGCGCCGTATCTGCGGGGCCCGTACCCGACGATGTACGTCAACCAGCCGTGGACCATCCGGCAGTACGCCGGCTTCTCCACCGCCGAGGAGTCCAACGCCTTCTACCGCCGCAACCTCGCGGCGGGCCAGAAGGGCCTGTCGGTCGCCTTCGACCTGCCCACCCACCGCGGCTACGACAGTGACCATCCGCGGGTCACGGGCGACGTCGGCATGGCGGGTGTGGCGATCGACTCGATCTACGACATGCGGCAGCTCTTCGAGGGCATCCCGCTCGACAAGATGACGGTGTCGATGACGATGAACGGCGCGGTGCTGCCCGTTCTCGCCCTCTACATCGTGGCCGCCGAGGAACAGGGCGTGCCGCCCGAGAAGCTGGCCGGGACCATCCAGAACGACATCCTCAAGGAGTTCATGGTCCGCAACACCTACATCTATCCGCCGCAGCCCTCGATGCGGATCATCTCCGACATCTTCGCGTACACCTCGCAGAAGATGCCGCGCTACAACTCCATCTCGATCTCCGGCTATCACATCCAGGAGGCGGGCGCGACGGCCGACCTGGAGCTGGCGTACACCCTCGCCGACGGCGTGGAGTACCTGCGCGCGGGCATGGCGGCCGGGATGGACGTGGACTCCTTCGCCCCTCGCCTCTCCTTCTTCTGGGCGATCGGCATGAACTTCTTCATGGAGATCGCGAAGCTGCGCGCGGCGCGGCTGCTGTGGGCCCGCCTTGTCCAGCAGTTCGACCCGCAGAATCCCAAGTCCCTTTCGCTGCGCACCCATTCGCAGACCTCGGGCTGGTCGCTGACGGCGCAGGACGTCTTCAACAACGTCACGCGCACCTGCGTGGAGGCGATGGCGGCGACCCAGGGCCACACCCAGTCGCTGCACACCAACGCGCTCGACGAGGCCCTCGCCCTGCCGACCGACTTCTCCGCCCGCATCGCCCGCAACACCCAGCTCTTCCTCCAGCAGGAGTCGGGCACCTGCCGGGTCATCGACCCGTGGGGCGGCAGCGCGTACGTCGAGAAGCTCACCCACGATCTGGCGCGGCGCGCCTGGCAGCACATCGAGGAGGTCGAGGCGGCCGGCGGCATGGCGAAGGCCATCGACGCGGGCATCCCGAAGCTGCGCGTGGAGGAGGCCGCGGCCCGCACCCAGGCGCGGATCGACTCGGGCCGGCAGGCGCTGATCGGTGTCAACAAGTACCGGGTGGAGACCGACGAGGAGATCGACGTCCTCAAGGTCGACAACTCCGCGGTGCGCGCCCAGCAGATCGACAAGCTGCGGCGGCTGCGCGCGGAGCGCGACGAGAGCGCGTGCCAGGAGGCGCTGCGGGCGCTGTCCACGGCCGCGGCCTCGCCGCCCGGCGACGGCCTGGAGGGCAATCTGCTGGCGCTCGCCGTGGACGCGGCCCGCGCGATGGCGACGGTCGGCGAGATCTCGGACGCCCTGGAGTCGGTCTACGGACGGCACTCCGGCCAGATCCGTACGATCTCCGGTGTGTACCGAGACGAAGCGGGCCCCTCATCCGGTGTCGAGCGCACCCGCGGTCTGGTGGCCGAGTTCGAGCGCGCCGAAGGCCGCAGGCCGCGCATCCTGGTGGCGAAGATGGGCCAGGACGGCCACGACCGCGGCCAGAAGGTGATCGCCACCGCCTTCGCCGACCTGGGCTTCGACGTGGACGTCGGCCCGCTGTTCCAGACCCCGGCCGAGGTGGCGCGGCAGGCGGTGGAGGCCGACGTGCACATCGTCGGGGTGTCCTCGCTTGCGGCCGGCCATCTGACGCTGGTGCCCGCGCTGCGCGAGGCGCTGGCGGCCGAGGACCGCGAGGACATCACGGTCGTGGTGGGCGGGGTGATCCCGCCCCAGGACGTGCAGACGCTGCGCGACATGGGCGCCGCCGCCGTCTTCCCGCCCGGCACGGTCATCCCGGATGCCGCGTACGACCTGGTGAAGGACCTGGCACAGGTCCTCGGCCACGAGCTGTGAGCCGGTGCGGCCGATGCCTGTGAGGATCGATGTCGAGCGGTACGCCGCGGGGGTCCGCGCGGGGTCCAGGGCGTGGATCGCGCGCGCCGTCACCCTCGTGGAGTCCACCCGCGCCGATCACCGTGCGGCGGCCCAGCGGCTGCTGGTCGAGCTGCTGCCGTTCTCGGGCGCGGCCCGGCGGGTGGGGATCAGCGGGGTGCCCGGGGTCGGCAAGTCGACCTTCATCGACGCGCTGGGCACGCGGCTGACCGGTGCCGGGCACCGCGTGGCGGTGCTGGCCGTCGACCCGTCGTCGAGCCGTACCGGCGGCTCCATCCTGGGTGACAAGACCCGGATGGAGCGGCTGGCGACCGACCCCGCCGCGTTCGTCCGCCCCTCCCCTACCTCCGGCACGCTGGGCGGCGTGGCGCGGGCGACCCGGGAGTCCATCATCGTGATGGAGGCGGCGGGCTACGACGTCGTGCTGGTGGAGACGGTCGGCGTCGGCCAGTCCGAGACCACCGTCGCGAACATGGTCGACACGTTCGTGCTGCTGACCCTGGCCCGTACCGGCGATCAGCTCCAGGGCATCAAGAAGGGGGTCCTTGAGCTGGCGGACCTGGTGTCGGTCAACAAGGCGGACGGCCCGCACGAGCGGGACGCGCGCGCGGCGGCCCGTGAACTGTCCGGCGCGCTGCGCCTGTTGCAGCCTCCGGACGCGGCCTGGACGCCGCCGGTGCTGACCTGCAGCGCCCGCGAGGGCACCGGACTCGACACGCTCTGGGAGCGCGTCGAGCAGCACCGCACGCTGCTGGAGTCCACCGGCGCGCTGGCCGAGCGGCGCCGTGCGCAGCAGGTGGACTGGACGTGGACGATGGTCCGCGACCAGCTCATCGACCGGCTCCGCAACCACCCCGAGGTCCGCAAGCTGAGCCCGGGGATCGAGCAGGACGTCCGGGACGGCGCCCTCACGGCGACGCTGGCCGCCGAGCGGATCCTGGACGCATTCGGGCTGCCGGGCGCCGACGGCTGAGCGGGGCGCCGCCCGGCGGGAGCGCGCGGCGCCTCACGCGGCCTTCCCTGCCGCCGTTTTGAAGTGGGCGACGGCGAGTTCCGCGAAGCGGGCGGCGGCCACCGACAGATAGGTGTCCGCGCGGTGGACCAGGCTGAGGGTGCGCACGCAGTCGGGGGCGTCCAGCCGCACCAGGGACAGCGAGGTGTGGGCGACACCGGCCCGGGAGACCGCGGGCAGCAGGCCGACGCCGAGCCCCGCGGCCACCAGAGGGTGGGTGACACCGGGTTCGTCGCCCTCGCAGGCGATCAGCGGCCGGCAGCCGATCCCGGCGAACAGCCGGTCGAGCAGGGCGCGTTGCCAGTGGCCCTGCCGGGTGATGAGGAACGGTTCGTCGACCAGTTCGTCGACCGTGACCCGTTCCCTGGCGGCCAGCGGATGTCCGTCGGGCACCGCCAGCAGCACCTCCTCACGCAGCAGTTCCACCGCGTCGAAGCCGGGCCCGTACAGCGGCTGCGAGGCGACGCAGAAGTCGACCTCGCGGGCCCTGAGCTGTTCGGACATGACGTCGGCGGTGGACTGGTGGAGGCGGACGGTGACCTCCGGGTGCGCGGCGCGGAAGCCGGCCAGCAGGTCGGTGAGCGGCAGCAGCGTCTCGGCGGCGAGGCTCACGCTGCCCCGGCCTGGCCCCGCCGCGTCGGCCAGCTCCCGCCGTCCGTCGTCGAGTTCGCCCAGCGCGCGGTCGACGCGCCGCAGGAAGGCGGCGCCGTGGCGGTTGAGGCGGATGGTGCGGCCCTGGCGGTCGAAGAGCGGCACCCCCAGCTCGGCTTCCAGCCTGGCGATGGTGCGGCTCACCGAGGGCTGCGCCACCCGCAGTTCCTCGGCGGCCCGGCTGATGTGCTCGCGGCGGGCCACGGTCTGGAAGTAGCGCAGCGCCAACAGGTCCACGGCCGTCAGCCGCGGGAGGAGAGGGCGGCCCAGACCGTCTTGCCGGAGTGGTCGGGCGGCGTCCACCCCCAGGCGTCACTGAGCTGGTCGACGATCTGCAGGCCACGGCCCGACTCGGCCAGCAGGCCGGGGGTGCCCATCACGGGGGCCGCGGCGCCGCCGTCCGACACCGCGCACAGCACGCCGCCGTGCTGCCGGGTCAGGGCCAGCCAGGCCGGATGGACCGGGCCCTGCTGCGCTGTGCCGCCGGTGCCGGCGACGGCCTTCCTGATGCCGTACCGCAGTGCGTTGCTGACGAGTTCGGAGACGATCAGGGCCGCGTCGTCGGCGACCGTGGCGCACATCCGCCAGCCCTGAAGCGTCGCCCGGGTGAACCGCCGGGCGTCCGCGACGGTACGGCCCGAGACGCTGAGCGCGCAGGCGGCGAAGGAATCCGGGCCCGGCACCCACCAGGGGTCGTCACACGGCTCCTCCCACAGGCTTGTGTGCACGGTCTCTGCCGGATGTGTCGTCATCACGATCTCCGCGAAGGGGCGCTCTCTGGGGCTGGGCGGAGTTGCCCAGGACAGCTAATATCCTCGTCAGCCGTCCCTCGCTGCAAGTGCATCTGCAAGTACATCGGTAAGGACGGCCGCACATGGGCTTGTTCACGCCAACGTGATCGCAGGCCGGAAAACGGTCGGAGGCGGAGCCTCCAGCAAGGAGCAGCAGTGATGGAGACGGTGCCCAACGGCATATCGGCGACCCGTATCGAGCACGCGAACTGGCGCAAGAGCCGTCGAAGCAACCCCAGCGGCAACTGCGTTGAGCTGGCAGTTCTTGCCGACGGCGGGGTGGCGGTGCGCAACTCACGGCATGTGACGGGCCCCGCGCTCGTCTACACCCGCGAGGAGATGGCGGCCTTCGTCCAAGGCGCCAAGGACGGCGATTTCGACGACATGATCGGCCGTGACTGACGCATATGTCGGCCGGATAGTCGATCCGCTGTACGTATCCATCCGGCGGTGGGACACTGGGCGCTCGCCCGACCACCCTGGGGAGTCTGCATGATCGCCGCGCAGCCGAGTCGCGAGCCCTCTCTGCGCCACTATCTGGAGCACCCGCGTGGCGGACCGACGGTTCTGCGCATCGTCCTGGGTACCCAGCTGCGCAGGCTGCGGGAGGCCGCTCACATCACCCGCGAGGCGGCGGGCGACGCGATCCGCGGCTCGCACGCCAAGATCAGCCGCCTCGAACTGGGCCGGGTGAGCTGCAAGGAACGCGACGTCGCCGATCTCCTGACGCTCTACAACGTCACGGACGAAGCGGACCGCGCCGATTTCCTCGCGCTCGCCCGCCGCACCAGCACGCCGGGCTGGTGGCACCAGTACGGCGACGTACTGCCCGGCTGGTTCGAGACCCACATCGGCCTCGAAGAGGCGGCGTCGGTCATCCGCACCTACGAAGTGCAGTTCGTGCCCGGCCTGTTGCAGACCCCTGACTACGCCCGTGCGGTGACCAAGCTCGGGCATCCGCGGGCGTCGGCCGATGAGATCGAGCGCCGGGTGGCACTGCGGATGCAGCGTCAGCAGCTGCTCAGCGTTCCGCACGCGCCGCGGCTGTGGGCGGTGATAGACGAGGCTTCCCTGCGGCGTCCGCTGGGCGACCGGAAGGTGATGGACGAGCAGCTGCGGCATCTCCTGACGATGTCGAAGCTGCCCAACGTCACCTTGCAGATCGCCCCGTTCAGCCTCGGCGGGCTGGCCGCCGCCGGTGGGCCGATCACCATCCTGCGGTTCCTGGAGCCGGACCTGCCGGACATCGTCTACCTGGAGCAGCTGACCAGCGCGCTCTATCTGGACAAGCGCGACGACGTCGACCACTACCTCGCCGTCATGGACCGGCTGAGCGCCCAGGCCGAGTCGCCGCGCAACTCGCTGGCGATACTGGAAAGGCTGCTCGAACAGGAGAGTTGAGCCGCCGGACAGCGCATGCCAGAGGGGCGGGGCCTGCCGGGCCCCGCCCCTCCGTACGTATCCAGGACTGTGCGGCGCTAGGCACTGTTTCTCGGATCATGTGCGGAGCCAGATCATGAGTGCTGCGAGGGTTAGAGTGCCGAGGTAGATGTAGGCGCGTTTCTCGTAGCGGGTGGCGATGGCCCGGAAGCCTTTGAGGCGGTTGATGGCGCGTTCGACGGTGTTGCGTTTCTTGTAGCGCTCGTTGTCGAAACCGGCGGGCCGGCCGCCTCGGGAACCTCGACTGCGGCGGTGTCTTTGCTGGTCGAGACGTTCGGGGATGGTGTGCCGGATTCCGCGTCGTCGCAGGTAACGGCGATTCTTCCGGGACGTGTAGGCCTTGTCCGCCAGGACACGGTCGGGCCGGGTGCGGGGCCGTCCGGCTCCGGCCCGGGGCACGGAGACCTGCTCCAGCACGCGTTCGAGCTGGGGGCCGTCGCCGTAGTGTCCGGGTGTCAGGATGAGGGCGAGGGGCCGGCACCGTCCCTCGGCGACGAGGTGGATCTTGGTGGTGAATCCTCCGCGGGAGCGTCCCAGGCATTCGCCGAGCTGACCACCTCCGCCAGCCGGACGGCCAGTTTCCGCAGTACCGGATCGACCTGGTTCGTCCCGCGAACGGCCCCCCTTTCAGGAAGCACAGCGGGCGGAGCTTTCCTCGCGCCGGCGGCGTGCTGG